>JBCCTQ010000008.1:0-137018 GCA_039198225.1 Pseudomonadota bacterium
CACGGCCTCGACCGCCCCGTCGCTGAGATCGCCCGACGGGCCTTCAAACATCGCTTCAATAAACGCGGCGAGATCCTTGGCAGACCGCTCCGTGCCTATCACATTCAGCCGCTTTGCAAGCCGGCGGAGCATTTCGGCATGGGTCGCCGATTGGTCGGAGACCCATTTGGCAAACACCGCTGTCTCCTCCGCGTCCTCGAACGGGAGCCCAAAGACCCGCTGGCACTCGAGGGAGATTTTCTTAGCCGTCTCCAAGCTCCAAGCCGCATCCATCTGAGCGATGGCGGCCGCCATGCCGGCAATGGCCAGACGCGGATCTTCAATCGCGTCGGCCGGGTGGACGTTGGTTTTGCGCTTAAAGCCAAACCGTCGCGCCGCGGCCTGCACGTCCTTGGCCGCATCCGCCAAAGTTTCCGCGGCGATCTTCGCACGCTCAGCGCGGATGTACCAAATATAGGCCGCCAACAGGAGGCCGATGGCGGCGAGGATGTAGGGCATGGTCAGCCGTTTGATTAAGAACGTTCGACGACAGATCTAGCCTCGAATGGCGCGGTTTCGAGATGCGGGTCGGTCGCGTGCCAGCGAGGAACAAATCGAACCATTCGCCGCACGCGAAGATGTTACTGTGCGTATCTGCAAAGACCCGGTGCAGAATTCCGCGATGCGGCACCCCGTGCCCCACGCCATATCCGAACCAACGCCGTTTCGGAGAAGTCCCATGCTCAAACAGATAAAAGGTCTCCACCACGTCACGTCGCTCGCCTCGAGCGCTCAGAAAAACAACGCGTTTTTCACCGACACCCTGGGTCTCCGCCGGGTCAAAAAGACGGTCAATTTCGACGCTCCGGACGTCTATCACCTCTATTACGGCGATGCGGTGGGCACGCCCGGGTCGGTGATGACCTACTTTCCCTTCCCCCTTGCGGCGCGGGGCAAACCGGGCATCGGCGAGGTAGGAACGACCGCGTTTTCGGTGCCCATGGGCAGTCTTGACGCTTGGGGCGTCCGCCTTGGTGAACGCGGTGTCAAGGGCCTCGCCCGCGACACGCAATTCGGCACCGATCAAATCACCTTCCAAGGCCCAGACGGAGACGCCTTCGCCCTCGTTGAAACCGAGACCGAAAGCACCAGCCCTTGGACCGGGAACGGCATCGGCGAAGGGATGGCGATTACGGGGTTTCACTCGGCCGCCCTCCGCCTCGATGAGGCCGGCGCCACGGCAGAGCTCTTGCGCTTCATGGGCTATGAAGCGGCTCTGAAGGACGGCGGGCGCACGCGCTATGTCGTGCCGGGCGGGAACGCGGCCAACGTGATTGATATCGAATGCGTCGGCCCTGCTGCGGACGCCAAACAGGGGGCCGGATCGGTGCACCATTTGGCCTTCGCCGTCGAAAACCGGGCCCGGCAACAGGAGGTGCGGGAAGCGCTTATCGACACGGGCTACAACGTCACCCCGGTGATCGACCGAGATTACTTCCACGCGATTTATTTCCGCACCCCGGGCGGTGTCCTCTTCGAGATTGCCACAAACGAGCCGGGGTTTTGCCGCGACGAAGAAACGGCCCGTCTCGGCGAAGCGCTCAAATTGCCGCCGCGCTACGAATACCTCCGCGACCGGCTCGAGCGCCAACTCGAACCGCTCGACAGCGCGGCCTAGAACGGCACGCTCGCCCGAAACGTCATCCCGCGGCCCCCGTCGGGATGGCGGATCCGAAGGCTCTCGGCATGGAGCATGAGCCGGTCATGGGCCCGCGCAGGCCCTTCGGCATAGAACGGGTCACCGAGGATCGGGTGGCCAATTTCGAGCATATGGACCCGAAGCTGGTGGCTCCGCCCGGTTTCCGGAAAGAGCCGCACCCGCGTCTCGCCGTCCTGGCGGCGGAGGACCTTCCAATCGGTCACCGCCGCCCGCCCGGCCTCGCGGTCGACCTTTTGCCGGGGGCGGTTCGGCCAATCGACGGCGAGCGACAGGTCAATGCGCCCCGACGCTTCCGCGATCTCGCCCATGACCCTCGCCACATAGGTTTTCTTGACCTGGCGCTTTTCAAACTGAAGGCCGAGATGGCGCTGGGCCTCGGGCGTCATGGCAAAGATCATCACGCCCGACGTGTCCCGGTCGAGCCGGTGCACCAACAGGGCTTCGGGATAGACCGCCTGGAGCCGTGTCAGCAGACAATCGGCCAAATGCGCGCCTTTTCCAGGGACCGACAACAGGCCTGACGGCTTGTCCAACACCGCGATTTGGTGGTCCGTGTGGAGGAACGCCAGCGGCGTCTCGGGCGGCCTGTAGGGCGTTCCGGCGGCGCCGTCCGATCCGTCTTCCATGGGCACCGCCCCCTTTTCCGTGCCGGACTTACTAGTTCGTAACCCCTTCCGTCTAGGCAAGGGCCACTGGATTGTGAGGAGCCTGCCATGGAAATGACCTCGAGCGAACGCGGTGGCGACCTTGTCGTGCGGGTGGACGAAGGCCGGATCGATGCCGCGATTGCGGTGAAATTCAAAGATGAAATGAGGGCGCTCATTCGCGGCCCCCACCCTCGCACGGTGCTCGACATGTCGAGCGTGGACTTTCTCGACAGTTCGGGCCTCGGCGCGGTTGTTGCGGTTCTCAAAGAGGCCGGCAGCGACAAAGGCCTCGTTCTCGCCGGGCTGACGACGAATGTCGAAAAGGTGTTCCGGCTGACGCGGATGGATACGGTTTTCACGATTTTTCCGGATGTCGAACATGCGTTTGGCGCCACGGCCGATGCGTCGTGACCAATCCGGGGACATGATGGGCGAGGTTCTCCTCGACAGCGAATTCCCCGGCACCACGGACGGCGTAAGGTCCGCCTTAGCGGCGGTGGAATCGGCGTTGACCGCTGACGGTGCGGCGTCGGGCGCAGCACCGGCCGCAGAATTAGTCCTCGCGGAAGTCCTGAACAATGTGGTTGAGCATGCCCTTGCCGAAGCAGAGCAAGGATCGCGCTTTGGCCTGAGGCTTTCGGCTGGCCCAGAGACGATCGCGGTCGATGTGCGCGACAGGGGCGCACCGATGCCGGGCGGCATGGCGCCTGCTGGAAAGCGGCCCGATGTGAACGTTGATCTTGCGGATTTGCCCGAAGGGGGCTTCGGCTGGTATTTGATCCGCGAGATCGCTCAAGATCTCCATTATGCTCGGGAAAACGGCGAGAACCATCTGGCCTTTTGGCTGCCATTGGCGGAACCGGCGGGCGCCTAATTTTCCGTGGATTGTTCTGGCCTCAAACCCGCGCTGCCACAAAAATTCCGTGATGTGATCAAAACTTTGCCGCGTATGAGAGGCACGGTGAGATTGTAAGCTGCACAAAGCTTCCCTCGGCGTCGCGCGTTTACAGCCCCCACCCAGTGCGCGGCGCCGAGGTTCTACCCTAGAAACCCATCCCCGTCTCCGCTACCTCCCGCCATCGGGAGGCGTTTTTGATGCGAGACTTTCACTTTCCTGGCCGGTCGCGGGTCTTTGCAAGCCGCGCCATGGCGGCCACGTCCCATCCCCTGGCCACGGCCACGGCACTCGACATGCTCCGCCGGGGCGGCAATGCGGTAGACGCTGCAATCGCGGCGGCCCTCGTCCAAGGGATTGCCGAACCCCAAATGACCGGAATTGGCGGTGATCTGTTCGCTTTGGTCAAACCGGCGGGCGGTGAAGATGTTTTGGCATTAAACGCTTCGGGCAGGGCGCCGAGCGGCTTTTCGGCCGATACGCTTAGAGAAAAAGGCCATGGTACCGTGCCCACCGAAGGGCCCTGGTCGGTGTCTCTCCCGGGAGCTGTGGCGGGTTTCGCGGAGCTTTCGGAAAAACACGGCCGCTTGGGCCTCGACACCTGCCTTGCACCGGCTATCGCTGCGGCGGAAGACGGCGTGCCCACGGCCCCGCGCGTGGCCTTTGATTGGGCCGGTTCGGCCCATCGGCTCACCGGTGCGGCCCGCCAATATTACCTCAAGTCCAACGCCCCACTCCGCACCGGAGAGCTCTATGCCCATCCCCGCCAGGCCGACGCCCTGCGCCTGATCGCCAAGGACGGGCCGGCGGCGTTTTATGAAGGCGAGATCGCCGAAGACATGCTGGCCTCGCTCAACGCCCTGGGCGGGCCTCATATGGCCGAGGATTTCGCCAGCGTGTCCGCCGATTGGGTGTCACCAATCGAAGGGCACTACAAAGGCGTCGATCTCATTGAGCACCCCCCCAATGGCCAGGGGGCGGCCGCGATCCTCATCGCGAATATCCTGAAGCATTTCGACCTTGGCGCCATGGAGCCTTGGGGGGCAGACCGCGCCCATATCGAGGCGGAAGCGACGAAACTGGGCTATGACGCGCGGAACCGCTTCCTGGCCGATCCCGACCATATGGACGGGCTCGACCATATCCTAAGCGAGACCACGGCCGAGCGCCTTGCGGGCCTCATTGACCCAAGCCGCGCCGCACCCGACCCCAAAGCCCTGTCCGAAGCGGTCCATCGCGACACGATCTATCTGACGGTGGTCGACGAAGACCGGATGGCGGTTTCGCTGATCTATTCGATCTTTGGAACCTTCGGTGCAGGCATCGCGTCGGAGAAGTTTGGCATCCTCTTTCACAACCGCGCCTCGGGGTTCAACCTGACCCCAGGCCATCCCAATGAGATGGGGCCCGGCAAGCGTCCGATGCACACGATCATTCCGGCAATGCTTCGCCAAAACGGCAAGATCTTGATGCCCTTTGGCGTGATGGGTGGGCCCTACCAGGCGACGGGCCATGGGCGGTTCGTGACCAATGTGGTCGATTACGGGCTTTCCCCCCAGGACGCGATTGATGGTCCGCGCTGCTTTGCCGACGCAAGCGGGCTCGCAGTGGAGCTGGGCTATTCGGAGGCGGTGCGGGCCGATCTGGCCGACCGGGGGCATAATGTGAGGGTGCCCGATGGCCCCATCGGAGGGGCCCAAGCGATCCGCATTGACCCCGACACAGGAATTCTTGAAGGGGGATCAGACCCCCGCAAAGATGGCTGCGCCTTGGGCTATTGAGCCGGGCTCAGTTCAGTTGAACGTGGAGCGGGTAATGGCCGTCTTCGAATTCGCCGAAAAGATCGGGAAGGTCCGGGTGATCAACCGGCTGGCCGGAGTAATCCGCCACGAGGTTCTGCTCGGACACATAGGCCACGTAGTAGGACTGATCATTCTCGGCCAGGAGGTGGTAAAACGGCTGATCTTTCGATGGACGACTGTCCTCCGGGATGGCCGAGTACCATTCCTCGGTATTCGAGAACATCGCATCAACGTCAAACACAACGCCGCGGAACGGGTGTTTGCGATGCCGGACGACCTGGCCTAACGAGTACTTTGCGCGCGTCTTCAACATAGCTACCAACCCCCGCGTGTCTTTCTAGGATTTGTGGGGTCCCAAGTCCATGGCGGGCTAGGCAAAATAGGGAAACCCTGTGTGAACCTTGCCCTAACAGTCCTCGAGATCGTCTCGCCGGTTTTCATCCTCGCCGCGGTGGGATTCATCTGGGTTAAATCGGGTCGCGAATACTCGATCGATTTCGTGACCGGGCTCACGATGACCCTCTCCGTGCCCTGTCTGATCTTCACAGCGTTGATGAATACTGAGATCGAGCCGGACGCCTTGGCTGCGATCTCTTTGGCGAGCCTATTGACCTACATTGCCGTGGGCCTCGCAGCGGCGGCGACGGTTTTGTTGTTTCGACTGCCCGTGCGCACCTTTCTCGCACCGCTAACCTTCGGCAATACCGGCAATCTCGGCCTTCCCTTGGCGCTGTTCGCCTTTGGCCAAATCGGGCTCGATTACGCCGTCGTGGTGTTCGCGGTCATGGCAGTTTTATCATTTACCATAGGGGTTTACGTGGTGGCTGGCGGGGGATCTCTGATCAAGGTCGTCCGCGAACCCATGGTTGCGGGAACCCTTCTTGGCGCCCTCTTTCTCTGGCAAGGGTGGCGCACGCCCGATTTTCTGACCAATGCCCTCGTCATGATCGGCGAGCTGTCGATCCCCTTGATGCTGATCACTCTTGGCGTGGCCGTCGCGCGGCTCGAAGCACACAACATTTGGCGCAATCTCGCGCTCTCTGCCGCCAAAGCCGCCGCGACCGCAGGGATCGCGGCCTATGTCGGAGCTTGGTTTGAACTGCCCCCTGTGGCCCTCGCAGTCCTCGTGGTGCAGGTGGCCACGCCGGTGGCCGTAACGTCTTATCTTTTGGCCGAAAAATACGACGCAGATTCCCAGGCCGTTGCGGGTTTGGTGGTCGTATCGACCGCGCTCTCGGTCATTTATCTGCCGATCATCCTCGCTTTCGTGATCTGAAGGAGCCCGTGAGGCGTTCCAATTCCCGTCAAAGTCGCGTACCGTTCTCAAAACGGAAATTGAAAATTCCGGTCAGAGGCCATGAGCAGATCCCTACGCGCCCTCGGTTTGGCGATATTTGTTGCATCCTGCGGAAGCTCTGAGTTTTCCGCACCGCGCGACCTCGATAACGCGTGCTCTATCGTCAGCCAGCGTCCAAATTACCTGCGCGCCATGAAAAACACCGAACGCCGCTGGGGCGTGCCGATCGCGGTGCAGATGGCAACGATCTACCAGGAATCGAAATTTATCGGCAATGCGCGCACCCCGCACCGCTATGCGCTGGGCGTCATCCCCATGGGCCGGCAGTCTTCGGCCTACGGGTATTCGCAAGCGCTCGACGGGACGTGGGAGGAATACCAGGACGAAGAGGGCGGGCGCCGCGCGAGGCGAGACGACATCGCGGACGCGACCGACTTTATGGGTTGGTACATGGCCGAGACCACCGAACGATTGGGCATTTCGAAAGAGGACACGCGGAACCAGTACCTGGCCTATCATGAGGGCCGAACGGGTTACGCCCGGGGAAGCTACCGGTCAAAATCCTGGCTTTTGAGGGTGGCCGACGAGGTTGCCGACCGGGCGGTGGTGTATGACGCCCAATTGCGGGCCTGCGGCGAGGTCTGAGAGGACCGCACGCGCCGCTCTTGGACGGTGCCCTAGCCTGCTCGGTCGGCCAACCAGGCTTCGAGCCAGCGGGCCGTTTTCAAAAGATGGGCATCGGCGCCGTATCCGGCCACCAATTGGACGCCGAGGGGAAGCCCTTCGGCGGTCTGGGTGTAAGGCAGGGTGATTGCTGGCACTCCGAGGAAGGTCCAGGGCGCATTGAAGACCGAGTTTCCGGTTGAGGCGAGGCCCTCGGGTGCGGCGCCAGGTGCTGCCGGACAAAGGAACGCGTCGCAACCTGCGAGGATCGGCGCGACAAGATCACGGAGCCAGCTCTGGGCCGCGACGGCTTCGTCATATGCATCGGCCCCGATCCCGGTCCCAAGCTCCAGGGCCTCCCTAGTGGCCGACCCAAGGATCTCGGCTTGGGATGCGTAGGACCCGCATTCGGCCGCCATCTCATAGAGGTTAATCACCAGCCTCTTCTCGACCAGGTCGTCGAACGCTGGTGGGAGTTTGACCTCGCGCACCCGGTCCCCAAGGGCAGTCAGAAGTCCGCCGAGGACAGCCTTGGTTTCATCGGAGGCTTCCTTGTCCCATCCAGGCGGTCGGATGAAACCCAGCTCCGGCTCCCAACCGGGCGAGGCCGACACCGCATCAAGAAGGCCCCTGACCTCGATAGCGGCACTAGCCGGATCGCCCGGATCACTCCCCAAAATGGGATCTGCCACGAGGGCCGCGTCGGCAACGTTCCGGGCAAAGACCCCCATCGTGTCGAGGCTTGGGCTCTGGGAGAGAACACCCGTGCGCGGGATCGCCCCGAAACTCGGTTTAAAGCCGACGATGCCGCAAAACGCCGCCGGCCGGATCACAGAACCGCCGGTTTGAGTGCCGACGGCCAGGGGTACCATCCCCGCCGCAACCGCTGCGGCCGAGCCCGAAGACGACCCGCCAGGGCTATGGGATAGGTTCCGCGGGTTCCGTGTGGGGCCTGCATGCATATAGGCCAGCTCGGTCGTGACCGTTTTGCCCATGAGCACAGCCCCTGCCTCCGTAAGGGCGCGCACAAGCCAAGCGTCGGCGTCCGGGATCCGTCCCCGATCGGCGGCTGATCCATTCTCAGTGGGGATGTCTTTGGTGTCGATCACGTCCTTGAGCCCGACCGGCAGCCCTGCGAGCAAACGTGGCGCCTCGCCCGACGCCCGTTGCCGGTCTGAGATATCGGCCTGATCGCGAACGTGGTCGGGATCGAACCACGACCAGGCCCGGATCTCGGGTTCCCGGGCCGCGACAACATCAATCAGAGCGTCCGCGTAGGCGCGCGCCGACGTCTCGTCCTGGGCAATCGCCGCTCTGACCTCGAGCGCACTCCTCTCACTGAGAGGTCTCATGGCAGAACGATCCGGTGGGGGGCCGAGAAGAAGTATTCTTCGAGATTGAGGTCTTCTCTTCCGCCGACCCGGTCGATCACAGCGAAAAGGCCCGGCGTGGACAAGGGTGTTAAAACCCCGTGCCAGGTGCCGCGAAGGTAGTTTACGCCTTGGCCCGGAGCGGCCAGGAATGCCGCGGGCGTTCCCGGTACACCATCTTCGTCGGGGGCGACGACCACCAGAAACGGCTCCGCTTGCATCGGCAGAAATGCTTGGCTTCCCAGAGGATGACGCTCGACCATATCAAGGTCATAGGGAAGCTGGCGGGCCCTGGCATCAAAAACACTGATCCCGAGACACCCCTCCACATCGAGTTTTGCCCGGTCGTGGTAACGCCCGCAGAGGCCCCGGTTGATAACCATGTCGGGCGCACCAGCCGCGTCGAGGACGTCGCCAAAAGGCGCGAAAGCTTCCGCCGAAAGCGGGCGCGCGACAATCTCGGTCACGGCAAGCGCTCCATGAGCCGCAATTCTGCGATCCGAACCACCTGTTCGCAGGCCTCGTTGAACTCGGTTTCGCGCCCATGGCCCAACCGACGTCGAAACGCGTCGAGGATCTCAGCCTTCGTATGGTCGCGGACGGCGATGATGAAAGGAAAGCCAAAGGCTTCCGTATACTGGGAATTGAGGCGGGTGAATTCCTCGCGCTCTTCGTCGGTGAGGGCGTCGAGCCCCGCGGAAGCCTGTTCGGCGGTCGAGGCGTCGGTGAGCCTTTTGGCGGCGGCGAGCTTGCCCGCGAGATCGGGGTGGGCCCGCAATACTGCCAACCTGTCAGGTTCGGGCGCGCTTCGAAACGCCCGGGCCATGGCTCCGGCAAACCCCCGCGCCGTGTCATGGGCTGGGCCAAGCTCAAGGGCGTGCGTCTTTTCGGCGACCCAGGGCGAATGCTCGAAAACATCTCCGAAAGCGGCGACCATCCCGTTCCGGTCCATCTCGCTCGGGCGGTCCCAATCGGGTGGTGGGTGGTGGTCTTTCCAGTAGGTGGCGATCTCGCCTCTTGTGACGAACCACACATCTGGCTTGGCCTGCGCATGGGCAAGAAAACGTTTGAGCCCGGCGATGCGGCCCGGTTTGCCAGCAAGCCTGCAATGAAGGCCGAGCGACATGATCTTCGGATGACCCGCCTCCCCGTCTTCATAGAGCGTGTCGAACGTGTCGCGGAGATAGGTGGAGTAATCCTCGCCCTGCCCAAAGCCCTGGGCACCGATAAAGCGCGCGTCATTGGCGTCGAGCGTATAGGGCACGATCAACTGGTCTCGCCCGCCGTGGCGATGCCAATAGGGCAATTCGTCGGCATAGCTGTCGGCCACCCAATCAAACCCTCCGTCTGCGGTGGCAAGGTTGACCGTCTGCATCGACGCGCGGCCCGTATACCAGCCCCTGGGCCGGGTGCCCGTGATCTTTGCATGGAGGTCAACCGCTTCGGCCATGTGGGCCCGTTCATCGGCCTCGGAGAAGTCTTTGTACTCGATCCAACGGAGCCCGTGGGAGGCAATCTCCCAGCCCGCATCTTTCATCGCCGCCACCTGTTCGGGGCCGCGCGCCATGGCGGATGTCACCCCAAAGACCGTGACGGGCATGTCTGCCAAAAGGCGGTGGAGGCGCCAGAACCCCGTCCGGGCGCCATAATCATACATGGTCTCCATGTTCCAATGGCGCTGGCCAGGCCAGTTTTGGGCGCCGATAATGTCGGAGAGAAAGGCCTCGGATTGGGCGTCGCCGTGTTCGAGGGAATATTCGCCGCCTTCTTCGTAATTCAGAACGATTTGAACGGCGATCTTCGCCCCGCCGGGCCATTCCGTGAGCGGGGACCGGGGACCGTAGCCGATCAGGTCGCGGGAATAGCGGGGAGGGGCAGCCATGGGTGGGATCCTCTAGGTTCGGAAGAGCATGGTCGGGACGCGGAAGGAGAGCAAGGGGCGGGGTATAAGCCGTGTTATCGCAGTCTCGCCGGGGCGGCATCCGACGCAGGATCGTCGCGATTTATGTCCGACATCTTGTCGCTACATCTTTAGGAGGCGCCAACCGAAGCAAATCGCCGCCCCGAGGGGGCGGGACGGCGATGGCACGGCGCCTTCGGCTTGATTCCGTGCCGACCGCGCATCCTTGGAAGGAGCACTAAAACCGCCGGTCTTCTTCGCGCTTAATTGAAAAGAGCGAGGTCGGGTACTGGCCCCCCACCTTCAATTCCGAAAACCGAAGCTCCGTCGTGTTGCCCGACCCATCCACCGTGCGCCAACCCACAAGCCGCACCGGATCGTCGCGGAATTTTAGCTCGATAAATCCGTATTCGGCGCGCTCTGGGTCTTGGGCGACCACGGTCGTCACCGGCCCGTCCACCCGGTGCCCCCGCACCATGCGGCGCCGCGAAAGGTCCACGTTGCGTTCGAGGATCAGGTTGAGCGGGGTCCGCCGCAACGGGTAGCGTTCGGCCGATTTCCGGTTCGATTTGCCGTCAAAGATCCCCACCTGGCCGCCGGATGCCAAAACCAAGACGTCGAGCGGATCGTCATAGTCAAACCGCATCCGTCCCGGACGGTGCATAAAAAGCCGCCCCGTCGACCGGCTCCCGTCACCATTGACCTGTTCAAACCGCGCTTCGGCGGTCTCTAGCGAATTGAAATACCGCGAAATCCGGTCGAGCGATATTATCTGGGCCATGGCCGGGCGCGCCACCACGATGGCCGCTGCCGTTCCAAGGAATACACGCCGTTTCATCACCTGCCTCCGTTTTCACCGATATAGGCAGAGCCAAGAGGATCTGCCATCGCTAGGCGATAACGGACCTGGCATCGGCGGGTGGCGGCCCCTTAGGCTTGCTCGGGCACCAGGATCTCGCGCTTGCCTACATGGTTGGCCGGTGAGACAAGCCCGTTTTCCTCCATCTGCTCTACGAGGCGGGCCGCCTTGTTGTAGCCGATGGCGAGCTTGCGCTGGATATAGGAGGTCGAGCATTTCCGGTCTTGGATCACGATCTGGACGGCCTGGTCATAGAGCGCGTCCTCCCCGTCGGTATTGCCGCCGAGACCCAGAACCGCGTCGATATCGCTTTCTTTGTCTTCGGCGGGCCCATCGACCACGCCGCCCACATAATCGGGCGGACCGAAGGCTTTGAGGAAATTCACGATCTCCTCGACCTCTTCGTCGGACACAAACGGACCGTGGACCCGGGTGATTTTTGCCCCACCGGCCATGTAGAGCATGTCGCCCATCCCGAGGAGCTGTTCGGCGCCTTGCTCGCCGAGGATCGTCCGGCTGTCGATCTTACCCGTCACCTGGAAAGAGATCCGGGTGGGGAAGTTGGCTTTGATCGTGCCGGTGATCACGTCGACCGATGGGCGTTGGGTGGCCATGATGAGGTGGATGCCCGAAGCCCGCGCCATCTGTGCCAGGCGTTGAATGCAAGCCTCGATCTCCTTGCCGGCCACCATCATGAGGTCGGCCATCTCATCGACGATCACGACGATGTAGGGGATCTTCTCGGGCGCGAATTCTTCCGTTTCAAACACCGGATCCCCGGTTTCGTCGTCAAATCCGGTTTGGACGGTGCGCGAGAACATCTCACCTTTCGAGAGCGCCTCGGCCACCCGGCCGTTATAGCCCTCGATGTTCCGCACCCCCATTTTCGACATTTTGCGGTAGCGTTCCTCCATCTCGCCGACGACCCATTTCAAGGCCACCACGGCCTTTTTGGGGTCTGTCACCACCGGCGACAGAAGATGCGGGATCCCGTCATAGACGCTGAGTTCGAGCATCTTGGGGTCGATCATGATGAGGCGGCAATCTTCCGGCGTGAGCCGATAGAGAAGGCTCATGATCATCGTGTTGATCGCCACCGATTTACCCGAGCCTGTGGTCCCCGCGATGAGGAGGTGGGGCATTTTGGCAAGGTTCGCGACCACCGGATCGCCGCCGATGTTTTTGCCCAAGGCCAGCGGCAATCGGTGATGCCCGTCGCCGTATTCCTGGCTCGAAAGGATCTCGCGCAAGACCACCTTTTCGCGGTTCTCGTTCGGAAGCTCGATGCCGATGACGCTCCGGCCGGGCACGGTAGAAACCCGCGCCGAAAGGGCCGACATCGAGCGGGCGATATCGTCCGAAAGCCCGATCACACGGCTCGCCTTGAGGCCGGGGGCGGGTTCAAGCTCGTACATCGTCACCACGGGGCCCGGGCGGACGCTCACGATGTCGCCCCGCACGCCATAATCATCGAGCACGCTTTCAAGCATCCGGGCGTTTTCTTCGAGGGCCGCGTCCGAAAGGTGATGCCGCTCGATCCGTTCAGGATCGGAGAGAAGGCCGAGGGGGGGCAATTCGTAGCCACGATCTGCCTCTTCAAAGGCAAATTCCGGTTGCGCCTCGGCCCGGGCGCGGGCGGAGATCTTCCGCCGCGGCCGGCCCGATTGCACGACAGCCTTGGTTTCCGGCACGGGCACGCGGCTCGAGCCGAAGGCCGGTGCGGGCGGGATGGCCGGTTGATCGACCAATTCGGGTTCCGGCATCATCTCGGGGAAATCGGCCTCGGCCGAGGCCACGCCGCTTGCGCCGGGCAAGATCATCGGACCTGGGCCCCGGGCCAGGGGCGGCTCGCTCCGCGCATTGTGGACGTTGGGCTGGCTCACCCGCGACCGGATCACATCCGCGATCCGTGCCCTGATCCGCTCGTCGCTTTCCGCACCGGCTTCGGCCGGCTCGTCTTCGATGGGGGCCCGTTTCAAAAGACCAGGGAGCTTTGCGAGAAGCCCGCTAGACCTTTCGGCTTCGTCAGGTGCCGTTGCCGTTCCGCGGAGCGCGGGCGATCCGGTCTCGGGAAGGGGTTCGGCCTCGGCGGGGGTCCGTGCCCAAAGACCTGAGAGCAAGCGGCCGATGCCCCGAAGACCGCGCCAAGCCAGCGCCAACGCCACCGCATAGACCATCACGACGCTGCGAAGGAGGAAACGCGACAGCCGCCAAAGCTCGTCGCGCGTGAAACCGAGAACGAAGGCTCCCATGGCCAAGGCACCGACAAAACTCAAAAACGCCATGGCTTTCAGCCCGATTGCCGCGCCGACGGGGGCGACCCCCAAGACCGCGCCAAGCACCGTGTCGCCAAAAAGACCACCAAGTCCAAAGGAATGGGTCCAGGTCGCCACCGGCACATGGGTCGAGGCGTAAACCGAGACGAGCGCCACCCCGATGGGGGCAAAGATCAGCCGCCCGGCCCAACGTTCGGCTCCCGTATGGGCGACGAACCGCACGCCCCAGACCAACAACAGCAGCGTCAGCGCCCAGGCGCCGAACCCGATGATGATGCTGAGCGGCGAGGCGATAGCGGCCCCGATCCGGCCGAGATAATTCGCCGCCGGTTCGTCGGTGACGCTGAGCCAACTTGGATCTTCCGGAGTGTAGCTCCAGAGAAGAAGCGCCATCGCGACGCCCAGCCCCAGAAGGGCAAAGCCCACAAGCTCGCGCCCGCGGCGCTCGATCACCTCTTGGGTGTCGGCGTCAAACAATGGATCCCTCGGACGTGTGGTCATGGCCATGGCGCGTTTCCTCACTGGTAGAGACAGTCGCGGATCTTGGTGAGCCCGCGTTCGGTTTCATCTTCAGGCGTCACGAGCGCGACGCGTATGTAGGGTTTGCCGGGATTGCCGGCGTCAGTGTCACGGGCGAGATAGGCGCCGGGCAAGACCCGGACGCCAGTTTCGGTCCAAAGCTTGATTGTCGCCGCTTCACCGTCTTCGACCGGAAGCCAGAGGAAAAATCCCGCCTCTGGCGCGGCGCAGCCATCGACCCCGTCAAACACCCCGTCGGCAATGTCGTATTTTGCCCGGTACCGATCGCGGCTTTCGTCCACATGGGCTTCGTCGGCCCAAGCGGCCTCGGCGGCGCGTTGGAGCGGAAGCGGGAGAGGCGCCCCGGCATAGGCGCGAAGTTGGCGGATGCGCGCGATGTTTTTCGGCCCCGAGGCGACAAATCCCGACCGGAGCCCCGGGAGGTTTGAGCGCTTAGACAGCGAGTGAAACGCAACGACCCGTTCTGGATCGCCGCCCGCTTCCAATGCGCCAGGCGGCGGGAAATGCCGCCAAACCTCGGAATAGCACTCATCGGCGAAAACGATAAAATCGTGCCGCTCGGCGAGGGCCAAAAGCGCGTCCCAATAGGCTTTGTCGGCCACCGCACCCTGGGGATTGGACGGCGAGCACAGATAGGCCACCGCCACGCGGTCCAAAAGATCCGCGGGCAAGGCCGCAAAGTCGGGTAGAAACCCGGTCTCCCGCGTGGCGGGCACATAGATCGGCTCTGCGCCCACGGTGAGGGCTGCCACCGCATAGACCTGATAGAACGGGTTTGGGATCAGGACCGCCGGGCGCGCGCGCGCCTTTGCTTCGGGGCAGAGGGCAATGGCGGCGTTGAACAGCCCTTCGCGCGTGCCGTTGAGCGCCATGATCTGACTTTGAGGATCGACCGTCACGCCGTAGCGGCGATAAAGCCAGGCGGCGATGGCCTCCAGGAGTTCCGGCGTTCCCTCATTCGGGGGATAGCGGCTGAACTCATGGCCATGGGCGGCGATCGCCTCGAGGATTGCAGGGGGAAAGGCATGGCGCGGCTCGCCAATCGTCATCTGAACGACATCGCCGCCCGGCCCATGGCCGTCGAGCAATGCGCGCAGACGCGGGAACGCGTATTCCGGTAGGTCCGAAAACCGCTCGGGGTAATCCATCAACTGCCTCGGTTCGGGGTCGTCTCGCCCCTTTCTTGAGAGAGTAGCCCGGCGAAGGCCCTAAGGTCCAGAATTTCCGGCTGGATTTCCGGAGGGCTGCGAGCAGCTTGTGGCTTTTAGGCCAAGACCTGCTCGGCCGCGGCGCCAAACCGGAGGAGATTGGCGTCCCGTCCCGGCCCCATTTGCGCCATCACCCCCACCGACGGCACCCCGGTGGGCAAGGTCAGCGCGCAAAGGCCAAGAATATTGGCGATGCGGGTGTTGCGAAGGGCGAGGAGGTTGGCCTTGGCATAGGCCGCGTCGTCAGAAAGGAGGGTTGCGGCCTTGGGTGGCAAGATCGGGCAGGTCGGCAGAAGGACCACGTCATATCCCGCAACCGCGGCCCCATAACCCCGGCGGAGCACGTCGAGCCGCGTCCAACCGGCCACGTAATCTGCCGCCGACATCTCCGCACCGCCGCGAAACCGCTCGCGGATCTGATGGAACATCACATCCGGATTCGCTTCGATGGTCTCGCGCCAGATCGCGTAGGCCTCCGGCGCAACGATGGCCGACAGCGCCAGCGCTTCATCGATAAGGTCGAGGGCCGCGTGTTCGAGCAAAGCACCCGCTTCAGCGAGCCGGGCAAGGGTGTTTTCAAAGCCAGACCCCACGCTCGGATCAAGCTCGGTGGTGGCGACCCCTTCCAAAACGAGGCACCGCGCGCCTTTAAGGCCCGCATCGGTCAGGTCGGCAGCGGGCCCGCCCATGACGCTGAGCGCCAGGGCCGCGTCTTCGACGGTTTTGGTGATGGGCCCCACCGTATCGAGCCGGGGTGACAGCGGCACGACCCCATCGAGCGGCAAGAGCCCATGGGTGGTTTTGAGCCCCACGAGGTCGTTCCAGGCCGCCGGGATACGGACCGATCCGGCCGTGTCTGATCCGATTGCCAAAGGTGCGAGACCATGGGCCACTGATGCCGCCGCCCCCGATGAGGACCCGCCAGGGAGCGCTTCGGGATCGTGGATATTGGGCGGCGTTCCGACGACCGGGTTCAGCCCCAACCCAGAAAATGCCAGCTCCGACATGTGGGTTTTCCCGAGCGAGACGACGCCCCGAGACGCGGCCTCAAAGACCACATTCGCGTCGCGCTCGGGGGTGCGTCCTTCTAAAAGCCGCGATCCAGCCTCGGTGGCGGTGCCAGCGGTGTCAAAGAGGTCTTTCCAAGACACCGGCACCCCGTCGAGGGGATGGCGACGCGTGCCGGCCGCCGCGCGCGCTTTCGCAGCCAGGGCCTCAGCCTTGGCGCGTTCGGCCATGGTGCGGGCATAAATGTCGGGGCCTGATGGATGGCGTCCAATCGCATCAAGATAGGCGTCGGCTAGGACGACCGGATCGACCGCGCCGCTCGCTATGCCCCGCCCGACGGCGCTCGCGCTTGCCTTCAGCCAATCGTCCATGCTGCCACCCCCGTTTGGCCCCGAGACCTAGCGACCGAACGACCTATCGACAATGGCGGGGCGCACGCCAATTTCTGCCCCATGGAGTTTGACAGCGATATCGCGATTGCGGGCGGCGGGCTCAACGGAACGGCCCTGGCCCTGGCGCTTGCCCGCTCGGGGCTAACCGTGGCCATTGTCGACCCGGCGCCAGCAGCCAGGCGGAAAAAGCGCGGGTTTGATGGGCGGTCTTACGCGATGGCGGTTGCCTCGTGCCGCGTATTGGCCGGGCTTGGGCTCTGGGACGCCCTCGCACCGGGCGCCCAGCCCATCCACGAGATCAAGGTGTCCGACGGCCGACCGGGGCAGGGGCCTTCGCCCCTGATGCTCGAATTTGACCATGCCGAACTCGAGGAAGGCCCGATGGGCCACATGGTCGAAGACCGCCACCTCCGCCCGACGCTCCTCAATGCCGTCGAACAGGAGAGCCGTATCAAACGGTTCGACAAGATTTCCGTCGAGGGGCATGCTGCTACGCCGGGCGGTGTGGAGATAAGCCTCTCAAACCGGAAAACGCTCCGGGCGAAGTGCCTCGTGGCCGCCGATGGCCGGGAAAGCCCGACCCGCGCCCGGGCCGGGATCGCCCGCGTGACTTGGAAATATGGTCAAACCGCGCTTGTTTGCGCCATAGGCCACGAGCTTACTCACCAAGGGATCGCCCACCAGTTCTTCATGCCGTCGGGGCCCCTCGCGGTATTGCCCTTGCGGGAGAATCACGCCTCCATCGTCTGGACCGAGCGGACTGGGTTTGCCGAAGAGATCAACGCGCTTCCGGAGGAGGACTATCTCGACATCCTGCGCCCGCGCTTTGGGTCATTTCTCGGCGAGATCAGCCTCGCGGGCGATCGCTACACTTATCCGTTAGGCCTTTCGCTGGCCCATTCATTTGTCGCCGACCGGGTGGCCCTTCTTGGCGATGCGGCCCATGGCGTCCATCCAATTGCCGGGCAAGGCCTCAATGCGGGGCTGCGCGACGTCGCGGCCTTGGCGGAAGTGCTCGTCGATGCCCATCGGCGGGGCGAAGATATCGGGCGAGGCGAGGTTCTGGAACGCTACCAGCAATGGCGGCGGTTCGATGCGACGGCCTTGGCCCTGGCCACCGACGGGTTCAACCGGCTCTTTTCGAACGACAACGCGATCCTCCGGCTCGGGCGGGGCCTCGGCCTTGGTGGCGTGGGCGCGATCGCAGTGCTTCGGCGGGGCTTTATGCGAGAAGCGGCGGGGCTCAACGGCACCTTGCCGCGTCTGGCCGCCGGTCAGACCCTTTAGTCGAGCTTTCTTGCCTCATCGACCAGCATGATCGGGATGCCGTTCCGGATGGGGTAGGCCAAATGCGCGGCTTTCGACACAAGCTCCCCCTGCTCCCGGTCGAGCCGCAACTGGCCCCGGGTTTGGGGGCAAACGAGCGCTTCGAGCATCTTCCGGTCCCATTCCGGACCGGTTGCCTCGGTCACTGCATGACCTCTTCGCTGTTTCCGCCGCGCAAGCCAAACTCGATGAGCGTGACGAGGGTTTCCCGCCGCGTGGCCAAGGACGGCGCTTCGAGTAGCGCCTGTTTGTCTTCCGGCTCGAAGGGGCAAAGCATGGAAAGGGAGTTGATGAGGAGTTCGTCTTCCGCGCCCCGGAGCGATTCCCAATCGGTCGAAAGCCCGCGCGACTCAAAAAACCGGCCCAGCGCATCGAGGAAAGGCTCCCGGTCAAAGCCTTTGTCATGCTCGGTGGGCCCCAGGTCGCGGGCAAAGGGCTTCCAATCGATCTCGCAGCGCCGATAGGGGGAGAACCCTTCGATTTCCTCGGTGATCCGGTAGCGCGACACGCCCGAGAGCGTAATCATGTAGCGCCCGTCCTCGGTTTCAGAAAAGCCCGTGAGCCGGCCCGCGCACCCAATCGCCTGGAGTTTCACTTCGTTCGAACCCGGCACGTCGCGTGGCTGGATCATCCCGATCAGCCGATGGGTCGTTTTCATCGTATCGTCGAGCATCGCGAGATAGCGGGGCTCAAATATGTGGAGCGGGAGCCGTGCCCGGGGCAACAAAAGTGCACCCGGCAAAGGAAAAACCGGGATCGACTCGGGCAGGTCAGCGGCCGAAAACATAAGGAGCAGCT
Source organism: Pseudomonadota bacterium (assembly GCA_039198225.1). GTDB lineage: Bacteria > Pseudomonadota > Alphaproteobacteria > Rhodobacterales > Rhodobacteraceae > JASJAR01. Next base: position 18,681 of record JBCCTQ010000008.1, read on the forward strand.
AGGACGGGCTTGGGATCAGGCAAATATCATCGACGACAATTTGCGCCGTCCATTAAGTGCAATTGGATCTTTCGGCGACAATGCGTCGAAGATCGTGAAGAGTTGGGTTTTCGCAGCTCCGTCATTCCACTCGCTGTCGCGGCGGAAAAGCTCAAGGAGTTCGTCGACCGCCGTTTCCACTTCGCCCGCGGCGTGCAGCGCCTGGGCCAGATCGAAGCGGGATTGGTGGTCGTCGGGATTGGCCTCGACCGCAGCGCGAAGCTCGCCCACGGGCCCGGCATTTTCCGCCTGCCGCGCAAGCTCGATCCCGGCACGGGCCGCTTCGATTTCCGGGGAACCAGCGATCTCTTCGGGGGCCTGATCAAGGAAGGCCGCCGCTTGGTCGACCTGGCCGGCCGCCACATGGGCGCGGACAAGGCCGCCATAAGCCGCGGCGTTTTTCGGGTCTTCGGCGAGAATCGCGGCGAATGTCTGGGCCGCATCGGCCGCCGCCCCTTGTTCGAGCATCTCTTCGGCCGCCGCCACCGCCTCGCCGAGACCGCCGTCACCTGCGACCGCGGCCACTTTGTCGATAAAGGCCTGAACTTCGGAGGCCGGAAGCGCGCCTTGGAACGCGTCCACCGGCTGGCCTTGCCAGAATGCGTAGACCGTCGGGATCGACTGGACCCGAAGCTGGCCCGCGATCATCTGGTTTTCGTCCACGTTGACCTTGGCGAGCTTTACTTTGCCGCCCGCCGCGGTCACGGCCGCTTCAAGCGCCGGGGTCAATTGCTTGCACGGCCCACACCAGGGCGCCCAGAAATCAACGATGATCGGCACGTCCTTTGACGCATCGACCACCTCGGCCATGAACGTCGCTTCGGTGACGTCCTTGATGAGATCGGCTGCGGGGACGGCCGGTTGGGTGCCGAATTCAAGCATGGGCTTCCTCGGGGTGGCGGTTTTGACCTTATATGCGCCTCTCGGGCGGCCGCGCCAAGGGGTTGCGGCGGTGGTCAGGCTCGCCAACATGATTAGGATGGACATCTTCGATCGGGCAGAGCGGCTGATGGGCATGTCGGATACCGTCTGGGCCCGGCACGCGTCGCCTTTGTCATGCTACTCCCGCTTCAGCATTCTGCCGCTCTTTGCGCTGGCCGTCTGGGCCCGGGCCTGGATCGGTTGGGGCGCGTTGGTGCCTGTGATCCTTGTGCTGATTTGGACCTGGGCCAATCCGCGGGTCTTCCCACAGCCGCGACATACCGACAATTGGGCCTCGAAGGGCACATTCGGCGAGCGGGTGTTTCTCAACCGAAAAGCGGTGCCGATCCCGGCCCATCATCTGCGCTGGGCGTTGGGCCTCTCTTGGGCGAGCTCCGTGGGCCTGCCCTTCTTCGCTTGGGGGCTTTGGGCCTTCGATCTTTGGCTCACACTCCTTGGAATGGTGCTGATCGCCCTTCCGAAGGTCTGGTTTGTCGACCGGATGGTGTGGCTTTACGAGGATATGAAGGAGGCGACCCCGGAATATCGAAGCTGGCTCCGCTAGACTCGACTCGCGCGCACCGTCGGCCTAAATCTGGAACATAACAGGAACATGTGCCGCTGCCTCGCCCATGCCCCATCGTCGTATTCTCTCGCTTTGGTTCCCGCGCCTCGGGGCCGAGCGCTATTTGCGGCTCGACCGCGGGCTTTCGGACGCGCCTCTCGCCGTGGCCGGAGAACGGCAGAATGCGCAGATCCTTCTTTCGCTCTCGGCGGCGGCCGAAGCGGCAGGCCTAAAGCCCGGTCAACCGCTTCGTGACGCCCAAGCCATGTGCCCCGACCTGCGCACCCGGCCGGAAAACAAGGAGGCCGAAGCCGCCTTCTTGGCCGTGCTCCGGCGTTGGGCGGGGAAATTCTCGCCCTGGGTCTCCGAAGAAGCCCCCGAAGGACTGGTGATTGATCTTACGGGCTGCGCCCATCTCTTCGGCGGGGAGGAACGGCTTTTGGAAGAGGTTGAGGCCGATTGCGCCGATCTTGGCCTAAGCGTACGCGCCGGGATCGCCGACACGGCTGGCGCCGCTTGGGCGCTCGCCCGCTATGCGGGCCGGGGCGGTGGCAATGGCGGGCGCTCGGGCGACGATATCGACCAGGAAGCGCGCGCAACCCGGGCCCGGGCGGCAAGGCGGCGCCATTGGGAGCGGGGCGGGCCCGCGCCCGCGATCCCTCCGGTGAAAGCCCGCGCCCACCGGATCGCCCTCCCTGGCCAAACCCGCCGCGCCATCGGCGCCCTTCCCGTGGCCGCCCTTCGCCTTGACGACGATGCGGTGACCGACCTTCTCCGCCTCGGCCTCCGCCGGATCGACGAGCTGGCCGGTCAGCCCCGGGCGGGGCTCGCAAGGCGGTTTGGCGCAGCCCTTGTGCGCCGGCTCGACCAGGCCTTGGGCGTCGAACCCGAACCGATCTCGCCTGCAAAACCGCCCGACCATTTCGCCGTGCGCCTCACCCTCCCCGACCCGATCGGGCTCGAAGAAGATATGCGCGCCGCCATGGACCGGCTGCTCCCTGCCCTGGCCGAGAGGCTTCGCACCAAAGGGCGGGGCGCGCGCGTGGTCCGCCTCGAAGCCCACCGGGCCGACCACGGCGTGGCGGTAATCGAGGTGGCCCTTGCCCGCCCTTCGGCCGAGCCCGACCGGATCCGGCCGCTGCTCGACTTAAAAATCAGCGACATCGATGCGGGTTTTGGGATCGACCGGATCCGTCTCATCGCCCCGGTGACCGAACCGGTCCATGCCCACCAGCACCGGGGCCATTTCGAAGCGGCCAAGGACGGGGCGGCCCGGATGGCCGGCACCGCCCCCCTCGACGATCTTATCGGCAAGATCGGCGCGCGCGTCGGCGTCGATGCCATAACCCGCCTCCATCCGGCCGACAGCCATATTCCCGAAAAGACCGCCAAGCGCATGCCTGCGCTCTATTCCGACCCGGTGAGCGACTGGCCTGACCCCCCGGGCCCCCGTCCAGTGCTCCTTTGGCGCCCGGAACTCGTCGCGGCCCCAGCAATCCCCGCCCTTCCCGAGAGATTTCGCTGGCGCCGGAGGGATCTGGGCGTGGTGGCCGCCACAGGCCCCGAACGGATCGCGCCCGAATGGTGGCTCGACGAGCCCGATTGGCGGACCGGCCTCCGTGATTATTGGCGGGTGACAACCGATGCGGGCGAAATCCTATGGCTTTATTTCGCCCATGGCGCAGCCCTCTCATCGGGCTGGTTCTGCCAAGGCCGCTTTGCATAAACGCGGATCAACCCGATGGGACGCGCCCCGCGCCCTGCCGTTTTAGGCGGCCAACCACGCGGACAGAGCCGCAAAGAAGTCCGCCTCTTCTTCGACGAAGGGGTAATGCCCCGATGCCTCGAACATCTTCAGTTCAGCGTTCGGCAGAAGTCCTGCGATCCGTTCGGCGCCGGGTTCGGGTGGGGTTATCCCATCATGGCGCCCCGCAACGACCAGTGCGCGCGTAGACACCTTGGGCAAGGCCTCGAGCATGTTGAACGTACCGAGCAGCGCACCCCCCGCATTCCAGGCCCGGTAGTCGTAAACCGTGCGCGCATCGAGGCCGGCGCCCACCGCGGCGTCCCATTGGTGAAAATACATCTCCACAACCGTGTTCCACGTCGCCTGCCAATCGGCATTGTCCGCAAGCGGCTCCGAGAAGAGCTTGCCGAACGCTTGCATTTGCGCCTCAGAGCCCGCCACGGTCGGGTGATAGTCGAAGGCCGGAACCGTATCGATCAAAACGAGCCCGTCCAAACGATCAGAATACGCGGCCGCACAGGCCTGGGCGACAAACCCGCCGTAGGAATGGCCGATCAAGGTGAAGGTCTCGTGGCCCAACTCGGTCATCAGCGCCGCCCCATCCGAGGCCAGCCTCTCGATCGTCATATCAGCGTAGTCGTCCGGTTTGTCAGAGCGGCCATTTCCGAAGTGATCGTAGTAGACGATCGTATGGGTCGCGGCGAGCTTGTCGAAATAGGGCCGTAGATAATCATGGCTGAGCCCGAGACCGCCATGCATTATGAGGATCGTAGGCCCCGATCCGATACATTGGCAATGAATTTCCGCCCCGCCCACCGTAACCCTATCGGACATGCCGAATTCCTTTCTCTTCGGGGTGATCGGAGGGCCAGCGCCACTTTGGCCCTGACCCGTTTTCCTCCCCGTGCCACGCAAAACTTGCCCATCGGCCCGCCCTTGTCCACGACCAAGGCGCCAAAAGCCCAAGCGTCCCAGGACGTTCCGGAGGGTTGAGTGTCGCTGTCTGGAAGGGAGTCCCCGGCGCCGCGGGCTGGGTGGGGGCTGTAAAGGTCCACGGCGCCGGGGTGAGCGTCTTTCGCTACTCTGCACCCATCCCTCGGAAACGCGGCACCAGCGGGACAGGCACATGGCGCAAGCGAGGCGATATTGTGGCAAAACGAAGGCAGGGCTTGATTTACAATGACTTGGACGGCAGGCTCGGGCGATGAGCTTTGAACCGGCTACGCCCAAACCGCCACCCCCCCATGAGCAAACCGCCTTTGACCGCCGCGAACTCGGCGCGATTCTCACCGTCTACGGGCGGATGGTTGCGGCAGGCGAGTGGCGCGATTACGGCATGTCTTTTCTTAACGACGTAGCGATTTTCTCGATCTTCCGCCGTGCCGCAGAGCACCCGATCTACCGCATCGAAAAGCGCCCCAGGCTTCGGCAGAAGCAAGGAATGTATTCGGTCATTGCCATGGATGGGCGGATCCTCAAGCGGGGCCATGACCTCAAGGCGGTGCTCCGGGTCTTCGACAAGAAACTCATCCGGGCGGTCGAGGAATAATCTCGCCGGAATTTTGCGTATTTGGGAAGAGATGAAGCGGAAAGCCCTGTGCTTCATCTCTTCAATAAATACGCATGTCGCAACAGAATGGCCGTCGGAACGATCGCCTATGGGCGCCTGATCGACGTCACCTCCCCGCCGCCTGCCTCCAGAATCCGGGCTTTCGCATCGGCCAAGGGCTCGATCGCAACCGCCATGTGATGGGCGTTGGCATGGATTATGCGATCGCAGTCTAGGGCGAGGGCCACATGGCCTTTCCAGAAGATGAGGTCATTCCGCGCCACGGTGGCGCCCTCGGGGAAAGCGGAGCCCACCTGTTGCTCTTGTTGGTCGCTGTCGCCAGGACAGGGTTGACCGGAAGCGAGCAGTGCCGCTTGGACAAGCCCCGAGCAATCAATTCCGAAAGCACTGTTGCCGCCCCAGAGATAGGGGGTGTGGAGAAAGAACTCGGCTGTGGCCGCCGGGTCGGTCAGGGAAGTCTCAACGGGAGCGAGCGCTGTTGCGGGAAGAAACATGTCGCTCGGGTTTGTCCCTCGGTTGCGAGGCACTCGCGCCCAATCGCCCTCGACGTTCAGTAGGGCAACTTCCGAGCCGAAGGAGAGCTCGACTTCCTGCCCCGTTGCCTTGACGTCGGGGCGTGGCAAACCGAAGGCCCGCGGAACTATCACCCGGTGGGTTCTGTTGCTCAGACTGCCCGGCACGGCAAAGTCGGCCGCATTCACCCAACCGCAATAGCCGTCACGGAGGGCGTAGCCGAAGGCAAAGCCCTCCGACATATCAACGACGCAAAAGCCCTGGCCGTAGACAAGCTGGCGCGTGCGCGAACCATTGGGCGAGGTCAGAAGATCGGCCACCGGAACCGCGACCCGGAACCACTCCCCGTCGACGAACTGCTCCGCCGTCACCCGCCCCTTCAACGAGACATGGGCGACGCGCCCGTTGAACGGGGTATCGCGGGGATCCATCAGAAGCCCAAGACCTCCGGCAACGCCTCAAAAAGCGCGCGCGCGCCCATCCCGACCCCGCCTTTCGGGCGCGCCGGGGCCGCACTGGGGTTCCAGCCGTAGATGTCGAAGTGGCAATACCTGTCGGTCGGCTCCACAAAGCGCCGGAGAAAGAGGGCGGCCGTGATCGCCCCGGCCATCCCTCCCGGGGGCGCATTGTCGAGGTCAGCGATCGCGGGTTCGATCTTGGCCTCGTAAGGATCATAAAACGGTAAACGCCAAACCGGGTCGCGCACCGCCGCCCCGGCCCGGGCGAGGGCGGCAGCCAAGTCCTCGTCATCGGTGAAAAACGGCGCGAGATCTGCGCCAACAGCAACGCGCGCCGCACCCGTGAGCGTGGCCATCGAGACGATGAGATCGGGCTTTTCTTCCGAGGCCAGCGCAAGGGCATCGGCCAGGACGAGCCGGCCTTCGGCGTCGGTATTATTCACCTCGACGCTCAACCCCTTTCGCGAGGCCAAAACATCTCCTGGCCGGAACGCATTGCCCGACACGGCATTCTCAACCGCCGGGATCAAGACGCGGAGGCGAAGCGGCGCACCCGTGGCCATGATCATCGAAGCGAGGCCCAAAACCGTCGCCGCGCCGCCCATATCCTTTTTCATCAACCCCATCGACGCCCCGGGCTTAAGATTGAGACCGCCCGTGTCAAAACAAACGCCCTTGCCGACGAGGGTAAGGGTCGGACCCTTCTCGCCCCATCGCATATCGATCAATCGGGGTGGCCGGTCGGCGGCGCGGCCCACCGTGTGGATCATCGGGAAATTCGCGTCGAGCAGTGCCTCGCCTTCGGTGACCTCGAATTGCGCCCCGTGGGTCGTGGCAAGATCCTGGGCGGCGGCTTCGAGGTCGGGGGGGCCCATATCGGAGGCCGGAATATTGATGAGATCACGGGTCAGCGCCTCGCCCGCCGCAATGGCCAAGAGCCGATCACTATCGACGCCGTCGGGCCGGGCCAGCATGGCCGCGGGAGGGGTGGCCTTTTTGTAGCGCGAGAACCGGTAGCCCGCGAGAAGCCAGCCGAGGGTCGCTTCGTTAAGGGCCGCCCCTTCGAGACTTCCTTCAAGCCGCCAAGTGCCTTCTGGAAGCTTTGCGCGGGCCGAGGCGAGGTAAAATCGCCCGCGGCGCCGGTCGTTGTCGGATCCAAGCCCGACCGCCGCCGCGACCGGCGCACCATCGGGACCGGGGAACAAGACGGCATCGCCCGGCCCCGCCTTAAACCGGGACGCCTCGACCCAAGCGGCCTCTTCAGCGCTGAGTGATCCCTGCCAGTCACTGAATTCTTCGACCGACACAGCATAAAGCGGGCGTGTTTGGGCGTCGTCGGCAGCGAATGTCATCGCGGTCATGGGGCTCTCCGGTTGGGTCGGGGCACCCTAGCCGCTCGGCCACCGACGGCAAGCGGTGGCGCGTCCTCGGCCTGATATGCCTCGGGGCCTTTAGACGCGGATATCTTCGAGGCCCCAAAGCGCGGCCAACGAGCTTTCGCCCACGCGCTGGAGCCGTGCGACGGCCGCGGCAAGTGCTGGCGCATCGTCGCCCTTGGCCAAGGCCGCCACGTCGCAAGACACATGGGCCAAAAGGTGCATGCCCACCTGGTCGGCAATCGCGATGAGCGACTGGGCTGCCCGGGCCACACAGGGAAGATCGCCGTTCTGCCAGCCCTCTTCAGTGGCCACCAAGCGGCACGACACTTCTTCGAGCGCCCGATCGACCACGCGTTCCGCCCCGGCCTCGCCAAGATTGCGAACCAGGAGAAACAAGCGGTCACGGTCGATATTGACCCGCTCCGCCATTCTGATTGTTTGCACTGCGCCCACCGGGCCACTCCACATCCCAAGCACACCCTTGAGATACGAGAACCAGGCTTCAGGAAGGATTATCGGCCGAGGAAAATATCGCTCGAAAATAAAGCAAATCGCGCATAAAACTCGCGCCGCAGAAGATCAGGACCGACCCGAATTGGACCATGCCAAGCCCCTGCCACGCTATCTCGCCCAGCGCTACCGCGGGTGGCGCGCCACCACATTTGAGGAAAACCAAGCCTGGTATCGGCGCCTGGCCGAGGAAGGCCAGCGGCCCCGGGCGATGATCATCGCTTGCTGCGACAGCCGCATCAATCTCAACGCGATTTTCGGCACCGACCAAGGCGAGGTCTTCATCCACCGCAATGTCGCCAATCTCGTCCCGCCCCATGAGCCGGACGGCGATCACCATGGCACCTCAGCGGCGGTGGAATATGCCGTTAACGGCTTGGGCGTGGCGCATATTATCGTGGTCGGCCATTCCTCCTGCGGCGGAGTGAATGCGTGCTACGACATGTGTTCAGGCAACGCGCCGGAGCTTTTGGAAAAGTCGAATTATGTCGGGCGCTGGATGGACATCCTGGCGCCGGCATTTTCGACGCTTCCGGACGAAGAAGAAGACGCCCGCCGGACGGCATTCGAGAAAGAGGCGGTTTTGATGTCGCTCCGAAATCTCATGAGCTATCCCTTCGTAGCCGAGGCGGTGGAGACCGGGAAAGTCAGCCTCCACGGGGCCTTCACCGAACTCGCCGATGGCGGGCTCCACGTTTTCGATCCTGCCGAAGGGGCTTTTGTTCCGCTTTGATCCCGTATAGCCGCACCCCCGAAAGGGTGTGCTATGGGTGTTCTTGAACTCGCTGCTGCGAACCTGATTTCTCCGATCATTTTGTCCTTTGCCCTGGGTCTTTTTGCGGCCCTCGGCCGGTCGGATCTGTCGATCCCGGAAGCTGCGGCAAAGGCGCTGTCGATCTATCTTCTCTTCGCCATCGGCTTCAAAGGCGGCGCAGGGGTCGCGGCCCATGGCCTCGACGGCACGCTTATCGGCGCTCTCGTGGCCGGGTTTGTGCTATCGGCGGCGATCCCTTTTGTGGCCTACGGGCTCATCCGAACCTTGACCCGGCTCGGCCCGGTCGATGCCGCAGCGGTGGCCGGGCATTACGGGTCGATCTCCATCGTCACCTTTGTGGCCGCAAGCTCGGTCATCGAAGGGCGGGGGCTTGAGGCGGAAGGATACATGGTGGCCGTGGCAGCGGTGATGGAAGCCCCGGCGATCCTTTCGGCCCTTTGGATCGTCGCTCGGACCGGCAAGGCGGCCGAAATGGATGCGGGCCTTATCCGGGAGATCCTTCTCAACGGGTCCATCGTCCTTCTTGTCGGCTCATTCCTTATCGGTTGGATCACCGGCGAAGAGGGGCTCGAGCAAATATCGAGCTTTATCGTTGCCCCTTTCCAAGGCGTCTTGTGCCTCTTTCTCTTGGATATGGGCCTCGTGGCCGGCAGGGGCCTTGCCCAAAGCCGCGGTGCGATCGGGCTCGGCGCGATCATCTTCGGATGCCTCATGCCGCCCATCGGGGCCGCGTTTGGTCTCGCAACAGGATTGCTATTGGGGCTGTCACCGGGGGGCGTCGCTCTTTTCATGACCCTCTCGGCTTCGGCGTCTTACATCGCCGTACCCGCAGCCATGCGTGTCGCCCTTCCGGAGGCCAAGCCGTCGATTTATCTTACCCTGTCGCTCGGCGTGACGTTTCCGTTTAACCTCACCGTCGGCATACCGATCTATCTCAGCGTGGCCCTTTGGGCGAGCGGGGCGTGACATATGGAAACCCATAAGGCCAAACGGGTCGAAATTATCATCGAAGCGCCCATGCAGCGACGGCTGACCAATGCGCTCGAAGGGGCTGGCGTGACCGGTTACACGATCTTGCCGGTGCGGGGCGGGTCGGGACGGTCTGGCGCTTGGACACGTGAAGGCCAGGTCACCAAGGCGGGCGGGATGGTGGCGGTGGTGTGCCTTATTCGGCCCGAACGGCTCGACGGGCTCCTCGATGCGGCCTTCTCGGTGGTGGAAACCCATATCGGCGTGGTGTCCGTCACCGATGCAGAGGTTCTCAGGGCCGAGAGATTTTAAGGCTGCGTTAACGACGATCAGTCTAGGCACCGGTCATGGAAAAAGACTGGGTCGTCCTCCGCCTCCCGCCGCCGCTTCTCGCCTCCCTCATCACGATGGCGAAAGACTCTGACAAGTCGCCAGGCCAGATCCTGCGTGATTACCTCGCCCGCGAGGCCCGAAAGCGCCAGGCCGCGGGCCCTCCGGAACCCCTAAAGCTCGAAAAGCCAGGCAGCGATGCCGTGGCAAAATCGCCCCGTCCTCCCGAAGCTCGGGAAGCGCCACCGGCGCCGCGCAAAGGCCCAGAGGGCACCCCGCCCGCCATAGACATGGCCGATGCCATATTGCCCGAGGGCTGCTCAAACGGATCGCTTAGCGAGATGATCGAAACCGCCATCGAGGCCGGCGTCGATTGGGCCGGGCTCCAAAACAGCCTGACGCGGACGGGCGTGGCCCTCCGCCCTCGGGGTTTAGGGCTCGCGATCCATACGTGGCCCGACGACCGGTTTGTCTGCAAATCGGGCGATCTCGGCTTCAGCTTTGCCGAACTTATCCGCCGCCTCGGTCGCGGCGAGCCGCCCGACCCGTCGCGCATCGTGCCGCGGCTAGCATCCTGAGCTAAGCCATGTCGACGACCCGTAAGGTCAGATTGATCCGTCCCCCCTCGGGCAAAAGGGTCGACGAGCCGTGTTTGACACGGTCGATCCCGTGATAGGCGAGCCGGGTGTCCCCGCTCAAAAGGGCGACATCTCCGGAATTCAGCCAAACGCTCTCGGTTTTACCGCCCCGGGCCGTGCCGCCGACCCGAAAAAGGGCGCTGTCGCCGAGGGATATCGAGAGGACCGGCCAGTCGAAATCGCCCTCGTCCTTGTCCTGATGGAGCCCCATTTTGGCGCCCTCACTATAGCGGTTGATCAGGCAGGAACTCGGCTCGCGCGATACGCCGGAAAGATCGCGCCAGACCGCAAGAACGCTCTCGGGTATGGTCGGCCAGGGCGCGCCGGACGGATGGCGAGGCTCGTATCGATAGCCCTTCCGGTCGGTAATCCAGCCAAGGCTCCCTGCGCTCGTCATCCAAACGCTCATCGGTCGGCCCGACGGGGTGACTGGCTGCACAAAGGGTGCCGCCGCGGCGAGCGTCAAAATGTCCGCCAAAACAGCCTCTTGGGCGGCCCGGTCGAGATAAGTCTGCCAAACCGGGACGCCTTTGACCCGGAGCGTGGGCCGAGGCCCGGAATTTTCTGCCGCACTGCTCAATGTCTAACGCCGCCGTCCGCTTGCAGGCCCCATGTGCCCTACCTATATACCGCCCGAAGCTGTGACGGGTATGCCCGCCACATTAGGGATGATGGAGCGGTGCCGCCACGGGCCGCACCATTCAAGATCGCCGAGAGGAATGAGCATGGCCAAAGTAATTGGGATCGACCTTGGAACCACCAACAGCTGCGTCGCCATTATGGACGGTTCGCAGCCACGGGTGATCGAGAACGCGGAAGGCGCGCGCACAACGCCGTCGATTGTTGCCTTCACCGAAAGCGAGCGCCTGGTCGGCCAGCCGGCCAAGCGCCAGGCCGTGACCAACCCCGAAAACACGATTTTTGCCGTCAAACGTTTGATCGGTCGTCGGGTGGATGACCCTGCGGTCACCAAAGACAAGGACATTGTTCCTTACGAAATCGTCGATGGCGGCAATGGCGATGCTTGGGTCGAAGCCCGGGGCGAGACGTATTCGCCTTCCCAAATTTCTGCCTTCACGTTGCAGAAAATGAAGGAAACCGCCGAGAGCTATCTCGGCGAAACCGTGGACCAAGCCGTCATCACGGTGCCAGCCTATTTCAACGACGCCCAGCGCCAGGCCACTAAAGATGCCGGTAAGATCGCGGGGCTCGAAGTCCTCCGGATCATCAACGAGCCCACCGCGGCCGCGCTGGCCTACGGGCTCGACAAAAAAGATTCGAAGACCATCGCCGTTTATGACCTTGGCGGCGGCACGTTCGACATCACGATCCTTGAGATCGATGACGGTCTTTTCGAAGTCAAATCCACCAACGGCGACACGTTCCTGGGCGGGGAAGACTTCGACATGCGGATCGTCAGCTACCTGGCCGACGAGTTCAAAAAGGAACATTCCGTCGACCTCACTGGCGACAAAATGGCATTGCAGCGCCTGAAAGAGGCCGCCGAAAAAGCCAAGATCGAGCTGTCGAGCTCGTCCCAGACCGAGATCAACCAGCCATTCATCTCGATGGACCCCGCCTCGGGCACGCCGCTCCACATGGTCATGAAATTAACCCGGGCGAAGCTTGAAAGCCTCGTTTCTGACCTCATCAAGAAGTCGATCGACCCGTGTAAGGCCGCACTTAAGGATGCCGCGCTCTCGACATCGGACATCGACGAAGTGGTGCTTGTCGGCGGCATGACCCGGATGCCGAAGGTGATCGAAGAGGTCACCAAGTTCTTCGGCAAAGAGCCCCATAAGGGCGTGAACCCCGACGAGGTCGTGGCCATGGGCGCCGCGATCCAAGCGGGCGTGCTTCAGGGCGACGTCAAAGACGTGGTCCTCCTCGATGTGACGCCGTTGTCGCTGGGCATCGAAACGCTCGGCGGTGTCTTCACCCGCCTGATCGACCGCAACACCACGATCCCCACGAAAAAGTCCCAGATCTTCTCGACTGCGGAGGACAATCAGAACGCGGTGACGATCCGGGTATTCCAGGGCGAGCGTGAAATGGCCGCCGACAACAAGCTTCTCGGCCAGTTCAACCTTGAAGACATCCCGCCCGCGCCCCGCGGCCTGCCGCAGATCGAAGTGACTTTCGACATCGACGCGAATGGCATCGTTTCGGTCCAGGCCAAAGACAAGGGCACAGGCAAAGAGCAGAAGATCACGATCCAAGCTTCGGGCGGTCTCTCGGACGACGAGATCGAACAAATGGTCAAGGATGCTGAGGCCAATGCCGAAGCCGACAAGGAACGCAAGGACCTCGTCGAAGCCAAGAACCAGGCCGAAAGCCTCATCCATTCGACCAAGAAGTCGATGGAAGAGCATTCCGACAAGGTCGACCCGACGACGATCGAAGCGATCGAATTGGCGATCTCCGCCCTCGAAGAAACGATGGAAAGCGAAGATCCGGGCAAGATCCGCTCTGGCATCCAGAACGTGACTGAAGCGGCGATGAAACTCGGCGAAGCGATCTACAAAGCCGAGCAGGAGAAAGCCGGCGAAGATGCGCCCGAGGGCGAGGACGAACCGCGCGGTGTCGATGACGACATCGTTGATGCCGATTTCGAGGATCTCGACGACAACAAGCGTGCGTCCTAACGCGATCCAAAACACTGGAGGGCCGGTCCGCCAGGGGTGGGCCGGCCCCGCCCGTTCAGGGAGACGCTGATGTCCAAACGCGATTATTACGACGTCCTCGGCGTCACCCGCGGCGCCTCGGATGACGAGATCAAGAAGGCCTATCGCCGGAAAGCGAAGGAGCTTCACCCTGATCGGAATTCGGACAATCCGAATGCCGAAGCCCAATTCAAGGAAGCCAATGAAGCCTATGAGGTCCTAAAGGACGCCGACAAAAAGGCGGCTTATGACCGGTTCGGCCACTCCGCCTTCGAAGGCGGCATGGGCGGCGGCGGGCGGGGCGGACAAGGGTTCGGCGGCGGGGGCGATTTCGCTTCGGCCTTCTCGGACGTGTTCGACGATCTTTTCGGCGATATGATGGGCGGCCGGGGCGGTCGCGGCCAACGCGCGACCCGGGGGTCGGACCTTCGTTATAACCTCCGCGTCAGCCTGGAAGACGCGTTCAAGGGCCTTCAGAAAACCATCAACGTTCCCACGGCAGTGTCTTGCGACACCTGCAACGGCACCGGAAGCGAGGCAGGCACCGAGCCGACCGCCTGCCCGACCTGTTCGGGCATGGGCAAGGTCCGCGCCCAGCAAGGCTTTTTCACGGTGGAACGCACCTGCCCCACCTGTTCGGGCCTTGGCCAAATCATCAAGAACCCTTGCGCGACCTGCGGCGGCGCCGGCCGGATCGAAAAGAGCCGGGCACTTTCTGTCAACATCCCAGCGGGCGTTGAAACCGGCACCCGCATCCGGCTCGCGGGCGAAGGCGAAGCCGGGCTCCGGGGCGGACCGGCGGGCGATCTCTATATTTTTCTCGAGGTCGAGGAGCACGGGCTTTTCGAGCGGGACGGTATCAACCTCTATTGCCGGGTGCCCGTGGCGATGGCCGATGCGGCCTTGGGCGGCGACATCGAGGTGCCCACCATCGATGGCGGACGGAGCCGGGTAAAGGTGCCGGCCGGGGCCCAATCGGGCAAGCAAATGCGGCTTCGCGGGAAAGGCATGCCTGCCCTTCGCGGCGGCATGGCCGGTGACATGTTCATCGAACTTGCCGTTGAAACGCCGGTTAATCTCACGTCGCGGCAAAAGGAACTTCTCCGCGAGTTCGACAAGCTCTCGGAAGACAACAACCCTGAATCTTCTGGGTTTTTCAAGAAGGTAAAAGGGTTCTGGGACGGGATGAAATCCTGATCGCGGGCCCGGCTTCGGCGGACCATTTCTCCGTTAACCATTGGCTAACCAAACCGCGCGACGTTGCGCGGGATGAGTGTTGATGAGAATCATTTTGCGGAAGCCTCCCTTCCGCTCGGGCCCGCCCCCATGCCGGCCATCCCCGCAGTCGCACCGCTAGAAAAGGGCGGCCGGTTGCCGTCCTACATCAAAGATCATCGGAAGCGCCTGCGGGAGCGGTTCTTGGCCGGCGGCGCCAATGCGCTCCCAGATTACGAAATGCTCGAACTCGTGCTCTTCCGCGCCATCCCCCGCCGGGATGTGAAACCTTTGGCGCGGCGCCTTCTCGATAAGTTTAGCGATTTCAACGGGGTGATCTCGGCGCCGGTCTCCATGCTCCGGCAAATGCACGATGTGGGCGAAGCCGTGATCGTCGAACTGAAAGTAGTTGAGGCCGCCGCCCATCGTTTGGCCCGGACAAAGATCATCAAGCGCGAAGTCATATCGGGCTGGGACACGCTTCTCGATTATTGCCGCACCACCATGGCCCATAGAAACACCGAGCAGTTCCGCGTCCTGTTCCTTGACCGCAAAAATACTGTGATTGCGGATGAGGAGCAGGGCGCGGGCACGGTGGACCATGTGCCGGTCTATCCCCGCGAGATCGTCAAACGCGCTCTCGATCTTGGAGCGTCGGCCATGATCTTGGTGCACAATCATCCGTCGGGCGATCCCACGCCGTCGGGCCAAGACATTGATATGACACGAAAGATAGACGATGTGGCGAAGGCTCTGGGCCTTCGGCTCCACGACCATCTTATCATTGGAAAAGAGCGCGAAGTCTCGCTGCGGTCCGACGGCTATCTTTAGCGCCGGGGTGTCCAAACCTCGACCCGGCGGTTGAGCCCTTTGCCCCAAGTCACACCGTTGCAGGCCACGGGCCGCGCCTCACCGAGGCCGATCGCCTCGAACGCAACCGCGCCCGCGTCTTGGGAAAGCTCTGCCAAAACCGCGTCGCGGATGATACCGGCCCGTCGCTCGGACAACTCCGCATTGGTGTCTTGAGCCCCGTCCGCATCGGAAAACCCAACGAAAACAAGCCGTTTCCCTGCCAAATCCCCGGACTGAATCGCAGTGACGAGCCGTTCGATCTGAAACAGCGCTGCGGCGTCGGGGCTGTTGGTGCCGCTTTCAAATCGCATGGCAAGGTTAAGACGCGTCAAGCCGTCCAGGGCAGCGTCGGCTGCGGCTTCGATCGCGGCAACGTCGCTCGACGCATCGGCCCCCAGCGCTTCTTGCCGCCCATCGCGGACCGGGTTCACCACGCTGACCGAGAGGTCGAGAAACCCAGCGTCGAGAACACTTGGCCAAGCTTCGGGGCTGGCGCTCCAGTCCAGGAAGTCCCGGATAATGGGCATAAGGCGCGTGCGATCGCGCCGGACCACCACGAGATGGCTCAGGGGGTAATCGCCGCTGCGCACCCCGTCACCCATACCGAGCGTGCCCCGGCCGCAGGGCCCCGTCACCACAAGGGGCACCGCGTTGGCGATCTCGCTGAGGGGCACCGGGCCGAGCCCGCCAGGGTTGCGAGCCACGGCGTCGGCGGCGTCGGAATAGGTGGTGTGGCGCACGGCACTTTCTCCGGGTTGAAACGACGATGAGGCCCCGGATGCGGCCAGCGGTTCGGGCCATTGAACATCCACCGGAACACCGCTCGCCCCGCCAAGGCCTTGCCAATCGGGAAATTCACCGGCCACCGCCGCCTCGACCGCGAGGAGCGTCAGCCCGGTGACCGGATTGTCGAAGGAAACCGCCGGCACCACCGCGTCGAAGGCGAGGACCGTGTCGATCTCGTCTCGGCCAGGTTGGCCCCCGCTCCGGCGGAGGACCTGCCACGCACCGGCGGACGCCTCAAAATCGACCGCAAGAGAGACCGGCCCCTCCGGCGGGTCGATCTCGATCCGCCTGAGCCCTTCGGCCCCGTGAAACTCGCGCACATCCGCGCCAAGATGGGCGCCGTAGCTCTGGACGAGATAGGTCATCAAACGCGCCAAGGCCCCATCCGCCGGGTCGAGCGCAAGTTCGAGCCGGAGATCTGCCGGGCAGGCCGCCCCGCTACAATCGAGCCCCGTTCCGGCAATCGTGATCGGGCCGTTCGCCGTATCGAGCCGATAAAACTCCCCATCGAATGAGCGAAAATCGCCTTCGATGACCAGGCCGCCCTCGCCCGAGAGAACAACCCCAGTCTCAGCAAAAGCCAGGGACGGCAACAGCGCGATCGCGGCAGAGAAGAGACGGAATGACATGGACGGGCAGCAGGCTAAGGCCGCTGAAGTCTAAGATCATCTAGAAGATTTTTCAATAGGATCGATTGCTCTGGCCCGTCACACTGGTCGAGCGTCAGGAAAATGTCGCGCTTTTTCGGAGGCACTGCGCCTGCCATGAAGGTCCGGAGCCCAAGTTCCGCCGGGCAGCCCGCCACGCCGAGATCGGCGGCCACGTCGAGGCGGACAAGGCCCGGCCCGGCATCGGCGGGCACCGTATAAAGCTCGATTTGCCCCAGTCCCGGCGCGCCGTAGTGGAACACCTCCCCGAGGGCCCGTGCCGGGGGATCGGCCCGTTGGCCGCTCCGGTCAAGCTCGGCGCCGAATTCGCGCACGTTGAGCCTAAGATCCACCGGACCGTCCCAGGCGAGCCCCACCGCCAAGACCTCTGAACCCGGTTCGACCGCGGCCTCGAGGCGAAGCGTGTCGATCTCAACGCGCAAGGTCTCGACGCCGAGACGGGGCAAAAGGCGCCAAACACCTCCCCGCTCAGAGATCCGTTCGGCAAATTCGAGCGGCCCGTAGGAAAACCGGGCAATGGCATTGACGCGGCAGGGTGCGACCAGGCTGGCCCGGATCAGACCCGACGGAAGCGGCGTAACTTCGAGCGTGGGCCCGCACGACAAGCCGTCCACGCCGAGGGTCTCGGTCGTGCTAACATCCGGAATGTTGGTGTCGTCGATGCCACGCGGCAGAGGCAGGGACAGACTCGCCACCGAAGCTTCGGCCGGGCTGTTGGGCATGGCGGGCGTCGCGGGGCGCCAAGACAACGCGAAACCGAAAAGAGCAAGGACGATCGCCAGAACCACCAAAGCTGCGGTAAGGGTTTCCGGCCGGAAATTCACCGGACCGGATCAGCGACTAAGGCTCCCGCGACCATCGCGGTCTTAGCTCAAGCGCCCGTGGCAATGTTTGAACTTTTTCCCCGACCCACAGGGGCAAGCGTCGTTTCGGCCCGGATCGCCCCAACTGGTTGGATCGGCCTCGTCAAAACCTGCCTCGGGTGATCCGGCGGCATCCGGCGGGCCCGCATCGGCCATGGCCATCTGCTGGCTCCGCTGCTGTTCGAGCATTTGGCGCACCATGGCGTCCTGCTCTTCTTGGGTCATCGGCCGAATTTGCGCGAGCTTTTTGGTCACGTCGGTCCGGAGCCCTTCGAGCATCGCCTGGAAGAGTTCGAACGACTCGTTTTTGTACTCGTTCAACGGATCGCGCTGGGCATAGCCTCGAAACCCGACGACCGAACGGAGATGTTCGAGCGTCAAAAGATGCTCGCGCCATTTCGTATCGATGATCTGCAAAACAAGCTGCTTTTCGATCTGGCGCATCTGGTCGGGTCCGAACTGGGCCGCCTTGGCCGCCATGAACTCGTCGGACGCCTTTTGGAGCCGTTCGGCGATCTCATCGTCATCGACTCCTTCCTCCGCGGCCCATTCAGCCACCGGTGCGTCGACCCCGATCTGCTCAATCACCGCCACTGCGAGACCGTCAGTATCCCATTGATCGGCGTAGGTTTTCGGCGGCATATATTGGTCGATCAGATCATCGATCACCTGGTAGCGCATGTCGCCAACGATCTCCGAGAGATCCTTGGCTTCCATGATTTCGCGCCGCTGGCCAAAGATCGCCTTCCGCTGATCGTTCATGACGTCGTCGAACTTTAGAAGCTGCTTGCGGATATCGAAGTTCCGCCCTTCGACTTTCGCCTGGGCCCGTTCGAGGCTTTTGTTCACCCAAGGGTGGATGATCGCCTCGCCTTCTTTCATGCCGAGCTTGCCCAGCACATTATCGAGCCGGTCCGACCCGAAGATCCGCATGAGATCGTCTTCGAGGGACAAAAAGAAGGCCGAGCGCCCGGGGTCGCCCTGGCGGCCCGAGCGGCCGCGGAGCTGATTGTCAATCCGGCGGCTTTCATGGCGCTCGGTCGCAAGAACAAAAAGCCCGCCTGCGGCGAGAACCTTTTCTTTCTCGTCGGCATGGCTCGCTTCAATCTTTGAGCGAAGCTCGTCGGGATTGGCGTCGGGGTCTTCGGCCAGGGCTTCGAGGACCTTCATTTCCACGTTGCCGCCAAGCTGAATATCCGTGCCGCGCCCGGCCATGTTCGTGGCAATCGTCACCGCGCCGAGTTTCCCCGCATCGGCGACGATCTTGGCTTCCTGTTCGTGGTGGCGCGCGTTGAGCACGTTGTGGGGGATGCCGTCTTTTTTCAGAAGCTCCGATAGGTGCTCGGATTTCTCAATCGAGGTGGTGCCCACGAGGGCCGGCTGGCCTTTCGCGTGCGCTTCCTTGATCTCGTCGATGATCGCCTGGAACTTCTCTTTTCCGGTCCGGTAGACCGCATCATGCTCGTCTTCCCGGGCGATGGGCATGTTAGTTGGGATTTCGACGACACCGAGTTTGTAGATTTCGAGAAACTCCTCCGCCTCCGTCAGCGCCGTGCCGGTCATCCCAGCAAGCTTGTCGTAAAGACGGAAGTAATTCTGGAACGTCACCGAAGCGAGGGTGACGTTCTCGGGTTTGATATCGACATTCTCTTTCGCTTCGATCGCCTGGTGGAGCCCGTCGGACAGACGACGGCCCGGCATCATCCGGCCCGTAAATTCATCAATGAGGATGATCTCATTATCGCGGACGATGTATTCCTTGTCCTTTTGAAAGAGCTTGTGGGCTCGGAGCCCCTGGTTGACGTGGTGGACGATGGTCGTCGATTCTGGATCATAGAGCGTCTGGCCTTCGGGCAGAATTCCCGCAGCATGCAGCCGCTCTTCCAGAAACTCGTTGCCGTCATCGGTATAGGTGACGTTCCGGGTTTTCTCATCGAGTTCGAAATGGCTGTCATCCACTTCTGGGATCAGCGCGTCGATGGTGCGATAAAGCTCTGACCGGTCTTGGCTCGGCCCGGAAATAATCAACGGCGTTCTTGCTTCGTCGATCAGGATCGAATCCACCTCGTCGACAATGGCGAATTGATGGTAGCGCTGGTGAATCTGCGCCATCTCCGATTTCATGTTGTCGCGGAGATAGTCAAACCCAAGCTCGTTATTGGTCGCGTAGGTGATGTCGGCCGCGTAGGCTTCGGCCTTCTCGTCCTCGGGCTGTTGGGGGTAGATGACGCCGGTTTTCATGCCGAGGGCGCCGTAGACCTTTCCCATCCATTCCGCGTCGCGCTTGGCGAGGTAATCGTTCACCGTCACCACATGGACGCCCTTGCCAGTGAGCGCGTTGAGGTAGGCCGGGAAGGTGGCGACGAGCGTCTTGCCCTCTCCGGTTTTCATCTCTGCGATGTTGCCGCGGTGAAGAAAAATCCCGCCCATCAACTGGACGTCGAACGCCCGGAGCCCAAGGGCGCGCTTGGCCCCTTCACGACAATTTGCAAAGGCCTCGATTAAAACGTCGTCGAGGCTCTCACCTTCAGCCACACGGCGCTTCAATTCTTCGGTCTTGGCCACCAATCCGGCATCGTCGAGGGCAGCATACTCGCCTTCCAGCGCGTTGATCTCTTCGACGAGGGGACGCACCGCTTTGACGGCGCGGTCATTGGTCGTGCCGAAAACCTTCTTTGCTATACTGCCGATGCCAAGCATACGTGCTCGCTTTCGTTATTGCCGGACGCCGAGACCGATGAGGGATGCGCTTGCCCGCACCCCCGCCCCGCCATAGAAGGGCTCCGAAGGTGTCCCTGGCTCTGGTGCGATGTAAGGGCCCGCAAATACTGTGTCAACGGCGCCCCAAGACGGGCGCGAGCAAAGGAAATCCCATGCCCCTTAGCCGCCTGGCCCGCCCCGCCGCGCTCGCGCTTTGTCTCGCCGGAACCGCTGGCGCCCAGGACAGCCCGCCGCCTGAAACCGTGGTCGCGACGGTCAACGAGACCGAGATCACCCTCGGCCATATGGTAGCACTCCGCGCTCGGCTGCCCCAGCAGTATCAGCAACTGCCGCCGGAGGTCTTGTTCAACGGGATCCTCGATCAATTGGTCCAACAGCAGCTCTTGGCCGACACCGAGGAGGGCCTGTCGACCGGCGGCCAGATCACCATCGACAATGAGGTTCGCGCGATCCTCGCCAACCAGGCCATTGCCACCATTTCCGACGAGGCAGTTTCCGACGAAGCGCTCCAAGCGGCCTATGACGAGAACTTTGCCTCGATCGAACCGGAAACCGAGTTCAACGCCAGCCATATTCTCGTCGAGACCGAGGAAGAGGCCGCCACGATCGTGACCGAGCTCGAGGAAGGCGCGGATTTTGCGACCCTTGCCCAGGAGCGTTCGACCGGCCCGTCCGGCCCGAATGGCGGCGAACTTGGCTGGTTTGGCCCTGGGGCGATGGTCGAGCCGTTCGAAGTTGCCGTCCAAGAGCTCGATGTTGGCGGGGTCTCGGGCCCGGTCCAAACCCAGTTTGGCTGGCATGTTATCACGCTTAACGAGACCCGCCTTGCCGAAGTACCAAGCCTCGACGATGTGCGCGGTGAACTCACCGAGCAATTGCGGCGCGAAGCCATCGATGCGGAAATCGCCGCGCTCACCGATGGAGGCAGCGTGGATCGGAGCGGCGCCGAAGCTCTGGACCCGGCCATCCTGAACGATCCCGCACTCCTGCCCCAGTAAATGGCCGACACGCCGGCCCCCTCCCCGCTGGCACCGCCGGGCGGGTTCCCGGACTTGCCGGATGTGGGTGGCGTGAGGCTCGCCGCCGTCGAGGCCGGGGTGCGATACCAGGGCCGCGCGGATGTGATGCTCGCGAGCCTCACCCCGGGCACTGAGATCGCCGGGGTCTTCACCCAGTCAAAAACTCGGGCCGCTCCGGTGATCGATTGCGCCGCAAAGCTCGACGGGCCGGCCGAGGAGGGCGCGGCCTTCATTGTGAATGCGGGCAATGCCAATGCATTTACCGGCAAGGATGGGTTGGAGGCGGTCGAGCGTATCGCGGGCAAGGTGGCCGAAGCGATGTCGCTAAAAAGTGCGCGGGTCTTTACGGCCTCGACGGGCGTGATCGGGGAAGAGCTCCCTGACGAGAGGATCACCGGCGCCATCGACCGGCTGGTCGAAGGCCTTCAAACCGGCGCCTTTGCCACCGCGGCCCAAGCCATCATGACAACCGACACTTTTCCAAAAGGGTCGGGCCGGGTGGTTGAGATCGACGGCCAAAAGGTCTCCATCGCCGGGATCGCAAAGGGCTCAGGCATGATCGCGCCCGATATGGCGACGATGCTGGTTTTCATTTTCACCGACGGCGCCGGGGCGAAGGGCGCTTTGCAAAACATGCTCTCGGAACTCTGCGAGACGACCTTTAATGCGATCACCGTCGACAGCGATACTTCGACCTCCGACACGCTCCTTCTCGCGGCTACCGGTACTTCGGGCGTGGACGTATCAGAGCACCCGGACTTCCGCGCCGCCCTCGGGGACGTCATGGCCGATCTGGCCCATCAGGTGGTCCGTGACGGCGAAGGGGCGACGAAGTTCGTCCGGGTGCATGTGACGGGGGCGAAAGATAAGGCGGACGCCAAGCGCGTCGCTATGGCGATAGCCAATTCGCCCCTCGTCAAAACGGCAATTGCCGGGGAAGATCCCAATTGGGGCCGAGTGGTGATGGCGGTGGGGAAATCCGGCGCCGAAGCCGACCGGGATCGTCTGTCGATCAAATTCGGATCGGTCGAAGTTGCGTATTTAGGAAAAGTCGCGCCCGGCTATTCCGAGGCCGCCGCCGCCACCCATATGAAAGGCGACGAAATTGATCTCTCGGTTGATCTCGGGCTCGGCTCCGGCGCCTTTACCGCCTACACATGCGACCTGACCCACGGCTACATTTCGATCAATGCCGATTACCGCTCCTGAGCCGCACTGAATTGAAAGTCGTCCTCGTCTCCGCCGTTGCCCTTGTCGATCCGGACGGGCGCATTCTTTTGGCCCAACGGCCGGAGGGAAAGTCGATGGCCGGGCTCTGGGAATTTCCCGGCGGCAAAGTCGAACCCGACGAAACGCCCGAATCGGCCCTTATTCGGGAACTCGATGAAGAATTAGGCATTAACACTTGGGCGTCCTGCCTCGCGCCGCTGACATTCGCCAGCCATCGCTATGAGAGCTTCCATTTGCTTATGCCGCTCTTTGCCTGCCGAAAATGGGAAGGCGCTCCGCAGCCTCAGGAAGGTCAGGCTCTGAAATGGGTGCGCCCTAAGGATCTGCGCGACTATCCGATGCCGCCAGCGGACCTCCCGCTCATCCCAATCCTTCGGGATTTCCTGTGACGCCAATTCCGCAAGTGCAGAATGTTTCTTTCTGCGCCGCAATAATTAAAAAAGCCTAAAAATTACGCTGGATTATTTCCAATTTGGGATTAATGTATGCAATCACGAGTTGGGGATGGAATGATGCTGAAGACAATCACACTTGGTTCTTGTGTGTTCGTACAAGGTGTTTTTCTGAAGGCTCTGGCCGATGGCCGCGTCGCGGTTCGCGTTGGCTCCAAAGTCTTCGAAGGATATCCGGTTGAAAGGATACCGGCAGCGTAGAATTTCGCGATCCTGTCGCGACAAAGAAAAGGCGGTCCCGCAGGGGCCGCCTTTCAATTTTCAGAGTGGCTTGAATTCAACGGGCGCTACTCAAGCGTCCGCTCAACCTCTTCACGCTCGAAGATTTCGATAATGTCGGCCTGGCGAATGTCTTCGTAATTCTCGAAGGCCATCCCGCATTCCTGGCCCGACTGCACTTCCGGCACTTCGTCCTTAAACCGCTTAAGGGTTTTAAGCGTACCTTCGTGGATCACCACATTGTCGCGCAACAGGCGAACCCCGGCGGACCGGCGGGCGACACCTTCGGTGACCAAACACCCGGCCACCTTGCCGACGCCAGAAACCTTGAAGACCTCTTTGATCTCGGCATAGCCGATGAAGTTCTCCCGAACCTCGGCCGACAAGAGCCCCGACGCGGCGGATTTAATGTCGTCGACCAAATCGTAGATCACGCTGTAATAGCGGATCTCGACGCCCTTTTGGTTGGCCGTATTCCGCGCCGACGCATTGGCGCGAACGTTAAAGCCAATCACCGGGGCACCCGACGCTTCGGCGAGGCCAATATCGGTTTCCGTAATTGCGCCGACACCGGAATGAAGGACACGCACCCGCACCTCTTCGTTCCCGATCTTCTCCATCGCCTGCAAAATCGCTTCGGCAGAACCTTGCACGTCGGCTTTCACGAGGATGGGCATTTCTGCGACGTTCTCGTCGGCCTTCGCTTTGGCCATCATCTGTTCGAGCGTTGTAGCAGCCCCGGCGGCGGCGCGTTTTTCCTTCGCCGCGCTCGCCCGGTATTCGGCAATCTCCCGGGCTTGGGCTTCCGTTTCGACGACGTTCAAAACGTCGCCCGCTTCGGGCGTTCCGTTGAGGCCCAGAACTTCTACCGGAACGGAGGGGCCAGCTTCGTTGACCCGCTCGCCTCGGTCGTTCTCCATCGCCCGGACTTTCCCCCATTGCTCGCCGACGACGAAAATGTCGCCCTGGCGAAGGGTCCCGTTCTGGACGAGAACGGTGGCCACGGGGCCCCGGCCCACATCGAGCTGGGCTTCGATGACCGCACCCGAGGCCGCCCGTTCCGGGTTGGCCTTGAGTTCGAGAATTTCAGCCTGGAGAGCAATCGATTCCAAAAGCGCGTCGAGCCCTTGGCCGGAGATCGCAGAGACTTCCACGTCCTGCACTTCGCCCGACATCTTCTCGACGATCACCTCGTGCTGGAGGAGATCGGTCCGCACTTTGTCGGGGTTGGCTTCGGGTTTGTCGATCTTGTTGATGGCCACGATCATCGGCACTTCGGCCGCTTTGGCGTGGTTAATTGCCTCGACGGTTTGGGGCATTACCGCGTCATCGGCAGCTACCACGAGCACAACAATATCGGTCACCTGGGCGCCCCGTGCGCGCATCGAGGTGAACGCGGCATGGCCCGGCGTGTCGAGGAACGACAATACCGCGCCCGTATCGGTGGTCACCTGATAGGCGCCGATATGCTGGGTGATGCCGCCGGCTTCGCCCGAGGTCACGTTGGCATTCCGGATCGCGTCGAGCAGCGAGGTCTTGCCGTGGTCGACATGGCCCATGATCGTGATGACTGGAGGCCGGCCGGCCAGGTCTTCTGCTTTGTCTTCGACCGTATCGATGACGTCTTCGACATCGGCGTCCGAAACGCGTTGCACCTTGTGGCCGAACTCTTCGATGATGAGTTCGGCCGTATCGGCATCGATGGTCTGGTTCTGGGTCGCCATGATCCCGTTGGTCATCAGCGATTTGACCACATCGGCCACCCGCTCTGACATCCGGTTGGCCAGCTCAGAGACCATGATGGCTTCTGGCAATTGCACCGTGCGGACGACCTTTTCGCGCTCGATCGTCCCGCCCATGGCCTTCTGGCGTGCGCGTTCTTGCTTCCGCTTCATCGCGGCGAGTGAGCGTTGCCGACCACCGTCGCCACCGGCAAGGGCCTGGTTGAGCGTCAGCTTACCCGAACGGCGATTGTCATCCCGTCCACGGTTCTTGTTTTCGCGACGGTCGTCGCGTTCGCGCTCTGGTTTGCGCGTGGATGAGGCGGGCTTTCCACCGCCGCGGGGCGCCTCGCCGGGTGCGGGCGCAGCGGCTGCTGCCGCCGCTGCGGCCACCGGTTCAGCAGGGCGCGCCCGCGCGGTTTCGGCTTCGCGCTTCCGCCGCGCATCTTCCTCGGCTTTCGCCTTGGCCTTTTCTTCGAGTTCGCGCGCCTCGCGTTCTTTGGCTTCTGCCTCCAGGCGACGGCGCTCGCGCTCTTCGGCTCGGGCCTTCTCTTCGGCCTCGCGCTTTTTCGCTTCGTCCGCCGCGTTGGCCTGGGCCGCCGCGACCGCTTTGATCCGGCGTTCGTATTCGGCCTCGGTTATTCCCGCTGGCCGCTTCGACGGATCCGCAGAGCCTGGCGAGCCAGACCCTGACTTCCCGGCACCGGGCTTTGGAACCACAACGCGCTTGCGTTTGGTCTCCACCACGACGTTCTTGGTCCGGCCATGGGAGAAGCTCTGCTTCACCTGGCCCGACCGTCCGCCGCGTAGGCCCAAGGTCTTTTTGCCGTCAGTATCGCTCATACGATCGTCTATACCTTTCCGCCGGTGTCACAGCCGTCATGTCCGCGAACGCCCGATAGCCGGATCGCGTCCTCTCTGATGCTTTCAGTGAGTCCGCCCCGGGCAAGCGCGGCATGTATCACACGTTCCCGCCCAAAGGACAAACCCAATTCTTCCGCCGATAGCACGTCGAAAAAGGAGCCGCGGCCCCCTGGTTTATAAAGTTTCGATTTGCCCCGTTCGGATCCGTCAGAGGCTTGGAGAAGGATCACGGCTTCGCCTTTGGCAAGCCAGTCTTTGACCTTCTCAAATCCAGTAACCGCGATCCCGGCTTTGCGAGCCATGGAGATAAGGTCGGTGACCCGCCGCGCCAAGAGACGGTCGATATCTTCGAGAAGGTTTTCGGGAACAGTAACGTTCGCCTTAAGGCCGCGCCCGAAGAGTTTCTTGTCGACGGCCTTCACGAGTGCTGCCCGTTCCGCGCTCACATAGACGCCGCGGCCCGGGAGCTTGCCGGCAATGTCTGGCACGACTTGGGCGTCCGGGCTCAACCCGAACCGGATCAGGCCCCGTTTGGGCTGGACCTCCCCGGTCGCCACGCAGCGCCGTTCGGGCGCCTCCCGGGTCTTCAATTTGCCGCCGCGCGCCATTGCCACGTCTGATGCCAGCCTTAATCCTTCGCCTCGACAGCCGCTTCGGCCAGGGCCGCGTCTTCGCCGCCCTCTTCGCCCTCGGCTCCCTCTTCGGCCGCCGCCTCTAGATCGGCCGGGTCGACCCAACCAAGAAGCACACGCGCCGTCATCACCATGTTCTGGGCTTCTTCAAGGCTCACATCGAAGGGCTCAAGGACCCCGTCATCTTTGACCCGCTCACCGTCGACGGTGGTCCAACCGCCCGCCAATTCCCAGTCGGCACAGGTGGCAAAGTCCTCGAGCGTTTTGACATCGTCCTCGGCCAGTGCCTGCACCATTTGCGGTGTCAGCCCTTCGAAGTTGATGAGGCTTTCTTCCGCGCCAAGTTCTTTCGCCCGATCGAGAGCGGCCTTGTTCAGCGCATCGATGTGGTCGCGCGCCCGGGCCTGGAGCTCGTTCGCCGTGTCCTCATCGACCCCGTCGATGACCAAAAGCTCGTCAACCTCGACATAGGCCACCTCTTCGAGGTTGGTGAACCCTTCCGACACGAGAAGCTGGGCGAAGAACTCGTCCAAATCGAGCGTGTCGACAAAGAGCTTGGTCCGCTCTTCAAATTCGGCCTGGCGCCGCGCACTTTCCTGCTCCTCGGTCATGATGTCGATGTCGAGGGCAGTGAGTTGCGAGGCCAGACGCACGTTTTGGCCGCGGCGGCCAATGGCGAGCGACAATTGCTCGTCGGGGACGACGACTTCGATCCGCGCCGCGTCTTCGTCGATGACCACCTTTGAGACTTCGGCAGGCTGAAGCGCGTTCACCAGGAACGTCGCCTGATCTTCATTCCAAGGAATGATGTCGATCTTTTCGCCCTGCAGCTCGTTGACCACCGCCTGGACACGGCTCCCGCGCATGCCCACGCAGGCCCCGACGGGATCAATGGAACTGTCATAGGAAATCACGGCGATTTTGGCGCGGCTGCCCGGGTCGCGGGCCACGGCCTTGATCTCGATGATCCCGTCATAGATCTCCGGCACTTCCATTTTGAAGAGCTCGGCCATGAATTCAGGCGCCGTCCGGCTGAGAAAGATCTGTGGCCCGCGGGGCTCGCGGCGCACATCCTTGATGTAGCAACGGATCCGGTCATTCGGGCGGTAGCTTTCGCGGCCGATCTTCTCGTTCCGCCGAAGCACCGCTTCGCCCGCGCCAACATCGACGACCACGTTGCCATATTCCTCGCGCTTGACCTGGCCGTTGATGATCGTGCCGGCGCGGTCCTTGAATTCCTCAAACTGTCGGTCGCGTTCGGCTTCCCGGACCTTTTGAAGGATCACCTGCTTGGCCGACTGCGCCGCGATCCGGCCCATATCGACGGGTGGAACTTCATCAACGATCGTATCGCCGGGCTTTGGGTCATCGAGATATTGCTTAGCCTGTTCGGGCGTGAGTTGCGCCTGGTAATTTTCGAGCTCTTCTTCCTCGGGGTCGATCACCGTCCGGACCCGGGTGAAGGTCGCGCGACCGGTTTTCCGATCTATCGACACCCGAATGTCCATCTCGGCGCCGTAGCGGCTCTTGGCGGCCCGGGCGAGGCTTTCCTCCATCGCTTCGATCACCAGAACGGGATCGATCATCTTCTCCCGCGCCACCGCTTCGGCGGTCTGCAAGAGTTCCAACTGGTTGGCAGAGGTAATCGCCATGGTCTAAGCCTCCTCTTCCCCGCTTGTCAGGGATTTCAGTAAATCTGTCGCCGCCTCGTCGCCCTTTTGGCCTTTGAGCGCGTCGCGGATCAGCGCATCGGTCAAGACGAGTTTGGCGTCCGAGAGCCACTCGAATTTGAGCCCGATCGTGCCTTCTTCGATGTCGATCAGAACTTCGCCGTTTTCCGTGCCGCCCAGCACGCCCCGGAACCGACGCCGCCCATCGATCAATTCGTCAGTCTCGAGCTTGGCCTCGTAGCCCTCCCAGACCTCAAAGTCCTTGACCCGCGTCAAAGGTCGGTCAATCCCAGGGCTTGAGACTTCGAGCGTGTAATTGTCTTCGATCGGGTCTTCGACATCGAGCTTCGCCGACACCGCCGTCGAGATCTCGGCGCAATCGTCCACTTCGATCCCGCCGCCTGGGCGTTCGGCCATGATCTGGAGGATCCGGTTCTTTCCGCCCATCAGCCGCACGCGCACCAACTCAAAGCCTAGATCTTCGACCACGGGGGTCACGATCTCGGCGATGCGCCGGTCCATACTGGCTTTTGCGATCAGGTCGTTCATGGCGGTCCGAACAAAAAAACGGGCCAGCGGCCCGTCGTTGTTCCGGTGGAGCGTCGGGGGTGGAAGCCGAAGCGCCGCTGTTGAGGGTGATATACGAAGGCTCGCCCGCCGCCGCAAGGGGCATCGGCAAGATCCTCGCCTTCAGACAGCGCCCCTCGGCAAAGACAGGCTTCTTTTAAATTGATGTTATCTTCGCCGACGGAAAACCGGCGGCATCGCGTAAAATCTATGTAGCAACCGATGAGCGCGTATGATCGAGGCCGCCACACTTTCCGCACTCCGCTTCGGCTTTGGCCACCACCCGGCGGAGTCTGCGCCGGCTTCGGCCGACGCCCTTTTGGAGAGTATCGGCCTTCCCCCGCCTCCTAGGATCCCCCTTTCGGACCGCACAGCGCTCTTCGAAGCCTACCGCAAGAACCGCCAAGACCAGACCAGCATGGCCGCTGAAAATGCAAAACGGGCGCTGAACCATGCCGTGAGGGACGATCTCCGCCACGCGGTCCGCCTCGCCGTCAGAGGCCCCGGTTTCCGCGAAAGGCTTACCCATTTCTGGCTCGACCATTTTACCGTGGCCGCAAGGGGCCGGCTCTTGTCACTTTTGGTGCCCGATTTTGTCGACCGGGTGATCCGGCCTCATATCGACGGCACGTTCCCCACTATGCTTGAAGCCGTGGCGGAGCATCCGGCTATGCTCCTTTACCTCAACCAGGCAAACTCCGTCGGGCCGAATTCCCAGGTTGGCCAGCGCCGGGGCCGTGGGCTTAATGAAAACCTTGCCCGTGAAGTCCTCGAACTTCACACGATCGGGGTCGACGCGGCCTATACCCAACGCGATGTCCGTGAGTTGGCGCGGCTCCTTACGGGGCTCGGCACTGACAAAACCGGGTTTCGCTTCCGGCAAGGCATTGCGGAACCGGGGCAGATGGAGGTTCTGGGCCAAACGTACCGGCGCAGCGAGCCCGATCTTCAGAGTATCCGGACGGCGCTCCGTGACATCGCGCTCCGTCCCGAGACCGCCCGGCATCTCTCCAAAAAGCTCTACCGCCATTTTGTCGGCGCGCCGGTTGACCCAGGCGCCATCCAAGCGATGGCCAAGGCCTACCGCGCCAATGACGGGGCGCTTTTGCCCGTCTACCAAGCCATGTTGGCCCATCCAAGCGCGTGGGAACGCCCGCTCAGCAATGCAAAGCTCCCGTTTCATTTTATCGTGTCGACATTCCGGGCGGCCGGGGCGACGGAGGACGATATCGAAGGGATGAGCCGCGGTAACATCCAAAAGGGCATCCACACTCCGATGATAAATATGGGCCAGCGGCCCTTCCAACCCCGGGGTCCGGACGGCTGGAGCGAGGAGCCGACGGCATGGATCACACCGCCGATGCTTGCCACTCGGATCCGTTGGGCTGCCGAATTTGCCCAGCGGCTACTGGCCAAGAAAGACCCGCGTGAGTTTCTCGAAGACGCTTTGGGCGACGCCGCCTCCGATCTTCTTCGTTTCGCCGTGGCCGGATCGGAGCAACGGGTCGAAGGCATTGCGCTGACCCTCGTCTCGCCCGAATTCAATCGGAGATAGACCATGGATCGCCGCGCCTTTTTCGCTCGTAGCTTCGCCCTCGGTTGTTCGGCCGCCGCAAGCCCTTTCGTGACACCGGTCACGTTTGCCTCCGCCCCGGGTGACGGTCGGCTCGTCGTCATTATCCTTAGGGGTGCGATGGACGGGCTCGACGTGGTCCGCCCCTTGGGCGATCCGCACTTTGCAGCACTCCGCCCAAGCCTCAATGGCACCCAAGCAGAAGACCTCGACGGGTTCTTCGCGCTCAACAGTGCGCTTTCTTCGCTCATGCCGCTTTGGCGGTCGGGGGAGTTGGCCTTCGCCCATGCGGTGTCGACGCCGTACCGCGACAAGAGGAGCCATTTCGACGGTCAGGATTTTCTCGAAAACGGTGGCGCTGCGACGGACGGCGCCCTGACGGCGACAGGGGATGGTTGGCTCAACCGCCTCCTTGCCCAGCTTCCAGAAGCCGAAGCCGAAACCGCCTTTGCCATCGGGCGCGAGAACCTTCTCCTTCTTTCGGGCGATGCTCCGGCCACGTCTTGGTCGCCTGAAGCAACGCTTTCGCTGTCGCCCCAAGCCCAGCTCCTTCTCGAAAAGGTCTACGCCCAAGATCCCTTGTTCCGCGACGCGGCCACCCAGGCGATGGCCCTTTCGGATCTTGTGACCGACCCCATGGCGCCCGGCTGGGCGGGCCGCGCCAAAGCGCTCGCGGAGTTCGCCGCGGGACGATTGAAAGAAGAAACGCGGATCGCGGCGTTTTCCATTGGCGGGTGGGACACTCATGCCAACCAAGCGCGTACCCTTCCCCGGGCCTTGGGCGAACTTTCCGATGCCATCTTGACCCTGCGCAAGGAGCTCGGGCCGGTTTGGGGTCAAACGGCCGTCCTTTGCCTCACCGAATTCGGCCGGACGGTCCGGGAGAACGGATCCAAAGGCACCGACCACGGAACGGCGGGTGCTGAGCTCTTTGCCGGAGGTGCGGTGCGCGGCGGGCAGGTGATCGGCCGTTGGCCCGGGCTTGGGCCCGGCGATCTTTTTGAAGACCGCGATCTCATGCCAACGCGTGATGTCCGCGCCCATGCGGCCTGGGCACTCCGCGCGCTTTTCCCGGTCGGTAATCCGGTTTTGGCCGGTGACGTCTTTCCAGGCCTCGATCTCGGGAGCGATCCGAAGCTCATGGCTTAGGCGTGCCGGGTGCACAGCTTTGGCGCACCGGACTTGACCCCACCCTTTCCGAACTATCTCCCGCCTCGACCCACCGGGAGAGACACATGGCCGAAATCGCCCTTTTGACCACCGCGCTCCTCTTCGGTGGCATGACGCTATATTCCTGCGCCTTCGCGCCGTTTCTGTTCTCTGTCTTGCCGATGGAGACCGTCCGTCCGGTCCTCCGCCAGGCTTTCCCGCATTTTTATCTTTTCGTCATGGCCACATCGGGGCTCGCCGCACTTCTCGCCTTTTTCATCGATCCGATCACCGGCGCTGCCCTCGCCGCGATTTTCGCCACCACGGTCTATGCCCGTCAGATCCTGATGCCCGCCATCAACCGCGCCGCCGATGCCGAAGATCAGCGCCGGTTCAAGTCGCTCCACGGCGCCTCGGTCGTCATAACCTTGGCGCATATTCTGATATCGGGGTGGATCTTGGTGCGCCTTTTCAACGGCTAAGGCGCTGACTTAGCCGATGAATTTCTGCGTCACCCAGTAGCGGCCACAATATTGCGCGTTGCGGTCGAACGCGACAGCCACAGCCGTCCGCCGTGCATTCCGGTCGAGGATATTCTTCCTGTGACCGGGGCTTTCCATCCAAAGCTGGACGATGTGGCGAGCCAAGGTCGCGTAGCTATGGGCCGGAAGTGCCCGCCCGTCATAGGTGGAAAACTGGCAGGCGGAGCTGTTGATGATTTTAAAGCGAAGATTGTCGATCTGATAGCGGTGGACCATGCCGATATTCTCGGATCCGGTCTTGAACCGCACTCCGGCGGATTTGATCCTTTGGCGAAGCGAGGCCTTGCCGGGTACGGTGCTCCGGTGGCTCAAAACCTGCCGCGATGCCATCCATTGGGAATGGCCGCGGGCCACACTGGCCATGCTGTTGCCCGCATCGGCCACAGGCCGCAACCCGGCACGGCACCGATGAAAGTTCACTTCTCCCCGCACCGCATCATCAAAGAGCGCCTGATTGATCCGCTTGGTCGGCACGACCAGCTCGCTGGCTCGGGCCGGCACCTGACGGGTACATGCTTCCGACGCCACAGCCGATCCGAGCAGCAACGCGCCACTGACAAGTGCAAGCAGTGTTGTTTTCATCCCCAGCGTCCCGAACCCGCAACAACTCATCCCTCATGGTTGCGCGGGTTCGTGGCTAAACTCGGGCAAGTGCCTGACAACGTTAAGCCATTACTTAAGGATTGGCGATAATCCGCCTAGGCTTCGGTCAATTGTCCATGAAAGAACGGCGGAGCGCATCGGAGGTTCGGACCAATTCCGATGAGATCCCCACTTCTGACAGGGCGTGACCCGCTCGGGGAATCATAACCAGCCGGGACGCGGGCCAAGCTTCGTGGAGGCGCATCGCCGAGGCGGGCGGGCAGATCATATCGTACCGGCCTTGAACGATGGTTCCCGGCACCGCTTCGATCTGATCGATATTGTTCAGGACCCAGCCGTCCTCTTTCAAAAATCCGCCATGGGCGAAGTAATGGTTCTCGAGCCGGGCAAAGGCGCGGGCATATTCCGAAGGGCTGTCGCCACCCGGTCCATCGTTTTCGATCGAGGCGAGGGTGTTTTCCCAAGACGTCCATGCCCGGGCGAAACGCGTCTCAATCCCGTGATCGCCAGAAAAGAGCCTCCGTCCATAGGCCGCGATGAGATCGTCCTGCTCGTCTTCCGGTACAAGATCGCGGAACCGCGCCCAGACCTCGGGCCAAAACTGCCCCGCCCCGCCGCCGTAGAACCAACCGAGCTCGGCCTGGGTCATCAGAAACACACCCCTGAGGATCAGATGGAGCACCCGGTCGGGGTGAGTTTCGGTGTAGATGAGGCCGAGCGTGGCGCCCCAGGAGCCCCCGAAGACGAGCCAGCGGTCGATCTTTAGGGTTTCGCGGATCAGCTCGATATCCTGCACGAGATGCCAGGTTGTGTTGTCCTCGACCGTGGCATGGGGCCGCGACCGGCCGCAGCCCCGCTGATCAAATAGAACGATCCGGTAATGGGCCGGGTCAAAATAGCGCCGCATCGCTGGGCTACACCCGCCGCCTGGGCCACCATGGAGCACCACCACAGCAACGCCTTCGGGGTTGCCGCATTGCTCAACATAGACCCGGTGGCCGTCGCCAACCTCAAGCATCCGCTGATCGAAGGGATCGATCGGCGGATAGAGAAATTGGCTTGCGGCCCTTTTGCCTGCGGATTTGTCCATCACCGATCTATATACACCGACAATCGCCCCTGCCACGGGCCGATCCCATTAAAAGCGAACGAGGTAACCATGCCGAAGGATCAATCGTCTATCGACCCTGCCGAAATCGCCAAGTTTCAGGCCATGGCGGCCGAATGGTGGGACCCCGATGGCAAGTTTCGTCCGCTGCACATGCTAAATCCATGCCGATTGGACTATATCACTGGACAAATTGCCGCGGAGTTTAACCGAGACCTGAAATCGGACCGCCCCTTCGAGGGGCTCCGCCTCCTCGATATTGGCTGCGGCGGAGGGCTCTTGGCGGAGCCGATGGCACGGCTCGGGGCCGAGGTGGTGGGCGCTGACGCCGCCGAGCGCAACATCCCCGTCGCTCAGATACACGCCGAAGAGCAGGGCCTTAAGATCGACTATCGCCACACCACGGCCGAAGCGATGGTGGCCGAAGGCGAAACCTTCGACATCGTCCTTAACATGGAGGTGGTCGAACATGTGGCCGACCCCCAGAGTTATCTCACAGCCTGCCGCGACCTTCTGAAGCCCGGCGGGCTGATGACGTGCTCGACCCTCAACCGGAACCCAAAATCATACGTCTTTGCGATCATAGGTGCGGAATACGTCATGCGCTGGCTGCCGAAAGGCACCCATGAATGGTCGAAATTCATCACGCCAGATGAGCTCTACGCCATGCTTGAGACGGCGGGCCTCACCCCGGTTGACCGAAAGGGTATGGTCTTCAACCCGGTCTCATGGTCCTGGGGATTATCGAGCCGAGATCTTTCGGTGAACTACGTCACCACCAGCCTTCGCAAGTCAGAATAGGCTCTAATCACGCCCAAACCGCCGCGACATGCCACGGAGGACGGGAAGGGCCGCCTCCACCTCTTCCTCGCCGATGGCCGCAATGGCCGCGTCGAGGATAGGTTCGATGGCCTCAAACGTGACATTCCGCGCCCGTTGGCCTGCGGGGCTGATTGAGACGAGTTTTCGCCGGGCATCATTCCAATCTTGGAAGATATGGACATGGCCCGCCTGTTCGAGCTTGCCCAGCGTGTTGGTCATGGCTCCCCGGGTGAGATCCAACGCTTTGGCGAGGTCTGCCGGGTTCTGTTCGTGGTCGGATTGGGCGAGATAATCGAGCACCAGAAAATGGCTTAGCTCCATCCCCCGGGGCATCGCCCGGCCCAGTCGGCTTCGCACCAATTGGTCGGCCCGAAAAAGCTCGGCAAGAAACGAAAGCGCGAGCGAAGGGGGAGGCACGTCGGTCACGGGCCGTCAAAATCCCGGCTGTGATAGAGCGAAGGCACCTGCTTTCGGACCGCCGCCACGCGATCAAGATCGAGATCGACGAACTTCACCCCGGGCTCGGTGCCCCCGTCGATAAGGACCTGCCCCCAAGGATCGACCGCGAGGCTATGGCCGTGGGTCTCGCGCGCGCGTCCGCGGCGGGCGGCGTGGCGCCCGGTCTGGGCAGGCGCGAGAACAAAACAGCCCGTCTCAATGGCCCGGGCGCGGAGAAGCGTCTCCCAATGGGCTCGGCCGGTGACCGGCGAAAAGGCGGACGGAACGGTCAATATCTCCGCCCTCGCCGCGGCCAGACGGCGAAACAGGCTTGGAAAACGGAGATCGTAACAGATCGTAAGACCGACCTTTGTGCCCGCCACATCAGCCAGAACGGCTTTGTTCCCGGGCTTGTATTTGGCACTTTCGCGGTAGGTCTCCGTCTCAGAGATCTCCACGTCAAACATATGGATCTTGTCGTACCGGGCCAAGATCGCGCCCGCCCCGTCGATCAGGAACGAGCGGTTGTGAAACCGCCCGTCTTCAGGGCTTTCTGGGGCCAAAGCGATCGAACCGAGAAGCACCGGCATGGCCCGGGCCGCCGCCACCTCCCGCGCCTTGGCCAAAACCTTGTCCTCGGCCTCGCCGACCAGCACGTCGCGCTGGCGCGTCCCGCTGGCCGAGAGGCAATTCGTCACTTCCGGTGTTAGGGCCCAGTCGGCCCCGCCTTCGGCTGCCGCGCCAAGCATCGCTTCTAAAGTCTCGCAATTCTCCGCCGGATCATCGCTCGAGTTCATTTGACAGAGCGCAACCCGCATATTCGTCACGCAGCAAGCATCGGGTCCAGCTTGCCGGCCCGTTCGAGGGCGTGAAGATCATCCGACCCGCCCACATGGGTGCCGTCGATGAAGATCTGCGGCACCGTGTGGCGGCCCATGGCGCGCTGGAGCATCTCGGCGCGCTTTTCAGGATGTTGCGACAGGTCGATTTCGGTGAAGCTCACGCCCTTCACGGTCAAAAGCCGCTTGGCCGCATGGCAAAACCCGCAAAGCGGAGACGTGTAGATTTCGACGGGCTTCATGGCGCTGCTCCTCTTGGTCGACCCGTATTTAGGTCGGTTTGACCACCCGCGCCAGGACCGCGACGGAAACCCGGTCGGCACCGGCCGCCCAAGCGGCCTCAGCCGCAACTGCGAGCGTGGCGCCTGTGGTCATCACATCGTCGATGATGATCACGTCTTTTCCCTGAAGTGTCCGGCCGCGTTTCGGATGGGGCCGGATAGCACCTTTGAGTTTTGCTTCGCGCTCAACACGCGAAAACCCTTCGAGCCTTGGGGTCGCGCGGATCCGGATCAGCGCATCCATTGCGGTGGCGGCCGAAAGCTCCCGACCTGCGGCGCCGGCCAAAAGGGCAGCCTGGTTATAACGTCTTGAAATCATGCGCACCGGGTGAGCCGGAACGGGCACGAGAACGGTTTTGGGCGTCATATGAGGACGAAGCGCGGTGGCGAGCCACGTTCCGGCCGGTCGCGCCAGTTCCGTCCGGTCGCCCCGCTTGAATTTTAGGATGAACTCCCGGGCACCCCCTCCGTATTCGAAAACCGAGACGCCCCTCAGCCAGTTCCGCGGCCCCGCCAAACACTCGTCGCAGTAATCATCCGCCCCGTCGCCCATCCCCGGCAACGGCACCCCGCAGGTCGTGCATCGATGCCCCGAAAGAAACCCCATCTTCCGCCAACACGGGCCGCAAAGCCCATGGGCGCCGTCGGTCAGTGCCTCACATGTCACGCATTGATCCGGGTAGATAACTTTCAATAGCTGAGCGAACTCGACCACGATCCATCCTGTCCAGGCGGCGCGCTGCACAGGCCGCGCCTGGAAAAAACCGCAAAAACGGTTAAAAGATCGTTGAAGATAATATGCAAACTAGGCGCGACGCTCTGCCGCGAAGAGAAGTTTGACCATGCGGCTTGGGCGTTTATCTATCTGGAAGCATTCCAGCTGAAAGCAGGCCGACCCATATGCTCGACGCCAGACCAGACCGCGGCGCATCGCACATCGCCAAATCGGCAGAGCCGCGCCTAGACGTCCTTCCGACGGGGCATCCGGCCGTGAAACCAGCCAAAGTGGGCATTCTCCTGGCCAATCTCGGGACACCCGACAACTACGATTACTGGTCGATGCGCCGCTATCTCGGCGAGTTCCTGTCCGACCGGCGCGTCATCGATTACAGCCCGTGGATCTGGCAGCCGCTATTGCAGCTTGTGATCCTCTCCAAGCGGCCATTCTCATCCGGAAAGGCTTACGAATCGATCTGGAACCATGAAGAGGGCGAAAGCCCTCTGATGACCATAACCAAGGCCCAGACGGCAAAGATCAAAGCCGAGATGGAAGGCCGTTATGGCGACAAGGTCTTGGTCGATTTTTCCATGCGGTACGGAAACCCCTCCACCAAATCCAAAGTGCGGGAGATGGTAGAAGCCGGCTGCCGGCGGATCGTCTTTTTCCCGCTCTACCCCCAGGCAGCAGGGGCGACGACCGCCACTGCGAATGACGAGTTCTTCCGGGCGCTGATGAAAGAGAAATGGCAGCCCTCCGTTCGGACCGTGCCGGAATATTTCGACCGTCCAAGTTACGTCGACGCGTTGGCCAACTCGGTCGAGCGGGCCTACGCGGCTATGGAAACACCCCCCGACATTCTGGTCTGCTCCTATCACGGCGTACCGAAACGCTATCTGATGGAAGGCGACCCCTACCATTGCCAATGCCAGAAAACGACACGGCTCCTCCGCGAACGCCTCGGTTGGGAAAAAGATCAGATCGTGACCACCTTCCAGTCCCGCTTCGGGCCAGAAGAATGGCTAAAGCCTTACACGGTTGATGAAGTGGCCCGCCTCGCCGAGACCGGCAAGAAGCGGATCGCGGTGATCGCGCCGGCGTTTTCGGCCGATTGCATCGAGACCCTCGAAGAGATCAACGAAGAGATCCGCGAGAGCTTCGAAGAGGCCGGCGGTGAGGAATTCACTTACATTCCCTGCCTCAACGACGACGATACCCATATCGCCGCCCTGGTGGATGCGATCGAGGACAGCCTCTCGGGTTGGCGGCCCTAAACCTCCCCGCCGCTCATGTGTCGTGGTCGGGATGTTGTTGGGATACGACCGAGGCATTCCAGACCTCATCTGCTTCCCGCGCCTCAATGGGTTTTTCCGGCAAATCTGCCAAGGTCGAGAAGCACTTTCGAGTGAAGGCGGCGTTCACTTGAACCTCCGGCATCGCCCGGTCGGGCAGATCGAGCGAACCGATCGAAATCTCTATTCCGCCTGAATGCTCATAGGTCAGCGGAGTGCCGCAATCCCGGCAGAAGCCCCGCCAATTGCTGCGCGAACTGTTAAAAATCCCACGCTCGCCGCGCGTCCATTCAACGCCGTGGGCTTCGACCAAGGGCGCAAAGAAACTCCCGAATGCTTTCTGGCACATCCGACAATGGCAGATGGAGGCTTTGCCAAGACGTCCGATACGGTACCGGACCGCCCCGCATTGGCAGCCGCCCGATGCCGGGCCGCCGCCCTCTTCGTCTAGTGAACCCGTCAGATCAAAAGAACCTGCGTGCCGTTATCAGCCAGACCGAACAGTTCAGCGATGTGCTCGTTGTAAAGCCCAATACAGCCGTTCGACGACCGTCGGCCGATCTTGCGCGTATCATGGGTCCCGTGGATCCGGTAATAGGTCCAAGAGAGGTAGAGCGCATGGGTGCCCATCGGATTGTCGGGGCCCGGCGGCACGTATTCGGGCCATTCGGGGTTGCGTTTCAGCATCGACGGGGTCGGGCGCCAATCCGGGCCCTCGACTTTCCGGACGATCTTTGTCCGCCCGCGGCGCGTGAGGTCTTCGCTCATCGGCACGCTTGTCGGGTAGAGCTTGTAGATGCTCTCATCCGCACTCCAATAATGGAGCGCCCGCGACGTCGTATCGACCAAGATCGCCCCGCCCCGGAGCGAATTAAAGTAAGGCTGCCAGTCGAGCGACCGGAAGCTCGACGCATTCCGACGCACGCGCTCGCCAATCTCTTCGCGAAACTCGGTCCCGGAAAAGCCAGGCCCCGTCTGGGCCAGCGCCGGGCCTGCAAGGCCCATCGCACCCGCGGCCACAAAGCCACGCCGAGACATTTGGTTCAGTTTCCGCGTCATATCTGCCTCCGTTCACGTCCCCACTTGACGTCCTAGGCTTCGCCGGGACCCTCTGCAATTCACAGGAAAGTCAAATGGCGGCCCTTTGCCAGTGGGACTTGTTCCCCCTCCGCCAGTGTGTAAGCAGGGAAAAACAGAGCGGTAAACCCGATGGCATCTATTTTTCGCACTTTCCTCCCCCTCGCGACGGTCGCACTTTTGTCGGCCTGTGCGACCCCCGCGCCACAGCTTGGGCCGGACGGACAGCCTTTGGCCCAAGTCTACCGGATCAGCTCCCGGATGGAGAGCGATATCCAATTCCGAATGCTCGATTCGGTGAATGCGCTCCGCCAGGCCTCCGGTGCGGGCCCCTTGGCGCTAAACGCCGAGCTTAACGCGGCCGCCGCCACCCATTCCCGCGATATGAGCCTGCAAAACCGCCCCTGGCATTTCGGGTCCGACGGATCTTCGCCCCTCGACCGGGTCCGCCGCGTGGGCTACGGGGGCCGCCTTCTTGGCGAGAACATCTCCGAAACCTACGAGACAGAGCTCGAAACCCTGTCGGCTTGGATGGCCGATCCTGCCACGCGCGACATCATGCTCGACCCCAGGGCCAACGATCTCGGCTTTTCTTGGTTCCAAGAGCAAAACGGCAAAATCTGGTGGACCCTGATCACCGGCGCCTAGGGCCGCATCCCTGAGGCCAAAAGCCGCTTCATCCTGGCAAAAATACTCAAACGGGGCCGAAAGGCCCCAAAAAATAAAGTCCTTCTCAATAGAAGACTTGGGCGAAGCCCGCATTCTAGGAAGTGTGCGCCCCGTCTAGCGGTAGATCGAGATCGGCGTACCGTCCCGGACCATGGCGTAGATTTCTTCCATCTCTTCGTTCGTCACCGCGATACAGCCCCAGGTCCAGTCGCGGCCGCGGAGCGCGCCGAGGGCGCTTTCGCCGTGGATGAAGATATTGCCGCCTGGATCGACCCCGAGGCGACGGGCCACGGCCACATCGCGGGCATTGGGATAGGAAATCCCAATGGAGAGGTGAAAGGCGCTCCGTGGATTGCGCCGGTCGATGGTGTAAGTCCCTTCCGGGGTCTTCCCGTCTCCGTAACGAACCTTATGGCCCTCCGGCTCAAACCCCAGAGCCACGTCATAGCTCCGGAGCGCCCTATTGCCGTGGAGAAGGTACATCTTCCGTGCCTCTTTCAGCACGATCACCCGGGTCACTTCGGGACCCACATATTTCTTAAATTTACTCTCGGTCGCACAGCCCGACAGCACCAGGGCCAGCGCCAAAATGGCGAAGAAACGAATTATCATGCAGCCTCTGCTCGATTATCCGACCGCGGTCGGGTGTTATTCGCTTCGCTATATCGGGTTTCAGGTTGATTTTGGATAACTTTTTGGCGCGTATGTGACGCCCGAACTCACTCCGCCGCCGCCCCGGCGTAACGGAGGAACCCGCCCGATTGGCGCTCCCAATAGCGCGCATAGAGCCCGTCGCGCTCCAAAAGGCTAAGGTGGGTGCCTTCTTCGACGATCTGGCCCGCATCGAGGACGATAATCCGGTC
The DNA here is from genome assembly GCA_039198225.1 of Pseudomonadota bacterium. Taxonomy (GTDB): domain Bacteria; phylum Pseudomonadota; class Alphaproteobacteria; order Rhodobacterales; family Rhodobacteraceae; genus JASJAR01. The sequence continues at coordinate 59,211 of JBCCTQ010000008.1, forward strand.
CATCTGCGCCAGGGTTGAGAGCCTATGCGCAATCGCGATCACGGTTTTGTTTTCCATCACCGTCTCGAGCGCATCTTGGATCTGGGCTTCAACCTCGCTGTCGAGCGCCGACGTCGCCTCATCGAGCACCAAGATCGGGGCATCCTTCAAAATCGCCCGCGCTAGGGCGATCCGTTGGCGCTGACCCCCTGAAAGCTTCACGCCCCGCTCGCCCAAATGGGCGTCGTAGCCCGGCCGACTCTTGTGGTCTTCGAGCCCAAGTACAAAATCATGCGCACCGGCTCGCCGGGCGGCGTCGATCATCTCCGCCTCGCTGGCACCCGGCCGGCCATAGAGGATGTTGTCCCGCGCCGAGCGGTTAAACATAGCCGTTTCCTGGGTGACCATGGCGATCTGACCGCGGAGACTTTCCTGGGTGATCTCGCGCACATCTTGGCCGTTGACGCGCACCACGCCGCCTTCGGCATCGTAGAGCCGCATGAGGAGCGACACGAGGGTCGACTTCCCGGCACCGGACGCCCCGACAATCCCCACGCGCTCTCCAGCACCGATCTTGAGGTTCACCCCCGTCACCCCGCCCACCTTCCGGCCATAGGCAAAGCTCACCTCGTCGAAATGGATCTCGCCGGGTCCATGGGCGACGGCCGCCGCACCGGGCCGGTCTGTCAGCCCATGGGGCGGGGTCAGCGTGTTCATGCCGTCCTCGATCTCACCCACATTGGCGTAGATCCCCATGAGCGCGAAACTGACCCAACCCGTCATCTGGGCAACCCGGATCGCCACAGCACCCGCCGCCGCGATGTCGCCCGCACTCGCCACCCCGTTCGACCAGAGAACCAGCGTCGCCCCGATCAGCAAGACCGGCAGGGTCCCCGAGAGAACCCAGAGCGCCAGACGGAAAACAACCGCCAATTCGCCGAAATCGAGTGCCCTCTCGCGGAAGGCGCTGACGGCGTCGATGGCGGCACTTTCCTCATGGTCGGCATGGGCAAAGAGCTTCACGGTTTTGATATTGGTGATCGTATCCACCACTTGGCCCGTCACCGTCGCCCGGGCACTTGCCCGCGCCTTCGACCGCGCTCGCACCCGTGGGATGAACCAACGGATCATGGCAAAATAGCCCACCAGCCACACCGCCAGGATGCAGGCGACCCGCCAATCGATTGTGGCCAGAAGCAAGGTCGAACCAATCAACGAGGCGAGCGCGAAGACCACCACGTTGATGATCTCGACAGCGATCTCCGACACGGCCCGCGCCGTTTGCATCTGCTTCTGCGAGATCCGACCGGCGAAATCGTCATCAAAAAACGTCACCGCCTGGCCAAGGGTCCAGCGGTGAAGCCGGGTCAGCACCAGGGGCTGGGTGTTGGGCCCCACGACCAGCGAGTTCGCCAAGGCCGAGGTCCCAAGAACGATTGGGCGAATGACGAGAAAGAAGGCTGCAACCCCGAGCAAGGTTGTCCAATGGGCCTCAAAAAATCCTGCCGCACTGTTGTGATCGACCGCAAGGTCGATCACGAGACCCAAGAGCAGGGCCGTAAACACCTCGATCGTGCCGGCCAAAACGGAGATCACCGCCGCAACACCGAGTACCGGCCAAGCCCCTTGGAGACCCCAGCGGATGAACGCCGCAAGGGTCTGGGGCGGGGGGCCTTCGGCGGGCGCGAAGGGGTCTATGAGGCTTGCCAAGCGTCTCATTCGGCCGCCACCTCCTGGTCGGTGCCGATGAACCCGCCCGATTGGCGCGCCCAGAACCTGGCATAGAGCTCGCCCTGGTCGAGCAACGATTGGTGGCTGCCTTCTTCTACGATCCGGCCCTCATCGATCACAACGATCCGGTCCATTGCCGCGATCGTTGACAACCGGTGGGCGATGGCAATCACGGTTTTGCCTTCCATCATCCCGTAGAGCGTCGACTGGATCGCAGCCTCAACCTCGCTGTCGAGGGCCGAGGTGGCCTCGTCGAGAATGAGGATCGGCGCATCCTTGAGCATGACCCGGGCCAAGGCGATCCGCTGACGCTGGCCGCCCGAGAGCTTCACACCCCGCTCGCCTACTTGGGCGTCATAACCCGCCCGGCCCTGGGGATCTTGGAGGTCGAGGACAAAGTCATGGGCTTCGGCCCGGGCCGCTGCGTCAAAAATCTCAGCCTCAGTCGCGTCCGGCCGACCGTAGAGGATGTTTTCGCGCACCGAACGGTGGAGGAGGGAACTGTCCTGCTGGACCATGCCGATGACCGCGCGGAGTGAATCTTGGCTCACTTCGGTGATGTCCTGGCCATCGATCAGCACCCGGCCGTCCTCGGCATCGTAAAACCGCAAAAGAAGCTTCACGAGGGTCGATTTCCCTGCCCCCGACCGGCCCACAAGGCCAACTTTCTCGCCCGGCGCGATCGACAAGGTCACCTTGTCGAGCCCGCCGCTCGGGCGGCCGTAATGGTGGGTGACGTTCTCGATCTCGATCCGCCCCTCCGCGAGCTCCAGAGGCTTGGCATCCTTCCGGTCAACGAGGGCTATGGGTTGGGCGATCGTCTCCATCCCTTCGGCCACCACGCCGAGATTGCGGAAAAAGCTCGAGAGCGCCCACATGATCCAACCGGTCATCGCATTGAGCCGGAGCGTCAGCGCGGTCGCCGCCGCCACAACGCCCGCACTCGTCGCCCCCGACATCCAAAGCCAGATCGCCCAGCCCACCACGCCGACCACCAGAACGCCATTAAGCGTCGTCAGCATGACATCCATCAGCGTGTAGATCCGCATCTCCACCTGGAAGGTCTTGCGTGCCTTTTCAATGGCGTCCTTGGCATAGGTGAGCTCGCTATCATGGTGGGCGAACATCTTGACCGAATGGATATTTGTGTAGCTGTCAACGACCCGGCCGGTCACCTCGCTTCGGGCATCCGACGCCGCCTGGCTGGCCGGGCCCACCCGCTTCACCGTCCAGCGGACCAAGAGGCCGTAGAGCAAGATCCAGCCCAAAAGCGGAACCAAAAGCAAAGGATCGGCATCCATCAAAAGGACTGCCGCCCCAATGACATAGGCGAGGGAAAAGGTGATCGCGTCGAACACCTGAAACACCGCTTCGCCAGCGGCGGGTGGGGTCTGCATGATCCGGTTGGCGATCCGGCCTGCGAAATCATCCTCGAACCAGCCCACCGATTGGCGCAAGACGTGCTTATGGGCCCGCCAGCGGATAAGCGTGCCAAAATTCGGCATCACGGCGTTGTTCAGGAGGGCCACATCGAAGACCTGGAGAAGCGGTCGGACCGTCAAGATCGCAAGGCCCACAAGGGACAGCTCAAACCCGTGATCAGCCCAAAACGTCGCCCGGTCGGCATCGATCAATAGGTCCACCACGCGGCCGAGATACGCAATGAGTGCGATCTCAACCACGGCCACCACAACCGACAGCGCCGCAGTGGCCGCGAAGACCTTTTTGAACGGCTGTGCGTAGTCGCGCAAAAAGGGCCAGAGGCGCTGGGGCGGACGGTCGGTTTCAGGATAGTCGACATATGGGTCGACCAGCTTCTCAAAAAAACCAAACATGTGGGGTTCCTACCAACCGCAGATATAGGCGCTCCGGCGGAAAAACAAAACGGGTTAATCCTTTGGAAGCGACAAAAGTTCGTCCCGACGGGCGGTAAAATCCGAAGCGATCCAAGCCCGTTCGAGTTGGGCGAGACGGTCGCCGAGCGCCGCGCCGTGATAGGCGGGCATGAGGTCTTGGGCGCGAATGGGGAACTTTGCAGTCGCCCCCGTGTCGATCCGCTGCGCCGTATCGGGTGGCACGGGAGAGGCCGCACTGGCCGCACGCAGAAGGGCTGCGTCCCAGGCAAAATCCTGGCCTTCGCGCCAGGCAATCTCGGCAATCTCGGCCCCGCCGATTGCGGCGCGAAGGTCATCCAACCGGCGCGCCTCCGCGTTTGAAAGCCGAAAGGTCTCCGCAGGGTTTTCCCCGCGAAGAGCCGCCAGCCGTCGCATTGGGTCCGCAGCACGCTCGGCGTCGAGTGCTGCGAGGCGAGCCAAGGCGGCGGGGTCGGCACCGGGCAGGATCCGCGGCAAAACCCCGACCGCCGCCATCGTCGCGACCGCTGGACCAGGATCCTTTGCCGCTAGGAGCCGTTTCATCTCCTGGCCGATCCGCTCGGCCGAAAGGCCCCGGAGCCCCTCCGCCCCTCCGGCGATCGCGGCAAGGGCCTCTTCGTCAAAACCGGCATCGGGTCCAGATACCTCGGCGTGGAAGCGGAAGAACCTAAGGATCCGAAGATAATCCTCGGCAATCCGCTTCGCCGCATCGCCCACAAAACGAACCCGGCGGGCGGCAATGTCGGGAAGGCCCCCGGAGGGATCGCGCACCGCACCCTGCCGGTCGGCATAAAGCGCGTTGATCGTGAAATCGCGGCGCATCGCGTCTTCCTCGATCCGATCTGTGAAGGCCACGACCGCCCGGCGCCCATCGGTTGCGACGTCTTTGCGAAACGTCGTGACCTCATGGGGCAGACCGCCCGAAACGAGCGTGACCGTGCCGTGGGCGATCCCGGTGGGTACCGCGTGAAAACCGGCCTCTTTCCCGACCGCCATGACCCGATCGGGCAAAAGATCCGTGGCAAGATCGATGTCGCCGACGGGCACGCCAAGGGCCGCATTCCGCACCGCGCCGCCCACGAAAAACGCCCGTCCCCCGGCCCGTTCGAGCGCGTCGAACACTGCAACCGTCCGCGGCTCGACCCGCCAGGGTCCGTCGACGTTCATTGCTCCATCCGGTCGGCTAGTCGGCGGAGGATCCGGGCGGTCGCGCCCCAGATGTAATAGGGCCCCCAAGGCACAGCGTAGTAGCGCCGCAAATGGCCCTGCCACATCCGGCCTTCGATCCGGTATCGGCTTGGATCCATGAGGTGATCGAATGGCGCAAAAAACGCCTCCTCCACTTCACCCGTCTCCAAAATCGTCTCTATCTCGCCCCGGACGAGACCGAGGATCGGCGTCACTTCGAACCCGGTCACGGTGGCATGGGGGTCGAGCCGGCCGATGACCTCAACCCGTTCCGGATCAAGCCCCACTTCTTCCTCGGCTTCCCGAAGCGCGGCCGCCTCAAAGCTCGGATCCTCGGGGTCGACCTTACCACCCGGGCAAGCCACCTGGCCCGGATGGTGGCGGAGAGCAGAGGAACGCTTGGTCAACAGCACCGACGGTCCTGCGGGGAGATCAACGACAGCCACCAAAACCGCCGCCGGACGGAGCGCGAGGTTCTTCGGCCTCAAATGCTCGGGGTTAAGGTCGAAATCAGACGAGGCACCGCCCGGAGCCGCCAAGGCCGCCCCGAGCGTTTCGGCCAGATCAGCCTTGGCCACGGGCCTCAAAACCCAGCGTGTCCGGTTCAAACTCGTAATGGGCGCCGCAGAACTGGCAATCGGCGGTGACCTTGCCGTCTTCGGTCGTCATGTGGCCAATGTCTTTGGCCGAATAGATAGACAGCGATTGGCGCACCTTTTCAGGCGAACAGGTACAGCCAAACTCCACCGCTTGCGGGTCGAAGACGCGGGGCGCTTCGTCGTGGAAGAGACGCACCAAAAGCTCGGTCGGCTGGACGCTCGGCCCCACAAGCTCGAGATCGTCTACCGTGTCGAGGAGAACGTTGGCCCTGTTCCAGTTCTCGGCATCATCGCCCGAGACGATGTCGCTGGCGTCCAAAAGCCCGCCTTCCCCCGATCCACCGCCCGAGGCAAAGGGCGAGACTTTCGGCATGTGCTGAAGCATCACCCCGCCTGCGCGCCAACCTTCCTCGCCATCCGACAAAGTCGAGCGCCCGAATGACAGGGCAAACCGCGTCGGCAATTGCTCTGATTGCGCAAAATACGTCTCTGCACAGGCCGAAAGCGAGCCGCCCGCAATGGGAGTAATCCCCTGGTAGGGGGTTGTTCCCTGGCCCTGGTCGATGAGGATTGCAAAATAGCCTTTGCCGATCTGACCGAAAGCCGCAGCACCCGGCTCCAGCCGATCCTTGTCAAAGCTGGCAAACGCCCGCATCCGCGCGGGGCTCCCTTCTTCGGCAGGGGCGAAATAATCGGTCGCGATCAGCCGCGCGGGCCCATCGCCCCGCACCTGGAGGCTCAGTTTCCACCGAAGATCCACCGTCTGGCCGATGAGGGCGGTTAAGAGCAACGCCTCGGCCACCAGCGCTTCGATCTCGGCGGGATAATTGTGCTGCGCGAGCACGGCGTCGAGCACCCCGTCAAGCCGGGCCACCCGACCCCGCACATCGGCATGGTCGAGTTGAAAGGGAAGGACGGTGTCGTCCCAAGCGATACGGGAACTCAAAGTCATGGGGTTTCCTCAGGCCCAGCGCCTTGGCATACCGCGACCATATATGCGCACTAAGCCCAGGACCAAGCCCCCGTGATCCCCCGCTACGGAATGCCTCCTATGCGCCGCCGGTATCGGATCCGGCCTGGCGTTTACGCAATCTTGGCAAGGGGCTCAGGCATCTTAGTCACACACCAGGCCGAACCGATCCCCGAATTCCAGCTTCCGGGTGGCGGAATTGACCCCGGCGAACAACCCCTCGCCGCGCTCCACCGAGAGGTCTTCGAAGAAACCGGCTGGACCATCGCCGCACCCCGCAAAATCGGCGCGTTCCGCCGATTTGCTTTTATGCCGGAATACGAACTCTGGGCCGAGAAGATTTGCCATATCTACCTCGCCCGGCCCGTTCGCGCCCGGGCCGCGCCGCAGGAACCCGGCCACACCGCCATCTGGCTCGATCCCGAAACCGCCCTCGAACACCTGGCAACGGATGGCGACCGGGCCTTTCTCGCCCGCGCCCTCGGCGCTTAGCCGGAGGGGCGAAATTCCAAAACGACGCCGGAGACGTCGTCGTCAAAGCCCGTCGTGCCCGCATATTGCTCCACGTCCCACATGAGCGCTTCGAAAAAATCTTCGCCTCGGAGCGCTCGGCTCGCCGTCAAAAGGTCGCTGAGACCTTCGTCGCCGAGAAATCCGCCGCCGGATCCGGGGCATTCGGTCAAACCATCCGAGAAGAAAAACAGCCGGTCCGCCGGGCGAAGGTGAAGATCAAACCGCGAAAAGCTCGGTGTGTCTAAGAGCCCGATGGGCATGCCGCCCTCGCCTTCGAGCCGCGTCGTCCCGTCCCCACCCATGACAATGGCCGGGGGATGCCCGGCCTGGGCAATGCGGACAACGCCATTTTCCAGATCGCAATCGGCGATCATCGCGGTCACGTAATGCTCGGTATCCATCTCTTCGATCAGATGGGCGTTGAGGTCATGGCAGACCGCCTCGGGGTCGGCCATCTCGACACTATCGCCCGGACCTTTGACCAAAAGAAGGTTCCTCTCCGGGGTCGGTCCAGTAAAGAGCCCGGCTATTCGCGCCGTCATCAGGGCCGAAGCTATGCCGTGGCCGGACACATCGATTGAATAGAGCCCAACGCGCCCAGGTGCGATCGGATAGGCTCCCACCAGATCGCCCCCGACTTTCCCGGCGGGCCGCAAAAGAAGCGTCACGTCCGCACCGTCAAACCGGAATTGCCGCTCGGGCACGAGGGATTGCTGAAGGGCCCTCGCTTCGTCGAGATCACGGTCAAAGGCGGCATAAAGGGTCTGCAGCTCGTCGATCATATGGGCGAGCTGGCCGTTTTTCCGCGCCAGATCGCGCTGCATGCGAACAATCCGGTCACCGGCATTGATCCGCGCTTGAAGCTCGGCTGAATCGACCGGTTTTGATAGAAAATCATCGGCTCCGGCTTCAAAGCCGACGCGCATATCTTCCCGACTGCTCTTCGATGTGAGGAGAATGAAGTAGCCGTAATCCTCCCGCTCGATGGCCCGGAAAGCCTGGCAAAACTGAAGCCCATCCATCCCGGGCATGACCCAATCGCTTAGAACGAGGTCAACCGGGGTCCGGTCAGCGATATCGAGCGCTTCGGACCCGCTTGCCGCCTCGACGACCCGATGGCCCATCCGTTCCAGCACTTTGCGCAGCAAACGCCTCTGGGCCGCGCTGTCATCGACGACCAGCACAACCTCGATTCCAGCCGCAGCCGAACCGGCACTTTCAGCAAGCGATCTTCTAAGAGAAACTTCGGACGACATTGCCACTCCACCACGCGCCATTCGTCCATGACAACAACGGCTTAACGCCCCGTGAAGCCGACAATTCAGCGAAAAAGCAACGCAGCCGGTCAAGACTTCTTAATCCCTCCCGGTCACAAAGGCGGCGGGTCTTAGGAGCGAGGGTCATGATCGATTGGAACCGGGTGGCAGAACTCCGTGAGGAGGTCGGACCCGATGACTTCATGGAAGTTGCAGAGCTCTTCATTTCGGAAGTTGAAGACACGCTCGACGGGCTGAAAGGCGGCGTCAACGTCGACACAATCGAAGAGAGCCTCCACTTTCTGAAAGGGGCAGCGCTCAATCTCGGTTTTGCCCATTTCGCTGGGCTGTGCCGAGACGGGGAATTTCGCGCCGCCGCCGCAGATTACGGCTCAATCGATCTGGGCGCGGTCCACACGTCCTTTGCCCAGTCGCGCCAGCACTTCCTCGAAGGGCTCGCCCAGCAAAAAGCCGGCTAAAGCCGACGCGCCTGCTCCCCTTGTCGAAATGCTGAAAAGCGCCTAAGCCGCCCGGCGGATAGCGGCGTGGACGAGGCAGAGGGGGCCGAAATGGCACATCCGAAAAAAGTGGTTCTGGCTTATTCGGGCGGCCTCGACACGTCGATCATCCTGAAATGGCTGCAAACCGAATATGGCTGTGAAGTGGTCACCTTCACGGCCGATCTCGGCCAGGGCGAAGAGCTTGAGCCCGCGCGGGCCAAGGCCGAAATGCTGGGCGCAGTGGACATCCGCATCGAGGATTTGAGGGAAGAATTCGTGCGCGATTTTGTCTTCCCGATGTTCCGCGCGAACACGGTTTACGAGGGGCTCTATCTTCTCGGAACGTCAATTGCCCGTCCTCTCATCGCCAAACGCGTGGTCGAAATCGCGGCCGAAACCGGGGCCGATGCCGTTGCCCATGGCGCGACCGGAAAAGGCAATGACCAGGTGCGCTACGAGTTGGCCGCCTACGCCCTCAACCCGAAAATCAAAGTGATCGCGCCCTGGCGGGAATGGGACCTTTCTTCTCGGACAAAACTCCTCGAATTCGCCGAACAACATCAAATCCCGATCGCCAAAGATAAGCGCGGCGAGGCGCCGTTCTCGGTCGATGCCAACCTCCTTCACACCTCATCTGAAGGAAAGGTCCTCGAAGACCCGGCCGCCGAGGCCCCGGCCCATGTCTATGAACGCACGGTCGACCCCGAAGCCGCCCCGGATACCCCTCAATATGTCGAGATTGCCTTTGAGAGGGGCGATGCGGTTGCAATTGACGGAGAAGCTCTTTCGCCGGCCGCGCTTTTGACCAAACTCAACGAGATCGGCGGCGCCCATGGGGTTGGCCGCCTCGATCTGGTTGAAAACCGGTTTGTCGGCATGAAGTCCCGTGGCATTTACGAAACACCGGGTGGCACGGTGCTGCTCGAGGCCCATCGGGGCATCGAACAGATCACCCTCGACCGGGAGGCCGCCCATCTCAAAGACGAGCTGATGCCCCGCTATGCGGAGCTGATCTATAACGGGTTTTGGTTCTCGCCAGAGCGCGAGATGCTCCAAGCCGCCATCGACAAAAGCCAGGAACGGGTCAGCGGCACGGTCCGGTTAAAGCTCTACAAAGGGTCGGTCCGCACGGTCGGGCGTTGGTCGGACCAATCGCTTTACTCCGAGGCGCATGTGACGTTTGAAGACGACGCAGGCGCCTATGATCAAAAGGACGCGGCCGGGTTCATCCGGTTGAACGCGCTCCGGCTGAAACTCCTGGCCACCCGCGACCAGCAGGACAGCTAGGCCCGGAGGCGCATCTCGGCCAACGCCTCGTAATCTGCCATCATCGATGCCGCGAGGCCTGCGAGGTCGCCGGACAATTCCGGCAGATCACCCTCGGGCCCGGCAAAACCGGTCGAGCGGTGCGCGGCGCCGTACCAATGGGTCGCCCAGGGGCCATCATCGGCATGCCCGCCAGGGGGCCAGGCGAGCATCTTTTCGGTCCACGGAAGGCCGACATGGTCGCAAAGGGCTTCGAGAAGGCCGGCAGGATTGGCCCGAAGATCGGTCGTATCGACGATTGCCGGCCGCTGGCCCAGCGCCAGAACCGCCTCGTAAATCTCGCGAAGCCGCGCTGCGCCCAGATCATCGGCCACCGGGCGCTCGCGCTTTGCCGCGTAACTTGCCACCACGCGGGCCGGGTGGCGGATGAGAAAGAGATTCGCCACCTCCCCCAACCAATCGAGCGGCATTCCCTCCAGCATGTGGTGGGCCATATGTTTCTGATAGACATGCGTTTCGCTGCCGGAAGGGTCATCGAGGCAGGCTCTCCGCACCGCATGTGGGTCGGTCTCGCCAACCTCAATCACCACCTCTCGCATCGGGTGATCGAGGCCGGTTTTTTCAAGAAAGGCCGCATAGAACGGCTCGTCCAAAACCGTGCAATCGCCCCGCGCGGCAAAGGAATACATCATCGCGGTCGACATATTGCGCGGGCCCGACCAGCCGGCGATCTTCACCCGAACGCCTTCCCGTGTTGTCTTTTCCAACCCGTCATGGCCCTCTCCTCCAATCTTTTCATCACGTTCACCTATGCGTGACTTCACAGGCCAGTGAGTTGCAAGCCGATAGCCCGGCGGACAGATTGCCCGCGCAGTTCGCGGAGACAGACGATGATAGCCACGTTTTCCAACCTCAAGCCCATGGCCTTGGCCGCCGCCATTGTTGTGGGCATCGCCCTTCAATGCACCGGCGCCCATGCCCAGGACACTCGAACGATCGTTGTCGCAGGCGGGTGCTTTTGGTGCGTTGAATCAGATTTCGAACGGGTCGACGGGGTGGTTGAGGCCGTGTCCGGTTTCGCTGGCGGCAATGTCGACAATCCCACGTACCGCCAGGTCGTCAGCGGCGGAACGGGCCATATCGAGGCGGTCAAGATCACGTATGATCCCTCAAAAGTGACCTATTCGGGGCTTCTCGACCTCTTCTTCCGCTCGATTGACCCAACAGATGCGGGCGGTCAATTCTGCGACCGGGGCGCGTCCTACCGCTCCGCTGTGTTCGTGACCGGCGACAGACAGGCGGCCGCGGCCAACAAAGCCATCGCCAAGGCCCAACGGGCGCTCGGCCAAGAGGTCGTCACCGAAGTGATCGAAGCCGACCGGTTTTGGCCTGCGGAGGAATACCACCAGGATTACGCAAAGAAATCCGAGATCGTGCTGACCCGTCGGGGCCCGAAAACCAAGGCTGAAGCCTATAAATTCTACCGCAAAGCCTGCGGCCGGGACGCTCGGGTGAAAGAGCTATGGGGTTCGGACGCGCCGTTCATCGGCGGCCATTCCTGACCCTACCCCGCAATCATCAGCCCGAGCACGCTATTCAAGCGTGCTCGCCGCAAGAACCGACATGTTGAGGATGTCGCTCACCGTTGCCACGGTCGAGCAGATCTGGATGGGCTTATCGACCCCGGTAAGGATCGGCCCGATCACCGTTGCCCCGGCAAGCTCCTGCATGAGTTTAACGGAAATCGACGCCGAGTGCCGCGCTGGGACGACCAGCACATTGGCAGGACCCGTCAGGCGCGAAAACGGATAGGCTGCCATAGCCTGCATATTGAGTGCCACGTCGACGGTCATGTCGCCCTCATATTCGAAATCCACATCCATTTCGTCGAGGACTTTGGGCCCGAGATGCATCTTCGTCGCCCGTTCAGACACCGGATAGCCAAACGTCGAGAATGACACGAAAGCCACCCGTGGCTCGAGGCCGAGCATCCGCGCCACGCCGGCACCTTGCTTGGCAATGAGGGCCAAATCGTTCTCGTCGGGCCATTCATGGACCAGCGTGTCGGTGATCAGAACGACCCGGCCCCGGTGGAGCACGGCCGTCACCGCCACCGCGCCGTCCTCGGCCCGGGCGTCAAAGACGTGGTTGATGAGCTGAAGCACATGGGCCGACTTTCGGGTCGCCCCCGTAACCAACCCGTCGCCGTGGCCATGGGCCAGCATGAGTGCGGAGAATACATGGCGGTCGCGCGCGGCGAGCCGGTGAATGTCTTGGGCATCAAAGCCCTTCCGCTGAAGCCGACCGTAAAGAAACTCCTTATAGGTCTCCAAATGGTCGGTATTGGCGGCATTGACGATCTGCAAATCGTCGAACGCATCCGCCAACCCTTCGGCAGCGAGCTTTTCTTTCACGTCGTCATGCCGACCCACCACCAGTGCCTCGCCGAGCCCGCCCCTCGCATAGGCAACCGCTGCGCGAAGAACCCGGCTGTCGTCGCCCTCGGCAAAGATCATCCGCGCCTGGGCCGCCCGGGCCCGCGTGTTGATCGAGCGAAGGATATTCGCCGTCGGATCCATGCGCGCTTTGAGCGTGTCTCCATAGGCTTCAAAATCGACGATCGGGCGGCGGGCCGCACCGGTATCGATCCCGGCCTTGGCCACGGCAGGGGGGATCCGGTGGATCAGCCGCGGATCGAAAGGGGTCGGAATGATGTAATCCCGCCCAAAAGCGAGTTTGCGCCCATAGGCCATGGCCACCTCGTCGGGCACGTCCTCGCGCGCAAGCCGCGCCAACGCATGGGCGCAAGCGATCTTCATTTCGTCATTGATCGCGCGGGCATGGATGTCGAGCGCGCCGCGGAAAAGGTAAGGAAAGCCGAGAACGTTATTCACCTGGTTGGGGGAATCCGACCGGCCGGTGGCCACGATCGCGTCGGGACGTACCGCTTGAGCATCTTCCGGCGTGATCTCCGGATCCGGGTTGGCCATAGCGAAAATAACCGGGTTTTCGGCCATATTCGTGACCATCTCCTGGGTCACCGCACCTTTCACGGACACACCCAGAAACACGTCAGCGCCCTTCATCGCCTCGTCGAGCGAGCGAAGGTCGGTTTTCACCGCATGGGCCGATTTCCACTGGTTCATCCCTTCGGTGCGACCTTGGTAGATCACCCCCTTGGTGTCGCAGACGATGCAGTTTTGGGGCTGCGCCCCCATCACTTTCAAAAGCTCGATACAGGCGATCCCGGCCGCACCGGCACCGTTCAACACGATCCGGACGTCCTCGATCTTTTTCCCGGACAAGTGGAGCGCATTGATGAGCCCCGCCGCGCAGATCACCGCCGTGCCGTGCTGGTCATCGTGGAAAACCGGGATGTCGAGCTCTTCTTTCAGGCGCTGCTCGATCATGAAACATTCCGGCGCCTTAATATCTTCGAGGTTGATCCCCCCGAAGGTCGGCGCCATCAGCCGCACGGCCTGGCAAAACGCGTCGACCTCTTCCGTGGCAAGCTCGATATCGATCGAATTGACGTCGGCGAAACGCTTAAAAAGAACCGATTTGCCTTCCATCACTGGCTTTGATGCCAGGGCCCCGAGATTGCCCAATCCCAAGACCGCAGTGCCGTTCGAGACCACCGCGACCAGGTTGCCTTTGTTGGTGTAATCGTAAGCGCTTTCCGGCGTCTCGGCGATCTCTTCGCAGGGCACCGCCACCCCCGGCGAATAGGCCAGCGAGAGGTCGCGCTGGGTCGTCATCGGAACGGTCGCGTTGACCTCAAACTTCCCGGGGTTCGGATGCATGTGGAACGCGAGCGCATCCTCGCGGGTGAGTTTGGTATCCGGCATCGGGCTCCTCCCCAGGGCTTGAACATCCCGCATAGCGGCCGCGCCGATACCCTTCAACGCAGTTCTTTTGGCTTTCCGAAATAGGGGGTTCCGGGTACAATTCACTACCACATCTGGGGGATGCGCGGATGAATATGGCAAAATCGACGGTCACGCCGATGATGGCGCAATACCTCGAAATAAAAGCCGAGCATGCCAGCGACCTGTTGTTCTACCGGATGGGCGATTTTTACGAATTGTTCTTTGACGATGCGGTCCGGGCGGCCGAAGCGCTCGACATCGCGCTGACAAAGCGCGGCAAGCATTTAGGCGACGACATCCCGATGTGCGGGGTGCCGGTCCATGCCGCTGAAACCTATCTTCTCGCTCTCATCCGAAAGGGGTTCCGGGTCGCGGTATGCGAACAGACCGAGGACCCGGCCGAGGCGAAGAAGCGGGGGTCAAAAGCCGTGGTCCGGCGCGAAGTGGTCCGGGTGGTCACCCCAGGCACGCTCACCGAAGACAGTCTCCTAAGCCCCCGACGGCACAATTACCTCTGTGCGATGGCCGAGATCCGGGGCACGTTTGCCCTCGCGTGGGCCGACATTTCTACCGGCGCCCTTCGCGTCGCCCTCCTCGACCGGGCGGGCGTAGTGGCCCATCTGGCCCGGCTCGCGCCGCGGGAAGTGTTGGTGCCGGAAAAGCTCTTCACCGATTGGGACGGGCCGATTGCGGAAACCGGTGCCTCCGCGACCCCGCTTTTCGGGCCCTCTTTTGACAGTGCGGGCGCCGCCCGGCGCCTGGCTGAGATTTTTGGCGTGGCTTCCCTCGAGGCCTTTGGCGCCTTTGAAAAGCCCGAGCTCAGCGCGCTCGGGGCGCTGGTCGATTATATTGTATTGACACAAAAGGGTCAGGTCCCGCGCCTCCGCCCGCCGCAACGCGAAGTGGCTGGCACGAGCATGGCCATCGACGCGGCCACCCGCCGGAACCTCGAATTGTCCGAAAAACTCTCTGGCGGACGCGACGGCTCACTCGTGGCCACCATAGACCGCACCCTCACCGCCGCCGGTGCCCGGCTCCTTGATCTACGGATCGGCGGACCCTCCCTCGACGTTGACGAGATCAACGCCCGCCTCGACGCCGTGGAGAGCTTTATCGGCCAACCACCCCTCGCCAGCGACATCCGGAACGCCCTTCGGAACGTGCCTGACATCGAGCGCGCCCTCTCCCGCCTCGCCCTCGACCGGGGCGGCCCCCGCGACCTTGCAGCGATCTGCGCCGCCCTCCGGTCAGCGACCGACATTGCCGAGATGGCAAAAGGAGACTGGCCAAGCGAGATCGCGGCCGCCCTATCTGATCTCACCGCGCTTCCCGAACTTCTCATCCGCCTTGAAAGCAGTCTCGCCGAGAGCCCGCCCCATCTGGCCCGGGACGGCAATTTCATCGCGGCCGGTGTCGACGAGGCCCTCGACGCCGCCCGCCGCCTTCGCGACGAGAGCCGCGCGGTCATTGCCGCCATGCAGGCCGAATATGCGGACGATACCGAGGTGACCTCGCTCAAGATCAAGCACAACAACGTCCTCGGCTATTTTATCGAAACCACCGCAACCCATGCCGACCGGATGCTCTCGCCGCCCCTGTCGGAACGCTACCTTCACCGCCAAACCACGGCCAACGCGGTGCGGTTCACCACCAAAGATCTGACCGAACTTGAAACGCGCATCCTTTCGGCGGCAGAGGAAGCGCTCGCCATCGAAATGCGGCTCTATTCTGCCCTAAAAGCTGAGATTCTCGCTGTTGGCGACACGCTGGGGGCACTGGCCTTGGGCCTTGCCAAACTCGATGTGGCAACGGCGCTCGCAGACCTCGCACGGGGCCAAGGATGGTGCCGCCCCCACGTCGATCACAGCCGCGACTTTGAGATCGAAGCGGGGCGTCATCCAGTGGTCGAAGCTGCGCTCGACGCCGAGGGTAAGAGCTTTATCGCTAATGATTGCGCCCTCAGCGCAGCCAAGAACACAGCGCGGATCTGGCTTTTGACCGGGCCCAACATGGCCGGCAAATCGACCTTTCTCCGCCAAAACGCGCTGATCGCGATCCTTGCCCAGGCCGGATCTTACGTGCCCGCCGCCTCGGCCCGTATCGGGCTCGTCAGCCAGGTTTTCAGCCGGGTCGGGGCCGCCGACGACCTCGCCCGGGGTCGGTCGACCTTCATGGTCGAGATGGTCGAAACCGCCGCGATCCTCAACCAGGCCGACGAAAGCGCCCTCGTCATTCTCGACGAGATCGGCCGCGGCACGGCCACCTATGACGGGCTTTCCATCGCCTGGGCAACGCTCGAACACCTCCACGAGGTCAACCGGCCGAGGGCGCTTTTTGCCACCCATTACCACGAACTGGCAGAGCTGAATGCGAGCCATGAAGGCATGGAGACGGCCCATATGGCCGTGAAAGAGTGGGAAGATCAGGTGGTGTTTCTCCACGAAGTCCAGCCCGGGACGGCCGGGCGGTCTTACGGGGTACAGGTGGCGCGGCTGGCGGGGTTACACGAAGCGGTCATCACTCGGGCGCGCGCTGTTCTGTCCAAACTTGAAAACGGAGAAGCTGCGAGCCCGGCTGCGGCCCTCGCTGACCTCCCGCTCTTTTCGGCCACGCCTCCTACAGCACCCCCGGCGCAATCCCCGCTCTCTGACGCGATGGACGCCGTCAATCCCGATGACCTCTCGCCCCGAGAGGCGTTGGACCTCGTCTATCGGCTAAAGTCGCTCAGTTCGCCGGCGCCGAACTGACCCCCACCTGGGCCGGACGCAACAGCCGGTCATGCAAGATGAACCCGTGCGCCATCACTTCGATGATGTCGCCTGCTTTGGTGCCGGGGACTGGTGCTTCAAACATCGCCTGGTGAAGCTGGGGGTCGAATTTGTCACCAACTTCCGGCGAAATAGGCTCAATCCCGTGCTTTTTGAACACGTTCACAAGCTCCCGCATCGTGAGCTCGACCCCCTCGATCAAAGGCCCAGACACGGCCTTTTGCTCTTCGGTCGCGGTCTCGACGGCGCGCTTGAGATTGTCAAAGACCGGCAAAAGATCGCGCGACAGTTTGGCCCCGCCGTATTGCTCGGCCTCTTTCCGATCACGCTCCCCACGCTTCCGCGCATTTTCGGCATCCGCCAGGGCCCGCATGAACCGATCGCGCATGTCGTCGCGTTCGTTGGTGAGCCGTTCAATACTGTCGGAGATATCCTCATCGGGCGCATTAAAATCGACCGGTTCGAGCCCCTCAATGGGCGTCTCCGGTGCCGGAGCCTCGACGTTTACTTCTTCTTCACTCGCTTGCTTTTTCGCCTCAGACATTAGCCTTCCCGTCAGCCGCGGTCGGATAGCATCTTGCCGACCAGTTGCGCCGTGTAATCCACGATCGGTACGATTCGCCCGTAATTCAAACGGGTTGGGCCAATCACCCCCACCGCACCGATAATCTTGCGATCCGAGTTCATATATGGAGACACCACCAGAGAGGAACCGGAAAGTGAGAATAACTTGTTCTCCGATCCAATAAATATGCGCACCCCCTCGCCCTCTTGGGTCAGGTCGAGAAATTCTGCGATGTCGCGCTTGCGCTCGAGGTCGTCAAAGAGGCTCCGAATGCGTTCGAGATCCTCGTTTTCCGGCCCCTCAGCCAAAAGGTTGGCGCGGCCCCGCACGATCAGCCGTTCCTGGGATTGGCCTTCGTTCTCCCAGATCGCCTGACCGGTCTCCACGAGATCCCGGGCAAGGGTATCGAGCTCTTGGCGGCGGGTGGTGATTTCCTGAGCTATCGCGCCTGAGAGTTCTGAAAGCGTCCGGCCTTCGGCAATAGAATTGAGGAAATTCGCCGCTTCGCGCATCGAAGCTGGGGTTTGGCCGAGGGGCGGTTCGAAAACCCGGTTCTCCACCTGGCCGTCAGCGAAGACCAAAACGACCAATGCCCGGTCGGGGCCCAGCGACACAAACTCCACGTGCCGGATGGGGGCTTCGTGTTTTGGCGTCAGAACAAGGCTCGCGCCACGGGTCGCCCCGGACAGTGCCGACCCCACCCGGTCGAGCATAGTGCTCACATCGCCCTCATTGGGACCTAAGGTTTTGTCGATCCGGTCGCGGTCGGTCTCGGTGAGATCGCCCACCTCAAGTAACCCGTCGACGAACATGCGGAGGCCCGCCTCGGTCGGCACCCGGCCCGCCGACACATGGGGGCTTCCGAGAAGCCCCATTATTTCTAGGTCTTGCATTACATTGCGGATCGTGGCCGCCGACACTTTCTCGGGAAGGGCCCGCGACAGAGTCCGCGATCCCACCGGATCGCCCGTATCGAGATACCCCTCGACCACCCGGCGAAACACCTCCCGGCTTCGCTCGTTCAGCTCCTCAATAATCGTGCCGCCTTCCGCCATGGCATGCGAGATAAGGCGATGTCTCCGGGCCCGTCAATCTCGCCGGCGCCTCTGTCGGCCAATCGGGCTTGCCAGGGACCACGCCCGGAAGCTAAGGGGCGGGAGGTTGGGGAGATTTACAATGCGACCATCCGGGAGGTCCAATGACGAGTTGCGGCCCGTTGCTATCGAGACCGGCGTCACCCGCCATGCCGAAGGGTCTTGCTTGATCAAATGCGGCGACACCCATGTGCTCTGCACGGCCAGTGTCGACGAGAAAGTGCCGCCTTGGATGAAAAATTCCGGCCTCGGTTGGGTCACGGCCGAATATGGGATGCTGCCCCGGGCGACCCATACCCGGATGCGGCGCGAAGCCAAGAACGGTCAATCTGGAAGAACACAAGAAATTCAACGTCTTATAGGGCGATCGCTTCGTGCAGGGGTCGACCGGGTGGCCTTGGGCGAACGCCAGATCACAGTCGATTGCGATGTGATCCAGGCCGATGGCGGCACCCGCTGCGCGTCGATCACCGGGGGTTGGGTGGCTCTCCGGCTTGCGGTCAACAAACTGATGAAAGCTGGTGACGTGCTTTCCGACCCGATCACCGACCATGTGGCGGCCGTATCTTGCGGAATGTTTGCCGGCCAAACTGTGCTCGACCTCGATTATCCTGAGGACAGCGAAGCGGGCGTGGACGGCAACTTCGTGATGACCGGGGGTGGCCAGCTCATCGAAGTGCAAATGTCGGCCGAAGGCTCGACCTTTTCGCGCGATCAGATGTCGGCGCTTGTCGATCTGGCCGAAGCGGGGGTTGCCAAACTCGTTGCCGCGCAAGGCGGGGCCACTGCCCCATGAGGGTTTTCGAAGGGTCGGAACTTCTCGTGGCCACCCATAATATGGGGAAGTTCGACGAAGTGACGGCACTTCTCGCCCCTCTCGGTATCGGCGCGCAATCGGCGAAAGATCACGGTTTGCCGGAGCCTGACGAAACCGGGACAACGTTTGTCGAGAACGCGCGGATCAAAGCCCATGCGGCAACCGCGGCAACCGGCTTGCCCGCACTGGCCGATGATTCAGGGCTGGAGATCGACGCGCTTGACGGGGCGCCCGGCGTTTACACCGCCGACTGGGCCACGACGCCCAAAGGCCGCGACTTCCCCATGGCTATGAACCGCGCCTGGGACGAAATCCAGCGCGCCGGCACGGCGCCCCCCCATGGCGCCCGCTTTTGCTGCACCCTTGTTCTCGCCTGGCCCGATGGCCATGACGAAGTGTTCGAAGGGTCGGTTAGCGGGCAAATTGTATGGCCAATGCGGGGCGAAGAAGGCCATGGGTTCGACCCCATCTTCCAGCCCGACGGCTTTGAGATCACCTTTGGAGAGATGGAGTGGGCAGAGAAAAACCGCCGCTCCCACCGCGCCGATGCTTTTGGCAAACTCATGGCAGCCCTCAAGTCTTGAGGATTGGCAGGCGGCCGGGTTCGGGCTTTACGTCCACTGGCCGTTTTGCCAAGCCAAATGCCCCTATTGCGATTTCAACTCCCACGTCTCGCGGGAGGTGGACCATCCCCGCTGGGCCCGCGCCTTTGAGGCCGAGCTAGACCGGATTGCAGCCGAAACCGGTCCGCGCCCTCTCACATCGATCTTTTTCGGCGGCGGCACCCCGAGCCTCATGGAAGAAGCGACCGTCGCTGCCATCATTGAGCGCGCAACCGCGCTCTGGGCCCCGGCCAATGACATTGAGATCACGCTCGAAGCCAACCCCACATCGGTCGAGCGGGCAAAGTTCACCGCCTTTGCCCATGCTGGGGTCAACAGAATTTCTATGGGAATTCAATCACTTGTGGACGAAGATCTCCGTCGTCTCGGACGACTTCATTCGGCGCGGGAGGCGCTCGATGCCTACACGACCGCCCGGTCTGTATTCGATCGGGTGAGTTTCGATCTGATCTATGGCCGCCAGGACCAATCGGAAGCCGCCTGGGAGAATGAGCTCGACGAGGCGCTCGCGCTCGGGCCGGACCACCTGTCGCTTTACCAACTCACGGTGGAGCCGGGCACCGTTTTCGGTGCCCGGTTCGAGCGGGGCAAGCTACCGGGTCTTCCAAGCGAAGACCGGGGCGCGGAGCTTTACCACATCACGCAATCACTCACCGATGCGGCGGGTCTCGCCGCCTACGAGACATCCAACCACGCCAAGGCGGGCGCCGAATGCCGGCACAATCTGATTTATTGGCGCTACGGTGACTTCGCCGGCGTCGGGCCCGGTGCCCACGGACGTTTAACGCTCGGGGGTATCAAATACGCGACCGATTGCCTCCGCGACCCGGGCCAATGGCTGCAAGCCGTTGGAGCCGCCGGGTCAGGTGAGGCCAGCCGGCAGGACGTTCCGCCCGCCGAACAGGGTGAAGAATATCTGATGATGGGCCTTCGCCTGACCGAAGGGGTCGACCTCGAAAGGGCGATGGGCCTCGGCGCCAATATCGACACCGCGCGGCTCGGACGGATGATTGAAGGTGGTTGGTTGGAACGCGATGGTTCCAACTTGCGAACGACACGCCTCGGTCGGCCGCTTTTGAACGCGGTCCTCGGTGAGCTTCTGGCCTAGCGCGCCTGGGAGATCTTCCCGCAGAGCGTGTCGAGCTCTTCGAGCGAGCGATACCGGATCGAAACGGTTCCTCCATCGCCCCGATGATCAATCGACACTTTGAACCCGAGGGCCGCCGAAAGATCCGCCTCAAGCGCCCGCGTATCGGCGTCCTTCGTCTCCTTGGGTGTCTCCGCCTTCGGAGAATTCGCAACTTGCCCCTTGGCCAAGCGCTCCGCCTCCCGAACGCTTAAGCCCTTGGCCACAATTGTCTTTGCGATCGCAGATGGGTCGGCCGCAGTGATGAGTGCCCTTGCATGGCCCGCGCTCAATTCCCCGGAGCGAACGTAGTTCTGCACATCATCCGGCAACGTCAAAAGACGCATCAGATTGGCAATGTGGCTCCGGCTTTTGCCGAGCGCTTCGGCCATCTGCGCCTGGGTATGGCCAAACGTGTCAATGAGTTGTCGGTAGCCCAGGGCCTCTTCCAACGGGTTCAGATCTTCCCGCTGAATATTCTCGACGATGGCGACTTCGAGCACTTCCGTATCGGTGAAATCCCGAACGATAATCGGCACTTCGTGAAGCTGCGCCATCTGTGCCGCGCGCCACCGCCGTTCGCCCGCCACGATCTCAAACGTGCCCGCTTCGCCTTCGATCGGCCTTACGATCAGCGGCTGGATGATACCCTTGGCCGAAAGCGACGCGGCCAACTCTTCGAGCGCGTCTTCATCGAAGGTGCGGCGCGGCTGATCGGGGTTCGGCCGGATCCGTTCAATCGGCACGCTCCGTTGGGCGTCACGCGCTTTCCGGTCATCGATAGAGGTGACATTGGCTTCGGTTGGGTCTGTACCCACATCGGCCATTAAGGCGGACAACCCGCGCCCTAGCCCTCGCTTCTCTGCCATCTCGACCTCATATAGTGTTCGATTATACTCTATATACCATTTCTTGTGCTAACGCGCGATAGGCGATGCTGCCTTTCGACATGGGATCATACTCAACCACCGGCATCGCATAGGACGGCGCTTCGCTGACCCGCACGTTCCGCGGCACCTTGGTACGGAAAACAAGTTCACCAAGGGTTTCCCTGGCGTCTTTTTCTACCATTTGGCTCAGGCGATTGCGCCCATCAAACATGGTCAGAACGATGCCTTCGATCCGCAGGTTCGGATTGGCCGTCGCCCGCACCTGGCGAACGGTCAGCATCAATTGCGACAAGCCCTCGAGGGCAAAGAACTCGCTTTGAAGCGGCACCAAAACCGAATCCGACGCCACCATGGCGTTGATCGTCAGCATCGACAGGGAGGGCGGGCAATCGATGAGAATGTAATCAAGGCTAAAGCGCTCGATCTCCGGTGCGCGCAGAGCTTCCCGGAGAACGAAGCTCCGCCGCTCATTTTCTACCATCTCGATATCGGCCGAGCTCAGGTCGGTTGTTGCCGGAGCCAGAAGGAGCCCTTCCACATTGGTGGGCCGTACCACTTTCTCGAGCGGGGCATCGTCGAGCAAGAGGTCGTAGGTGGTAAGGCCCCGGTCACGGCTGCTCGCCCCCAACCCGGTGGACGCATTGCCCTGGGGATCGAGGTCGACCAAAAGCACATTGAGCCCTTCTTCGGCCAGGGCGGCCCCCAGATTGATCGCCGTCGTCGTCTTTCCGACGCCGCCCTTTTGGTTCGCGATAGCCACTATTTTTGGGTTTTTCTGCCCATTTGCGTCAGACACGCCGCAAGTCTCCAATCTTCAGAACCGCCGCCTCGGGGTCTGTTTGGCTTGGGATCTTCTCGCAGGTGAAATGCCACCTTTCAAGCGCTTCCGCGACTTCAGTATCCGCACGTCGGCCCTTGAGAAACAATCCCGTCCCGCCCGGCGCCATATGCCGCTGGGCATGGGCAGCCAGCTCAGAAAGTGGGGCAACGGCGCGCGCGCTCACCACATCCGCCCCGAGTGCAGAAAGGTCTTCGCTTCTCTTTGGAAGTATCTCTACGGAAACACCGACCAGCCGAGACGCCTCCCGCAAAAACGCTGCCTTTCGCCTGTCGGCTTCAACCAGAGTGATCCGTCCTTCCGGCCGAAGCTCCGCGGCCAATATGGCAATCACCATCCCTGGCAGACCGCCGCCTGATCCCAAGTCCACCCAGGATTTCCAATTGTCCTCTGCAAGGCGGTAGATCTGAGCACTATCGGCGACGTGGCGCTCCCAAGCGACCGCTTCACTGGCCTTAGAAATCAGGTTGATCCGTTTGTTCCAGTGAAGGAGCGCATCTAGAAAGGCACGCAACCGATCCGTTGTTTCACGTGAAACATCGAGATCCAGGATCACGCCGACTTCCGTTTTCCATGCCTGATCTTCGCCAGAAGCAGCGTCAAAGCGGCAGGCGTCATGCCCTCTATCCGGCCTGCCTGGCCCAGGGTTTCAGGCCGCGTCGCCTCGAGCTTACCGCGAAGCTCGTTCGACAGACCCTTGAGCGAGGTGTAGTCGAAGTTGTCCGGTAGCACTTCGGCCTCATCCCTTTTTAGAGCCTCTGCGTCGCGGGATTGACGTTCCAGATACCGTGCATAGATCGCATCTCGCGAGACCTGACGTTGGATTTCCAACCCGTGGCTCGCCAATTCCGGCTCCAGTCCAGCCAAGTCCGGATAGGTGATGTGGGGGAAACTCAAAAGCTCGAACGCCGACCTACGGCCGCCATCTGCGGCGACCTCGATGCCGCCCCGGGCAAGCTCCCTTGGCGTAAAACTGACGCGATTGAGGTCACCTTTAGCAGCAGAAAGCGCCTTTTCCTTTTTCCGGTAGGCTGCAGCCCGCTCTCCCGAGACCAGCCCGAGATCAATGGCCGTCGGCGTGAGGCGTTGATCAGCGTTGTCTGCCCGCAAGGACAGTCGGAATTCCGCGCGAGAAGTGAACATCCGGTATGGCTCATTCACTCCCCGGGTCACGAGGTCGTCAATCATCACACCGATATACGATGTCTCCCGCCCCAACGTCACCGGATCCAAGCCTTGGACAGCCCGGGCCGCATTTAGCCCCGCCACCAAGCCTTGCGCGCCCGCCTCCTCATACCCCGTCGTCCCGTTTATTTGCCCGGCGAGATAAAGGCCGGGCACGTCGCGGACAGCCAGCGACGGCGATAGGGCGCGGGGATCGACGTAGTCGTATTCAACCGCATAGCCCGGCTGCACGATCTCGGCTCGCTCAAGCCCGTTGATCGACGCCACATAGGCCTTCTGAACTTCCAGGGGTAGCGAGGTCGAAATCCCGTTCGGGTAGACGAGGTCCGTCGAAAGGCCTTCGGGTTCTAGAAAAATCTGATGCGACGACCGCTCAGCGAAAC
This sequence comes from Pseudomonadota bacterium, assembly GCA_039198225.1. Taxonomy (GTDB): domain Bacteria; phylum Pseudomonadota; class Alphaproteobacteria; order Rhodobacterales; family Rhodobacteraceae; genus JASJAR01. The sequence goes on from JBCCTQ010000008.1 coordinate 83,245, forward strand.
GCACCACCTTGTCTTCAATCGACGGGCAATACCGTGGTCCGTTCCCTTCGATCTGACCGCCATACATAGCCGACCTTGAGAGGTTTTCCCGAACAATCTCATGGGTTTTCGTGTTGGTCGCCGTGATCCCGCAGGTAATTTGACGCGCCGATGGCGCGCTGCTCAGGAAGGAGAAAAGCTCGGGCTCGACATCTCCCGGCTGCTCCTCGACGCGGTTCCAATCTATGGTTCTCGCTTTGAGACGCGGTGGTGTTCCCGTCTTCAGCCGGCCAAGGGGCAGGCCAAAGGCGTCGATCCTTTTCGCAAGCAAAGTAGACGGCGCTTCGCCAAAACGCCCCCCTTCGCGAACCTCGTCGCCGATAAAGAGCTTGCCGCGAAGAAATGTACCGGTTGTCAGAACGACGGCACCGGCGCTCACCGCGCTGCCATCGGCCAGCCGAACCCCCCAGACCCGGCCTCTCTCAAGCAGAAAATCAGCGGCCTCTCCCTCAAGCACCGTGAGGCGTTCTTGCCTTTTGAGAAGCGCTTTGATTGCCTGACGATAAAGGTCACGGTCCGCCTGGGCGCGCGGGCCTTGGACAGCGGGGCCTTTTCTCCGGTTCAGCAGCCGGAATTGAATGCCCGCCCGATCTGCCGCCCGGCCCATCAAGCCGTCCATCGCGTCAATTTCTCGAACGAGATGGCCTTTCCCAAGGCCACCAATTGCCGGATTGCATGACATGACGCCGATGGACGCGCGGTGCAGGGTCAGCAACGCAACATTTGCGCCCGCCCGCGCTGCTGCACTTGCGGCTTCGCTTCCTGCATGGCCGCCACCGACGACAATCACGTCATAGTCATGTTTCACGTGAAACACCTACTTCCCGATGCAAAACCGCGCGAACACTTCGTCGAGCACATCTTCCACACCTACGCGCCCAATTAACTTGTCCAATGCTAAAACCGCAGCCCGAATCTCTTCCGCCGCAATCTCAGTCGGAGCACCGTCGCTTAACGCATCCTTTGCCGCATCCAAAGCCCCAAAGGCGTATTTTGCCGCTACGCGATGCCTCTCCCGATCAAAAACACCGGCGGACGCGACTCGCGTACCTAATTCCTTGCTTACCCGAACCATCAATTCGTGCACGCCTTGGCCCGTAACTCCAGAAACACCGTCTTTGGCTCCCGAGAGGTCGGCCTTCCCCGCCACGAGAATATCTCCGGGCCTTAGATCGATCCCAGTCGCTGGTTCATCATCCGCCAAAAGAACTCGAAGATCAGCCGCATCAATCCGGGTACGGCTTCGCCCGATGCCAATCGCTTCAACCTCATCCTGGGCCTCACGAAGACCAGCCGTATCAAGAAACGTCACCGGCAGGCCGTCGATATCCATTCGTACCTCGATGACGTCCCGCGTGGTGCCAGCGATGTTGGACGTAATCGCGGCATCGCGCCCGGCGAGATAATTTAAGAGGGTGGATTTCCCGGCATTCGGCGCGCCCACCAGGGCCACCTCATATCCAACGCGTACACGTTCTGCAGCCGCGCTTGATTGAAGCTCTTCGGCAAGCAAGTCCTGAACCGCATGAATATCGGCCAAGACGTCCGATGAGAGATCCTCTGGCACCTCCTCATCGGCAAAATCGATCGTCGTTTCCAAGAGAGCCAGCGCACGGACCAAACGGGTGCGCAGCGTATCGACGCGGTCGCGCATCCGCCCGTCGAGCGCTCCCAAAGCCCGCTTTCGCTGCGCCTCCGTTTCCGCTTCGATAAGATCGCCGAGACCTTCGATCTGGCCGATGTCGAGCCGGCCATTCAAAAGCGCGCGCCGGGTGAATTCACCGGCCTCCGCTGGCCTAAGGCCCGCTTCCTCAGACAAGCTCGCCAAAGCCGCCCGCTGCACGGCGATGGACCCGTGAAGATGCCATTCGGCCGACGATTCTCCGGTGAAACTCGCCCCCTCCGAAAATACCGCCACCATCGCTTCGTCGATGAGCGAACCCTTTCGGTCGACGAGGCGTCTCAGGCGAAGTTCACGAGGCGCCGGCAAGGCCCCAGAAAACGCTTCGGTGACGTCGTGCGCTAAAGGGCCCGACAGCCGAAGGACGGCGACGCCCGCCTTTCCGGGAGCCGTGGACATGGCAAATATCGTATCCATAAATTACTGTTTTTAAACAATAATCTAAGTATTCATGGAATCGAAGAATTCGGAATTCGTCTTGGTCTGTTTGAGCTTCGATAAGAGGAACTCGACCGCGTCCGTGGTTCCCATCGGGTTAAGGATTCGGCGAAGAACAAACGTCTTCGCAAGATCACCCTTGTCGACCAAGAGGTCTTCCTTCCGCGTGCCGGATTTGAGGATGTCCATGGCCGGATAGACCCGTTTGTCGGCGACCTTCCGGTCAAGAACGATCTCGGAGTTACCGGTGCCCTTAAATTCTTCGAAGATCACCTCGTCCATCCGGCTGCCCGTATCAATGAGAGCCGTGGCGATGATCGTGAGCGACCCGCCTTCCTCGATGTTTCGGGCAGCACCGAAGAACCGCTTCGGGCGCTGGAGTGCATTGGCGTCCACGCCCCCTGTCAAAACCTTACCCGAAGACGGCACCACCGTGTTGAAGGCCCGACCGAGGCGCGTGATGGAATCGAGGAGGATCACAACGTCGCGTTTATGCTCTACGAGGCGCTTGGCTTTCTCGATCACCATGTCCGAGACCGCCACGTGCCGCGTCGCCGGTTCGTCGAAGGTCGAAGAAATAACCTCCCCCCGAACGGAGCGCTGCATGTCAGTGACTTCCTCGGGCCGTTCATCGATCAAGAGAACGATGAGGTAGCATTCGGGATGGTTGGTCTCGATCGAGTGGGCAATGTTCTGGAGAAGCACCGTTTTACCGGTTCGCGGCGGCGCCACAATCAAGCAACGCTGTCCTTTCCCAATTGGGGAGACAAGGTCGATCACCCGGGCAGAACGGTCTTTGATCGTTGGGTCCTCAATCTCCATTTTGAGCCGCTCATCGGGATAAAGCGGCGTGAGATTGTCAAAGCTCACCTTATGGCGGGCTTTGTCAGGATCTTCGAAATTGATCGCTTCAACCTTGGTCAACGCGAAATAGCGTTCATTGTCCGCCGGGCCCCGGATCACGCCTTCAACCGTGTCACCCGTTCGCAAGGAATAGGATCGGATCATCTCCGGAGAGACGTAAATGTCGTCGGGACCAGGCAGGTAATTAGCCTCGGGCGAGCGCAGGAACCCAAACCCGTCCTGGAGGACTTCGAGCACCCCATCGCCGCCGATAACCCAATCTTCCTCGGCGCGTTCTTTCAGGATCGAGAACATCATCTCGCCCTTCCGCATTGTCGAGGCGTTTTCGATCTCGAGGTCTTCAGCGAGGGAGAGGAGTTCTTTCGGGCTCTGGGATTTGAGCTCAGACAGGTTCAGTCGGTCGGCAGTCATATAGGCTCCGCGCTTTCTCAGCGCATTTAGGACAGCTTTTGGAAAACAATGACCGGATGGCCATTTGTGGGGAGCTAGGTGGTTTTTTGAGAGGAGTCAAACCTAGGTCACAAGGGAGGCCAGGACGCGCTCATTCTCGCGATCCGCTCCGCATACCAATCTTAAGAAATATATAAGTAGAGATTTAGAATCTTGTAGAACCAGGGCACAATGAGGATCCTTCAATTCTCCCCAATTTAACTCTCATGGCTCTAGTCGGTGGATAGGACGAAAGCGCCTCGGCCAGCAACGGGGATATCAGTTATTTACTATATTTTACAGTAACTTAAATTCCATATTTCCGGATAAGTCTGTGGGCAAATTTCGAAGAGCCTGCGTTGTTTGAACTCTACACATCCTGGTGGATATTTTGTCCCCCGTGGACAGAATGCGGGATAGAATTTAGCTCCTGGGACGAAACCGGCTCGCGCGACTTTGGGGGAAGTTTTGAGTCACATTTTACAGTCAGCGTTCCTCGGGTTGTCCCCGGGGTTGTACCATGCCTGAGCGGCTGATTTTGGCCTCTGGCTCGGCGGCGCGCCGGTCAATTCTACGGGCTGCGGCGGTTCCGTTCGAGGGGGTGATTCCCTCCTTCGACGAGCAAACCGCACGCATGGCGATGTCGGAAGATGACCGAACGCCGCGCGATATCGCGCTGGGTCTGGCCGAAGGAAAGGCCCTGGCGGCCGATCCTGCAGCGCCCGATATCTTGGTCCTGGGCGCCGATCAGGTGCTCGAATTTAAGGGAGCGGTTTTCTCAAAACCCCAAACCAAGGACGATGCGCGCGCCCAACTTGAAGCCCTCGCCGGCGAGCGCCATGCGCTCCACTCCGCTTTGGCGATCACCCAAAAGGCGGAGGTGATTTGGCGCCATGTGAGCACGGTTTGGATGGAGATGCGTGCGCTTTCGGTGGACTATCTTTCTGATTACCTAGAACGCAATTGGCCGGATATTGGCGAGAGCATTGGCGGATATAAACTCGAAGGCGAAGGCGGCCGGCTCTTTCAGAAAATCGACGGTGATTACTTCAGCGTGCTGGGGCTCCCGCTTTTGCCGCTCGTCTCTTGGCTGATTGATCGCGGAGTTCTTTCGACATGAGCGCGGGCAAGATCCCTCTCGCGGCCGTCATTGGATCGCCGGTGGCCCATTCGAAATCGCCCCGGCTCCATCGCCATTGGTTCCAGACCTATGGCGTACGCGGCCATTACATCCCCATGGATGTGGCCTCGGCGGATTTGGCCGAAACGATCAGTCTTTTGCCCAAACTCGGCTTTGTGGGCGTGAACGTGACGATCCCCCATAAGGAACGGGTCATCGGTTTGGCCGATCTCGTGACGGATCGCGCCGCGGTTATGGGTGCAGCGAATACGCTGATTTTCCGCGAGGACGGAAAGATCCACGCCGACAACACCGACGGGTACGGTTTCATACAAAACCTCAAGCAAGGGGCGCCGGGATGGTCCGCATCGAACGGTCCGGCGGCGGTGATCGGTGCAGGAGGTGCCGCGCGAGCGGTCGTGGCTTCGCTCTTAGATAGTGGCGCGCCGCAAGTTCGTTTGACCAACCGGAGCCGAACCCGCGCCGAAGCGCTCCGGACGGAGTTTGGCTCCCGGATCGAGGTTTATGATTGGGTCTCGGCCGGGAATACAATCGATGGGGCGATGACGGTGGTGAATGCGACCTCCCTCGGGATGACTGGCAAGGCCGAATTTCGGGTCCCGCTCGACGGGCTGTCACCGAAGGCCGTCGTCACCGACCTCGTTTATACCCCGCTCAAAACCAAGTTCTTGGCCCAGGCCGAAGCCAACGGCTGCCAGGTGGTTGACGGTCTCGGTATGCTTCTGCACCAGGCCGTGCCCGCGTTCGAGCGCTGGTTTGGGATCCGGCCGGAAGTGGACGAACGCTTGCGAAATGCGGTGCTCGATCCATGAAAGCGCCGTTTGTCCTGGGGCTCACAGGGTCCATCGGGATGGGTAAATCGACGACGGCCACCATGTTTCAAGAGGAAGGCGTGCCGGTTTGGGATGCGGACGCGGTCGTCGACAAGCTCTATGGCCCGGGTGGCAAGGCGGTCGGGCCGTTGCGCGATCTCAATAGTGCGGTTGTGGTAGGCGGCGCGGTGGACCGAAACCGCCTCAAAAACTGGATAAGGCAAGATCCAACCGCGCTTGCCAGGATAGAAGCGGTTGTCCATCCCCTCGTCGCCGATGACCGTGCGATTTTTATCGCGGAGGCAACGGCCGACATCGTGCTCCTCGATGTGCCGCTCCTCTTTGAAGGCGAGATCGATAAGGCGGTCGATGCGGTTGTTGTTGTTACCGCACCGGGCGATGTCCAGCGGAGCCGGGTTCTCGCCCGGCCCGGGATGACGGAAGCCCAATTTGAAACGCTCCTCGCCCGTCAAATGCCCGACGCCGAAAAGCGAGCCCGGGCCGATTACATCATCGAGACCCTCAATATGGACGACGCCCGAAAAGATGTGCGAGAGATCCTCGCAAGGGTGAGGGGCAGACGCGATGCGAGAGATCGTACTTGATACTGAGACAACCGGGCTTGACCCTGAGGCCGGCGACCGGATCGTTGAAATCGGTGCGATCGAACTCGAAGGCCATATGCCCTCTGGCCGACAATTTCACGAATACATCAACCCCGAACGGGCCATGTCGGAAGAAGCCTTCGCGGTCCACGGCCTGGGCGACGACTTTCTCCGCGACAAACCGGTATTCGCTGACATTGGATCCAAATTCCTCGACTTCATCGGCACCGCAAAACTCGTCATCCACAACGCCGCTTTTGACATGAAGTTCCTCAATGCCGAGCTAAAATGGGCTGGATTAGGGACTATTCCTTACGATCGGGCCACCGACACGCTTGAGATCGCGCGGAAAAAGTTTCCCGGCTCACCGGCCTCGCTCGACGCGCTTTGTCGGCGCTTTGCCATCGACAATTCGGCCCGGACGCTCCACGGCGCGTTGCTTGACAGCGAGATACTGGCGGAGGTCTATCTCGAACTTATCGGAGGGCGTCAGCCGGAATTTGGCCTAAACCTCGCCGTCGGCGGGGAGAGCCAGGGGAGCCAACGCGAAGAGGCCCGCGTTTCAAAGCGACCTCAACCCTTGGGGTCAAAGATCACCGCCGAAGAGCGCAACGCCCATGAAGCGTTTCTCGCTAAGATGGGCAAGACGGCACTTTGGGCGAAGCTCTCTAATTGACCTTGGTTTCTTCCGCCCCGCCGGCTTTCTGAGCTTCAGCGCGTTGGGCGATGGTCTGACGGTAGAGGTTCACAAAATCGATATTGTCGAGGTTGAGCGGCGGGAAGCCTCCGTCGCGGGAAATATCTGAGATGATCCGGCGTACGAAGGGAAAGAGCATCCGCGGGCATTCGATCAAAAGAAACGGGTGCAACTGCTCTTCCGGCACGTTCTCCACCTGGAAGACCCCACCATATTCGAGCTCGAGCACAAAGAGCGTCTGATCGCTGTCTTTGTTCTTCGACGTCACGTTGAATTTCGAGATCACGTCATATTGGTTGTCGACGGGCCGTTTGCGCGCATCGAGAGATACCTGCACCTGGACATCCGGTTGGACCTGACCGTCCACCGGCTTTTGGGCCAGAATGTTCTCGAAAGACAGGTCGCGGATGTACTGACCTAAAATCTGCATTTTAATCTGCGATTGGGCTGCCGCCACCTGGTCCTGTTCGGCCATGGATTACCTTTCGGATTGCGATTGCGGGCCCGTCTAGCAGAGGGCGATCAAGCGCTCAATGGCGCGTCCACCCGGACGGTCCGCTGCGTGGTTCGGGCGGTACTTCTTCATAAGTCCCATCGATCGTCTGCTCATCGGCCTGGCTTTGATGGGCGGTGCCGTATTGCACCGACGCCACCTTAACCCGGGCCCGTACATAACGGATCACTCCCTGGCGAAAGGGCGGCAAAAGCAGGAGAAAGCCCACCGCATCGGTAAAAAAACCGGGTGTAAGCAAAAGTGCGCCGGAAAAAAGGATCATCGCACCGTGGGCCAGCGCTTCTGTGGGGTCTCGGAGCTGTTCGAGCGAACCCTTTAGGTTGCCGATCGCCTGAATCCCCTGCGAACGCACCAAAAACGTGCCAATGAAGGCCGTCAGCACCACAATCGCCAAAGTTGGCCATAGCCCGATGAGGCCGCCAATCTGGATAAATAGGCCGATCTCGATCAGCGGAACGGCCAGAAATAGCAAAAAGAGCCACATATTGCACCCATTGTCCTCGGGAGATGCCATAGACTCATGGCACCCCCTACCCTAAATAAGTGCGGTGATGGATGAATGCTATCGCGCCAATCAGGACAGACCATGAGCAACCCTCTCGTCCAACTGCTGGTCCTCGCCGGGATCGCTGTGTTTTTGATACTCCGGCTTAGGAGCGTTCTCGGAACGCGGGACGGGTTTGAAAAGCCGCCCGTGCAGGGAGGCAGCGCGCCGGAGCGCCGGGTGGGCCGGCCGGAATTCGATGTGATCGAAGGCGGCGCGGACCATGACATCACCGATCACGTGGATGACGGCACCGATGCGGCCAAAGCATTGGCGGCGATGAAGCGAGCCGATCCCGAGTTTTCGGTGCGGGAATTCCTCGAAGGCGCACGGGGCGCCTATGAAATGATCTTGATGGCATTCGAGGCCGGGGATCTTACGGAGGTCCGCCAGTTTCTCTCCGATGACGTAGCCGAAAGCTTCGACGAGGTGATCGCGGCGCGCAATGAGCAGGGCCTGACCATCGAGGCAAATTTCGTCGGTGTCCGCGACACGAGCCTGCACGGGGCCGAATTCAACGAGACGACGTCCGACGGTGAGGTGACGGTTCGTTTTGTTGGCGAATTGACCTCGGTTGTGAAAAACGAGGCCGGCGATGTCGTCGAAGGCAATCCCAACGAGATCAAGCGCCAGCGCGACGTTTGGACGTTTTCGCGGGCCATGGCGTCGAATGACCCCAATTGGCAGCTTGTCGCCACCGGCGAATGATCCGCGCCGCGGCTTTCGCTCTGGTTGGCGCGCTCATGGCTTCGGCGCCGTCGGCGGAGACAACCTACCGGATCCTCGATTGGTCTGACCTCGAAGGCTGGAACGCTGACGAGCATAGTGCTGCGCTGGATGTGTTCACCGAAACCTGCGGCGATCTTGATGATCCCCATTGGCCAGCCCTTTGTGCCTTGGCCAAGGGTGGCGCCCCGGCGCGCGATGTATTTGAGCGTGGATTTCTCCCGGTTCTGATCGAAAATGGGGAAGATCCGCTTTTTACGGGATACTTCGAACCCGAATTGGCGGGGTCGACCGTCAAAACCCAAACATTCCGCTACCCGCTGCACCGGCTTCCGCCGGAAGCCCAAAATGGCCAATGGCTAAGCCGTGCCGAGATCGAGACGAGCGGCGTACTGACAGGCCGGGGCCTCGAAATCGCATGGCTCGCCGACCCGGTCGATAAGTTTTTCCTTCAGATCCAGGGCTCTGGGCGGATCCGGCTGCCGGACGGTCGCGGCATTCGCGTAGGATTCGGCGGCAAGAACGGCCATCCTTACCGTTCGGTGGGCAATGAGATGATCCGGAGGGGCTATCTGTCGCCCGATAAGGCATCGGCGGCGATGATCCGACGCTGGGTCGAGAAAAACCCCGAAGCGGGTGCCGAACTTCTCCGCCACAACCCGTCCTATGTGTTTTTCCGCGAAGTCACGCGCGTTCCGGCCCATCGGGGGCCCCTCGGTGCGATGAACCGTTCGATCACGGCGGGCCGCTCTATTGCGGTCGACCCGGATTACGTGCCGCTCGGCGCGCCGGTTTGGCTCGAAAAGGATGGCAAAGAGCCCCTTCGGCGTTTGATGATCGCCCAGGATACGGGTTCCGCCGTCAAAGGCGCCCAACGCGCTGATATTTTCTTCGGCACTGGGCCCGAAGCCGGCGAAACAGCCGGACGCGTGCGCGATAAGGGTCGGATGGTCGTGTTGTTGCCGGTCGAGATGGCATTGGATCTCGCAGGCAGCTAAAGAATGTCGAAAAGAAAGAGGCGCGAGATCCGCCCCGAGGAGCGGGATCTCTGGCAAAGCTACGCCTCTGATATGAAGCCTTTAAAGCGGGATCGGCCTTTGGTTGGGCAGCCAGAAGACGCCCCCGCCGCGCCCCCGATTGCCTCTAAATCCGCCAAACCGCCACCCCGCCCAGTAAAATCCGCCGCCAGTTCCAAGGCGCTCGGGGCAGCAAACCCCGCCCCGCGGATGGATGCCAAGACCTTCGGCCGGATGCGCCGCGGCAAGCTTGCCCCCGATGGCAAGATTGACCTTCACGGCATGCACCAAGACGCCGCCCATGCCGCCCTCACGTCCTTCGTTCTGGGTCGCCACGCAAAAGGCGCGCGGCTTCTCTTGGTGATCACCGGGAAAGGCAAGGCCGGGGATGACGCGCTTTGGATCGAGCGAGGCATCCTCCGCCGCCGGGTGCCAGAATGGTTGCGGCTGCCGCCCCTTGGGCCCATCGTTCTTGACGTCACCGAGGCCCATCAGCGCCACGGCGGCTCGGGAGCCTACTATGTTTATCTAAAGCGCTCGCGCCTCGGCCCGGCGAATGCCTGAACGCACGAGCGCCGCCGCAGCCAGGAAATAAGCCGCGATCCAAGGGGTTTGCGCGGGGAACGGCGTGCCAAGATCGATGAACGCTCCAGTCAGAACCGGGCCGATCGCCGTGCCAAAAACCATAATCGCCGTGGTGAGCGACTTGATCGCCCCAAGATGCCTTGTGCCGTAGGCTTCGGCCCAAAACGCCGCCGGCACGGTTGAGTTTGCCCCTTGGGCCAGGCCCATCGAGGCCATGGCGAAGGCAACAAGCGCCACGTCCTCGACAAAGCCCAAAATGAGGAACCCGAGCGCCATGGGAAGGAGGATCCCCGGCATCAAAACCCGGGCGCCCAACCGGTCGACCATCCAGCCCGACAGAAACAGCCCAAAGATCGCCGCCGCGGTGAAGACGGGGAAGAGGGCGACAAGCGTGGCGTGGCCCCAGCCCATCACCTCGCCGATATGGACCTGATGGAAGAAAAACGCAGTTGAGAACGCCGATGGGGCCAAAAGTGCGGGCAAAAGGAACCAAAAGAGGCTGTTTCTCAAGAGCTCACCCCTGGTCCAGTGACGCCCGCCAAATCCCACGGCCACGGTTTCTTTCGCGATGGCTTGGGGTGTGCGCTCAAGCCGGAGGAGAAAGAAGAGCGCGGGAATGAGAATAAGGATCGCCGCGGCCACACCGAACCAGATCATGCGCCAGTCGAGGCCAGCAAGGAGGGCCACCATGGCTAAAGGCAGAAAGGCCTCCCCCGCGGCCACGCCGAGATGGGCAATCGACAGCGCTCGGCCCCGCATGGTCACATACCAGCGCGCCATGGCGACCAGGGCGATATGGCTCGCCATGCCCTGCCCCGCGAAACGGAGGAGAAAAACCGCGAAAACCAGAGCGATCTGGCTTTCGGCCAGGGCCATGGACGCCGCCGCGACGGACAAAAGCACGATCACCGCCGGGCCGATCACCCGGACCCGTACCCGGTCGGTGAGGGTCCCTGCCCAGATCATGGCGAGCGCCGAGGTGAGCGTTCCGGCTGAATAAAGCGCCCCCCAATGGCCGTGGCTGAGGCCGAAAGCGGTGCGGATCTCACCGGCGAAAACCGAGATGAAAAATGTCTGCCCGAAGGACGACAGAAACGTCAAAAGCACCCCGGCCAAGAGGAACGGCGCGTTTTTGACGAGAAAGGCGACCATCCGGTCCGCCTAACGGGGAAATGCCGCGCGTTGAAGAGGCCTTAGAGGACGTACCGGCTCATATCGGCAGAACTTGCCAGATCGCCGAGATGAGTGTCGACGAAGGCCGCATCCACCGTCACGGTCTCGCCCGCCTTGTCGGGGGCGGCGAATGACAAGTCCTCAAAAACCCGCTCCATCACCGTGTAGAGCCGCCGCGCCCCGATATTCTCGACCGATTGGTTCACCGAGGCAGCGATTTTCGCCAGTGCTGCGATGCCGTCTTCGGTGAACGTGACCGTCACCTCCTCGGTGGCCATGAGTGCGGTGTATTGCCGGGTCAGCGCGTTATCGGTCTCTGTAAGGATCCGCACGAAATCCTCTTCGGTCAGTGCGCGGAGCTCGACGCGGATCGGCAACCGGCCCTGGAGTTCGGGCAAAAGATCGGAAGGCTTCGCAATGTGGAATGCGCCCGAGGCGATGAAGAGAATATGGTCGGTTTTCACCGGCCCGTGCTTGGTCGACACGGTCGTGCCTTCGATCAACGGCAATAGATCGCGCTGCACGCCTTCCCGGCTCACATCCGCGCCCCGCGCATCCGACCGCGCGGTCACCTTGTCGATCTCGTCGAGAAAGACGATGCCGTTTTCCTGGACAGCGCTCAGGGCTTCTTTGGTGACTGTCTCGTCATCAAGGAGCTTGTCAGCCTCCTCGCCCATCAAGATCTCATAACTGTCGGCCACGCACATCTTTTTCCGCACGGTCCGACCTTGGAAGGCTTTGCCGAAAAGATCGCCCAGATTGACGCCCATGCCTTGCATTCCGCCGGGCTGGCCCGGGATATCGAATGCGGGGAAGGGGGATGAAGTATCGGCGAGTTCAAGCTCGATCATCGTGTCGTCGAGTTCCCCCGCTCGGAGTTTCTTTCGAAACATTTCTCGGGTTTGCTCGCGGGCCCCCTCGCCTGCGATGGCTTCAAGCACGCGCTCCTCGGCGTTTTCCTCGGCGCGCGATTTCACATCCGCCCGCATGAGGTCGCGGGTCTGCGTGATCGCGGCCTCGACCAGATCGCGGATGATCTGCTCGACATCTCGGCCCACATAACCAACCTCAGTGAATTTCGTCGCCTCGACTTTCAAAAACGGCGCCCGGGCGAGTTTCGCCAGCCGCCGCGAGATTTCGGTTTTCCCCACGCCCGTGGGCCCGATCATGAGGATGTTCTTCGGGTAGACCTCGTCGCGGAGGTCATCGGCAAGTTGCTTTCTCCGCCACCGGTTCCGGAGCGCAACCGCCACGGCACGCTTGGCGTCCTTCTGCCCGATGATGAACCGGTCAAGTTCCGAGACGATCTCGCGCGGGGTGAGGTCGGTCATTTGGCGATCTTCTCCAGGGTGAGATTGCCGTTAGTGTAAACGCAAATGTCAGCGGCGATGGCCATGGCGCGGCGCGCGATGGTTTCGGCGTCCTCGGGCCCGTCTACCAAGGCGCGGGCCGCGGCTAGGGCATAGTTACCGCCCGACCCGATGGCCGTGACATCGTGCTCGGGCTCAAGAACGTCGCCCGCGCCGGTCACCACATAAAGCTCGGCCCCGTCGGTGACGATGATGAAGGCTTCGAGCTTTTGAAGGTATTTGTCGGTCCGCCAATCCTTGGCGAGTTCGACGCAGGCCCGTTGCAGTTGGCCGGGTGTCGCTTCGAGTTTCGCTTCGAGCCGTTCAAGGAGGGTGAAAGCGTCAGCCGTTGAGCCAGCAAACCCTGCCACGACCTCCATGCCGCCCGGTTTGAGGCGCCGGACTTTCCGCGCGCTCCCTTTGATCACCGTTTGGCCGAGGCTCACCTGCCCGTCGCCGGCAATCACCACTTCGCCGCCTTTCCGGACGCCGATAATCGTGGTGCCATGCCAGCCGGGAAACTGCTCGTTCATGCTGTTCTCCATCCTGGCGGCCTATATGGCGGCGCACCCGCGACCCCACAAGGCGTCGCACGAAAAAGGGCGCCCGAAGGCGCCCCACGTTTGGGTTGGAAGGAGCCTAGATCTCAGCTTTAATCCAGTTCTCGAGGGCCGCTTTCGGAGCCGCGCCCACTTTGTTCGACACAACCTCGCCGCCCTTGAAAAGAAAGAGCGCAGGGATCCCGCGGACGCCGAGCTGGGCCGGGGCGTCGGGGTTTTCGTCAACATTGACCTTGGCGATCTTCACTTGGCCTTGAAGCTCATCCGAGAGCTCTTCCAAGGCCGGACCGATCTGCTTGCAGGGTCCGCACCATTCCGCCCAGAAATCCACGACAACGGGGATGTCTGAATTTTTCACTTCGACCTCGAAGGTTTCGTCGGTGACAGCGACAGTTCCCATGGCAGCCTCCTTAGCGAGCGGGACAGGGCGGATACCTAGGTATTCGCCCGAGAGGCGTCAAGATCTCGCGTATCGAGCAAGGGCATTCCTCACGATCTCGTGGGGCAACGCCATGAGACTGGGCTGGGCCGTCCAAAGAATAGCCGTTTCAACAGGCCGATTTGGGTAGATCTGGGCGAGGGCGGCGGCATAGGCGCCCATTTGACGGAGGATGCCCTCGGGAACCTCTTCGGCGCGCTCTGGGATGAGGCGGTTGGATTTGTAATCAATCGCCGTGATCCTGTCCTGGGCGATCACCAACCGGTCGATTTTGCCCCCGAGGGCGCGGCCGCCCAAATCCGGGGGGTGGGCCGCGATCTCAACCTCGGCGCGGCTTTCGGGGCCGAAGATCCACCCTAATTCTTGGCTTTCGAGTATGCGGAGCGCATCGGCGAGCGCCTGGTCCCGGAGGCCAGTATCTAGCCCAGATAAAAGCTCAGCGGCACGGGGGCCCCGATCTTCGGGCGCCCAATCGGGCAAATGCTCCAAAAGCCCGTGGAGCGCTGTGCCGTATTCCTCGGCGGCCTCGCCTTCCGCGCCAACCCAGCCGGGAAGGCTTTTCTCGCCGCCGAGGGCCGAGGGAGACAGCGGCTTTTCCGTCTCGGGCGCGGGCCGGGCCGTGTCGATCCATGCAGGAAAGGGTTTGGGCGACGACGGTTGGCGCTCGACATTGCCGCGCGCACTCCCCCAACCGTGGATCCCATGGCGCCGGATCGCCGTGCCGTCCGAACGGGTTGCGATCTCGGTGCCAGCTGCCGTAAGCCCGGCTTCCGCCGCTTCGTACCAGGTCTTGCCCTTCGAGGGCGCCTTCCCTGCCCCGCCCACCACGAGCCAAGTCTCCGCCCGGGTCATCGCCACATAAAGAAGCCGCCAATGTTCGTCTTCGTCGGCAGCCTTCCGGCGTGCAGCGGCCTCGCTAAGGCCCGCCGGGCGCTCGGCCGCGGCCGCCGACCAAAACGGCACGCCGCCCGGCCCCGTTACAACCTGCCCTGTTCGGCCTTCGCGCTCGCGGAGTGTGTCGGGCAGGATCACAACCGGGCTTTCCAGCCCTTTTGCACCGTGGACCGTCATCACCCGGACCCCGCTTTCGGGCCCACCGGACTGGCGTTTGATCTCGACCTCTTCCCGGGCAAACCAGCCGAGAAACCCCGTGAGGTTCGGCGGCTCGGTTTGTTCATAACGCATGGCTTCGGTCAAAAGCGCGTCGATCCCATCTTCCGCTTCGGCACCGAGGCGGGCGAGGAGCCGCTCTCGCCCCCGGTGGCGCGTGAGAACCCGTTCGAGCACCTCATAGGGGCGTAAGAAATCGGCCTGATCGCGAAGGTCGTTCAAAATGGCCAGCGTGCCCGGGTGGGTCGCGTCCTGGCCCCGAAGCGTTTCCCAAAGGAATGCTTTGCCGCGACCCGAGGCCAAGGTGAAAAGATCTTGCTCGCTCCAACCGAAGAGCGGTGAGCGAAGGGCCGAGGCCAAGGCCAGATCGTCTTCCGGCAAGTCGAGAAACGCCAGAAGCGTCATCAGATCTTTCACCGCAAGTTCTTGGTGAAGAAGGATCCGGTCGGCCCCGGCCACGGTGAGCCCCGCCTCCTTCAGCGCTTGGATCGTTCGGTGAAAAAGCGGGCTCCGACCGCGGAAAAGGATTAGGACATCACCCTCTTCTAGGGACCGCGAAGTCCCGTTTTCCGCTGGAATTGTCTCTGTTTCGGTCCAATGGTGCACCTCGCGGGCGATGGTCTTGGCAAGCCGCGCGGCAGGGTCGGACGGCAAGACCATGTCGCGGGGGTCGTGCCATTCGGGGAGGTCCGGCGTCTCCAAGGGCTCTTCTATGGGCCAAAGATCCACCCGCCCCGGCAAGCGCGCCTTAAACGCGGTGTGATCGATGCGCCCGCCAAGGCCCCTGCCCCGCTCGCCTTCAAATGTCCGGTCGACAACCCGAAGAATGGCCGCCGAGGAGCGGAACGAAAACTCAAGCCGCCGGTGAACGAGCCCGCGTTCGGCCTGGCGCATCTGCCGGGCAAACTGGTCGGACATCCGGCCCATTTCCTGGGGATCGGCCCCTTGGAACGAATAGATCGATTGTTTGAGGTCGCCGACGACAAAGACCGACCGGCTCTGCCCGCTCCGTGCGCCCTCGCCCGCGGCAAATTCCGCCGTGAGCTTTTCGATGACCTGCCATTGGGCCGGGCTGGTATCCTGGGCCTCATCAACGAGGATGTGGTCGATATCGCCGTCGAGCCGATAAAGCACCCAATCGGCGACAGACCGGTCCGACAATAGCCGGTCCGCCCGCTCGATAAGATCATCGAAATCAAGGGCCGCCCGGGCGGTTTTGGCGGCGGCATAGGCCGGAAGAAACGCTTTAGCGAAACCGTGGAGTGCCACTGCTTTTTCAAGGACCAACGCGGCGAGGCGGGGCTCGCGGAGATCTTCCGCCCTTTGGAGAAACCCGTTGAGCGCCGACGCACTCCCCGCCAACGCCTCCCGCGCGGCCTTGCTCGGAAACGCATCGATCTTTGCGCCATGGGGCGCCTTTGCTTTTTCGCCGTAAAGAAAGAGGCTCTCGAGGAGCGCGTGCTCGCCGGGTCCAAACCGATCCTTCGGAAGCGCTTGAAGCCGCAATTTGACCTTCGCGTCATTGGGGCCGCCATGGTCCAAAGCGCGCTCAAGTGCCGCGAGGACCCTGAGGCCATCCTGGCCGAGAAAGTACTCCGCCACCCGGCCCGGGGTCAGGTCGGGACTGATACCAAGCTCGCGGGCCAGGGCTTCGCGGTCGGTGGACGCGCTGAATTTACGCCGTGCGGATGCGATTTCTGCAAGAATAGGGTCGATATCGCCGCCCGAGACCTGGGCAGCGAGGAGGTCGAAGGTGCTTGGCGCTGCGCGGGCGATCTCTTCGGCAACCTCGGCCCGGATCTCCCGCGCTTCCGGTTCGTCGATCTCGCGAAAGCTCGGTGAGACCCCGGCTTCAAGGGGAAACCGGCGGAGAAGCGTCGCGCAAAAGGCGTGGATCGTTTGGATCTTGATCCCGCCGGGCGTTTCAATGGCGCGGGCGAAGAGCGTGCGCGCCGCACTGTAACTTTGGCCGGGGCCGATACCCGCCGCGGCCAGCGCGCTGCCGATTTGGTCATCGGGCATCATCGCCCACTCACCGAGGCGCTTGAAGAGCCGGTTCTGCATCTCTGCGGCCGCGGCCTTCGTGTAGGTGAGGCACAGGATGTTTTGCGGGTCGACACCTTGAAGAAGAAGCCGCGTCACCCTGTCGGTCAGAACCTTGGTTTTGCCCGACCCTGCATTGGCGGTGAGCCAGGTCGACACACGGGGGTCGGCCGCCTCGACCTGGGCGCGGGTCGCCTCATCCATCGTGCCTAGCAAAGGGTCACCGCCGTCGGTTCCGAGGCGTCGTCCCACTCGCCGAACCGGGCCAAGTGATCGTAATCTCCTTGGTCTGACACCTGTTGGACCACCCGCCGGGCCGGATAGCCTTGTGCGGGATCCTGAAACGCGCCGATCAGTTTCCGCAATTCGGCAAGAATAGTCTCTGTTCGGACGTCGAGATCACCGGGTGAGCCGTTTGGATAAAGGGTCGTGACCGGTTTCGCGCCGAGCCCGATATGGCCCGTTCCCGCCACCTTCTGGCGCGCGACGTCGTCGAATGCCCCGGCCTCGGCCATGACCGCTTCAAGGAACAATTGCCGGTCGATATATCGGACTTCCTTGGCGCTCGGGACGGCACCGGATTTGTAATCATAGATCAAGAGCCCAGACGGCCCGAGATCGATCCGGTCGGCGGTGCCGGTGAGGGTGAAGTCCATGTCGCCAAGCTCCATCCGCCCTTGGGCTTCGAGGGCCAGGACGCTTCCCGCCGCCTGGCGTGCCGCTTCGCCGTCAAGGAAGGCGTCGGCGATGCGGGCTAGTTGGCCCAACCAAAGCCTCCTGGTGGCGACCCAGGGGATCTCGGCGTCAAAAACCCGCTCGGCAATGGCCAAAAGGGCGGCATGCTCGGTTTCGCGGCTCCCGCCCGGGTTTTCGGCGACAAAAAGCTCGGCGATGCGGTGAAAGACGGTACCGCGGAGGCGTGGATCGGCCCCGCTCGGCGGTCCTTCAAGTGGGGAGAGGCGGAGGATGTTGCGGGCATAAATCGCGTAGGGGTCGCGGATCAGGGTCTTGATCGCGGTGACGGAGAGTCTTTTTGGCCGCACCGCGACCGGAGGGCACGGTGAAGGACGGGGCTCTGGCGGTGCCGGGGGCAGGCGACGGTCTATCCGGGCGGCAAGGTCGAGCCATACCGCGCCGCGCGCGCTCATTTCCGCAAGGGCCGACGGTCCGTTTCGCTCGGAAAGTCCCGCCACGAGGTTGGTCAGGCGATTGACCCAGCGGCTCGCGACCGTTTCGCCGTCATCGGCCCGTTTCGTGCGGCTGATCCAAACCTCCTTGGCCCCAAAGGCTTGCTCGAAGTCGTGGGCGGCGAGCCCGACCCGGCGTTCTGGGGCCAAAAGCCCCGCCTTCCGCCTTAGCGCGCGGTTGAGCCAAGGATCGTGGCCGGGGCTCGGCGGCCAGACGTCTTCGTTGAGGCCTGCGAGGATCACCACATCGGCTTCGACGGCCCGGGCCTCGATCGTTCCTCGGATCATGATGTCTTGATGCGGAAGCACCGGATTGCGCACTTCGTCTTGAAGGATCGCGTCGAGGAGGCTTTGAAAATCCCGCGCGCTGAAAGCGCCGGCGCCGTCGGCGGCGATCGCCAGCGTGTCCATCGCCGCCTTGGCCGCCGCACCCGCTTCCATCTCCCAAAGAGGGGCGGCGGACGCACCGTCGGGCCCGGCGACGAGGGCCTCGGTTGCCGCGATGAGCCGTTCGAGGAGATCTGCCAATGGCAGGGCCCCCGCGGCGCGCTTTTGGAAGAGAACATTGCCGAGCCAGGTGGCCCAGGCCTCGCGCGACGCGTTCCCTTCAGCCCAACCAGGAAGCGCGTCTTGGTCGAGGGCCGCGATCCTTTCGCGGCGGAGCCAAAGTTCGCATTCCCGCGCCGCGAGAAGATGATCGCCCCGAGCCCCACCGGCCGCCACCAGGGGATGTTTGATGAGGGCCAAAACCTCTCCCGGGGACAAATCACGCTGAAATAGAGCCGAAACTTGGCGAAGAAGCCGACCCGGCGCCGATTGGGCCAGGGGCCTGCCCGCACTGTCATCGGGTTCGATCCCCCAGCGCCCGAGGGCAGCGGTAACTTGGCGGGTGAGGATCCGGTCGGGCGAAATAAGGGCAACGCTCCGGTCTCGGTCGACCGCCTCCCGCATCCCCAGCGCGATGGCGACGGCTTCTTCCCGGGGGCTCGGCGCTTCCAAAAGGGTCACGCCGGACAGCGCATCGGTCAATTCGGGCAGGTCGACCCCTTCGCGGATCCATTGGTCGGTCACCGGTGGCGGGCGCAGGGCCAGTGACAGAACCTCGGCGCGGGCCGGATCCTTGACCGCGCCCGCCCATGGGCTGACCGCGCGTGGCGTGAAGTTCAGCGCATCGCAAAGGTCGCGGAAGCGGAATTGAGGATGGTCCTCGCCCATCTCACCCCACACCGGGTCGGGCAGCTGAAAATCAAAGCCTGGGAGGACAACATAACCCTGTTCGAGCCGCGCTGCGCATTCCATTAGGATCCGAGTGATGCCCCGCGATCCGGTCGAGCCCGCGATGACCACGGGGGTCTCGGGCGGCGTCTCCTCCCACGTCCGGGCCAATGCTAAAGCCCCGGCGCGTATCGCCGCCTCGGGAAGGGTTGGGCCCATATCTTCCAAAAAGCCCGCGGCCAGCTCGATAAAGGCGAGGCTTTTGGCCCAATGGGCGGAGTGCTCGGCCAGATCGAGCGCGGTCAGGGCGTCGAGCGGGACCCCTTCGCCCGCCATCTCGCCGAAAAGCGCCATGAGCGAGCCCGCAATGTCGAACGCCGAGCCTTCCGGGGCAAGGCCGGGATTGGCCTCGATGAGCCTGGCCGTTAGCTGGGTGAGGTCGAGCCGGATCCGAAGGGCGTCTGCGGGCGCGATCTCGCTGTCGGTGACCTCCGTGATCGGCGTGATCTTCGGAAGAAGGATCGGAGCCCTCGCGGCAAAGGCGTCGGCCAGCGCCCGCGCCATCGGCCCTGAATTGGCATAGATCGTCGCCTGAGCAATCCGGTCGGGGTCGCCGTCCAGCCGTGCGATCAGCCCATCTACCAATGCGGCGGGGTAGGGCGCGCCGAGAGGAACCGCGAAGAGCCGGGGGTCATCCATCGCCGAGAAGGTCTTCGGCGGCGGCGAGACCCTGGGGTGAGCCCGCATCGCACCATTTGCCCGGGTAAACGACGCCGCCCAGATCGCCTGAGGCGGCCATAAGATCCCAATAGGCATTGAGCGAAAAGACGGTCTTGCCGATCTCGCCGAGCCGCGATGTGTCGATGATCTGGGCGCCGCAATAAAGGTAGTCCTGGCCACGGCTGAGATCGCCACGGCTGTCCATCGAAAAGTCTCCGGGACCGTCTCGGCCGAGAGCCTTTGGAGTTTCGATCAAAAGAAGCAGCGCGGCTTGGGGTGCCGCTGCCCAGGCATCGGCCAAGACCAGTAGGGGGTTCGGACCTTGCCAGACGACGTCAGGGTTAAATGTGTAGACAATTTGACCGCCGAGAAGGGGCCCTGCCGCCAAAAGTCCGCCGCCGGTTTCGAGGATCTCAGGCGTCTCCTCGGCGATCTCCACGTCTTGGCCCGCAAGATGGGCCCGGATCATGTCAGCCCGGTAATGGGCATTGACCACGACCCGTTCGATCCCAGCGGCGCGGGTCCAATCGAGGCTTCGGTCGAGAAGGGTCCGACCCCCGACGTGGATCAACGGCTTGGGGCGATCCTCGGTGAGTGCGCCCATCCGTTTACCGAAGCCCGCCGCAAAGAGCATCAGAGCGCCGGGGGCTGCTTTGGAAGACTGGTCTTGCATCTTGACGGTGTCAGGCAATGGGAGCGCATTTCTTGGCGAGGGCCGCCTTGACCCGGTCTTGCCAGAGATCGAGCGCACCGCAAAACGCGATCCGGCGGCTGTCTTCCTTACCCTGGACGGGCAGGAGGGAGATATCGAGTGCGCGGCGCGGCGTCTCTGGCAGGCGATCGGGCCATTCGATAAGGCAAAGCGCGGTCCCGAAGGCTTCTTCAAGGCCAAGCTCGGCCAACTCTTCGGGCTCGGTCAGGCGATAAAGATCCGCGTGCCAGATGTCGAATCCAGGCCCGTCATAGGTTTGGACCAGCGTGTAGGTGGGCGAGGGGATCTCACGCGCGCCGGAAAGTGACGCGATGATGGCCCGCGCGAAATGCGATTTTCCGGCCCCGAGGGGCCCCGAAAGGCCGAGCGTGTCGCCGGGCCCGAGGCTTTTGGCGAGCCGAGTGGCCAGGTCGGCCGTGGCGTCTGCGCTTGGGGAAGTGGTGGTGGCGAAGGGGTCGGGGGCCATGGCGGCGAGCATACGCCGCGGGCCCCCGCTGGCAAGGCGCGATCAGGCCCGTCGGCGAAGCTCGACGTCGCGGCTCGACCGGCCCAGAGGCCGAAAGCCCACCATGGTCGCGCCGCCCGGAAGCCCGACAAAACGGCAGGAAATGGCCCGACCGTCGAGGAGGGTGGCGTCGGTGATCCATGGATCCCGACCCCTTGAATTCCGGATAAAGTTCGCACCCTCGGTCCACATGGCCGACGGCAGGCTGGCTGACGACCAGGTCGAGATGACATCGGCGAGGCCGACATTCTCAACGCATTCGAGCGGGTCGTGACCCCAGAGGTCCACGTAGGCCGAATTCACCATCGTCACCGCGCCCGACCCGGAAAAGACCGCCACCGCTTCTTCCATCTGGTCGAGGACCGATTGGCGCGCTTCGACTTCCGAGCGGAACCGGCGGGTGAGGGAGATCTCGGCACTGATATCCTCGAACACGAAGGCGATGGCGCCGTCGGGATGGGGTTGGCCGGTGACCCGGAACGTTTGGCCCGTGGCGAGCGTCCAGGTTTCAAGATAGGTCCCGTCGACCGCGCCCTCTTCGAGATCGGCCATGTTCTTGCGCCATTCGGTGTAGTTCCGGGGCTCGGGCACGCGGCCGAGGTCGCGCATCCGGTCGAGGAAGCCAAAGAGCGTCGGGTGGGCGGCAAGAAATCCGATGGGAAGACCGGAAAGGTCGGCCAGTGCCGGGTTAAACATCACAAGGCGCCGGGCCCGGTCGAATATGGCAAGGCCCACGGAAAGATCGGCGAACGTCTTCGTTAGGGTTTGCATGAAGGCGCGGAGCTGCTGTTCGGCGCCCACGACCTTGTCGATATTGATCGCCGAGCAAATCATCTCGTCGCCCACATGGTGGACATGGACGTCGTACCAGGTCTCCTTGCGCTTGGTTTCGAGCGACGCCCGGAAGACCGTGCTTTTCTCCGCGCTATCGGCCACGGCGGCAGTGTCAAAAAGGGCAGGGGCGGGCCAGCGACCAGCGTCTTTTTTGCCGCGAACGCGCTTGATCTCTTCGAGATAACGCCGGTTAAACCAGGAAATCCGTCCTTCCCGATTTTGGCGCCACACCATGAAGGGCGCAAAGTCGGTATTGGCGCGGAGCGTGTCGAGCTCGCGCTCCAATGCGGCAAGGTTATGGGCGTCGATCTCGGCGGTCGGCGGGTTGACGTCGTAGTCGACGAGGGTCAGCCGCCGGAGCCCGTCGCGCCATTCGGCCGTAAGCCGCGTGGTTTCGTCGCGCGATGTGTAGGTTTGGAGCCCCTCGCCCGCCAGCCGGTCGATACGGCCTTGAAGCTCGGGGAATTCGGGCAAGAGAAGCGACATGAGGCGGACCCAATCGCTGCCGTCGTTCGGCGCGGCTGCGATGAGGCGTTCCCCGGCGCGGGTTGCATCCACAAGGCTCGACCGATCAAAGAGGAAAACGATGCCCTCGTCACGGTGGCCCGCACCGTTGGCGGCCCGCTTGGCTTGGTGTCCGTCAGGCCCGAAATGGGACGCGGCAAACAAGGCAAGCGAAACAGCAGTCAGAGAGCTGAGGCCGAGCACGGCGGCCAAGGTTGCGCCTGTTAAGACCATCAACGACTCCCCCAAGAGGCAAAAGGGCCTTTGGTAGACTTTTGTCAGGCTAAGTTAACAACCGGTTAAGGCGGCGTGCGCTAAACCTCGATTGCTTGATTTTTCCCTAACGGTTGGCGGTCAACTGGGCGGGTTTCCGCAAATTCGCTCCATTGCCACGCGCATTCGACGATGGCGCCCGACCGGCGGCCGGGCCTATTGGGCCCGTCAGCATGCTCTCTTCCGTTGGCAAACGTCACTTCGGCGCCAGAGCGTTCGAGGAGCGTTTTCGCAATGAACAGCCCAAGACCCATCCCGTCATAGCCCGGTCTTGCATTGGCCTCATCGGGCTCGCGCCGTGCCTTGACGAATGGGTCCCCGATCCGGCCAAGAACGCCTGTGGGGTAGCCCGGCCCGTCATCCGTAATGCGGACCCGGATCGTCTCAGCTGTCCACCCGATATCGATCCAGACGCTCGATTGGGCGAAATCCACTGCGTTTTGGACGAGATTGCGCAAGCCGTGAATGACTTCGGGGCGGCGTTCTACCACCGGTTGGCGGGCTTCAGCACCCGGGGCCGGGCCAATATCGTAGTGGATCGCCATGCCGCGATGGGCATGGGGCTCGGCGGCCTCTTCGGCGACGGCCGAGATCGGCGCATATTTGAGATGCGCGTCCTCTTTCCCGACCCGACCCATGGATTTGAGAATGTCGCGGCAGCGCGCGGCCTGTTCCCGGATAAGTTCCGCATCGGCCCGAAGATCGGGCCTATCGGCGAGCTCGTCCATGAGTTCGGCGCTCACCAGCATGATCGTGGCCAAGGGCGTGCCGAGCTCATGGGCAGTGGCGGCGACAACGCCGCCGAGATCGGTGAGCTTGTGTTCGCGGTCGAGCGCCATCTGGGTCGCGGCCAAAGCGTCCGACATGGCGTGAACCTCTGCCGAGACGCGCTGGGCGTATCCGGCCAAAAACACCACACCCACCACGATGGCGACCCAAAACCCAAACGCGAAGAGCTCTGGCAGGAGTAAGAGATCACCTGACAGGCTTCTGAGCGGCATATGCCAGGCGGTGACGAGCGAGATCATAAAGATCGCCGTCAAGCCGAGGATGATGGTTGTCCGGGAAGACAGCGTCGTGGCTGAGATTGTGACAGGCGCGAGGATCAACAGCGCAAACGGGTTCTGGAGCCCGCCGGTGAGGTAAAGAAGGAAGCAAAGCTGGGTGATATCAAAAAAGAGCATTGAAGCCGCTTCGCTTTCGCTGAGCCGTTTGTTTTCGGGATAAACAAAGACCGCCACCAGATTGGCGATGATCGCCGCGCCGATGGCGAGGAAGGCCAGGCCCATCTCGATCTGGATACCGAAGCCTCGATTGGCGACGGTAATGGCCACCAATTGGCCTGCCACCGCGATCCAACGCAGCACGATCAGGGTGCGGAGACGAACCCAGTTCGACCGGCGAGGCGCGGCCGGTAACAGCATATTAGACGTCGGACTGACCATCCCTCGCCAAAATGTGTCTTCGCACCTACTTGTAAAGGAGGCTGGCAAACGCGATCAAGCTGGCGCAACGCATGCGAGGTAATCGTTATGGAACAGAGACTTGTCCTCATTGCTGCGGGCGCAGCACTCCTAGCGCTCGTCGGCGGCACCTACGCATATACTCAGTTTCAGCCCCAAAGCGCCCTTGCGGCCTGTCGGGGCGGCACCGTGGCGGGAGACATTGGCGGCCCGTTCACCCTGGTTTCGGAGACCGGCGCGACCGTCACCGACCAAGAGGTGATCACCAAGCCGAGCTTGATTTACTTCGGCTACACGTTCTGCCCCGATGTCTGCCCGCTCCATGTTGTTCGCAACGCCGACGCGACAGCACTTTTAGAGGAGCAGGGCCACGATGTGACGCCGGTGTTTATCTCGGTCGATCCCGGCCGTGACACTGCCCAAGTCCTTGATGATTACACCTACTACATCCACGAAGACATGATCGGCCTGACCGGATCTGAAGAGCAGATCGACGCGGCCGCGAAGGCCTACCGCGCCTATTACCGGGTCCATGAGCACGAGCCCGATGACGAGTTTTACCTCGTCGATCATTCGACCTTCACCTATCTGGTGATGCCCGGCGAAGGCTTCGTGGATTTCTATCGCGGCGATGTTTCAGCCGAGGAAATGGCCAACCGGGTTTCTTGCGCGATTGAGGCGGTTTGAGGCGGTTTGACCTGCTTTGACCGGCGCCCTAGGTATCAGGGCGAAAAAGCAAAGAACCTCAATGCGATGACTGACCGCAAACTGAACGAAATCGGGCCCGACAATTCACTGTTGATCGTTGACGACGACGAGCCGTTCTTGCGCCGTCTGGCGCGGGCTATGGAGAAGCGCGGCTTTGAAGTGGCCACGGCGGAAACCGTGGGCGAAGGCCGGAGCCTGGCAGACCGGACCCCCCCGGCCTATGCGGTGATCGATCTCCGCTTGGAGGACGGCAACGGGCTCGATGTGGTTGAAACCATCCGCGAGCGGCGCCCCGACAGCCGGATCGTTGTGCTCACGGGCTATGGTGCGATCGCGACCGCTGTGGCCGCCGTCAAAATCGGTGCGACCGACTATCTGTCAAAGCCCGCCGACGCCAATGACGTGACCGCAGCACTCCTGGCACCCGAAGACGAATTGCCGCCGCCGCCGGAAAACCCGATGTCGGCCGACCGGGTGCGCTGGGAGCATATCCAAAGGGTCTATGAGCTCTGCGACCGGAACGTTTCGGAGACGGCACGGCGGCTCAACATGCACCGCCGCACACTCCAGCGGATCCTCGCGAAACGCTCCCCGCGTTAAAGCTCGGCCAAAAGCTCTGCATGGCGGGCCGTATAGGCCTGGCGCACTTCGGCGGGCGGACGCGGCGCAATCGACAACCCTTCCGTGGCACCGGGATCGGGCACGCCGAAAAAGCGATTGGCTTCGGCCACGTCAAACCCAGCAATCTGGGTCGCTTCGAGCCAGGCTGACATTTTGTCGGCCTGTTTGATCTTTTTCTTGATCGCCGAGGGCAGCACGGCCGGGAGCCCGAATTTGAGATGAACCGCCGCCGCCAGCCGTTCATCAAGCCGCCCGTAATCGGGCCCAACAGCGTTCTTAACCGGCGATATCATGTCGCCGATCACATATTCCGGGGCATCGTGGAGCAGCGCCGCCAGCCGCCATCTCGGCTCTATACCTGCTGATATTCGGCCCAAAAGGGTCTCGACCAATAAGGAATGCTCGGCCACCGAATAGGGAAACTCACCCTTTGTCTGGCCATTCCAGCGGGCCACGAAAGCAAGGCCGTGGGCGATATCTTCGATCTCGATGTCCATCGGGGTCGGGTCGAGAAGATCGAGCCTTCGGCCCGACAGCATCCTTTGCCAGGCGCGTTTTTGCTTCGCCATGTGGTCCTCATAGGCAGCGCCGATCAGGTAGTCGGCGGGTGCCCGGCTGTAAATCCCATTCCAAGGATCAAAGCGCAGGGTTGGCCTGCCCGGCCTCCCTTTGCTGCGACAAATCGGCATGAAATGAGCGTATTTCAGCCGCTAAATCGAGCAGGTTGCACAATAAACACACAAAATAGACGGCGAACTGCGTGATCTGCCGCAGAGCGCACTATCTAAACAAAATTACTCCACTCTGGCCCTATATGCCGGAGAATAACAAAAAAAAGGCGGGAGGATTTGCAGGCGCAAGCACGGGACCCCCGGGCCCCGAGAAAGGAGAAACCTATGCGAGCGTTACTGAAATTCCTTGGTTTGATCTTAGTAACTTCCGTTCCTGTGAGTGCAGTCGCCCAATCGCAATCGAGCTGCGCGGATCGTGACCGCGTCGTTGAGCGGCTGGCTTCTGGCTATGGCGAGAGCTTCCAAGGCGGCGGGCTGCAATCCGAAAGTAAAGTCTTCGAGGTTTGGTTTTCCGAAGAAAAGGGCACCTGGACCATTTTGATGACCCGCGCCGACGGCACATCCTGTGTCATGGCCGCAGGCACCAATTGGCGCGCCCCTTTGCCGAGTGACAAGTTGAAGACGGGAATACCTGGCTAGGCGACGGAAGGTCGTTTGTGTCGTTGGCGGCAGCATTGCCGTCAAGTCACTGGAAAAGAAGTTCGCCTGTGTCTTTGGCAAGGGACGTTATTGTTGTGGTTACGCGGGGTTGTTAAGGATCTGCGACTCGATTGGATCCGCGGAGAACCCGTATGAAAGACTTCATAGTAAAAGACATGGGGTTAGCCGAATTTGGCCGCCTCGAACTCGATATTGCCGAGATAGAGATGCCAGGTTTGATGGCGCTCCGCGAAGAATACGGTGCGTCAAAGCCCTTGGCCGGAGCCCGGATCGCCGGTTCTCTGCACATGACAATCCAAACAGCCGTTTTGATCGAGACTTTGACCGCGCTCGGCGCCGATGTGCGCTGGGCGTCGTGCAACATTTTCTCGACCCAAGACCATGCGGCGGCCGCGATTGCCGAAGGCGGCGTGCCGGTCTTTGCGGTCAAAGGCGAAACGCTCGAAGAATACTGGGATTACGCGGACCGGATCTTCCACTTTGAGGATGGCGGCGCCAACATGATCCTCGACGATGGGGGCGATGCGACGCTTTACATTCTGATGGGTGCCCGGGTCGAGGAGGGCGAGACCGACCTGATCGCAGTGCCGACATCGGAAGAGGAAGAAGCGCTTTTCGCCCAGATCAAAAAGCGGATGGCCGAGAGCCCGGGCTGGTTCGTCAAACAGCGCGACATGATCAAAGGCGTCTCCGAAGAGACAACGACCGGGGTGCACCGGCTCTATAAGATGGTCGAAGACGGGCTGCTCCCGTTCCCGGCAATCAATGTCAACGACTCAGTCACCAAGTCGAAGTTTGACAATAAGTACGGCTGCAAAGAGAGCCTCGTTGACGGGATCCGCCGCGCCACCGATGTGATGATGGCCGGGAAAGTGGCCGTCGTTTGCGGTTACGGCGATGTGGGCAAAGGCTCGGCCGCCTCGCTCAGCGGGGCAGGCGCCCGGGTGGTGGTCACAGAAACCGACCCGATCTGCGCGCTCCAGGCGGCTATGGACGGCTACCAGGTGACCACGCTTGAAGACATGGTCGAAGAGGCCGACATCTTCATCACCGCCACCGGCAACAAAGATGTTATCCGGATCGACCATATGCGCCGGATGAAGAACATGGCGATCGTCGGCAATATCGGCCATTTCGACAATGAGATCCAAGTGGCCAACCTCAAAAACCACAAATGGACCAACGTCAAAGAGCAGGTGGACATGATCGAAATGCCCTCGGGCAACAAGATCATCCTCCTCTCAGAGGGTCGGCTTTTGAACCTCGGCAACGCCACCGGGCATCCGTCTTTCGTGATGTCGGCGTCGTTTACCAACCAGGTGCTGGCCCAGATCGAGCTTTGGACCAAGGGCAGCGACTACGACAACAAAGTCTACGTGCTGCCCAAGCATCTCGACGAGAAAGTCGCGCGTCTCCATCTGTCGCAGATCGGTGTGAAGCTCACCGAGCTCGACAGCGATCAGGCCTCCTATATCGGGGTCAAACCCGAAGGCCCGTTCAAATCCGAGCATTACCGCTATTGACCGGACCTGCCGCAACGCGCCCCATGCGTTGCGGCATTTCCGCTTAAACCAGCCAACCCACAGTCGAATATTGTGTTGGGGGGTCAATTGGCCCACCATGCGCGCCGTGGCACAAAGCCACGGAATAAAAGGCTATGGAGGGGGCGTCCGATGGGAAAACGGGACGAACTTATCGAGAAATACGCAGATGATCTGAAAAATAAGTGCGGGGTCACCCCCGACATGGATCTTCTGACAAAGGTCACAATCGGCTGCGGGCCGTCGATCTACGACGCCGACGCCTCGACCGTGGCAGCGAGCCAAGACGGCGAGCTTGAGACGGTCAAAGAGAATTTTCTTATGAAAAAGCTGGGCTTGTCGGATGGGCCAGAATTGATGGACGCCATCAATTCGGTAATCGAAACCTATGGCCGGTCCGAGCGCAACAAGTACCGCGCCGTTGTTTATTACCTTTTGACCAAGCATTTCGGCAAAGAAGCGGTCTACGGCTGATCGAATTCGCTTTGAATTGAGTGCACTCGCCGTTGGACAAATCGGCTAGGTCAAAATAGCTTACCGGGACTGGCCAGGATGGCCGGGACCAGATTTCCGAAGCGCGGTGAGAGGCGCTGTGGGTGAAGGAAAGGGGTCTCGGCATCGGCTGGGGCCCCTTTTTTATGTTTGTTGTGCGCACCGGAACGCGCTGTCAATTTAAGCAGACACATCTTGTGTGATTCTTAATTGACGGAGCGAAAAGTGGGTCGATTTTTTGCCATCGCGATACCGGTGTTCATCCTTGGTTTCGGAGCGGGCGCCGCCTTCTGGTACCTCGCCTCGCCGTTGTTTTTCGACGATGTGGTCAGTGAAAGCCTGGCTTCGGACGCCCTCAAAGCCACCCGCACGGGCACTTTCCGCGACGCGGATCGGGCCCATAAGGGCACCGGCACAGCAACGATATTCGAAGATGCCTCCGGCAAAGCCGTCCTCCGGTTCACTGAATTTGAAGTCACCAACGGGCCGGATCTCGAAGTCTGGCTGGTGGCCGAGCCCGATCCCAAATCGTCGAAGGATGTGAAAGAGTCGACGTTTCTCTCCCTTGGCCAGCTCAAGGGCAATGTGGGCGACCAAAACTACGACATTCCCGAAGGCACAGACCTCGCGCAATACGGCTCGGTGGTGATCTGGTGCGAGCAATTCGGCGTTTTGTTTTCGCCGGCGATGCTGAACTAGGGCGAAAGCGCGCCCATTTCGCAGACTACCTTCCATTCGGCTTCGCTCACCGGCTGGACAGACAGCCGCGTGTTATTGACGAGCACCATGTCCTGAAGCCTCGGATCGGCCTTGGCCATATCGAGCGTGACCGGGTTCGGCATGTCGCGCACGGCTTTGATGTCAACGCAGTCCCAGCGCGCGTCATCGGTGGTGCTGTCGGGATGGCTCTCGGCGATCACTTCAACGATCCCGACCACCGCCTTTTCCGACATCGAATGGTAAAAAAAGCCGAGATCGCCGATCTTCATCTCCCGCATATTGTTGCGAGCCTGGTAATTCCGGACCCCGTCCCACTCCTCGCCAACCTCGCCTTTGGCTTTTTGCTGATCCCACGACCAGTTCGACGGTTCCGATTTGAAAAGCCAGTAGCGCATCAGGGGGTGACCTGTTTCCAAGCGTTGATCTCGACCGAGGCGAAAAGGCCCGCCTTGGCGTAGGGGTCGCCCGCCGCCCAAGCGTCCGCCGCGGCGCGGTCTTCGACCTCGATCACGATGAGCGAGCCGCACATCTCTCCCGTCCCGTCGAGCAGGGGGCCTGCGAACACCACGCATCCCGATTGGGCCCCATAGTCCAGATGGGCGGCGCGGTTGGCCTTTCTCGTGTCGAGATGGCCTGGCTTGTCGCGGGCGATAAGGGCGAATTTCATGGGGTCTCCGAAGGCGATGGCACCGGGCCCAAGCGATACGCGCTCGGGCGGGGGATTTCAAACGGGCGGACACCTCAGGCCTTGGCACCTTTCTTTCCCGACCCGATGAGGGGGGCTTGCGCTGTGTCCAGCGGCCATCGGGGCCGGGCGGCAAGGGCAAAATCGGATCGCTGCCCGAGGCCCATGAGCTCAATGCCAGCCCAAGCGATCATCGCTCCGTTGTCGGTGCAAAGGGGCAAGGGCGGAGCGACGAAATCGACGCCAGCTTTCTGGGCCACGGTTTCAAGACGGCTCCGAATTGTCCTGTTGGCCGCAACACCCCCGGCCACGGCAATCGCAGGGCGGGCCGGGCCTTCGGCGAGGTAAAACGCCAAGGCGGCCTCGGTCTTTTTGGCCACGACCTCCGCCACCGCATCCTGAAAAGACGCCGCGATATGGGCCCGTTCGCCCTCGATATCGAGGCCCGCCAAAGTGATCCGGTCAATCTCGCGCATGATTGCGGTTTTAAGACCAGAAAACGACATGTCGGCGCCCGGCCGGTCGAGGAGGGGGCGGGGAAACGCGTAACGCGCGGGATCGCCCGCTTTGGCGAGCTGTTCGATCTCCGGCCCGCCGGGATGACCGAGACCGAGGGCGCGGGCCGTTTTGTCAAAGGCTTCCCCCGGCGCATCGTCGATCGTGCCGCCAAGGCGGTGAAAGCTATCCGCGCCTCGGACAATGAGAAACTGACAATGGCCGCCCGACACGAGAAGAAGAAGATAGGGATAGGCCAGATCGTCGGTCAGCCGCGGGGTGAGCGCGTGGCCCGCCAGATGGTTGACCCCGAGGAGCGCTTTACCGGTGGCTGCGGCGAGGCCCTTGGCAAACATCACCCCGGCTAGAACGCCTCCAATGAGCCCCGGCCCGGCCGTGACCGCGACGCCATCGATGCCCGAAAGGTCGAGGCCGGCCTCGGCCAGGGCCGCTTCGACGGCGAGATCGATCTTCTCGGCATGGGCCCGGGCGGCAATCTCTGGGACGACGCCGCCATAGGCCGCGTGGAGCCGGTCTTGAGACATCACCACATTGGACAGGATCCGCCCGTCGGCAGGCCCGGCCCGCACCACGGCCGCAGCGGTGTCATCGCAGCTCGTCTCGATCCCGAGGACCGTCTCCGGCGCCCTCATGGTGGCACTCATGGCAGGCACTTTGTCCGTTGCGTGGCGGTGGCGGCGGAGGTAGCACCGAGGCCCATGGCCGACAAGATGGCACGTCCCACGCTCCTGATGACGCGTCCCCAGCTTGCATCGCGGAGGTTCCTCCAACGGTTGGAAGACGACGGGATGGACGTCGCCGATGCCGTCATCTCCCCGGCGATTGACATCAAGCCCGTTGGCGAGCCGGTCGCACTGACCGGGGTGGCAGGAGTAATATTTACGTCGGTCAATGGGGTGGGGCGGGCCCAAGCGGTGCCGGGTCTTCCGGCCTGGTGTGTTGGCGACCAAACCGCGTGGGCTGCCGCCCAAGCTGGGTTTGAGGCGCGCTCGGCCGGTGGAAACGCGGCGGATCTGGTGGCGCTGATCCTAGGTTCCGGAGGGCAGGGCCCGCTGATCCACATCCGCGGCGTCCATAGCAGGGGCGACGTCGCCGAGGCGCTCAGGGCGGCGGGCATCGCTGTCAATTCTGTGATTTCCTATGACCAGCCCGCTCAAGACCCGACCGATGACGCAGCGGCCCTCTTCCAAGCGAAGGGTCGGGTTCTGGCTCCGCTCTTTTCGCCGCGGAGTGCGGGCGTTTTGCGGGGGTGGGCCCAAGGTGCGGAGGCCCCCATAGAGGCGGTCGCCCTAAGCGAAGCCGTCGCCGAGGCTTGGGGACAGCCGGTCACGGTCGCCCGGCACCCCGACGGCGCGGCCATGGTCGACGCCATACGTGCCGCCCTAATGCGCGGTTGACCTCCCGGGCCAGGGCGCGTTTGCTAAGGCGGGCGAAGAGAATCTGCCCGGGGGATTTCAACAACGCGGAGTGCTGCGTTTGTTCCGTAAAAACAGGAGTGTAGCGTGAGCGGCTCGGTGGACCTCAGAGGGCCGGCGCTGGCGACGCGCCAGGCGATCCCGTTATCGGATGCGCCGATTACGGCCGAAGAACCCCAAGAAATCCTCGTTGAGGCAACCCCCGATCCTGAGCCCGCACCCGCGGCACCACCGGCACCCAAAGCCGAACCGGAACGTCGGCGCGGCGGATTTGGCGCCTTTCTCGCGCTTCTCCTGGGCGGGGCGGCCGCCGCGGCGCTGGGCTTTTTCGCGGCGGGCAATGTGCTCGAGACCGGCCCAGACCCCGAATTGACCGCGCGCATCGGCGAGCTTGAAACCAACATCGGCGATATGGGCGGCCGTTTGGAAGATCTTGCGGGCAGCCTTGAGACACTTCGGGCCGCGATCCCCGAACCCGACACGGCGACGGCCGACGGGCTTGCCTCGCTCAGCGAGAACTTCGCCGGGCTCACATCGGAATTTGGCACGCTCCAATCGGATCTTGGGGCGCTGTCGGAGCGGGTGAATGCCCTGCCATTGGGCGTTGTGGAAGGCACTCAAATGCCTGATTTTACTGAGAACTTTAACGCCCAAATGGCTCAATTTCAGGAAGAAATGGCCCGGGTCACCGGGGCGGCCGAAGCAGAATTCGCGGAAATGACCGGCGCGGCCGAGGAAGAGTTGGGCCGGGTCACCGGGGCGGCCGAAGCGGAAGTGGCCGCCGCCATGGCCGAGGCCGAAGCCACCCGCGACGCGGCCGAGAAAGCCGAAACCCAAGCCACGCTTCGTGCCGCTTTGGCCAAAGTGTCGACAGCGCTCGACACGGGCGAGCCATTTGACACTGCGCTTACCGCTCTCGACGGCCTTGAGATCCCCGCGGCGTTGGCGGATGTGGCCGCAGACGGGGTCGCCCCGCTCAGCGCGCTCCAGACCGATTTTCCCTCCGCGGCCCGTGAGGCGCTCAAGGCCTCGGCCCGGGGCCCGGAAGAGGGGTCCGGCACGATGGGCCGCGTGGCAGCCTTTCTTGTGGCGCGGACCAATGCTCGGTCCCTTGAGCCGCGCGACGGGGATGATGCGGATGCGGTGCTCTCACGGGCGGAAGCGGCGTTGAGATCGGGCGACTTAAACACCGCCCTAACGGAAGTCGGCGGTCTTGAAGACGCGTCGCGCGCCGCCCTCGGCCCGTGGCTTGACGCCGCCGAGAGCCGGTCTGCTGCCGTGGATGCGGCGAGCGCACTTTCGGCCTCAATCGACAATTTGTAGGGGCGAGTTCATGCTTTGGTCACTTATTAAAATCGTTCTTTTTATTGGTATTGTGGCGGGCCTGGCGTTCGGCGCCGGTCTCCTCATGGAAAGCGAAGGCGGCATTCAAGTCTCGGTCGCGTCCATGGAGTTCACCCTCGGACCGCTCGAATCGGTCGTCGCCGCTTTGGTGATCCTGGCCGCCATGTGGGTTCTTTTGAAACTCGTGAGCCTCGCTGTGGCGATCTTGCGCTTTCTCAGCGGTGACGAGACCGCGCTTTCCCGCTGGTGGGGGCGCAACCAAGAGCGCCGGGGCTTTGAGGCGCTTTCAGACGGCATGATGGCGCTGGCGTCCGGCGAAGGGCGTCTCGCCATGGCCAAGGCCGCCCGGGCCGAGCGCTATTTGAAGCGGCCCGAGCTGACCAACCTCCTCACCGCTCAGGCGGCTGAGATTGCCGGTGACCGGCGGAAGGCGGAAGAGACCTACAAGCGTCTCTTGGCCGATGATCGGACCCGCTTTGTCGGGGTCCGCGGGATCCTCAAGCAAAAGCTCGGAGACGGCCAGACCGATGTGGCGTTGAAACTCGCCGAGAAGGCCTTCGCGCTGAAGCCCAAGCACGAAGAGACCCAAGACGTTCTTCTAAAGCTTCAGGCCGAGGGCGAAGATTGGAAAGGCGCGCGGAAAACGCTCAACGCCAAGCTCCGTCACGGCGCCTTGCCGCGCGATGTCCACCGCCGACGGGACGCGGTGCTCGCCATATCGGAGGCGCGCGAATTCGCCCAAGACGGTGCGACCGAGGAGGGCCGCGAGAAGGCCATGGAGGCCAACAAGCTCTCGCCCGACCTTGTGCCCGCGGCGGTAATGGCGGCCGACGAGTACACGGCGATGGGCAAGGGGCGCCAGGCCGCGAAGGTGATCAAAAAGGCCTGGGCGGCCAATCCCCATCCGGACCTGGCGGGCGCCTATGCCCGGATCGAACCTGAGGAAACGCCCGCCGCACGGATTAAGCGGTTCCGCGAGATCACCCGGATCAAACCCGAAGACCCCGAGACAAAGATGCTCCTGGCCGAGCTCCATATCGCGGCTGAGGATTATACCGGAGCCAAGAGCGCCTTGGGCGATCTGGCCGAGGTCGATCCGACGGCGCGGAGCTTAACGATCATGGCCGCGATCGAGCGGGGGCAAGGGGCCGAAGACGCGGTGGTCCGAGGCTATCTCGCCCGCGCTTTGACAGCGCCAAGGGGTTCGCAATGGGTCTGCGACATTTGCAGTGCGGTTTATGCAGAATGGACCGCGATCTGCGACAGTTGCGGCGCCTTCGATTCCTTGAGCTGGACACGGCCCAAGGATGACACACCGTCGATGCCGGCCGGCGAAGATATGCTGCCGTTGATCGTTGGTGCGCCTGACGCGGCGCCGGAAGCCGACATTATCGAACCGGAAGACGTGGTCGAAACCGCCGAGGAAGCCAGCGCCGAAGACGCCGTCGAGACAGCGGAAGAAGCGGCGTCCGAAGACGAGGCGATCAAAAAGCCTGATCCGGCCGTGCTCGAAGGCCAATTGGCCAATGTTGACGCCGAGCCCGAGCCTGCCAAGGAAGAGACCAAGGCCTGACAAAGCCCTATTCGGCCGCCTGTCGCGGCGACAGGGGTTCCGACAAGAACCCGGTCAGAAGGGTGTCGGCAAGCTCGATCGTGGCATCGATCCGGGCAATGCGCCGGGCGCCCGGCCGAAACGTCAAATAGACGGGATGGCTGGGGCTTACATAATCCGGCAGGCCGCGGACCAACCGACCCTCCTTTAGGGCATCGACAATCATGAAGTCGGGCAAAAGCGCAAAGCCCTGACCTTCAAGGGCGAGGGCCATCAGGATCGTGAAGTTCTGCACTGCGATTGGCCCTGACACATCCACCGCCACTTCCCGGCCTTTGGCGGCAAAACGCCAGGTGGCACCGGGCCGATCGCCGCGGAACGTCATGCATTCTTGACCGGCCAGGTCTTCGGGCCGCTTCAGGTTGGCCGCCTTGGCCAGGGCAGGCGCGGCCACCAGGCAACGGCGGAACGAACCCAATTCACGGGCCACAAGCCGGTCGTCCTCAAAAGAGCCGATCCGGAAGGCAAGATCGGTGCCCGGATCCTGCATGTCTTCGAACGCATAGTCCGGGCGCATCACGAGGTTAAGGTCCGGGTGACGGGCGCGGAGCGCTGGAAATAGCCGCGTGGCGATGATTGAGCCGAATTCGGGCGTGGCAGCTACGGTGACTTGTCCCGCTACCCCGCCGCTTTCCTCCCGGGCGATATCGCCCAAAAGGTCAACCTCGGCGAGGATCGACCGGATCCTGAGGTCGAGCTTCGCGCCCACAGGCGTCAGCCGGACAGACCGGGCCCCTCGCTCAAGAAGGCGCACGTTCAGCTGCTCTTCTAGCTGGGCCACATGGCGGCTCACCCCGGACTTTGCCATCCCGAGATGGTCGGCCGCGGCACTGATCCCGCCATGTCGCGCGACCGCGTGGAAGCTCTGGAGCGCGGGCAATCCGATCGTTCTAATATCTTGAACCATGGGTTCAACAATATCCGTCTGTTGCGAAAATCCGCAATCCGTATCTTCAACCCATCCACAACGCACCCCGCCGATGCGGGGTCTCAGATCGGAGAAACAGAGATGAACATTCTGATCACAGGTTCGAACAGCGGCTTTGGCAATTTGATCGCGAGCGATCTCATCAAAGCCGGGCACCGTGTGGCCGGCACGGTCCGCGATCCCGAAGGCCGCAACAAAGACGCAGCCGCCGAGCTGCGGAAAATGGGCGTCGAGGTCGTCGAGATTGACGTCACCGATGACGCCGCCGTCGAAGCCGGGGTTAAGGCAGCCGAAGCTGCCCTCGGCGGGATTGACGTCTTGGTCAACAATGCCGGGGTCGGTGCCCATGGGCTCCAGGAGAACTTCACCGCCGACGAGTTCAAACGGCTCTTTGACATCAACGTCTTCGGCGTCCACCGGATGATCCGCGCCGTGGCTCCGGCCATGCGAGCGCGGGGATCGGGCCTCATCGTCAATATCTCGAGCCTCCTTGGGCGGGTAAGTTTGCCGTTCTATGGTCCCTACAACGCAACGAAATGGGCCGTGGAGGCGATGAGCGAGAATTACCGGGCCGAGCTCAGTCAGTCCGGCGTGGACGTGGCCGTTATCGAACCCGGCGGGTTCCCAACGACGTTTTTCGGCAATCTCGTGACACCGGCGTCCCGCGACCGAGATCCGGGCTATGGCGAGTTGGCGGGCGCACCCGAAGCCTCGTTTGCAGGGTTCAACGAGTTCCTAGCGGCCAATCCCCAGCAACAACCCCAGCTCGTGGCCGATGCGGTGGCCCATGTAATTGGCCTCGCCCCCGGCGCCCGGCCGTTCCGGACTGAGGTCGATAAAGTCGGCATGGGTGACGCAATCAAGCCGCTCAACGAACAACTCTCCCAAGTGACTGAAGGGCTCCTAACCAATTTTGGTATGGAAGGCATGCTGAAGCTCAATGTGGGCGCGTCGGAAGCGGCCTGACGTCAAATCAACGGTGCGGCCGGGGGTGTATTCCTTCGGCCGCGACCCATCTCGGCGCTTGCGGCCCGGCGGCCAGCGCCTAGGCTAAGACAAACCCCAGGAGGATCCCCCATGGCCCATCCCGCACTCACCCCAGGCGCCGTCGCCGTCATCACCGGCGGGGCCTCCGGGATCGGTCTTGCCACCGCAAAGAAGTTCGCCGGCCAGGGGCTGCAGATCGTCCTGGTAGACCGCGACGCGGGCAAGCTCGATGCGGCGGCCGACGCCGTCACCTCCGCCGGGGCCAAGGAGGTCATGGTTGCCGACACGGATGTCTCAGACCAGGCCGCGGTGGAGACCCTCGCCGCCAAGGTCACCGACCGGTTCGGCGGCACCGATATCTTGATGAACAATGCCGGGATCGGTCAAAACTCGTCCTGCATCGGCGGGCGCGACGCCTGGAAAGCGACCTTAGGGGTCAATTTCAACGGGGCCTTCAACGGCACCCAGGCGTTCGGGCCCTCCATGGTCGCCCGCGGTCGTCCGGGCGCGATCATCAACACGGGGTCGAAACAGGGCATCACCACACCCCCTGGAAACCCCGCCTACAACGTCTCGAAAGCCGCGCTCAAAGCCTTCACCGAAGCCCTCGCCCACGAGCTTCGCAACACCGAAGGCTGCCAGATCACGGCGCATCTTTTGATCCCGGGTTTTGTCCATACGGGGCTCACCGGCGTCGCCGAAAAGCCGCCCGCGGCTTGGACCGCAGAGCAAACTGCGGATTTCTTCCTCGCATCCATGGACCGGGGAGATTTCTACATCCTCTGCCCCGACAACGACGTGCCCCGGGCGCTGGACGAAAAACGAATGGCCTGGGCCATGGGCGACATCATCGAAAATCGCCCGCCGCTCAGCCGCTGGCATCCCGATTATAAGGACGCGTTCCAAGCTTACATCGACGGGACGCCGTGAACCCAAACGCCAAACGGTCATCTCACCGTGCCCAAATTCCTGTAGAATAGCGGCATTTCAACGGGAGTGACCCATGCGTATTGCGACATTTAACATTGAGAATCTCGATGACGGCCCGGTGGGGTCGAGCGGGGCAAGTTTTGAAGAGCGGGCGGTTATTTTGAGGCCCATGCTCGAGCGGCTTCGCACCGACATTATCTGTTTTCAGGAAGTGCACGGCCAAAATGTCCCCGACGGCGAGACGGGGCCTCGCACGCTCCGCGCCCTATCGCGGCTTCTCCAAGGCACCCGCTACGAGAGCTTTGTCCTGTCGTCGACAACGCTGAAGGGCAAAAAGGATGTAGAGCGGTTTCGCAACCTCGTGGTGGCCTCCTCGGTCGATTATGCGGTCGAAGACGTGCGCGAGATCCAGAACACCCTCGTCAATCCGCCGGAATATTCCCGCGTGACCGCCGAGGGCGCGCAGGAGGCCATTCCCGTCGAATGGGAGCGGCCGACGCTCTATGTGCGGCTCCGCAAAGGCAATGAAGATCCCCTGCATATTCTCAATGTCCATTTCAAATCGAAGAACCCCACGCCGATCCCGGGCCAAGGCCCCGAGAATTTCCAATGGGCGTCGGCGTCGGGCTGGGCGGAAGGGTTTTTCCTGTCATCCATGAAGCGGGTCGGGGCGGCACTAGAGGCGCGGCTTTTCATCGATTCCCTGTTCGATGCGGAACCCGAGGCCAAGATTATCCTCTGCGGAGACTTGAACGCCGAACCCCAAGAGGTGCCCGCCTTGGCGATCCGCGGGATGACCGAAGACACCGGCAACCCGGACCTGAATGCCCGAGTGATGCATCCGGTGGCCCTGTCGATCGCGGAAAGTCGGCGCTTTAGCCTTTACCACCACGGCCGCGGCAACCTTCTCGACCATATGCTCGTCTCTCGGCGTCTGATGGCGAGTTTTGTGGATGCTGAGATCCATAACGAGATGATCCACGACGAGAGCATCGCGTTTGCCACCGACAACAAGTTCCCGGAATCCGATCACGCCCCGATGGTGGCGGAATTTGCCGAACGGGCGATGTCGATGACCCCGTCGGCATAAGCGCGTGCCAGGGCGGAGGATCGGGACCGATTTCGGGCCAAAACTTTTCTGGACATACCTGTATAGATCCCTGACTGTACGGAGACAAACGCGCCATGACTGCGCTGCCGGACGGCTAGGCGCGCCGTCCAAAACGGGGAGAACGCTATGAAGTCTCACTACCGTGCCGTCGTGATCGGCGGCGGCGTTGTCGGCACGTCGGTCCTCTACCACCTGGCCAAATTCGGGTGGAAAGACGTCTGTTTGATCGAGCGCGATATCCTCACCTGCGGCTCGTCCTGGCACGCCGCGGGCGGCTTTCACGCGCTAAATGCCGACCCCAATATCGCCAGCCTCCAGGCCTATACCATCGACCTTCTGTCCGAGATCGAAGAGGAGTCGGGGCAATCGGTGGGCATGCATATGACCGGCGGCATGACCTTGGCGGGCACCCCCGACCGGTGGGAATGGCTGCAATCGGCCTACCGCATCTTTCAGTCCATCGGCATCGATGACGTCCGTCTGATCACCCCCGAAGAGGCCGGAGCGCTCTGCCCGGTCATGTCGACCCATGGGATCATCGGCGGCATGTGGGCCGACCGGGAAGGCTATGTCGATACAACCGGCACGGTTCACGCCTATGCGGGTGCCGCGAAAAAGCGCGGCGCGGAGGTGATCGAGCACAACCGGGTGATCGAACTCATAGAGACCGCAGAGGGCTGGGACGTGGTCACCGAAAGAGGCACGATCCATACCGAGCATGTGATCAACGCCGCCGGCCTCTGGGCCAAACAGGTCGGACGGATGGCCGGCATCGAACTTCCGGTCTCGCCCCTCAACCACCACTACCTGATTTCTGACACCATTCCCGAGATCGAAGCGCTCGACAAAGAAGTCCCCCTCGTCGTCGACTTGGAAGGCTTCACCTACATGCGCCAAGACCAGAAGGGCATGTTGCTCGGCATCTATGAGATCAACCACGATCACTGGATGATGGACGGCGCGCCCTGGGAATACGGCATGCAGCTCCAGCAGGAAGATCCGGACCGGATTGAAAATGAGCTCCGCCTGGGCTTCGAGCGCTACCCCGCGCTCCAGAATGTCGGTGTCAAAACCTGGGTGAACGGGGCGTTCACCTTCTCACCGGACGGTAATCCCCTGGTCGGGCCCGTCCGAGGCAAACCGGGCTATTGGTGCGCCTGCGCGGTCATGGCCGGCTATCTCCAAGGCGGCGGGGTTGGGAAATCCCTGGCCGAATGGATGATCCACGGTGAACCGGAAGCGGATGTCTACGGGATGGATGTGGCCCGCTACGGCGACTACGCCCACAACAAGCAATTCATCAAAGAAACCACCGGCCAATTCTACACGCGCCGTTTCGTGATGACCTATCCCAACGAGCAGCTCCCCGCAGGCCGACCGCTGAAGAAAGCTCCGGCCTATGACGCGATGGCAGCGTCAGGCTGCCAATGGGGGGCGAGTTGGGGGCTCGAAGTGCCGCTCTATTTCACCAAGACGGCGAACTTCGTCGAAACGCCGACGCTGAAACGCTCCAACGCCTTCGAGATCGTAGCCGAGGAATGCAAAACCGTGCGGCAGGCGGTGGGTCTTCTCGATATTTCGGGCTTTTCCCGCTTTGAGGTGACCGGCCCCGGAGCCGAAGCCTGGCTCGACCGGATCATGGCCTCGTCTTTGCCGAAACCCGGCCGGGCAAAGCTGGCCCCCATGCTCAGCCCCGAAGGCAAACTCAAAGGCGATCTTACACTCTTCAACTGGGGCGACGGCACGTACTGGATCATGGGGAGCTATTACTTGCGCGAATGGCATATGCGCTGGTTCAGCGACCATATGGGCGCCGAAGTCGGTCTGCGCGACATCTCAGACGCTGTGGTGGGCTTTAGCCTCTCCGGGCCGAACAGCCGGAAGGTGCTGGAAAAACTCACCGATGGCCCGATCTCCGACCTCCCGTTCATGGGATGCGGTGTGTTCGACATCGGCATGCTCAGGGTCAAAGTGGGCCGGATCTCGGTCACCGGAGAGCTCGGCTATGAAATCCACTGTTCGGCCGCCGAGCATATCACTCTCCGCGAGACGCTCCTCGACGCCGGGGCCGATCTCGGCATGCGCGAGATCGGGTTCAACGCGCTTCTGAGCCTTCGCCTGGAGAAAAGTTTCGGCATTTGGAGCACGGAATTTACCCAGGCCTATACGCCGGGACAAACCGGCATGGACCGCTGGATCGCCTGGGGTAAGGGAGACTTTATTGGCCGGGAGGCGGCCATGGCCGAACGCGACAGCAATGCGCCCGCCAAACGCGTGGTCACCCTCGAGATAGACGCCAGCGATGCCGATGCCAGCGGCTACGAGCCGGTCTGGCAGAACGGTAGCCGGGTGGGTTTTGTGACCTCGGGCGGCTATGGACATACGCTCGGAAAATCGCTGGCCATGGCGATGATGGACGAAAACGCAACGGCCGAAGGCACCGAACTCCGTGTCCATATCGTAGGCCAAGAGCGGGCTGCGCGGGTAATCGCGCCGTCCCCTTATGATCCCCAAGGTGCGGCCATGCGCGCATGACGCTTGAAAACGAAGGACGCGCGCGGAGCCGAAGACGGCGCGGTCGGGGCGGAGAGGGGGCCGAGGCCAAAGCGCCCGAGCGCCGGGTCGACTACCGCCAGCTCCGCAATCCCTTCCCTTTGATGGAAGTCTTTCCGGCCGAAGAGGTCGAGGACATCCATCAAAGCGCCCTCCGGATCCTTGAAGAGCTCGGCTTGCGCGTCCTTCTGCCCGAAGCCCGCGCGATTTTTGCCACGGCCGGGGCGCGGGTCGAGGACGACATGGTCTTTGTTGGCCGAGACATCGTCGAGGCGAGCATTGCTACCGCGCCCAGGTCGATCACCTGCCGGGCCGGCGCGCGCGACCGGGACGTTGTTCTCGAACTCGGCAACCTCGTCTTTCAGGCCGGTGCTGGCGCGCCCCACGCGACCGATCTGGTACGCGGCCGACGGCCGGGTTCGGCCGAGGATTACATCGAATATCTCCAGCTTACCCAGCATTTTGACGTCTTCCAGATGGTGTCGCCCCAGGTCGAACCCCAGGACGTGCCAACCCATCTCCGCCACTATTTTACGACTGAAGCCCAGCTCACCTGGTCCGACAAATTCCCTTTCACCTTCTCCCGCGGCACGCCCCAGGTGATGGATTGCTTTGAGATGCTCCGGGACTTTCGCGGATTGTCGGACGCGGCGTTTTCCGCCGCGCCCCACACTTACACAATCATCAACACCACAAGCCCCCGCACATTGGACATCGCCATGGCTCAGGGGCTCATCGACTTTGCGCGCCATGGGCAATTGTCGATCGTGACGCCCTTCACACTTATGGGGGCCATGGCGCCCATCACGGTGGCCGGTGCGATTACGCTCAGCCATGCCGAGGCGCTTCTGGCGATCACGCTCACCCAGCTCACAAAGCCGGGCGCGCCGATCTGCTACGGCACGTTCACGTCCAATGTCGACATGAAGTCCGGCGCGCCCGCCTTTGGCACGCCGTCCCATTTCCAGGCCTCGTTGGCGGCCGGTCAAATGGCGCGAAAGATCGGCTTGCCCTGGCGAAGCGCGGCGGGTTCGGCGTCAAACATGAACGATGTCCAAGCGGCCAATGAGAACCAGCTGGGCCTTTGGGGGTGTTTGATGGCCGGGGCGACGGTGGTGATCCATGCGGGCGGGTGGCTCGAAGGCGGGCTGACGGTGTCCTATGAAAAGCTGGTGACCGATGCCGAAGTCCTCAACATGGTCGCTGAGCTCTGTGCGGGGGCTTCCGCGGCAACCGACGAGATCGGGCTCGACACGGCCATCCGCGAGGTCTCGCCCCAGGGCCATTTCTTCTCGGCGAGCCAAACCATGGCGCGATACAGCACTGAGTTTTACGAACCCATCGTCCATGATTACGCAAATTTCGGTACATGGACTGAGCGAGGCGCGGTCGATGCCAATCACCGGGCGACCGCCGTCTGGCAAGCCATCGTTGATGCTAAAACCAAACCCGCCCTGGCCGCCGACCGCCTCGGCGCCCTCCAAGACTTCGTGGCCCGCCGCACCGCCGAAGGCGGCGCCCCGCCGGAGAGCTAGCATGTCCGTCCCTACCCTCGACCCGGGCGAAAAGGCGCCCCACGGAAACAGCAAGGTCACCCGCCAAGACTGGCTGAAAGCGGCCCGCGACACCTTCGTGAGCAAGGGGGCAGGGGAGCTCAAAATCCTGACCCTGTCGCGCCAATTGGATGTGTCACGGTCGAGTTTCTATTGGTATTTCCGCGACCGGACCGACATCCTCGACGCACTTTTGGGCGAGTGGGAACATCGGAACACGCGCTGCATTATCGAATACTGCGCCCGCCCGGCAGACAGCATTTCCGCCGCGGTCTGCAACTTCTTTGAGTGCTTCGTCGATCCGAACCTCTTTGATCCTGGGCTCGATTT
Organism: Pseudomonadota bacterium; assembly: GCA_039198225.1. GTDB lineage: Bacteria > Pseudomonadota > Alphaproteobacteria > Rhodobacterales > Rhodobacteraceae > JASJAR01. The sequence goes on from JBCCTQ010000008.1 coordinate 126,701, forward strand.
CGCGGTGCGGGAATGGTCGCGCCGCGATCCGGAGATCCGCGCCAAAATCGATGCGGCGGACGCTCAGCGCCTCGAGGCCATGACGGCCATGTTTGCTCGCTTTGGCTTCAGCGCGAGCGAGGCCGATGCAAGGGCGCGGATCCTTTATTTCATGCAGCTTGGCTACCATGCGCTCGAGGTTACCGAGCCCATGGAGGTGCGCCTCAGCCGGGTGGAAGGCTATCTCATGGGCTTTACCGGCGAAGTCGCCACGGCGGAGCTTTTGGCGCGGTTTCGGGCCCGGGCCAAGGAATTGGGTGGCGCCCAATGAGCCGCTATTCGGCCGGGCGCATCTTTCGCGAGGGCCTCCGCGCCGGGCGGGGTTGGGGCCAGGCCTGGCGCACGCCCAACCCTAAACCCGCCTATGACGTTGTGATTATCGGCGGCGGCGGCCACGGGCTCGCAACCGCCTACTACCTCACCAAAAACCACGGCATCCGAAACGTCGCCGTTATTGAGAAAGGCTGGCTTGGGGGAGGCAATACGGGCCGCAACACCACGGCCATCCGCTCGAATTACTTCTACCCCGAAAGTGCAGCGCTCTATGACAAGTCGGTCGCGCTCTACGAAGGCCTCTCCCGCGATCTGAATTACAACGTCATGTTCTCCCAGCGGGGCATGATCGTTTGCGCCCATTCCGAGCCCGAAATGGAAATGGCCGCGCGGCAATGCAATGCCATGCAATTAAACGGCGTCGATGCCGAATTGCTCGATGCCGATCAGGTGCGGAAACTCGAACCGGCGCTGAATTTCAGCCCCACCATGCGCTACCCGATCCATGGCGGCGTCTTACAGCGGCGCGCTGGCACCGGGCGCCACGATGCGGTGGCCTGGGGTTTTGCCCGGGCCGCAGATGCTGGGGGCGTGGACATTATTCAGAATTGCGAGGTTTTGGATATCCGCATCGAGGCCGGGCGCGCCACCGCTGTCGAGACTTCCCAAGGTGCGATCAAAGCCGGTGTGATCGGCGCCGCCGTGGCCGGGCATAGCTCGGTTCTGGCGGGCATGGCGGGCTATGAGCTCCCCATCACGTCCTATGTGCTCCAGGCCTTTGTCTCCGAGCCTATCAAACCCGTGCTCAACCGCGTGGTGCTTTGTCCGCCCTTCGGCACCTATGCCAGCCAATCCGACAAGGGCGGGCTCGTCATTGGCGGCGGGCTCGACCGGATCCCGTCCTACGGCCAGCGCGGCAACATGCCGATGCAGGAAACCGTGCTCAGCGCCTTTTGCGAGATGTTTCCGTCGCTGGCGAAGGTCAAACTCCTCCGCCATTGGGGCGGAATCGTCGACGTGACCCCTGACAGTTCGCCCATTATCGGGCCCTCGGGCGTCGACGGCCTTTATCTTAATTGCGGTTGGGGAACGGGTGGGTTCAAGGCGATCCCGGTGGGGGGCTATCTTCTGGCCCATTTGCTGGCCGAAGGCCGCCATCACGCGCTTAGCCGACCCTTCGGCCTCGACCGGTTCACCTCCGGCCACCTGGTCGACGAGGCCGCGTCCTCGGGCATCGCGCATTAGGAGAGCGGAGGCGTGCAAATATTCCCATGCCCATTCTGCGGTCACCGGAATGAGACCGAATTTCACTTCGCCGGTGAGCTCGGCAAAGTCCGCCCCGACACGACAAGGAAGGTCAGCGATAAGGACTGGGCCTCCTACCTTTACACCCAGCGCAACGAGAAAGGGACCGTGCGCGAAGTGTGGATGCACCTGCCTTGCGCTGAGCTCTTCGTTCTCGAACGAGACAGTGTGACCATGGCGGTCCTTGGGTCGCGGCCGCTCCGCGAGGGCCAGCAATGAGCGGGCACCGCGTCGAGAACTTTGGGCTGATCGACCGGTCGCGCCCGTTGCATTTCACCTTCGACGGGCGGCGCTACCAAGGGTTCGACGGCGACACGCTCGCCTCGGCGCTGTTGGCAAACGGCGTCCGCATCCTCGGGCGGAGTTTCAAGTATCACCGGCCGCGGGGGCTGTGGGGCGCCTGGAGCGACGACGCGAACGCGATCCTCTCGGTAAAGCGCGCCGGAACGGACCTGCCCAATTGCCCCGCCGCCACGACCTATCTCGAAGACGGGATGGTCGCCCGGGCGGTCAATGCCTGGCCGAGTGCGGCCTTTGACGTCAAAGGCGGGCTCGATCTCTTCCAGCGCTGGTTGGGCGCGGGGTTTTATTACAAGACGTTCATTTGGCCCGATTGGCATCTCTTTGAACCGGCCATTCGCCAGATGGCCGGGCTCGGCTCGGTCAGCGAGAGCGTTCTTGAGGATTATATCAGCGATCAGATTCATGGGGCTTGCGATGTCCTCGTCGTGGGCGGCGGGGCGGCGGGCCTTGTGGCAGCGCGGGCGGCGGCGGAAGCGGGACGAGACGTTTGCCTTGTCGACGACCAGCGCGTCCCCGGCGGCGGGATCTATCAGCGCGCCGATATTGACGGTCAAAGCCCCGCCGATTGGGTGCGCGCTCAAACCAAAGCGATTGAGGCCGCAGGTGGTCGCGTGCTCAACGCCACAACGGCCTTTGGCGTCTACGATCATGGGTTGATCGGATTGGCCGAGACGGGACTTTTCGGCAACGCACCCCGCCTCATTCGGATGCGGGCGGGCCGGGTCATTCTCGCAATGGGCGCCCTCGACCGGCCTATCACATTTCCAGAAAACGACCGGCCGGGGGTGATGTCGCTCTTCGGCGCAGCCGAGCTTTTGGCGCGCTACGGCGTTATGGTGGGTCGGAAACTGGCGGTGGTCGCCAACCATTCCTTGGCCGATGGCGTGGCCCGGGCCCTTGGCGAGGCGGGCGCCTGGATCGAGCGGATCGACCCAGGCGACGGGCCCATCGCGGCGTTCCAGGGCCGCCGGGTCACCGGATTGAAACAAGGCAGCCATTCCCGGGTATACGACGCCGTTCTGACCTCGGGTGGGCTCACGCCCCTCGTCCATCTCTGGCGCCATGCCGGGGGCAAGCTCTCCTGGTGCGATAAACGCCAAGCCTTCCTGCCGGGGGAGGCACCCCAAGACATGGTGGCGATCGGGGCCGCCAACGGGACATTTGACCTCGACGCCGCCCTCGATGAGGCAAAAGCCGCCGCAACCGGCGCGCCCCCGCCCCAAGGGGCGACGACCTACGCCGTGGCGCTCCTTTGGCCTGAACCCGGGGCCAAAGGACGCCAGTGGATCGACTTTCAGAACGACGTGACGCTGAAGGACATCGAGGTCGCGGCGCGGGAAAATTACGTCTCGGTCGAGCATCTTAAACGCTACACGACCCTCGGCATGGCGTCCGATCAGGGTAAAACCGCCAACATGGCCGGTCTTGCCGCCATGGCTGCGATCCAAGACCGCCCTCTCCCGGAAGTGGGGACCACCACCTTTCGCCCGCCCTTTGTGCCGGTTCCCCTGGAGCTTTACAGGGGCCCCCACCGCCAACAGCTTTGGCACCCCCTCAAGCGCCTCCCCCTTGAGGTCGAGCACCGCGGCCTTGGCGCGGCGCTGGGCGAGTATGGCGGATGGTTGCGCCCGGCCTGGTACGGCACGGGGGCGGCTGACGCTCAGATCGCGGCCGAAGTGCGCACGGCGCGGGGTACGGCGGGCCTTTTTGACGGCTCGCCCCTCGGCAAGATCGAAGTGATGGGACCCGATGCCGAAGCGTTCCTGGATTTTGTCTATTACAACACCGTGCGCACCCTCAAACCCGGTCAGATCCGCTACGGGTTCATGCTGACCGAGGGCGGCGTGGTCTTCGATGACGGGGTGCTTGCCCGGCTCGGGTCGGCCCATTTCCTAGTGTCCTGCTCGTCGAGCCACGCCGACGGCGTGCGGGTTCATCTCGAAGCCTGGCGCCAGGACGGTAACGACCCCGACCGCATCTTCATCCATGACGCGACCCAAGCCTGGGCGACGCTGACCGTGACGGGCCCTCACGCGCGCGCGATCGTCTCCGCCGTCGATCTCGGCATCGACTTTGCCGCTTCAGCCTTTCCGCATATGGCGTTTCGCCCGGGCGTCTGGCGCGGCCGGGAGGCGCGGGTTGCCCGGGTCAGTTTCTCGGGCGATCTCAGCTTCGAGATCTCCGTGCCGGCCTCTTTGGCCGGCGAGCTCTGGGGCCGCCTTCTTGAGATTGGCCGCAGCCACGGAGCGGAGCCCATCGGATTGGAGGCCATGTCGGTGATGCGGGCCGAAAAAGGCTACATCATCATCGGCAAAGACACGGACGGCGAGACCATGCCCCACGACCTGGGCTTTGCGGGGCCTCGTTTTAAGAAAACAACGGCCTTTCTCGGTGACCGGAGCCTCCATAACGCGAAGGCCACAGGGCCCGGTCGGAAGGAACTCGTCGGGCTCAAATCGACGGGCGGGCGTTTGGCCACCGGCGCCCATGTGGCCAAAGCTGGGGCTTCCGAAGGCTATGTGACGTCGAGCTATGACAGCCCCACGCTCGGCGCGCCCATCGCGCTGGGCCTCGTGGCCGACGGGCGGTCCCGGCTCGGCGAGACCGTCGAAATTCGCCACCTCGACCAATCGATGGCCGCCGAACTATGCGCCCCGTGCGTCTTTGACCCTGAAGGAAAGCGGCTCCATGCGTGACGACAGCGCCCGCTGGGACCCTCCCGGTCCTTTGTCTTTTGCCTCCGACGCCCTGACGCTCCGCGAGGTTGCGCTGCCGCGCCAGGTGACGATCTCGGGCATTGGCGTCTTGAACCGTTTTGCCGACACCCTCATCGGATGGCCCGACATTGCATCAACCGAAACCTACGCCCTGTCGCTCCGCCGGGACCGGGTCCTTTACGTGGGCGAGCCGGGCCTGTCCTCTGGGTATGACCCCGAGAGCGGTCTCGGCGTTACGGATATGGCGGATGGGTATCGGGTGCTCGATCTCTCCGGACCCGGGGCCTTAGAAGCTTTGCGGCGGGGGGCGGAATTGTCCCTCGACCGGCCGTCGCGCTCGGTCCTGAGGCGGGTTTTCGGGCTCGATCTCCTGCTCTACCGGGTGGGCGACGGCCAAAGCTTCCGTCTCCATGTCGAGCGGGCCTTTGCCCAAGCGCTCGCCGCCCATTTGAGACACTAGGCCAGGGCCCAAAGCGGTGGCTTTCAGCATTTGAGGCGTTTTGTCGGTAATTATCCGTTTGCCTTAACGTGATCCTTTTTACCTCACGCATAGCTCTTTTCTGGGGAAGTCCCCGTGGATGTTGAGCGAGGTAGGATGACGTGGGGCGCCGGTCTTCGAGCGAGGAGGAGAACCATTGGCCGGGTTTCGTCGACGCGCTGTCGACGATCGTGATGGTCGTGACCTTTCTGCTGATCATCCTCGCCATCGTGATTTTTGTTTTGTCCCAGAGCATCGCCCAGAGCTTCGTCGAAAGCATGTCGGAGCAGACTGAGAAAGGCGGCGGCGATCTCCAAAGCGATAGCTCGTTTACCGCCTCCGGTGAATTCCGCTCCGATGCACCGCCCAATGATGCGCCCACCGAGGAGACGCCTGCACCCGCCGCAGCGACAACGGAAACCGCCGAGGTCGAGACCTCGCCTGATGCCGACGCCGAGCCCACGCGCGAAGCCCAACCCGAGGAGGAAACGACGCGTGATGTGGCCGGTGGACCCGCGTCGGAGACACCGTCCGACAACGGCGACAAGGCGGGCGAGGAAACCTCCACCGGAGATGCGCTTGCCGCCCTCGCCGAAGAACCCCTTTCGGACAGTGTGGAAGTCTCGGGCGAGGAGCTTGCCGTGCGAAGCAGGCGGGTCCTTGACGAGGAAGAACGTATCGAAGTGTCGGCCCCCGACATGGCCGAAGAACCCGCCGAGACCCCGGTCACCGAGGCGGCCACGTTCCTGACCATCGCATTCGATCCGGCCGCGGCGAAGATCAGCGAAGACGCGTCGGGACGGGTGGCAGAGTTTTTGTCCGGGGCCGAAGAGGCGCTGGCGGGGCGTCAAATTACGATCTGGGCCTTTATCGACACCGCGTCGGGCTCGGTGTCCCAAGGGCGGCGGACCGCCTATTATCGCGCGCGGGCGGCCAGAAACGAACTTCTAAAGAATGGCTATGAAGGCAGCGATATCAGCGTCGAGATCCGGCCGAGCCCGTCGCCTGAAAACAACGACACCGTGCGCCTCGTGGTGAGTGAGTAGGCCAGGCCAAGACGGCCGCTTTTTGCGCTCTCGCGCCACAAACACGCCGATAAATCCAACATTTGAGCCGCAAAACCGCGACGCTGAACAGCCGCGCGAAGATTTGCGTTAGGTCAAATCGGCAAAAACTGACATTCTTCCCTCAATAATCAAAATGGGGAGAAAAAACGTGGCCATAAAAGCACCGTTTACAGCCGTGGAGGTCCGCCGGGCCGCATCTGGTTTTTACGAAGGACACAGTCTCGAGATTGCCCTACTTTCAAAGTCGATCATGGTTGGGTTGGTCCTCTGGGCGCTGATCTTTCCGGCGAATGCCAACGGCGTTCTGGGTAGCTTTAACGGAATGTTGCTGGAGGTCTTCAACAGTTTCTACGTAGTCATTGTTGGCCTGTTCTTTTTCTTCCTTTTTATCGTCGCGCTCCTTCCCAGCACCGGAAAACGGGTGATGGGTCCGGCGGGTGAGAAACCAGAATTTTCAAATTTTTCCTGGTTTTCCATGATGTTCGGCGCCGGGCTCGGCGTGGGTCTCATGGTCTTTGCAACCGCTGAGCCCTTGGGTCTCTGGGGGTCGAACCCGGTCGTTCTGTCGGGCGCTGTGGCTGCCAACAGCGAGGAAGCCCTCCAATCCGGGTTTCGCTACACGTTCCTCCATTACGGGTTTCACGCCTGGGCGATCTATGTCGTGACGGGCCTCTCATTGGCCTATTACGCCTATACCCGGGACATGCCTCTCACCATCCGCACCGCGCTGACGCCCCTCTTCGGGCGCCTGATGAACGGGGTCCTCGGGCACTTGGTGGATGTGTTGGGTGTGGTGGCAACGATTCTCGGAGTCTCCGTCACGATCGGCTACGGCGTGTCGCAGTTTATCGACGGCGTCTACGCGATCACCGGCATGGAATGGGTGATGGATCTCTCGGGCGAGGCGCCCGCGCCGGGCACGGTTGGTCTGATAGCCGGGCTTGTCGTGATCATGGGCCTTTCGATCATCTCGGCCGTGTCGGGCGTGGGCCGGGGGGTGAAATACCTTTCGAACCTCAACCTCGTTCTGTCGTTGATCCTTTTGCTCACCTTCGTTGTCTTCGGCTCGTTCCTCTTTGCCATGACGACCTATGCGACGGCCTTCGTTGATTACGTCATCAACTTCTTCTCGTTGAGCTTTGCCGCCTACGGCCCGCAAGCTCCGGCCGCGTTCGACGCCGCCCTTCCAGCCGAAGCCGCCCCTTTTGCGGATGCGCTGCGGAGCGGGGCCACCAATCCTTGGGGATCCTTCGAAGGGTTCAAATCCGGCCTTGAAGGCGGTGCAGCGGGGCTTTCCGACGAGGTATTGGCCGCGGCCTATAGTGCTGGCGAACAGGGGCGCCAATTCGGCTGGCAGGCCGGTTGGACCACGTTCTATTGGGCCTGGTGGATCGCGTTCTCGCCGTTTGTGGGCCTGTTCCTTGCGCGCATTTCCAAAGGCCGCTCGGTGCGTGAGTTCATCGTGGGTTGCGTCTTTGCCCCCGCACTCGTCTGCTTTGCCTGGATGACCATCCTCGGCGGCACGGCGATTGATCTCGAGCTCACCGGCGGGGCGGACGGAGCGATTATCGGCGCGTCAAACACCGCAAAGCTCTTTGTGACCCTGGGTCAGATGATGGAAGGCGGGCTTTTGTCGGCGCTTACGATCATGTGTGTGGTCTTGATCATGACGTTCCTCGTGACCTCGGCCGACTCTGGCATCCTCGTCATGAACACGATCATGTCGGGCGGGGATCAGAATGTCGGCAACAAGCACAAGATCGTCTGGGGCGTCATCCTCACCGCGGTGATCGGCGCGCTGATACTTGCGGCTGGAGAGAATAATCCGCTCGACGCGCTTCGTAATGCCATGATCATCGGCGCACTGCCCTTTACGATGGTGATGGGGTTGATGTGCTTGGCATTGGCAAAGGCCCTTGTCCGCGACCGGTTGCGCGAACGATCGGACGTTGGGGAAGCCCAGCCTGCCGAGTGATCGAATAAGTCGCTCTCTGCGCCAATCACCACGTTGGCGCTTTGACTCAAGACCAGGGAAGGGGCGTATCAAAAAGACTCCCTTTCACCTATGTCCCGGCGGAGAAGAACATTCATCCTGAACAATTAACGTTATGCCAGAAATATGTTATTTAACAATTATTGAATCTCGAGCGTTTCTACGTCGAGTAGCCAGACTATTCAGGCTACATTTGCCGAGGCCCGACTTTTTCCAGCCGGGTCCGAGCCAGAAAAACCGAAACCCATCATAAAACGGCTAGCGGATGTCGTTGCTGCGGCGTGGACTATCGTTTTTCGGATCGTACTCATTGGTTCGGTTTTAGCCCTCTTGGCTCTAACATTGCTCGAAGTCATGCGCGACACGGTCGTGATCGAAGAAATCGGCCTCCCGCCGCCGCTGGTCGAAATGGGTTATTCGGGCACCGTAGCCGCCCACCGCCTTTGGGATTCCACGCAATGGATCAACGATCATGCGGGCACGACGAAGGACCGTGCCTCGCTAATTGCCGCCTCGCGACAACTTAAGATTACCGAGCCAGGCACAGGCCTATCCGCCAGTGGGGTCGTCCAGATGGTCCGACAATTGATCGGGAGGGAACAGCCGCGCATCGCCGCAGAATTCATTTGTCGAGATGTGGAGTGTAGCCTCGAAAAAATGGAGCTCCGCCTGCGGGTCTTTTCGGGCGATGGAATGGAGGTGACCAATGCCGGTCGCCTCGGGGATTTGGAGAGCGAAGAGGTGATCAACGCCTATTTTGACCAGGCCGCGCTAGCGCTTCTCAAAATAATCGATCCATATGTCCGGGCGAGCTTTCTCTATGCAGTTGAACAGGGTGCCCTCACACCGACGGCAAGGGCGCGGGCTACAGTCTTGGTAAAAACCCTTGATCCTCTTTCCGCCGATAGCGATCAGCCAAGGTCGACAATTGAAGCGCTCGCATTGCTAAGAGCACGCCATCCGCAGGGCGCGTGGGCGGGGCTTTTGCTAGCGGTTCAAGAGTATAGAAATGGCAATATGGAGGCGACCTTAATTCGGGCTGGGGAATCGGTTACGCATATGCAAGCGGATCGCATCGTGCACTTTCCGAATGCGCTCAGTGCACGCGGATCCGCATTTCTCAATCTCGGTAATGTAGCGGAGGCGATCCAGGAATACAAGGCAGCCCTCGCCATTGATCCTGAATATATAAGTGCGATGGTTGGACTAGGAAATGCGTTTTCGCAATCCGGGCGTACTCAAGAGGTAATTGAGAAATACGAGATGGTCTTCACGCTAGATCCTGCGAACATTTATGCCAACAACGGCTGGGGCACCACACTGAGAAAGCATGGAGACAACAAAAGCGCGATTGAGAAATTTAATGCGTCGCTTGAAGTGGATCCGACCTTCGATGCCGCATTCGACAATTGGATAGTCTCACTAACCGTGATCTTGGATTCCGCGGATCCCGAGATGTGCGCGCAATTTTCCGAGTTATTTCCAAATATTGAGCGCTACGCGAACACGCCGCAACGCGCAATTGTACTTGCCGATCGTTTCGAAGATACCACGACACTCTGTTCAAGACCCAGCGGGAAGGATCTTTCTGACCTCGAAGAGATTAGGTTTGGCGGTTTTGGAGAAGATCCAATCGCTTTTTCAACAACAATCCCCCCCAAGGGGAATTGGATCATTTTGGATAGCAATTTGCCCCCAGATTCGACTATTGCAGTCTCGTTGAAATCGATTGATGAGGTTTTATCAGTTCATGTTTTAGACCGTAATCATCGGCTGGTCGGGGAGCGGGACGCCCAGATGATTGATAAACCAGCTTTGGGTCAAAGAGTGGTTTTCAAGGCAGGTAGCGGCCCTTATCTTCTTCGGATGCGGCATCTGCGGCCGACCGAAAGCTCTGCAACGGTTGTTGTTTCACGAGCGGACGAGTGGGCGATACGCGCAGATTAGGTGATTTGGCCTAACGTTTGCTGAACCGCCTACCCAATAAACGTCCTTTTGTCGGTTTCAGTCTCTTTCTCGGTCCTTTCGCCATCTTGGTTGAGTGAGCTACTAAACTTGGGCAAGTCGACCAAATTTTACCCAAAGTCATCCCACACAATCACGCGTATTAACCATATTTCATAGACTGCGTGGTCTAACTCGG
>JBCCTQ010000009.1:0-123414 GCA_039198225.1 Pseudomonadota bacterium
AACCTGCCTGAGAAGTAAAGCACAGGTTTTTTATGCTCCGGGCTGCGGCGGAGATCGTTCGGACATGGGCGGACGCCGCGGCCCGGTAGCAGAAACCAACGCAATCTATTCGTACCGAGCCCCGGGCAAACATTGAGGCGCGTTAGCTCAACGCCGCCAAGGCCACCCAACCGGCCGCTTCCGAACTGACTTGGACGGCGCCGGCCACATCCCCTGTCTGCCCCCCGAGGCGACGATGGGCCCGCCAGGCCACCAAGGCCCCGACACCGGCCATGGCAAGACCAGCCATGAGACCCGGCGCTCCGAGAAGAACCAAGAGCACAGCGGCGAGTATTGCGCCTGGGAGCATATCGCCGCCGCCCGTCCCGGCCGCGTCGCGTCCGAGCCCTTCTCCGCGGGCCGATGGAAGGGCCACTAAGACGACCGCCATGGCCACCCGGCTCGCCACGGCAATCGCCAAAAATCCTAGTCCGAAGACCGCCCCCGCTTCGGCGATGCCACCCACCCCGATGGCAATCGCGAGGATCAGCGCGATCACCCCGAAACTCCCGATCCGGGGATCGGCCATAATCTCAAGGCAATGCTCTTTGTCGCGCCCGCCGCCCAGCCCGTCGGCGAGATCGGCGAGCCCGTCATGGTGGAGCGCCCCGCTGACGAGGACCATCGCGCCGTAGGCCAAAAGGCCCTGGAGCAAACCTTGAAGACCTGTCTTACCAGCGAGCGCAAACACCGCCCAACCGACGCCACCAACGATGAGGCCGGCAAAGGGAAACGCCCAGCGTGCTGCCGCGAGGCTCGGCAAGGGCTCTTCGAGGCGCCCCACAGGCACCCGCGTGAGAAAGAGAAAAGCCAGCCGCGCCTCGTCGACGCGCTGGCGGAGGCCACTCATGGCCCCGACACCCCCGCCTCGGCAAAGGTCGCCATCCCGTTATGGCAGGCAAGGGCTGCGCGCACGATCGACAGCGCAAGAGCCGCCCCCGACCCTTCGCCGAGCGCCATATCGAGGGTCAGGATCGCGGGCTTCCCGAGTTTATCGAGCATCCGCCCATGGCCGGGCTCGCGGCTTTGGTGGCCGATAAGGCAATGGTCCAAGAGCCCTGGATCGACCCCGTGGACCGGGAGCACCGCTGCAGTCGCGATGAAACCGTCGAGGATCACCGGGATCCGATTGGCCCGGGCTTCGAGAACCGCCCCCGCAATGGCCGCCTGTTCGCGCCCTCCAAAGGCTGTGAATAGGGCAAGTCCAGACGCGCCCTTGTGGCGTCCAAGCCCCGCTTCGACGGCCCGGGCCTTGCGCGACACCCCGTCGGCATCGAGCCCGGTCCCCGGCCCCGTCCAATCCGCCGCTGGACCTCCGAAACGTCCGGCTGCCAGGGCCGCGGCCACGGTGGAATTGCCGATCCCCATCTCGCCGAGGATGAGGATGTCGGCTTCGGGATCGACCGCCCCGGCCCCTGCGGCCATGGCCTTGAGAACCTCCGTCTCCGCCATCGCCGGACCTTCTGTGAAATCAACCGTTGGCCGGTCAAGATCGAGGGCAATAACCGACAGATCCGCCCCGGCCGCCTTGCAAAGCTGGTTGATCGCCGCGCCACCGGCGTTGAAATTGGCCACCATTTGGGCCGTGACCTCTTGGGGAAAGGGGTTCACCCCTTGGGCGCAGATCCCATGGTTCCCGGCAAAGACCAAGGCCTGGGCCCGGGTGATCTCGGGCCGGGCACTTGCCTGCCAGGACGCCATAAAGCCCGCGATCCGCTCCAACTCGCCCAGCGACCCGGGCGGTTTTGTCAACTCCAATTGACGTTTCTCAGCGGCCAATCGCGCGGCCTCATCCGGCCCAGGCAATTGTGAGCTTCGGGACAGAAGCTCTTGAAAAGTAGTTACATTGTCAAAGATCGTCATTCGGCTTGATCCGTATTGCCTGGCCCGCCACGGTCAAGAACACCGCCTCGACAGCCTCGGCCACCCGTTGGTTGAGCCAACCCGCCGCATCCCGGAACTCTCGAGCCAGCGCGTTTTCGGGGACGATCCCGCCCCCCACTTCATTGGTCACAAAGATCACCGGCGCCCGCTGGGCCGGGATCGCCTGGGCCAGCTCTTCACCGGCCTTTTGCCAATCCTCGCCGTCGAGCATGAGGTTTGTCAGCCAAAACGTGAGGCAGTCGACAAGCCGCGGTGGCCCCCCGTCGCTTGCGCTGAGAGCCGCTAAGAGATCGCGCGGCGCGTGGAGGTCCTCCCAATCCGGCCCACGGCGCGCCCGGTGGGCCGCGATCCGTGCTTCCATCTCGGCGTCACCCGCTTCAGCCGTCGCGATATAGATCGCCTGTCCCGTCATCCGGAGCGCCAAACGCTCGGCCAAAACGGACTTTCCCGACCGCGCCCCCCCGGTGATCAAGATCGACTTTTCCATGGCGACGTGAAAAGCAGGTTTCGGTGGAAATGAAAATCGGGAACCGGGTCGGGCGGCAGAATGGAAGAGACCGGGGAGCTTTTCTTGATCCGCCACGCTCCGGTGGCCGAGCCCGGTCGCCTTTACGGGCGGACGGATGTGGACGCTGAGCTTGACCCAGATGCGATCGCGCCCTTGGCAGCCCGGCTTCAAGATGTGGCCGTGATCCTGACAAGCCCCGCCCAACGCTGCCGCCAGACGGCCGAGGCGCTTTGGCCCGAGCGGATTGGGATCGCCGCCGATGACAGGCTTTGGGAACAAGATTTCGGCGCCCATGACGGCATGGCCTATGCCGACCTGCCCGACCTCGGACCCCTCTCGAAACAGGAATTGGCCGATTATGCCCCGCCGGAGGGCGAGAGTTTCCGGGACGTCATTGCCCGGGTGACACCGGCGATTGAGGCGGCCTGCCAGGTCGCCGTTGGGCAGAAAATGGCCCTTGTGGTCCATGCCGGTGTGATCCGCGCGGTCCTTGGCCTCACCTTGGGCCACGGACCGGCGGCCCTTGCTTTTGACATCGCCCCGCTTTCCCTGTCCCGGTTCCGGTTCACCCGCTCCGGGCCCTCGGCCATTCATTCCGTGGGCGAGATCTTTCGGTGAGTGCGGTCGGCGGATTTGCCGGGGCGATGCTGATCGGGCTTTGCCTTGATCTTTTCGTCGGGTGGCCAGACTGGCTTTACCGGCGGATCGGGCACCCGGTCTCCTGGATCGGCCAGCTGATCGACCTCTTCGACCGGCGCTGGAACCGCGGGCCCCGAAGGAACCGGATTGCAATGGGCGCAGCGGTGACGGCCATAGTCAGTCTCGCCGCCGCCCTTCCCGCATTGGCCCTCGAACTCGCCCTCCCTAGCAGCCCTTGGGGCATGGTCCTCGCCGGAATAGTCGCCTGGCCCTGGCTCGCGGCCCGCTCGCTCCACGACCATGTGACCGCCGTGGCCCTCCCCCTAAGCGACGGCCAGCTTAACCGGGCGCGGGTGGCGGTGGCCCATATCGTCGGTCGCGATCCGACTGCCCTTGACGGGCCAGCCATCGCGAGGGCTGCCGCCGAAAGCCTTGCCGAAAACACGTCCGATGGGGTCATTGCACCGCTCTTTTGGGGCGCTGTGGCCGGGCTTCCTGGCCTTGTGGCCTACAAAGCCATCAACACGCTCGATTCGATGATCGGCCACCGGAGCGAGGCATACGAGGCCTTTGGGAAAGCCGCGGCCCGGCTCGACGATCTGGTCAATTGGCTGCCCGCACGGCTGACGGCGCTGTTGATTGCTCTGGCCTCGGGCCCGAAGGCCGGGGCGGCGCTGAAGACGATGGGCGCCGATGCCCGCCATCACCGGTCGCCCAATGCCGGCTGGCCCGAGGCCGCCATGGCCGGAGCCCTGGGGATCCGGCTGTCAGGCCCCAGGGTTTACGGCGACATGATAAGCCAAGAGCCCTGGATCAACGGCGCATCGCCCGATCCGGGTCCTTTGACCCTTGCCGATTGCCTCGCCCTTTACCGTCGAACGGTCGGCCTCACTGCGTTGGCGCTCTTCGCCCTCGCCTTTCTCTAGACGCGCCCCTTTGCCGCCCCTGGGGCAAATCAGGCGAATTTCATTTGGTCGGTTCTCCGAGCGGTGGCAGTCTCGCGCCATGCGTTGGCTCAAAGCACTATTCGCATCTCTTTGCGCAGCCCTTCTCGCATGCGGCGCCGCGGCACAGGAAAACGCAATCGAAGTCGATGTGGAACTCGCCCTCCTGGTCGATGTCTCACGCTCGATGCGCCCCAACGAGCTCGACATCCAACGCCGGGGCTATATCGAGGCGCTGAAAAGCCCCGAGGTGATCAATGCGATCGGATCGGGGCTCCTCGGACGGGTGGCAATCACCTATGTCGAATGGTCAGGCTTTGGCAGCGCCGACGTCTTGGTCGAGTGGACCCTCATCGACAGCCCGGAAGCGGCCCATGCTTTCGCCGATCTCCTCGGCAATCGGCACCGGGGCTCGGGCGGGCGCACATCGATCTCGAACGCGATCGAGATCGGCGCCGAGAGCATCGCCGAGAACCGCTTTAATGGCCTTCGAAAGATCATCGACATATCGGGTGACGGGCCGAACAATTCCGGACGCTACGTGGATACGGCCCGCGACAAAGCTATGGCGGCGGGGATCGTGATCAATGGCCTGCCCTTGATGACCCGGGACGGTTTAGGCACGCCGTGGCATCTCGAAGATCTCGACGCCTATTACCGGGCTTGTGTCATCGGCGGGCCGGGATCTTTTGCGATGCCGGTGCTCGATTGGGCGGAGTTTGCCTTGGCGGTCCGGCGGAAGATCGTTCTCGAATTGGTGGATGCGGGCGACGCCGTTTGGCCCGCTCCGCCCCCGGCGCCCAGCTATGATTGCCAGATCGGCGAGAAACTCTGGGAAGAGTTCCGCCGGAGCTTTGAATTGCCTTGAAGCGCTGCAAAGCGACCCGACAGTCTTAGGTCCAAGTCCGAAGACGTCGCCGGCCTAGCCTGCTTCCGGCAGTACCGACCCCGCCTTCTCGATGGTCTTTTTCTGGAGCGTATAGGCATTGGCCGCCAGGAACACCGACAGGGCTTCAGGGTCGCGTTTCCCCGCCTCCCGCAACCATGAGCCAAGCGCAATCTGAACGTAAGGATGGGGGTCGTCGGCCAAAAGATCGGCGATCCGAAAGGTCTCTTCGGTCTCTCCGCGCTTGAGAAAGGCGTAGGTTGCTACAATGGCACTCCGCCGCGCGGCTGGGAGCTCGGATGCGGCCAGATCATCAAGGGGCGCCCGGTCACGGGTCAAAAGCCATTCGCCCAACACAAACGGTGCGGCGCGGTCCACATGGTCCCAATTGTCGATCCGGTCATGGCGGTCGATATAGAGCCGAAACATCGCCTCGCGGATGTCATCGGGGGTGGATTTAAGCCGCGCCTTGGCATCGAGAATAGACACCGCCACCATTCGGACCTCGTAGTGGACGTCGTCGAGCAGCCGCGAGACCTCGCTCAACTCCAGGCCGCGATGGGCCTTGGCCACGGGAAAAACCTTGGGCATGCGAACCCCGAGGATCCGCGTATCGGGGTCGCCGCCGGTATAGAACCGGCCCACATCCTCGGCATCCCCCGGCGCGCGTTGGGCTTTGAGATCCTTTATCACGTCCCCGGCCCGCGCCATCCTTAGCTCGGTCCCCGGGACGGCTCACCAGTGATCTCGGCGGCGATCTTTTCGACAATGGGGGCGGCTTGCGCAGCGGTCATGCCCGGACGCAGGCGGTCGTCATAGAGTATGGTGAGCATCGCTTCGTCCTGTTCGGTCAGGAGCGCGAATTCCTCGCTGTCATTGAAGATTGATGGCCGGGCCGCGGGGCTGTCATTGGCCAGGCCCAAGCCTTGGGCGATCTCCTCGTGAAGACAAGAAAGGCGCAGCATATCCGGATGCTCGCCCCGCACCACGGCGACCGCCCCGTTATAGGTCCCGGTATTGACCGGTGCTGTGGCCAGAACCGCGCAATAGGTCGTCCGAGGCAAGGTGGTGATCGCTTGCACTTCGCCCTCGGTCAGCCGCGGCAACAATTCGAGGAGCCGCGGCCCGAGGGCGCGGAGCTCGTCCTGATTGACCACAAACACCGTGAAGTTCCCAGGCCCGGACACGAAGCTGATCGGGTGGCCCGTCGCCGTGGCCAGGCGTCCGGTGAGACGGCGAACCGCGTCGGTGTCTTCAAGCCGTTTGACCGGCGAGACGGTTTCGCCAAACTCGAGCGCCACCCGCACGGGCATTTCCCAACGCCGGATCTGGGAGGCAGTCTCTTGTTTTATGATCACCTCGCCCAGGGCGTCGTACTCGTCGAAGGTCGCGATCTGGATAAAATTGCGGGTGAGATCATCGGCATCCCAAGGCGCATCCACCCCGCCCCGGTCGGTCCGCAAAAACTCCTGGGAGAGGAGACTGGCCTCAACCTTAGTGTAGTAGCGCTCTAGAGCGAGGCTTTCAGGCGATCGCGGGGGGATTTCGGGCGCGGGTCGCGGTGGGGGCGGTGGTGGCTCAAAGCGCTCGGGCGCGAAAAGATCGCAGCCCGAGAGCAATCCGGTCAGGAGCCCGGCGAGAAGGACACCCCGCCGCCCCACCTAGCCCGGCACCGCCGTACCAGCCGTATCGCCGACCTTATCGCCGCGCGATTTGGCCGAGGCGAGGGTTTCTTTGAGCTCCTTCTCCATCTTCTGAAGCTCAACCTCGGCGGCCGCCCGTTTCGCTTTGCCCTCGTCGGCAATGGCAAGGCTTTCTTCGATGGTCGCCACAAGCTCGGCATTGGCGGATTTGACCGCTTCGATGTCGAACACACCCCGCTCCATTTCTTCGCGGATCGCCTTGTTGGCCGAGCGGAGGTTCTTGGCGTTGGCCTCAAGAAGTTCATTGGTCAGGTCATTGGCATCGCGCACCGCCGCGGCCGCTTCGGACGAGCGCTGGATCGTCACGGCCTGTGCCAGTTGCGTCTCCCACAGAGGCACGGTGTTCACGAGGGTCGAGTTGATCTTGGTAACGAGCGATTTGTCGTTTTCCTGAACCAGCCGGATCGAAGGGAGCGACTGCATGGTCACCTGACGGGTGAGCTTCAGGTCATGGACCCGGCGTTCAAGGTCGTCCCGCGCTGAACGGAGGTCGCGAAGCTCTTGAGCTTTCATCACCGCCTGATCCTCGGGGGCCGCATTCACTTCGGCTTCCTTGGCCGGGATATCATCGGCGTCGAGGCGGCGGAGCTTTTCTTCCCCGGCGGCGATATAAAGCGCCAGCTCATCGTAGAAATTCAGCGTTTTTTCATAGAGCAAGTCGAGGGACTTAATGTCTTTCAGAAGCTGGTGCTCATGGGTGAGAAGGTTGTCGGTGATCTTGTCGATCTGGCCTTGGACATCTTCAAAACGCGCCACGAATTTCGCCATAGGTGCGGTGCGCCCGATGAGCTTTTCCCACCAGGAGAGCTTCCGGCGCACATCGAGTTCCGAGACCGAAAAGCCCCGAATGGTCGTCACGATGGAGCGGAGCGAATCTCCCGCCGGGCCGACATCCTTGTTTTTGACGTCTTGCAGCATCGCTTGGCTGATTTCTTGGAGTTCCGCCTGGGCCGCCGATCCAAAGGCCACGATTGAGCCCGTATCGGCCATGTTAAGCTCGCCAATGCGCTGCTCGATTTCAGCCGCGGTGGGCGCTTCTGCCTCTTGATAGGGCACGAGCGCATTCGATGGTTCCGGGAGGAGTTTCTGGGAAATCTCCTCTACTTCGGCCAGCGCCTCTTGGGCTTTCTTACGGGTTTCGACGACTGACATAGGGTCCCCTTCTGGTGCTTTAATGTGTGATGCAGCGTGTTTGGCTAATGAGAAATCGGTGCTCGGCTCATGCGATCTATCGGCTCAACTCTCCTCGACATCGACATGGCGCACGCCCTCCCGGGCCAGGCGCTCACGGAGGACTTCGATTTCGATATCGAGGCCGGATTTATCGTCGAGGAGCAGTTTTTCGGTCCGCTGGGCGAAAGAGTTTTCGAGATCGTCCAACAGCGCGAGGTAATCGGCCTTGGCTTCGGCGTTGCGGGACTGGGCGTAAAGATCGGCAAATCGGACCGTCGCGTCTTTTGCCCCCAAAAGATACACCCCGAGATACCGCCGCGCGGCTACGAGATCGCGGGGCTCGTTCTCGACTCCGCGAAACATCTTCCGAGCCGTGGCTTGGAAGCCTTCCACCCGCCGTTCAATGGCCGGATCCCGGGCGCGCTTGATCGCGTCCGACATGGCCGCGAGATGACCCTCGGCCTGGTCAACCGCCTTGGCCACCCGGTCGGACTGCAAAGGGTCGATCCCTTCCGCACCCTTGTCCGACATCGGGTCGAGCCCGAAGGCGAAGAAATGGAGACCTGCGCCGAAGATCCCGAAGATCGCCCCTTCGGTGAAGCCGAACCCGGCGACCCCGGCTAGTACAAGGCCGAGCCCGGTGAGCACTGCGCCGAAGCCTTTCCGGGGGATCGCGGGCCGTTTGGCGATTTTCCGCGCTTCATAGGCTTCTTCGGCCTTCAAACCTTCCCGGGTGAGCCAGGCGGCAAGCATCAGGATCGCCCAGGCCCCAAGATATTGGCCCAAAACGATCGGTTCGGAAAAGAATGCTTTGATGATCAGAGGCGACGGCGCAATGAAAAGGAGATTGGCCCGAAAGCCCGCTTTCGTCCGCCGTGCGGCGTCGAACGGGCCGGGGCTGGCGCTTCGCGTGGCGCCGTCGGGGCTGTATTTCCCACCAAACCTCTCGGCCATGTCAGGCACCCGACCCCGCGATGGAGACGTAAAGGATCAGCGCGATCAGTACGAAATAGGCCACCCTTTGCATCGGCGATACCCCCTCATCGAGCCCAGGCCCCCCGGTGGCGCGGCGCATGGCTCCGAAGACGACCGCGGCCAGACCGACAAGGGCGGCGACCAAAAGGATCGCGAGGGCAAGGCGTTGCATGGGGCCGAGGGTTCCCTGTTCTTGGCGTTAACATAAGGGAACGGGCCGGGGCTTTAAAGCACTTCGGCGGATTGGGTGCCTGTGGTTAGATCTTGCCCGGTCGGCGCAAGGGGACGGTCTCGGGCTGGCTGAGATCGGGCAAACGTTGAAGAACATGGGTGAGGACCACGCGGGTGACGGGGGCGAGATCGAGCGTTGGAAGCTCAGCCACCGGAACCCAGCGAAGTTCGGTCAGTTCCCCCGAAGCGCCGCTGAAATCGTCGATATCGCCCCAAAGACCTTTCGCATCGGCGATGAAAAATCGCGCGTCATATCGCCTGACTTGGCCTGGCGGAGTGATGGCACGGAAGATAAGCGCAAGCCCCTCGGCCCGGGGCAGCGCCCCTTTGGCCGCAAAACCTTCCCAGCCTGGGGGCACCGGCGCCATCTCTCCGGCCGCGCCGTAGACCAGACCGGTCTCTTCCCAGAGCTCTCGGATCGCGGCGGCGGGATAGGCGCTGGCGGGGGCCGCGCCGTCGCTAAGGTGGTCCGCAAGTGCGGGCGGAAGGCCGCCCGAAAGGGCCACATCGGCGTCCTCGGCATCGACCGCACCGCCCGGAAACACCATGACGCCGGCCATGAAAACCGCATTCCGTTGCCGCCGCCCGAGAAGGATCCGGGGCCCATCCAGAGGATCGCGGACCAGGATCAAAGTCGCCGCGTCCTGGACCTCGACCTCAGGCGCGGGCGAAACCATAGAGCCGTTTCGCCCATTGGAAGGCGACCACGACCCCCTTCATACGCGGTAAGAGATAGAGCGACATCGCCACCGCACCGGTTACGAAGACCGACGCAAAAACCAAAGGTTCGGGGCGGAATTCGGCAAAAACCCAGACCATGGCCGGCCCCAGTGCATGGCCGACGATCAGAATTGTGAGATAGGCTGGACCGTCATCGGCCTTGTGCCCGCCGAGCCTCTCGCCGCAGACCGCGCAGGTCGGGCGCACCTTGAGATAGCCCTGCATCATCGGGCCTTTGCCACAGCACGGGCATCTCCGACGCCATCCGCGCAAAAGCGCGGGGCGCAGCGGGCGCGTCTCGGGCGCCGCGGCCGGTTCGGGCCGGGTTGGAATGTCGGACATGGGTCCACTCGCTCAGAGTGTCCCGTCATATAATCCCGCAGGACACCCGTTACGATCCGACGGAAGGTCCTTGCGTCCCGATGTCGCGAGAAACTTTTTTCGACGGAAACGCCGCCCTGCCCCGTTGGATGGATAGACCGGCGGTGATGGGCACCCCGGCGAAACCGAGAGTAAAAACAATGAAACGCACGATGATTGGGCTTTCCGCCCTTTTGGTTGGGGCCATCGCAGTCACCTCTGTCCATGCTGAAGGCCGTCGCGGCTTTGGCTTGAACGACGTAGATTTCTCCACGCTGGACGCCACCGGAGACGGGATCCTCACCGCCGAAGACATGGCCGCGCGGGCCACGGAGCGGTTTGAGAGCTTTGACGCGGACGGCAACGGCGAAGTGACCGAAGCCGAATTTCTCGCCCGGGCCTCCGCAAACGCCCAAGAACGGGCCACAGAGCTTTTCGACCGGCTCGACGCCGACGGCGACGGGGTCCTTTCCCGCGATGCCATCGAAGCCCAGCGCGGCGGTGACCGCCGGGTGCGCGGTTTTGAACGGATGATCGAACGGTTCGACGAGGACGGCGATGGCGGCCTCAGCGAAGCCGAGTTTGAAACGGCCCGCGAGACGATCTCGGAACGGCGCGGTGGCCGTGACGGGCCGCGTCGGAACTGAGGCGGGCCCGGGAGGCGCGTGTGGGTTGGCCGTTGGCCAGTCCCGCGCCTCCCAAACCGTCGGTTCGGGCCGGTTTGCCAGAAGAGACGGGGTCGGGCATGGTGAGGCGAGGCTTGATCAGAACGAGTGATGGAACAGCCGAGCGACGAGGCGCTGCTGATCGCCTATGCCAATGGCGATCGACAGGCGGCCGGGGATCTGACGCGGCGGCTCTTGCCGCGCGTGCTGGGCCAGGCGGCGCGGATGATCGGCGACCGGGCCGAGGCCGAAGACGTGGCCCAAGAGGCCATGATGCGGCTTTGGCGGATCGCGCCGGATTGGCGCCGAGGCGAGGCCCAGGTCACCACTTGGCTTTATCGGGTCACGGCCAATCTCTGCACCGATCGGTTGCGAAAATCTGGTCGACACATGCCCCTCGATGCGGTGCCCGACCCACCCGACCCCTCGCCGGGTCCGGTGGCGGCGATGGCGGCCGATGCCAGGGCCGAAGCGCTCGAAGCGGCGTTAATGGAACTCCCCGACCGGCAACGCCAAGCGGTGATCCTGCGCCATATCGACGGCCTATCGAACCCCGAAATCGCCCGGATCATGGACATAGGTGTCGAGGCGGTGGAAAGTCTGACCGCCCGAGGGAAACGGAAATTGGCAGCGCTCCTGCTGCCCCAAAAGAGTGAGTTGGGATTGAGCGATGGCTGAGCACGAAAAAAACCAGCCGGTCTCCGATGAGGCGGGGCTTGACGCGTTCTTCGCGGCCGCGAGGGACCGGTCCCCGCGCCCGAGCGAAGACCTGATGGCCCGCGTCCTGGCCGATGCGTCCGACGCACAACCCGAGCCCCAGCCCGTAGCGGCGGCGCGCCCCTCAAAAACGTCCTGGCACCCACGCTGGATCACTGGGATCGGTGGCTGGCCTGGCGTGGCGGGCCTGGCCACGGTCACGATGGCAGGCCTATGGATCGGGGTCGCTCTTCCTGAAACTGTCGGCGATCTGGCATTCGGTCTGACCGGCGATGGTTACGATTTTTCCGGCCTCAGCGCTGGCTTTGAGACGGAGGCGACCGATGGTTGACGCGCCCGAGCCCCCGGCCCCACCGCCCCAGCCGCCGCAGACGCGGAGCCCGGTTTGGATGCGGCTTCTGTTGGTGGCCTCCCTCGGCGTTAATCTCTTGATTGTCGGGATGGTGGCCGGTGCAGTTTTTTCCGGCGGCGGCCAGGGGCCTGGGCGCGACGCCGCGCGCGACTTTGGCAACTCGCCGTTCTTCCGCGCCCTCGGACCGGACGAAAGGCGGCAAATGCTCGGCGATTTTCGCAGCGAGCGGCGGAGCTTCAGGGAAGGCCGGAAGGACATCGGGAACCGGTTTGAGGCTCTGTTGAACGCCATCCGGGCCGATGAATTCGACGCCGAAACGGTGACGACGCTCCTCGATGATCAGCGCGAGGCGCTTCTGAACCTCCAAGGGGTGGGCGAGCGGCTTTTGATCAAGCTTGTGTCTGAGATGAGCGTCGAAGAGAGGCGAGCCTATGCCGACCGGGTCGGAGAAATGGTCAAGCGGCGGCAGCGACGGTGAATTGATTGCGCCCGGCGGCCTTAGCGTCATAGAGCGCCGTATCGGCCCGGTGGATCAAAGCCTCGATCGTCTCGTTCCCGTCCAACCCGGGCGATGTGGCCGCAACGCCGATGCTCATCGTCACCGAGAGGCTCTTTAGCCCGTCATCGATGGTGATGGGTCGCGCGGCGATCATTTTGCAAATGCGCGCCGCCGCAGGCCCGGCCCGGCGCACATCCGTGTCGGCCATCACGATCAGGAATTCCTCCCCGCCGATCCGCGACAGCACATCCGCCCCCCGGAGATTGGCGCGGAGCCGGGCCGCCACATCGACGAGCACCGTATCGCCAGCCGCGTGACCGTAGGTGTCGTTGACCCGTTTGAAATGGTCGAGATCGGCGATCAGGACCGATACCGGGCGCCCCGCCGATTGGGCTTCGGCCAGGATCCGGGAGGCGTGCTTCATTGCATAGCGGCGATTATAGAGCCCGGTCAGGGGATCGGTCGCCGCCAGGCGCATCCCGTCTTCGACCGCCGCGCTCAGCATATCGGCTTCGTGCTTTCGCCGGATCTGGGCTTTCACCCGAAGGGCCAATTCAGCCGGTTTGAAATCACTGGGCACCACGTCTCCCGCACCGAGATCAAGGGCCTTGGCGGCCGCTTCGGCATCACCCGGTTGGATCACAGCCAAAACCGATGCCCGCCGGGTTTCGGCCTGGGCCCTCAGATCGGCCAGGAGCCTCAGCCCCTGGTCTGTCCGGTCGGCGGAAATGTCGATCACGTAGACATCTGCGGCGGTTTCTTGGCCGGCGGTCGAGAGGGCCGCATGTTCACCGAGGACGTCGATCCGGTCGCGGAGCGTTGTCACAAGGGCGTCGCGCCACCCATGGGCCTGGGTTTTCGAGCGCGCCACAAGGGCGATGCGGCCCGGCCGCTCAAACTCCTCTCCGGCCTCGCAAAAGCCGAACTCCTCTGCCGTTGACCGGCGCCGAAAGAGCTCGTGCTGGGCATCCCGGGCGCGCAGAAGGCTCCTGATCCGCGCGATACAGACCGCATCACTCAAGGGCGTTCCGAGAAGCTCGTCCGCACCGGCCGCGAGGGCGGCAAGGCGCGTTTCCGGACCCGCTTCAGGCCCCGCGATCACCACCGCCACATTGGCGGTCGCGGCCCCCTCTTTGAGAGACTTGCAGAGTTTCAGCATCGGCTGGAGGTCCCGATGGGCGAGAATGATGAGGTCAGGCCGGGCCTCCGACACCGCCTTTGCTAAGGCCTTAGGTCCATCGATCAAAGTGACGCGGTAATGGGCCGCCGACAGACGGGCCCGCCAGGCGATGCGGCCCATCGCCGTCTCGTCTACGATCAGGATCCGCGCCGCCATTCTTCCGATCTCCATTCGCTTAAAATTCCAACTACCGCGTTTAGTTTTCGAGGATATTTGTTAAGAATGGGTTTCCCAATTGTGGCGGAGATATGGCCGATCATGCAGCGCGAAACGGCGGAGATTCTGGCCCTGTCGGCCTTGGAATGGCTGGCCGGCCAAGACGAATTATTGTCGGTTTTTCAAGGCGCGACCGGGATCACCGCCAATGATCTGAGGTCGCGAGCCGCCGATGGGGAGGTCCTCGCGGCGGTGCTCGACTTTCTCCTTCTGGACGACAAATGGGTTACCGACTTCGCAATAAATTCGGGCCAAGATCCCGAGGCGGTCTATCCGGCCCGCCAGGCGCTCCCGGGCGGTGATCTGCCCCATTGGACATGAGAAATGTCGCGGCCGGATCGCGCGGACCGGGCGCCGCGAAAGGGCGGCAACCTCCGCTCGGACGTCGTGATCTTTGGCTACTTGGTGTCGATTTATCCTTCAGAAGATGCAACTTGGCAGAGTTTATTCATGTCTTTTGTCGCGGCCGCTGTGGCGCCTTTGGACGGATGCGGGGGCTCGGGTGAAACCGCCGCGCTCCTATGCCCAATTGGAGGCGTTCGGGCGGATCCGCCTGTCGCGCTATTTCTATGTGAGGAATTTCCTCTACTCGGAAATCGCGAACGTTTACGGGCTCTCGAACCTCCCCGACGACCCGGATCTTTTCCTGTCAGCTGGCCAAAGCCTGGCACGCAACCTCCTCGATCCCCTGGTCGAAACCTTTGGGCCGATTGAGATCCGCTCGGCCCACCGGGCGCCTCAGGTCAATGCTCTGGGCAATGCGCGGGGCCATTCCTGTTCGACGAATGAGCGCACGGCGGCCAACCATATCTGGGATAAGCGCGATGAGGCGGGGCGGATGGGCGCTTGTGCCAGCGTCGTGATCCCTTGGTTCGCGGACCGCTATAATGACAGGCGCGATTGGCGCGACCTCGCCTTTTGGCTGAAGGCCCATCTTCGGTTCCACGAGGTCTATTTCTTCCCGATCAACGCCGCTTTCAATCTGACCTGGCGGGAGGCGCCGGAGGGCCGGGTGCTGTCTTACATCGCGCCCAAAGGCCATCTGGCCGAGGAAGAAGACCCCGCCCGCCGCTGGCGGGATTTCCCAGCCTTCCGGGGCCTCGACCTGCCCTAAAGGGTCGGAATTTGAGTATTTTAGCCAGGATGAAGGGGCTTTTTTGAGAGGGCCTTTTCCGGTGTGAGGCTCACGCGACCCGCCGTGTGGCGGACATGGCCGCATCGGCCGCAGCCAAGAGAATGGACGCGATCCGCTCGCAATCTTCGACGCTGAGCCGAGCCGGGAGGCGCACATCGGCCGCCTTCATCAGCATTGCCCGGGTTTGGGGCAGGTCCGGGACATCCCCCAAGAACTGCCAGTTCCAAAAGGCCCGCGCATTGTCCGCACTTGCACCGAAAATTTGGAGCCCAACCCCTCCGGATTTGGCCTCAGACACAAAGCGCGCGACGTCGTCGGAGCCCATTCCCAACAAATTGAACTGGATCGAGTCGGGTGCGCGCTCTTCCTTGGCCAGGGCGTTTGGCACGTCGAACCATGGCGAGGCAATGAGGCGGGCCGCCACCAGGTCATGATTTCGCCGCCCGTGCCGGACACGGCGGGGGATCTCGGCGAGCTGGGCCCGGATGACCGCCGCCGAGAGGTTGGAAAGACGGGTGTTATACAGCGGGAGCTGGTTCTGCCAACGCGCGAACGGGGCCTGGAGCACGGGGTGCTTTTTCCAATTATGCTCATAGGCACCCGACATGATGACCGCGCGGGCCACAAGATCTTCGTCATCGGTGACGAGAATCCCGCCTTCGCCGGCATTGAGGAGCTTATAGGATTGGAAGGAAAAGCACCCGACCCGGCCGAGCGTGCCAATATTGTCCCCGCCCCAGGTCGTACCAAGGGAATGGGCCGCGTCTTCGATGACCGGAAGATCTCTTGCCTCGGCGAGGGTGAGGATTTTGTCCATATCTGACGTATGGCCCCGCATATGGCTGATGAGGATCGCATCGACCTCGTCGAGCTTGGCTTCGAAATCGGCCATGTCGATCCGGTAATTCTCACCGCATTCCACTAGGACGGGCCGGCATTCGGCATGGACCACCGCCGAAGGCACGGCCGCGAAGGTAAAAGCAGGGATGGCGACCTTCGATCCGGGTGCGAGACCTAGCGCTTTCATCGAGAGAAAGAGCGCCGCTGAGCAGGACGCCACCGCCAATGCATAAGTCGCGCCCGTCATCGCCGCGAATTCCTGTTCCAAAAGGGCCACCGGGGCATGGTCGGGCGCGGTGTAGCGGAAAAGATCGCCGGACTTTAGAAGTCGTTCGATTTCTTCCCGTGCGGCGGCGGGGATGGGTTCGGCGGCATGGGTGTCGATAGGGCTGCTCATTTTCGGATATCCCGAATGTTGTTTTCGGAATTGCCGTAACACAGCCGCCGAGGCGGACCTAGGACAATGTTGGGCGAGGCTGAACAAAGGATTGCTGTTGGCGTTGATTTGCCGCTTGGGCATGCGCGTTCCGCCTTAGGCGCGTCTCCTTTGAAAAAAGGCACGCATGACCTTGGCCGCCTCTTCCTCCCCGATACCGCCATAGATTTCAGGGCGATGGTGCGCTTGGGGGCGGTCAAAGACGCGCGCGCCATGGGCCACGCCGCCCGATTTTGGGTCAGCGGCCCCATAGTAAAGCCGCGCGATCCGGGCCGCGGCGATGGCCCCGGCGCACATGGCGCAAGGTTCAAGCGAGACATAAAGATCAGCGCCTTCGAGCCTTTGGGACCCGTCGGCCGCGGCGGCGGCCCGGATGGCGAGGATCTCGGCATGGGCGGTGGGGTCCGAGAGCTCCCGGGTGCGGTTCCCGGCCCGCGCAAGGAGCGCGCCCTTCCGAACGATCACCGCGCCCACGGGCACTTCCCCCCGCGCCGCCGCTGCCCGCGCCTCCTCCAAGGCAAGTCCCATAAAAGACTGGAACGGCTCAGCCATCCTGCCCCGCAACCCTCCGTGCCATTGCCTTCTCCCTTCGGTTCGGACCTTTCCATAGCCCGGCCCGCCCGCTAGGCACCAGCCATGGCCCATGACGGCGAACGGATCGCGAAAGTTTTAGCCCGGGCGGGGATCGCCTCGCGCCGGGATGCGGAGAAACTCATTCTTAAGGGCCGTGTGGCGGTCAATGGCGCGACGATTGCCTCGCCCGCCCTCAACGTCACCCCGTCCGACCGGGTGACATTTGACGGCAAGCCAACCGCCACCCCAGACAAGGCCCGCCTTTGGCTTTATCATAAGCCCGAGGGCCTTGTGACCACGGCGCGGGATGAGAAAGGCCGGCCGACGGTTTTCGACGCCATGCCCGAAACCCTGCCGCGGGTCCTCTCGGTGGGTCGGCTCGACATCGCCTCCGAGGGGCTCTTGCTTTTGACCAATGACGGGGGGCTCAAACGCCGCCTCGAACTCCCGTCCACCGGCTGGCTTCGGAAATACCGGGTGCGGGTCCATGGGGCGCCGGAGGAGGCTACCTTTGCCCCGCTCCGCCAAGGGCTCGAGATCGACGGCGAGCGGTTTCGGCCGATGGAGGTGAGCCTCGACCGCCAACAGGGGGCTAACGCTTGGGTGACCATTGGGATCCGCGAAGGCAAAAACCGCGAGATCCGCCGGGCCATGGAGGCGGTGGGCTGCCCTGTGAACAGGCTGATCCGGATTTCATACGGGCCGTTCCGATTGGGCGACCTCAAACCGGGCGAGGTGAGCGAAGTCAAAGCGCGGATCCTCCGCGACCAGTTGGGTCTCCAGGACAAACAGCAAAGCGATTGGGCAAAACCGAAGACGGCAGGCAAATCACGGCAACGGCAGCGCGCAAAGAAACAGACCCGCTCCTGACCCATTGCGGCGGAAAGCTGCGCTCAACCAGAGAGCCGTTAGGCGATAACAATCGCCCGGGCGGGGGTTAACCAAACGGGATATTGCATAGCAGGGGTTCGGAAGGGCCTCTCGTTGCCATGGCCCATCCCCTCGCCTCCACCCAAGCCGGTCTTGTCGGCCTCGCCCTCCTCGGCCTTCTCGGCTCTTGCGCCAGCCTCTCCGAGGAGGCCTGCCGTGGGGGCGATTGGTCAGCGATTGGGGCGGCCGACGGTGCCAAAGGCCGCCAAACGGATTTTCTCTCCAAACATGCGGAGGCTTGTGGCCAATACGGGATCAGCCCGGACCTGGCCGAATGGGAAGTGGGACGGCGCCAAGGCCTCGCGCAATATTGTACGCCCGCAAATGTCTATGCCGAAGGCACGCGGGGACGGAGCCTTTCACCGGTTTGTCCGGCCACAGAGGTCGAGCGGCTGGCCGCAGCCCACGAGACGGGCCGGCAGTATTGGCGGCTCGAACGGCGGATCGAGCGGTTGGAAAGCGATCTCCGCGACATCCGTCGACTGACGCTGCACGACGAAAGTGACGAGATTGACCGGGGGGCACTCTTGCTCAAGGAATTGCGGATCCGGAACGAGATCCTTTCGCTCCGCGCCCGCCAGCGGGAATTTGACCGGCCGCCGCCTGTCTAGGCCAGTCTGAGCTTAAGCCACGTCTTCGAGGGCAGTTTCCGCCTGAAGCCCGAGGGAGCGGATCACGTCGCGGGTCATTTCCGGCCGATTGAGCGTGTAGAAGTGGAGGTGCTCCGCGCCGCCCGAAATCAGTTGATCGCAGAGATCGACGCAATGGGCGGTGGCGTAAAGCCGCTCGCGGTCGTCGCGGAGGGCGATTTCAAAGTCACGCTCGAGCCGCGCTGGGATCTTTGTGCCGCAACGCTCCGCGAAACGCTTGGCCCGCGACCAAGACTGGATCGGGAGGATCCCGGGCTGGATCGGAATATCGATCCCGGCGGCCGCGGCAGCATCGCGAAACCGAAAAAACGTGTCCGCCTCAAAGAAGAATTGGGTGATCGCCGCGCTCGCACCGGCATCGACCTTCCGCTTCAACCAATCCACATCCGCGCCGTCATAGGCAGCCTCGGGATGGGGGTCGGGATAGGCACCGACGGTTACGTCAAAACCCCGTTCGGCCAAAGCAGCGACGAGCTCGGCACTGTCTTGGAACCCGTTCTCATCGGCCTCAAAACGCTCCGATCCGGCGGGCGGGTCACCCCGGAGCGCGACCAATCGGGTAACGCCGACCGCCCGGTAGCGTTGGGCGACATCGAGGGTTTCTTCCCGACTTGCGCCGACGCAGGTCAGATGGGCCGCCACCGGAAGGCGCCAATTTTTCTGGATCGTCTCGACCGCCTCATGGGTGAGATCCCGGGTCGTCCCGCCGGCCCCATAGGTGACCGACACAAAGTCCGGCCCCGAAGGCGCCAGGGCGCTCAGCGCATCCCAGAGCTTGAACGACGCGTCGAGGGATTTCGGCGGGAAGAATTCGAAAGAAAGCGTAGGACGGGACATGAATTTCAACCGGATGCGTGGATATAACAGGCCCGGTGCTTGTCCCACGGGCCCGGACGTGAGACAATTTCATAATCCTCAAGACTATTATGAAGGCCGCTCGGAATGCACATCGAGTTCCGACATCTCCGCACGATCAAAGCCATCCATGACGCCGGCGGTCTCGCCCGTGCGGCCGAGACGCTCAACATCACCCAATCGGCCCTGAGCCATCAGATCAAGGGCCTCGAAGATCAAGCGGGGGTTGAGCTTTTTGTACGTCGGACCAAACCTTTGCGCCTTTCGTCGGCGGGTGTACGGCTTCTCAGGGCGGCCGAACGGATCCTCCCCGAACTCGCCGCGCTCGATGCGGAATTCGAAGGGCTCCGGGCCGGGAAGTCTGGCCGGCTCCACATCGCGATCGAATGCCATGCCTGCTATGAATGGCTCTTTCCGGTCCTCGACGAGTTTCGGAAGGCTTGGGGGGATGTGGATGTCGATATCCGGCCGGGCCTGGCTTTCGACGCGCTCCCGGCCCTTCAAAAGGAAGACGTGGACCTGGTGATCTCATCCGACCCGGAGGACCTCGCGGGCGTCGATTTTACCGCACTTTTTGACTACGAGCCGGTTTTCGTGGCCTCCGCCGACCATCCTTTGGCGGGAAAACCTTATGTGGAGGCTGAGGATTTTACTGGCGAAACCCTGATCACCTATCCGGTCGACCGCGCAAGGCTCGACGTTTTCACCGAGCTTTTGATGCCAGCCCGGGTCGAGCCTCGGAAGATCCGGCAAGTCGAATTGACTGCGGTGATCCTTCTTTTGGTGGCGTCCAATCGCGGTGTGGCGGTTCTTCCCGACTGGGTGGTTCGGGAAGTGCGAACCTCGTCTGACTATGTCACCCGACCACTGACGGCCGAAGGAGTGACGAAACGCCTTTATGCCGCGACCCGCTCGGCCGAAACGACCCTCCCCTTCATGGCCCATCTTTTGCGGCTTGCGCGGACAATCCCAGTAAAGCTCCAGCGCAGCACGTCAAAGACAGCCTGAGCGCTCCGGGCACGTGCGGAAGTTGCGTATTTTTGAAGAGATGAAGCGGGACGGCGCACGTGACGCTCCCCGCTTGGCAAGCCCCCACCCCCCGGCTATAGGGCCCGCGAACAGGGGGCGCCATGCAAGGCTCGGCAAATCTCAACGTGATGGTGAAAGCCGCGCGCAAAGCGGCGCGGGGGCTGGTGAAGGATTTCGGCGAGGTCGAAAACCTGCAAGTCACCTCAAAGTCTGCCGGGGACTTTGTTTCCCGCGCCGATATCCGCGCCGAGGAGGTCATTCGCGACATGCTGATGGAGGCGCGTCCGAATTACGGCTGGATGGCCGAAGAGGGTGCGGCCGAGGCGGGAAAGGACCCGACGCGGACATGGCTCGTTGATCCATTGGACGGAACGACCAACTTTCTCCACGGCATGCCCCATTGGTCGGTCTCGATAGCGCTTTCTCATAAGAACGAGATCGTGGCGGCCGTCATATTCGATCCGGCCAAGGACGAGATCTTCGTCGCCGAGAAAGGCCAGGGGGCATGGCTGAACAACGGGCGCCTGCGTGTGAGTGACCGGTCTCGGATGGAGGAGGCAGTTTTTGCAACGGGTTTGCCGTTCGCGGCCAACCCAGATGTGCCCCTCACGCTCGGCGATCTCGCGCGGCTCCTGCCACGGACAGCGGGCGTGCGCCGCTGGGGTTCAGCCGCGCTTGATCTCGCCTACGTGGCCGCCGGTCGGTTTGACGGTTTTTGGGAGCGGAGCTTAAACCCCTGGGACAAAGCGGCCGGTGTTTTGATCGTCCGGGAGGCAGGCGGGCTCGTGGAGGCCGTGCAAGAAGGCGGCGATCCGGTCGCGAAAGGCGGGGTTTTGGCGGCGAATGCACAAATCTTTAACTCTTTCGCAGGGGTTATCCGCTCAAATTGAGTCAAATTGTAGACCGCCACAGTTTGGCCCGAATCGGAGCGCAGCCTTCCCCCATGTCTGTCAAAAACCTGCCCCCTGCCCCGACATCGCCTGTCCCAGGCCTCATTCGCACCTTGGTAACGCCACGACGGATCGGCGCCGGTGTGGCCGCTTTGGGTCTAACCCTGGTCCTTTCCGGCGGAACGACCGCGGAAGTAATTGATATTAAATCCGCTTTCGGATCACCCATCGAAACCAGCACCCTCGCGCCGATCGCCCAATAACGCCTGATTTGCCCCATTGGATGATCCCGGCAGAGGCGCGGGATTGTTGCTCTGGGCAGAGTGAAACATGACGCGGCCGCCAGAATTCTCTTCTGCAACACCAGGAGAGCGGCCGTGGACTGCGGAGGAAAGTTCGCCAGAATTTAACAGATCGCGCGCGATCGCGGCGGAGACCATCGCAAGACACTGGCAATATTCCCCGTCCCCGGGCCCGTAGGCTTCAATTCCACGCCTCCGAAGGGCGGCCGCCAAAAGGCTGCCGTCCCCCCAAATCGGATGGGCCGCACCACGGTCGCGAAACCAAGTTGCCGCCCCATGGGCCTCGGCCAGGAGCCGTGCCAAAATCCAATCGCGCCGTGGGGAGGGCGCTGCGCGCAAAACCCGAGCCGCAGCAATAAGATCAGCGTGACCCGGTCGCCGCATCAAGCGTCAGGCAGGGTGAATTCAGCGATGTGGGCGACGAGCCGCAAGACACCACCGTCAAAATCGCCGCCACCGGCAGTCAGTGTCAGGCCCGTCGCGCTGTCATAGGCCAAGGGCGCCGATGTCAGGCCTCGAAGATAAGAGCCTTGGGCAACGCCAATTCCCGACCCGTAGCGGTCCACAGAGCCCCCATCGACGCCCAAGGAGAAATCCGTCGCCCCGCCGATCGCGTCTGTGACCCGTCCAGTCACGGCGAAGACTAGGGAATTGGCGGGAATAAATGCAGCGGTCACCGACTGGGGCCCCGACCCGACCTCGTGGTCGATCTCGATGCTTCTTAGGACCATCCCGGCACCGGATGGCGATGCGCCGCTCCCGGACCAGCCCGACCCGTCCCAGACCGCCTCCCGCGCTTCGTCGACGATATAGGCCGTCCAGCCAACGGCCGGGTCGGCAAAGCTCCAACCGCCGCCGATGGCAATCGCCAACCGCCCGGTTTCTCCGCTCCAGTCATTCACCGCGCCATCGGGTACGGAGTAAACCGCCCCTTCCGCAGGCTGGGAGGGCGGCACGGCCTCGGTGGTCGACGCCAAAACGAGCTGGGCCAACGCGTCGATCCGCGTCAACGCTTCGTTGACAGTCACATGCTTCTGCGCCTGCGACGGCGCCACGAGCGGCAGTTGAAACCTTGGTGTATCAGCCATTTACAGTGATCCTTGTGAAGGGTCCGGGCCCGAAGCGATCGGAGATCTGGGCCACTTCGATGTCGAATTGGTTGGGGCTGCCGTCCTCGACATAATCGGCGGCCGTATACTCGAACGCGGCTGTGCTCACCGTGGTGTCTCGCACCACGTCACCGCCCACGACGAGGCGCAGAACGTAGCTCTCGAACGTCTCTCCGAGCGGCACGTCGAGCCCCGACCACGTGTCGCCGTCGATCCGCGTCCGCCGGATCCAGGTCACCCCATACCCGCCAGCCCAATCGGATTGGGCGCTGAGATGCACCGGGGCATAGGGCCTCAAGCCCACCCCTGAAAAGGCGCGCTCCTCTTCGACATAGGAAGGATCGGAGACGTCCCGGCTCGCTGGACCGATCCGCCAATATTGGGTCAAATCGCGAAATCCTGTGGGCAAATCCACCTGGCGCAGGGCCGTATTCAGCAGCACAAACTGTGCCCCGGTATCCCAACCGCTGGCGGCCAGATGGTCAGTGCCCAACTGGCCCCGAAGCCGAAAAGACAGATCCCAAAGATCCGGCGCCACAAGCGCCGCTTCGCCGAACTGGAACACTTCCCAATCGTCGCTCCCTGGGAGCGCGATCGCAGCCAGATTAGCCCCTGCTAAGAGCCCGTCTTGGCTGACCGACGCCAGGGACGCGCCGGGTAGCTTCACCCGTAGTGGAGAGCCGCGGTCAAAAATGCCAGCCGCTGCGGGCGGCAATTGGCTTTCGGTGATCCCAACCTTGGCCGCGCTCGAGACCAGAGTATCAAGCGCATAGCCCTGTCCCGTGGCCGACCGATAGACCGCCACATTGCCTGGCCAGGGCGATCCGGCGACCGCAATATGCGGCGCATGGGGCGCCTCATCTCCCGTCAGCAGCGGCAGATCTAGAAAAATTGGCTCAACCGGAAGGGCGGGCACGAAAAGGCGCGGCGCCACAAGCGTCTCGGGCACATCCGCCGGCACATAGGTCTCAGGCTCGACCCGGACCGCTTCGACTTTTCGGTATTCGCCCTCATCGACCCGGTCGATCCGCCAAAGCCCGTCCTGACCTGCCTGGTCCAGCGTGATGATATCGCCAGCCCCGTAGGCGTATCGCGAGGGCGGCAAAGCAAGCGACACCCGGTCGCGGGCGATCCGGGCCTCGGCCAACCAGCGGTCCACAAT
This sequence comes from Pseudomonadota bacterium, assembly GCA_039198225.1. Classification (GTDB taxonomy): domain Bacteria; phylum Pseudomonadota; class Alphaproteobacteria; order Rhodobacterales; family Rhodobacteraceae; genus JASJAR01. Next base: position 23,603 of record JBCCTQ010000009.1, read on the forward strand.
GCGCCGACCCTCCGATTGGGTTAGGACCAGTGGCATCTCGTTTTGCGAAACATTGGAACTGAAATCGTCGGGAAACCGCGCCTCGACGGCCCGGGTTTCGTAGTCGCCATCGGCCTCGACGAACGTGAGCCGGAGCCGACCGCTGATTTCTGCATCAGGGGCGCGCACCGCTGCCAAGGTCGGCCGCGTCCCCTCTCCAGCTACCATTTCTGGTTCGCTCATCGTCCCTGTTTCGCGCCCGGTCCGGGTCTCGAAAATGAGCCGACCATCACGTTCAACAGCATCGAACCCATAGGCCAACATTAATGGTTGAAGGGTTGATCGCGCATCTTGATCGGCCGGAGCGGTATATCCTTTGAGCGCGCCATAAAGCCGCGTCGTGTCCACATCTGTCACACCCGCATCGGCGCAAATCTCTTCGACGACGGGGCCCAATGCCCGGGCACCGATGCGCCCGTTCAACCAATGGCCGCGGGAATAATTCTCCCCGTCAGACCAAAGTTCGATATTGCCGGGAAAGAACGGATAGGGTCGCGTGTCCCACGCCCAGATAAACATCCGGTGCGGATCCACCATATGTCCCTCGTAAAGCGTCGCTCCGGGATTATTTTCCGGATCATTCCAAAAATCGAATGACGCGCGCAGAAATTGCATCTGAACCACATCGTCCCGCGCACCGGTCGAATGATGTGGCAGACCCGATTCCGACGATTTCGGATCTATAAATCTATTCGGTTGGTTTGAGCCTTTGTCCACGGCCGAACAGCCAATTTCGGTGAACCAAATAGGCTTTGAACCCGGAACCCACTCGGTGGGTGCGGTGTCCCGTACTCCACCAGGGCGATTGTGATGCGGGTTGGACCACCAGCCCCTTATGTCTTTGTATCGAAACACCCAATCCTCGCCATGGCCGAGGTCTTCAATGGGCGTGCGCAGCTGTTTGTCTTCATCTTCGGGGGCCTGATAGTACCAATCGTAGCCTTCACCCCCCGCCATATTACCTTTAAGATAATCGGGATTGTAAACCGCGCCCCAATCCGTATCGCTATGATCGATCCCGTCGCGCCAATCAGAGACCGGCATATAATTATCGATGCCGATAAAATCGATGTTCGGATCCGCCCAAAGCGGGTCGAGATTGAAATAGATATCTCCCGACCCATCATCCGAGCGATAGCCAAAATACTCGCTCCAATCAGCCGCGTAACTTATTTTCGTACTTGGCCCAAGAATTGACCTGACATCGGTCGCCAATTCGCGGAATTTCTGGACCGCCGGAAAGATTGCCTCTGTCGAACGAATGCGCGTCAGCCCAGGCATTTCAGACCCAATGCAAAAGGCATCCACACCGCCAGCCGCTGCGCAAAGATGGGCGTAATGGAGAATAAAGCGCCGATAGGAGTATTCTGCGGGCCCCGTATAATCTATGCCATCGGCCGTAGCGGAAAAATCGCTCACCGTTGCCGTGCCAAAAAACGCGTCAACTTCATCGGCAGCGGCCAGCGTCTTATCGGGCGAGCCCGCAACTCCGGCCGCAAGCGACGACGTGATCCGGCCTCTCCAAGGCAGCTTCGGCTGGCCAGGCGTGCCCGTGTAGGGGTTTAGGAGGCTATTGGCCTCAAGCTGGTCCATCAAAATGAACGGGTAAAACATTACCGACTGCCCGGCGGCTTCGAGCGCCCAGATCGCCTCCATCACTGCCCGGTCTGACGGCGTCCCACCGTAGATGGCCCGGCCTTCCTCATACGGCACGAGGTCGGCCGCGTTCCGCGACACACCCGAAACCGACCAGGGCATCCCAACGCCGTCATAGGTCTTCTGCTCCACCTTCGGCCGGATTTGGCACTGCGACACATCGAGATCGTCCCCGAACCAGGAGACGACCAGAGAAGCCGCTCGGCAATTCGGCGCCTCCTCCGCAAGGGCCTGCACCGATGTGGCAAAATCTGTCCGTCCGCTGGGGCTGTTCACATTGGCCGAAACGTTCACCCCCTGGCCTCGGTTGAAATGCACCTGGGTGGTCGCCAAAGCGTATTCGCCCGTGCCGGGCACCAGCGCCACCGCGCGCACGCCCGTCCCAAGATCGCTCCCGGGCGTGGCCGCATCGCCACCCCGAAGCACTTCGAACGACAATTGCGGCACCCGGTTTCCGAACCGCGCCAATTGCAGATCTTCGATCATAACATAAGCAAGGCCCAAATAAGCCGGAACATTGCCAACCCCCTCAACCGCTTCGATCTTGGGGTCGGGTAATTGGTCGATCCGCCCGCGATAGACGCGAAGGTTGATCTCATCGAGCGCGATCTCGCGCCCATCGGCCCAAACTCGGCTGACGCGGGTAATCTCGCCTTCGCAAAGGACCAGAGCCAGGGAGACCGAATAGGAATATTCCGTCACTTGTGGTGACCCGCCACCGCCCTTGCCGCCGCCCCCACTCGTCGTCGTTTGTTCTTTGAAACGCGAAGCCCAGATGACCTGGCCAGGGATCCGCATCCGTCCCCAAACCCGGGGGATCGATGCCCCCTCGCTCGCCCCGTTGATCCGGAACCGGTCGACCCGGCCGGTCTCGACCGCCTGACTGCGCGACCCGAGGAGACGCTGGTCGATCACCTGACCCACCGTCGCCCCAACGGCACGACCAATCACCGCGCTCGAAAGCCCGAGAACGCTCCCGCCGATGGATCCCCCAATCGAGGCACCCACCGCGGACAATACCAAAGTCGCCATCAGATCCTCTCGAACGGAAATTCAAAAACCGCCACGACCCGGCGGCGCCAGGGACGTGTCAGGGCGTTTTCCATAACCGCATGGCCGGAATAGGCATGGACAAACCGGGGCGCCTCGGCTGTGAGGATGCCCAAATGTTTGGCCACGCCTCGCCCCGTGCGGAAGAGCAACACGTCGCCCGGGCGTGCTTTTGTATCGATGGGCCGTAAATGCCGCGCCGCCGCCTGCCAGAGCACCTCTTCGGCGCCGGTTTCGCCCCAATCGGGCGTGTAGGGCGGCGGAGCTTCTTCCTCAGGGCCCACCACATCGCGCCACACCCCGCGGACGAGCCCAAGGCAATCCGCCCCGGCGCCCCGCTCGGAGGCCTGGTGCCGATAGGGCGTGCCGACCCAATTGCGCGCCGCAGCCACGATCTCGGCCCGTGCCAGCTCACTCATCGAAGCGACCCACCGTCGTTGTTCTCCGTCGACACCGGATAGGCCATCAGCCAGTCTTCGCCCGGCACGGTTGGGAAGCCTTCAGCAGTAATAAATGTCGAATACCGGTAGCGGCATTCATCCGGATGACGCTCACAGCCCGCGATCACGCGGATAATATCGCCCTCGGCGATATCGACCCGGATCCTCTCCCAAAGCTCGATCTTCCGAAGCGCCCCGGCGACCCGGTCGGATTTGACCATGCCACCCAAGCCAACGCCTTCCCCTGAGAGAAACTCGACCCGCCCGCCGGCGAACCAGCCGTTTTCGTGAGTGCCGGCGTCGATCGTGATGATCTTGCCCCGCTCGACCCCAAAAATAGGCGTATCGGTGAAATATCCCGGGGTGAGCGGATCGAACCCGCAGACCACAGACCCGTCCGTTCCGCATCCCGAGTGGTAAACTCGGGTCCTCGGCTGGTTCAAAAGCTCGGTCAACCCGCGGAGGTCAGCCTCGAAAGCCCCCGAACCCCAGCGGATCTCCCCGAGGAGCCCCCGGAACTGGACGAGGCGCTCGTCCGGATTGGACCAATTCACAAGGTAACCCACGACCTCGGCACCGTCATAGCGGCCCGCCAAGAGATCGGCTTCCGTGACCACATCAGCCGTCAATGCACCCAAGGCTTCGGTGTTGTTCACCGCAAGACCGCTTGATTGTTCCAAAGCCGAAGCCGTCAGGCCCGTATCAGCTTTGAAGGTCACGCCTTCGAACGAAAAGTCCCGGTCATGGTCGGTGAACCCCATGACGGTTCCATCCTTCCGGCGAAGGATCCAAGCCCGGCACATCGTGGTGGATCCGGTCTTGAGATGGGCGTCAAACTCGGCAGATAGCATCAGACCCGCACCTCAATGACTGGCACATTCGGAACATCGCCGGCCTGAAACGTCGCCATTGAGGACTGAATGATGTCCGTATCGAACCTAACCGGCACATCGAACTCGAACCCTGCGGTGATCGCAGCACCCGCATCGGGCGGGCTTGTAAACTCAACGATCCCGGTCGTCGTATCGATCTGATAATCGACGGTTTCGACTTGAAGATCGCCATCGAGGCCCACGGCAAGGGAACCAAGTACGGGCTTGGAGATCGCACGGGCGTAAGACTGGCTTCCCGAGCGGTAGGTCTTGATCAGCTGAAACGCCCGCGTCGCGCCATCGCCCGTGCCGATCGCCTGATCCTCAAAACCGGTCTCAGCACTCGGGATCGACGATTTGAAATCGGCCCAATCCTTCCAGCGAAACCCATAAAGCCGGCCGCGCCTCGCTTCGAAAAAATCAATGAGAACAGCCACATCATCGAGCGAGCGCATGCCGAGCCCCGCATCGTAGCGCCGTCTGCTATCGGCCCAGGGGGTGTTACGCTCTTCAAACCCGTTGGCGAGCGTGACCACATCGGTCCGCCGCTCCGGACCGCCCGCCGAGCCGAAACTGAGGCTCGCAGGAAACCGCACTTCGTGAAAGCTCATCGCTCGCTCCTTCAGGTATTCCGCTCGCCGCGCTGGAGTGCACGGGTCATTTCTGCTGCAATCTGCGCGTTTGACCGGCGGAACCCGCTCACATCGGGGGTGGAGATGTTCATGACAACGTTGACGGGTCGGCTATTGCCTTCAGCGCGCACGCCAAGTCGTCCGTCCCGGCCGCGCGACAGAGGCAGAATGGCTTCCGGCCCCGCCTCGCCCATAAGCCCAAGACCGCCCCGCATCGGGAAGGCCACTGGCCCGTTGACGACCCCGCCCGTTGCGAAGGGCGTCACTTGGCCCAAAAGCCCGCCCACGCCTTGCGCGATGAGCCCGCCGAGCTGGTTGGTGACCGGCCGGATCGCCGCACTGAAAGCGGCATTCGCCATCGACCGTGCGACGTCGCCCAAAACGTCCGATAGCGATTTTCCTTCGAAAATAATGCCGTCGAACGCGTCCTTGAGGCCTCTGCTCAGCTCTTTTGAGAACACTGCGACGTCTCGGCTCGTGTCCGCTACCGCCGCTTGCATCCGCCGAAGCTCCTCTTCGAAGGCTTCTGTCATGTCGCCAGCCGTGGCCAGCGCGTCCTCAAGCCCGTCGATCTCGTCCATGGCTCACTCCTGAATGTCGTCGGGAAACGCGGCTTCGAGGGCCGCCAAAGCCGTCCGGTCGAGCGGAGCCACACCGGACCCGTCTCCGAGGATCAGCATCAATTCGCTTGGGGTCAGCGCCCAAAACTCCGCCGGACGAAGCCCCGCCCCGCGGACCCCGGCCCGCATCAAACCGTGCCAATCGAAGGCGGTCATGGGGTCCGGAAGGCCCGCGCCAAAAGCTGACCCGCGAGCCGCGCCGCTTCGACCGGCCCGCCCTCGATCTCGGCGGCCAAAAGGTCCGAGGCCTGACCTTCCCAGCCCCCGCCCCGAAGGCCCGCCACGATGAGCGCCAAAACATCCCGACTTGAGACGTTTCCGCTTTCAAACCGGGAGATGAGGTCAAAAAGGCTCGCCTCGCCCAACTCGGCCTCAAGCTCGGCCAAAGCTCCCAAAGTCAGCCGCATGTCCCGCGGTGCGCCGTCGATCACGACACGCACGTCTCCGGCCCAAGGGTTCGCCATCAGAATGCGGTGAACTGCAATTGTCCGGCCGAGGCCAAGGCCAATTCATAGGTCGCTTCGCCGTTATGGGTGCCGGCATACTCGATCGCCGTCACCTGAAACGGGCCTTCCACGATACCGAATTCGGGGATCACAACCTGGAACCCTGGAGTCACGCCGTCAAAAAAGATCTGGCGCGCCCGCTCGTCGGTATTGGCATCCTTGAATATCCCCGATCCCGAGATCGAAGCCGATTTGACCCCCGCACCGGCCAGAAGCTCGCGCCAGCCACCTTGGCTTTCGAGGCTCGTCACATCGACGCTTTCCGCGTTGAAACTGATCCGCGTGGCACGCAATCCGGCCACGGTTTCGAATTGACCGCCCCCCGTGAGGTCGATCTTGATGAGGAGGTCTTTGCCGTTTTGGGCACTCATGTCCGTGTCTCCGCCTAAGCTCTCAATCGTCCTCGACGATCGCCTGAAAGTTCAAATCAATCCGCCGCGCCGCGCCTGCATTGGCACTCCTGGCCTGGGCCCGGAGAAAACAGAGCGAGACGAGCTGGCCCCGGTCGAGGGCAAGATCGACCCCAACCAAGGCATCCGAGACCGCACTCGCAGCCTCCTTTGCCCGCTGAAATCCACCGGCTCCGCCGACCACGGTGACCGTGAAACGGTGGAGCGCGCCCTGGCTTGTCTGGGTCGAGCGATCCCGCACGTCTTCGCGGCCAAGGACGACGTAGACATCCGGCAAAGGCCCCTGCGGCAGCGCGTCGAACACTGCTGGCCCCACGAGGCCCAGGAGAGCGGTATCGGCCGACAGCCTCTGATAGACTGCCTCCTGGAGCGCAGCCCCCATCCCATAACTCATCGCACCGCCTCCTCGCGCACATAGCAGGTCAGCCAACGGCCGGAGGGGTCCGCATCGTAGACGGCGAGCACCGGAAAGATCCGGGTCCCGCTCACCAGGCGCTGCCCCGGAATGGGCCGCTCTGACGCTCCGGCCGGAGCGGCGCGTACCGTCACCCGGAACCGAGCTTCTGAGAGCGCTGCCGCCCGGTCGTCCCGGTCTCGGCCGCTGATCCCCCGAAGCTCCCCCCAAAGGGAGCCGAGGACGATCCAGCCTGGGAGAAATCCACCCAGCCCGTCCGGCGTTTGCTCCGGCGCCTCAAGCGTGAATTTCCGGTTGAGCATGGGCACCTTCACCGGCCCCCTCCCCCGAAGAGGCGAATGTTCCGGTAGGGCTCGATCAGCGTGGTCACCGTGGCCGGAAGGCTCACACTTCCCGCAATCGGATCGGTGCGATGTTCATAAACGAAGGCGGCCAGATGGATCACCGCCTGGGCAATATTGGCCGGAACCCCGGCCCATTCGAGCCCGTATCCGGCGTCAAAATCGATCTCCGCCGTGCCCCCAATGGGGATCGACGGTAGTACAAGGCCCCGCGCCACAAGCTGGGGCCGATGGGCGTCGGGCGTCAGGCTATACGTGGCCGGATTGGCCGTCGTCGCCGTCCCGCCCTGGTCGACGATGCGAAGGGCGGTGATCGCGCTCACCGGAGCCACCGGCAAGGCCTGGCGCCCAAGGTCGCGCCACGCCGTCACTGACCAGCGATAGGACCGCGCCAGGACCACTTTGCCCGTCCGCGCTTCGATCGTGGCCATGGCCGAGCGGAGGCAGAGTTCGAGATGCCCATCCTCGGCACCGCCATCCTCAAACCCCGTGCTCAGCCGGAGATGGTCGCGAAGATCGGAAACGGGCAGCGCCGTCTCGGGCACCGACGTAAGTTCGACAAGTACCATGCGGGTCTCCGGTCGAAGGATTGCGTTCAAAAATTGGGGCCGGCCTCATGGGGCCGACCCCGATGACAAGTTTTGTCCTCAGTCTTCAGAGAAGCGGAGGACCTTGATCGCGGCGTAGTCGCTCACGTCACCGCCGACCCGCTTGGTGGCGTAGAAGAGAACGTTGGGTTTGGCCGAGAACGGATCGCGAAGGATCCGGAGGTCCGGACGCTCGGCGATGGTGTAGCCGGCATTGAAATCGCCGAAAGCGATCGCGGCTGCGTCTTCAGCAATGTCGGGCATGTCTTCGGCAATCAGAACCGGATAGCCCAAAAGCCGCGCCGGCTCACTGGCCGCCAAGCCGTCGCTCCAGAGGAACCGGCCATCGCTGTCCTTGAGCTTTCTCACCGTGACCGCGGTCTTCGAGTTCATGACGAAGGTCGCATTGGCCCGGTAATTTGCGCCCAGCGCATAGACAAGATCGAGGATCCCATCTACCGGCACCGCCGAGTTGAACGCACCAGCATTGCCGGTGGGAACGTAGCCGATTGTGCCCCAGCTCCAGCTGTGATTGGCCGTGAACGTCTTCTGAAGAAAGCCCGTCGGCTTGTTGTTGCCGTCGCCGGTGATGAAGGATGCCGCCTCGGCACGCCCAAACTTTTCTGCAATCCGGCCCGCGAGCCAGGCTTCCACATCGAATGCCGCGTCGTCGAGAAGCCGTTGAGAGACCTTGGGCAAAGCCGAAAGCTCGTGGAGCGGGATGACAATCCGGTCAAGCTGCGACGTGCCCGTTTCGGTCGTCGCGCCGGTCTCATCGGCCCAACCGGTCTCAAGTTCGTTATGGTCGATCAAAACGTCGTAGGAGGTCGCGTCCACATTGACGACATTGGCAACCTGGCGGACCGAGGCGGTCGATCTGAGGACCGTCTGGACCGAAGCGGCCGTTTGCGGATCGACGAGGTAGCCCCCATCGGCCGCCACCGCGGTCGACATGGCTTTGCCTTCGAGGTCGAGGCCCCGAAGCGCGTCGTCGTCACCTGCGCGGATATAGGCCTCGAAGGCTTTCTGATGCGGCGGGGTCTCTTCGGCCGCCGCTTGGAGCGCCGGACGGCGCCCGATCTGAGATTTCCGGTCCAGCATGGTCATGCGCTCTTCCTGTTTCTGCAAACGCTCGTTGATGTCGTGGATAAATCCGGCCAGCGCGGTCTTGACCTCACTGGCCGGGCTCTCGGCGCCGGGCAGATCTTCCCCGGTCCGAGACTTGGTCTCGGGTTGGCTCATCGTGTTTCCTGAGGTTGAAGTTTCGGCTGGCTCAGTCGCGGGCCAGCATGCGGCGGGCGTCTTCGAAGACCCCCGCCAAGTCACGCATTAGGGCTACATCCGGGGTCTCCCCTTTCGCACCCACCCGCGCATCGGGAAGCATCGGGAAAGTCACCAGCGAGACCTCCCAAAGCTCCAATTCCGCCAAGAGCCGTCCGCCCTTTTGATCCTTCTCGGCTTTGACCGTCCGGTAGCCGATCGAGAGGCCATCAATGGCGCCCGCTTCGATGAGGGCGGCCGCCTCGCGCGCCCGGGCCACATCACTGAGTAGGCGACCCTTGACGTAAAGGCCCTTCTCATCTTCCCGGACCTCGTCCCAAATCCCAATCGGCTGGGTCGGGTCATGCTGCCAAAGCATCTTCACCCGGCGCCCCTCGGCGGCCAGGCTTTTGAGCGAGGCGGCATAGGCCCCCGGCGCCACCACGTCGCCGCCCGTATCCCGGGTTCCAAAGAGCGACGCATAGCCTTCAATGACCGTGCCTTCTTTAAGCGTCAGTTCTGCCTCCGCTAGGCAGAACTTCTTTTCCAGATCCAAATCCATCGCCCGCTCCATCACGCCTCATCCAGTCCCGGCCGCGCCGGTAATCCGAGCAAAGCCCGCTTCTCGTCTTCGGTCAGAAACTCTGCCTCGCTCACTCGCCGCCACTGGGCCTCGCGCTCGGAGGCTAGGGCCGGAACGCCGTCCAGATCGGGCGACAAAACCAGCGCCTCGCCTTCGAACCCGTCAAGCCAGGTCGAAAGCGCCGCCGTCACCCGCGCCGCCAGTGGGAGGACCGTCAGCCGATAAAGGGCCCGGTTGGCCTCCTGGTAGTTGGCGTAGGTCGCATCGCCCGGGATTCCGAGAAGCATCGGCGGCACGCCGAAAGCCAACGCGATCTCCCGCGCCGCCGCTTCCTTGGTCTTCTGAAACTCCATATCCGACGGGCTGAACCCCATCGGTTTCCAATCGAGCCCGCCCTCCAAAAGCATCGGTCGGCCGGCATTCCGAGCGCCCTGGTGATGGGCCTCCATCTCCGCCTGGAGGCGGTCATATTGATCGGGCGTCAGCGCCCCCTGCCCGTCCGCACCCTGGTAAACGATCGCACCCGAGGGCCGGGCGGCATTATCGAGAAGCGCCTTCGACCAGGCGGAGGCCGCATTATGCACGTCAACCGCCGCCGCGGCGGCCTGCAGGGGCGAAAAGCCGTAATGGTCGTCCTGGGGGTGGAAATTCTTGATATGGCAAACCGGGGCCGGGCCATCGCGCACATCAAACCGGTGGGTCCGGCCGCCCACCGCGTATGTATAGGCCACCGGCCAGCCATCGGCCCCAGGGACAACATTCATCCGGTCCGAGCGGAGCACATGGAGCTCCACCGGCAAGCCCCCATCGCCCACCGCCTCCACGTAGGCGTTCCCGGTAAGAAGGAGTTGGGCGTAGATCGCCTCCAGCAATTCAGCCCGCCCTTGGGCCCCGTTCGGGGCCGCAAAAAGCCGGAGCCGCGGGTGGTCGGCATAACGTGTCCCATCGCCTTCAAGGACCAAAGGCAAAGCGGCCGCGGCTTCCGCAATCAGCTTCACCGCCCGGAACCCCACCGGATTGCCAAGAAAGCCCTGGCGCCCGAGGCTCTTGGTGTCCCGTGGGCTCCACGCGATGCGGCCGGAACTGCCCCAGGCGATTACTTTGCCCGCCGCCGAGGCTTTCACCGCTTCCGGTTCGGCGTCCTTACGCCGGAGAAAGTCGATCATATCAGAAAAGCTCCTCTTCGCTCCGGGCCAAGGCCCAAAACGTTCCGTTCAATCGAACCAAGGTGAAACCAACCGCCCCGGACGTGATCCGGGATCTCGACCCGCCGGGCCTGAGACACTTCCTAAACGAGCCAGATGTCGGGCAGCGCCCGCACCGCTTGCGCCTACGCGCCGATGGTCCGCACTTGGGGCCGCCGCCAACCCGCCGACGGGCCCACGATCAACTCGTGCAGCGCCCAGACCAGCGCATCCACCCGGTCGGGGCTCCCCCGGCCCTGATATCCCGCCGCCGTCATCTGGCTCATCTGCGCCTCGAGGGCGCCGAGACCCGGAGCGTGGGACACGCGGCCCTGCTCATAAAGCCCGGCCACAGGTTCGGCCCGGGCCGATTTGTTCTTTGTCGCCCGGACAGCGCGGTAGGGCACCAGCGCGTCCACCTGGCGGATCATCTCTTCAACGAGATCGCCGCCTTGGTTCACTTCGGCCACGATCCGATCGGCCCCGTGGCGCTGAAACGCCTCCACCGCTGCCCGCGCCCAACCCGTGGGGCTTGCGCCGTAAACCGTCGCATCTTCGATCACCCGCGCCTGCCACTCGCCGGGCGGCCCTTCGGTCACTGCTCCGGCCACGATGATCCCGCAAGCATCCGACGTCGCCTTGCCTGTCACCGGCGGATCCACCGCCACGACAATCCGTTGCGGGCGGATCTTTGGCGCCTTTACCGCCCGGTCGAGCAGGGCGCCGGACCATAGCGCCCCGTCGAGATCGGTCAGGAACTCGCCGTCGAGTTCCTGGCGCCCAAGCCGGGTGCCGTCATAGCGCGCCCGCACCTCCTCGAGGAACGTCGCCGCCAAGTAGGCTCCGTTCGCCTCCGTGGGGGCTTTTGTCGAGACCGTCGTCGCATTGCCCAAAATAGCTTGCAGTATTTCGATGTTCCGCGGCGTGGTCGTCACCACCTGGCGGGGGCTTTCACCGAGCCGCAAGGCAAATTGCAGCATGTCCCACGTGGCTTCGGCATTCCGCCATTTCCCGAGCTCATCGCACCACGCCCCGTCAAATTGGGGGCCGCGGAGCCGTTCAGGATCATGGGCCGAATAGGCTTCGGCCACCGCCCCGTTGGGCCAGCGAAGCCGGCGCTTGGTTTCTTCCCAAATCGGTCGCCGGTCAGGGGGCGACGAGGCTATGATCCCGCTATCGCCCATGACCATGACATTCCGAACCTGTTCCAGCGTCTCGCCGACCAAGGCAATACGCTTGGAGCGGCCAGGGTCGCGGGGCCCCGCGCCTTCGACTTCGGAACGGACCCATTCGGCACCGGCCCGGGTCTTACCCGCGCCGCGCCCCCCAAGGATCACCCAAGACCGCCAATTCCCCGCCGGGGGCATTTGGTGGGGATGGGCCCAAAACTCGAACAAGTAGGGCAAGGCGCCAAGTTCATTCGGCCCCAGGCTCTCCAGAAACTCCTCTTGGAGTGCTATGGGCGCGGAGGCGATCCAGGAGCCGCCCGACCTGATCCCGAGCGTCGTCGAGGTCCAAGGGTTCGACCCCCCAGGCTCCGCCTTTGCCGAAAGTTCCCGTGTCACGCTTCTGCCTTTCGTTAAAGAACACCCGCATAGCGTCCACGAGACGGGAATACGTCTTCTTGCTGTCGGTCTCGGTCAGTTTGGAGGCCGGATCCTTCAGCAGGTCGATATGCTCATTGAGATTGATAATTGCGCTGCGCAGCACCTCTTCGGCCGCCTTCACCAGCGCGTCCGCCTCCCCCCCGTCGCGCGGGGGTGTGCTCGTGTTCATGGTGGGAATACACCGCCTTTCAGCTTGCAAGCAGGCACGAAAAAACGGCCACGGGGAACATCCCCGGGCCGCTTGCCCATTTCATCCATCTTGCATGTTTTCTACTTTAGAGCGTTCGCAAAGTCAAGCTCTAAATTCTGGGTTGCGTACGCTAACCGTACGCAATGGTTAACAAATCATTGTTTTGCGCGTTCCGCTTCGATTTCACGCCACTTGGCCACATTGGCATTGTGCTCGTCGAGCGTCTTGGCGAAAGCGTGTCCTCCGGTGCCATCGGCGACGAAATAAATGAGATCGGTCGCTTCGGGATCGAGGGCGGCTTCAATACTCTCAAGCCCAGGATTGGCAATGGGTGTCGGCGGCAATCCTTCGATGACGTAAGTGTTCCAGGGCGTCTCACGGCGAAGCTCGCTTTGCCGAAGCCCTCGGCCCAAGACGCCCTTTCCTTCGGTCACCCCGTAGATGACCGTCGGGTCGGTTTGAAGTCGCATCCCGAGGTTGAGGCGGTTCACAAAGACGCTGGCCACCTTCCTGCGTTCTTCCGCGACGCCGGTTTCTTTCTCGATGATGGACGCGAGGATCAGCGCTTCCTCCGGTGTTTCAACCGGCAGCCCTTCGACCCGATTGTCCCAAGCTTCGGCCAGACGGGTCGATTGCACCTCTGCCATCTCCGCCAGGATCTCACCCCGATCCGCGCCGGGCAAAAACGGGTAATCCCGTGGCGCCAGCGAACCTTCCGCTGGGATGTCCGCAATTTCGCCGGTTAACAAATCCGTCCCATTCAGCGCTTCGACCACCTGCCAGGAGGTCACCCCTTCTGCGAGAACCACCCGAAACTGCGTCCCCACATCGTCGAGGGCGGCCGCCATCTGGGCCGGCGCTTCCGTTTCTTTAGGATCGTATTCGGCAGTGATCTCGAAATCCTGGGTCTCGGGGTCAAGCTCCCTGACCCGCATTTCCTGACCATTGACCGACACGACGTAGATCACCTCGGTCCCGCAGGTCGACCGGCCATCCCCGGTCACAACGCCCACGATCTCTTCCATCGACGCGCCCGGCTCGATCAGAAACGATCCGGCTTTGAGAAAGGCATTCCGCCCCCCGTAATCGGCCCCTAGCCGATAAATGGTCGCGTTTGAAATGGCGCCTTGGGCGGTAAGATCCTCGGCCACATCCGCCATGGACGACCCGCTTGGGACCCGGAGGCAGGTGGCCGTCTCCAACGGGCCCTCCCCCCGATATTGGGCCTGGCCCCAACCGATCAATCCCGCCAGCGCCACCAAAGCGACGATGAAAACCGTCAGTGCGTTGGCCGCAATATGGCGCCACATCAGCCGTCGTGCCTCCCTAAGACGAGGGACGCATTCGTCCCTCCGAACCCAAACGAATTCGACAGGGCCACGTTAATCTCGCGTTCCCGTTTTGCATTGGGGGCGAGATCGAGCTTGGCCTCCACGTCGGGCGTGTCGAGATTGATCGTGGGCGGAGCGACCTGGTCACGGATTGCAAGGATCGAAAAGATCGCTTCAACGGCACCGGCCGCACCCAGCAAATGGCCGATCGAAGATTTCGTCGACGACATGGTCGCCTTTTCCGCCGCATCGCCCATCAGCCGCTCGACCGCGCCGAGTTCAATCGTATCGGCCATCGTCGAGGTGCCATGGGCATTGATATAGTCAACTTCGCCCGCCGGGAGACCGGCACTTCTGAGGGCCGCCGCCATAGAACGCTGGCCGCCTTCCCCGTCTTCGGACGGTGCGGTAATGTGGTAGGCGTCCCCCGAGAGGCCGTAGCCCAGAACCTCGGCGTAGATCTTGGCGCCCCGCGCCTTGGCGTGCTCGTATTCTTCGAGGATCACAACGCCTGCGCCTTCGCCCATAACGAACCCGTCCCGGTCCGCATCATAGGGTCGGCTCGCGGTCTCGGGCGCATTGCCCCGCTTGGTCGAAAGCGCCTTGCAGGCATTAAACCCCGCAATCCCAATTTCCGAGATCGGCGCTTCGGCACCGCCGGCCACCATCACATCCGCGTCCCCGAGCATGATCAGCCGCGTCGCATCCCCGATTGCATGGGCCCCGGTCGAACAGGCGGTCACCACCGCATGGTTCGGGCCTTTAAAGCCAAATCGGATCGAGACTTGCCCTGAGATGAGATTGATCAGCGAGCCCGGAATAAAGAACGGCGACACCCGTCGGGGGCCCCGCTCTTTAATCAGAACGGCCGTTTCGGCAATCGAGGTGAGCCCTCCGATCCCCGACCCAATCATAACGCCTGTGCGCTCCAGGTCTTCGGTCGCGGTCGGCGCCCAACCGGAATCCTTGACCGCCATGTCGGCTGCCGCCATCCCGTAGACGATAAAATCGTCCACTTTCCGCTGCTCTTTGGGCTCCATCCAATCGTCGGGGTTAAAACTCCCGTCCGACCCGTCGCCCCGCGGCACTTCGCAAGCGTAGGTCGTGGCCAAATGGCTGGCGTCAAACCGCTGGATCGTACCGGCGCCGGATTGGCCCGCGAGAAGCCGCTCCCAGGTCGCATCGACCCCTGAGGCCAGGGGCGACACCATCCCCAGCCCGGTCACCACCACTCGACGCATGCCCGCACCCCGTTTCTAAGTCAGGTCCTTCGCCGCGGGTGATACGATATGGACCCTGGGGCGGCAAGTCGGCCACCGATCGGGTGCCACGCCGTGAGCGGGTTCTTTACCAAATCCGCCGATACTCATCCCCGTCCAGATACGATCGCCATGGCCACGCCGCCCTGCTCCCCTCGGGCCCTTACTTTGGCCCTCTTCGCTGGCCTCGCCGGAGGTCCGGCCTCGGCCTCCTGTGCTGTGGCCGACCGCCTGGCCGGACTTCACACCGCTTATGACGATCTTATCGAAGGCTACGGAACGCCCCGAGCCGAGATCGGCCGTTTCGTGATCGAGCGCGAACTGGGCCAAGGCGCGGACCTCGATGAGCGCCTCCGCGACGGGGGTTTCTTCGATCTGATGGGCATTCTCGGCCCGCTTCTCAGCGATATGGGCGCCCTTGCCCGCTCGGGCGGCCCGCCGGGCGATCTAAGCCGACACCGAGAAAACCGGGATGCGTTTGAAACCACGATCCGCTCGACTGGTTGTTTCGATCCCCCGGGCCAGGACGGCGAGGCTGACCAAACGAGCGACGAAGAAGGCGATGAAAGCGAGGCGGATGACGCGGCAAACGAGGGCGCCTTCGACCGCGCCGGATCCTTCTTTAAAGAAACCGCCCCTTTCTCTTACCTTGCCGGAGTTTTGCTCCTGGCAGCCATCGGCGGCCTGATCTTTTTTCTTCGTCGCCGTGCGGCGCGCTCTAATGCACGCACATTCATGCGCCACAGTTTGCGGGCCGAATTCACACTCATCAACAGCAATGGCCGACAGAGACGGGTGGAGGCCGTCAACATCTCCCGCGGCGGCATCATGATCAAACGCCCCAAAGACATGGAAAACGGCGAGATCGACAGCGCCGATGTCAACCTGGGTATCGGCAACGCACCGGTGGTGCACAGATGGGAAAACTCGCTCTATGTGGGCCTCGAATTCCGGACCCCGCTCGAAGAAAGCGTGTTTGATAGCATTTTGGCCGCCGCCAAGGACGCGACCGATGGCAGCGCCGGAGCCCCAACCGAGGATGCAATCGACCCGCCAGAAAGCACAACAGCGCCCGCTTAGGGCGCCGCCGCATCACTTCCGTCAGACGTTTGAGGTCAGGACGCGTCTTTGATGAATTTTACCGCATCGCCGAAGGTTTGGATCGTCTCTGCTGCATCGTCAGGAATTTCGATGCCAAACTCTTCTTCAAACGCCATAACAAGCTCGACCGTGTCTAGGCTGTCCGCGCCAAGGTCGTCGATGAAGGACGCAGCTTCCGCAACCTTGTCTTCTTCCACACCCAAGTGCTCGACCACGATCTTCTTCACGCGATCTTCAATGTCGCTCATATTTGGTCCTCATTTCCGTACAGGCATTAGCCCGCAACACTCGACCCAAGGGGGGCCAACCAGTCGTCCGATTTGCCTGTTGCGCAAATCGAAACGCAGCGTCGACCTGTCGCCGCTCGCCGAATGGCCGCGCTCTTAACACATCGTCCGAAGAAGGCAAACGGTATTAAATTGTTCGATTTTAGCCAGCCGAGGGGCCTCAAAGCATGGCCATGCCGCCGTTTATATGGACGGTCGTGCCGGTCACATAGCCCGCTTCCGGGCTCGCCAGATAGACCACCGCAGCAGCCACCTCATCGGCCCCGCCGATCCGCCCGGCTGGGATCTGTCCCATGATCTGCGCCCGCTGCTCGTCGTTCAATTTCTCGGTCATCGCAGTCTCGATAAACCCGGGTGCAATGGCGTTCACCGTGATCCCACGGCTCGCGACCTCATAGGCCAAGCTCTTTGAGAACCCGACCATCCCCGCTTTTGAGGCGGCGTAATTGGCCTGGCCGGGATTGCCCATTGCCCCCACGACCGAGGAGATGTTCACGATCCTGCCCCAACGGGCCTTCATCATCCCCCGGACCACGCCGCGGCAAAGTCGCATCGTCGCGTTGAGATTGACTTCGATGACCGCGTCCCATTCATCGTCAGACATCCGCATGAAGATGTTGTCGCGGGTGATCCCGGCATTGTTGACGAGGATGTCGACCGCCCCCATCGCCTCGGCCGCCGCCTTTGGAAGGGCCGACACCGCCTCCCGGTCGGAGAGATTGCAGGGCAGCACATGGGCGCCTTCGCCCAATTCGCCCGCCAGGGCCTCCAAGGGCGCTTCCCGGGTCCCGGAGAGACCGACCTGAGCACCCGCGCCGTGGAGCGCTTTGGCGATCTCGGCTCCGATCCCGCCGGATGCCCCGGTCACCAGTGCAGATTTTCCACTGAGATCAAACATCTCGTCTCCCTACTTGAAGTTCAGGCGAGGCTTTCGGCCGCCGCTTTGACGTCCTCCGGCGCCCCGATGGCCCGGGTGGATGCCTCTTTGGAGATCCGGCGGACCATCCCCGACAGGGCCTTGCCCGCCCCGATCTCCCAGAACTCCGACACGCCGTGCTCGGCCATCCATTCAACGCTTTCCCGCCAGCGCACCCGGTGGGTGACCTGCTGGACCAGAAGCGCCCGGATCGTACCCGGATCGGATATGTCATGGGCCAAGACATTGGCCACGAGAGGCACGGCGGGGCGCGCAATATCGACTTCGGCCAAGGCCTGCGCCATCGCTTCGGCCGCCGGCTCCATCAGCTCACAGTGAAACGGCGCCGAAACCGGCAGCATGAGCGCCCGCTTGGCCCCGTTGGCCTTGGCAATCTCAGTGGCCCGGGCCACGGCCTCGAGATGACCCGACACAACGACCTGGGCGGGATCATTGTCATTGGCGGCCACGCAAACCTCGCCGTCCGCCGCCGCGTCCGCGACCTCGTTCACTTCATCGAGCGTCAATCCAAGGATGGCCGCCATGGCCCCTTCGCCCACGGGCACCGCCGCCTGCATGGCTTTGCCCCGCACCCGCAACAGGCGGGCCGCATCGCCCACATCGAGGGCTCCAGCGGCGGCAAGGGCAGAATATTCACCTAAGGAGTGGCCCGCCACAAACGCCGCGTGGTCAATCGAGACCCCCTCGGCCTGGAGCGCGCGCAGCGTGGCAAGCGACGTGGCCATCAGGGCGGGTTGGGCATTCTCGGTGAGGGTCAGCGTGTCGGGATCTCCCTGCCAAATAAGGTCAGACAAAGGCTCGCCCAGGGCGGCATCCACTTCGTCAAAGATCTCGCGGGCCGCCGGATAGGCTTCGGCCAGAGCCTGACCCATCCCAATCGTTTGAGCCCCTTGGCCGGGAAAAATGAATGCGCGCATGTGCCCCCCGATTGGTTTTTCGGGGGGTCTAACCTTCCCTCATGGCCCGCACAAGACGGCTCACCCGTTGGCGACCCGCCGTTGGCCAAGGCGCACCGGAACCAAGCGGGCCCGCTCTATCCCCAGACGCGCCTCCATCCGCTGCTCGGCAGTCTTGAAATCGCGGCAGAGCCTTGCGTGGAGAAGATTGAGATCTCGCTCCACACCGCTGGCCAAACGCACCGATGTGTCGAACCCTTCGAGCCGGAGGCAAAGCTCTGCGCCGCCTTCCCGTCGGTTCACAAACACGCCGGAAATCGCCTCGAACGGCACCACTCGGATCACATTGGGCCGCCCCCTCACACTCCGCCGGGCAAACCGCACTTGGCGCTCGGCCGTGTCCACTTGGACTTCACGCCGGAGGCCCCGATTGGCCAAATAATAAACACCGGCGCCCCCGACCGAGAGGATGATCGACAGGGAGATCTTGGTGCTGAGAGGGTCAGACGGGAAAAGCGATGCGGGGATCAGCCATTGGGCATAGGCCGCGATAACAAGGACAAGTCCCAGGAACCGACAACTCGCCTCCGCCAAGGCCACCCCGCCCCAGGGCCGCTCGGCTTCGCGGAGAATGTACCCCCAATGGGTTTCCGTGACCGGAACGCTCGATGCGTCGCGGCGGGCGGGATAAAGTGTGATCCTCGGTTCGCTCATCAATCCAACCTTCGTTAACGTTTCGCAGACAAAACCAGGACAAGGGGGCGAATTTCGGGCGTGGGGCGAACAATTGCGGGTCAATCCGAGGCCGAAACCCGGTCAATACGAGGACCAATACGGGGCTTGCAAATGGCAGGGGCCCGTGTATACCACCCACTCTTCCGCAACGATGAAACGGCACAGCTCTCGTGGATGGGCAGCGGAAGAGAGATCGCCCGCCTTTGAAATGTGCCTTAGATATTGGAGACACCATGCCGCTTTACGAGCATGTGTTCATCTCCCGCCAGGACCTTTCCGGGACCCAGGCGGAGGGCTTAATCGAACATTTCGGAACCGTTTTGGCTGACAATGGCGGCCAGTTGGTCGACAGCGAATATTGGGGCGTCAAAACGATGGCCTACCGGATCAACAAGAACCGGAAGGGCCATTATGCGTTCCTCAAAACCGACGCGCCGGCCCCGGCGGTCCAGGAAATGGAGCGCCTGATGCGCCTCCATGAAGACGTGATGCGCGTTCTGACCATCAAGGTCGATGAACACGCCGAGGGCCCGTCGGTGCAAATGAAAAAGAACGAAGAACGCGGCGACCGCCGCGGCGATCGATAGGAGGCCCCCATGGCAGCAAAACCGTTTTTCCGCCGCCGCAAGGTTTGCGCCTTCTCCGGTGATAACGCCCCCAAGATCGACTACAAAGACACCAAGCTCCTGCAGCGTTACATTTCCGAGCGGGGCAAAATCGTGCCCAGCCGGATCACGGCCGTCTCGGCGAAAAAGCAGCGCGAATTGTCCCGGGCAATCAAGCGGGCGCGGTTCCTCGCGCTCTTGCCCTACGCCGTGAAGTAGGAGGGACCGATGCAAGTTATTCTTCTCGAACGGGTCGCGAAGCTCGGGCAGATGGGCGACATCGTCACCGTCAAAGACGGCTATGCCCGGAACTTTCTTCTGCCGCAGAAAAAGGCGCTCTGGGCGTCGGAAGACAATGTGAAGAGCTTTGAAGCCCAAAAGGCGCAACTCGAAGCCCGGAACCTCGAATCCAAATCAGAAGCCGAGGATTTGGCGGGTCGGCTCGACGGCCAGCAATTCGTCGTCATCCGCTCGGCCTCCGATGGCGGCTCGCTTTACGGGTCGGTCTCGACCCGGGATGCGGCCGACGCTGCGACCGAAGCGGGCTTCAGCCTCGACCGGAAACAGGTCGCGCTGACCGCTCCGATCAAAGAGCTGGGGCTCCATGCCGTCACCGTGACGCTTCACCCCGAGGTCGATGCGACGATCACCTTGAACGTGGCCCGATCGAGCGAAGAAGCCGAGTTGCAAGCCCAGGGTAAGACGATCCAAGAGCTACAGGCCGAAGAAGAAGCCCTTGAGCAAGAAGAGCTGGCACAGCTTTTCGACGAGATCGGTGCGGCCGAACTCGAAGAGCTCGATACGCGGGGCGACGAGGATACAGGACCGGTGGACGTGCCGGAAGGCGATGGGGGCACCCAGCCCGACGGCGAAGAAGAGAACTGACCCGCGACGTCACAAGATCCCAAAGGCCGCGCCCCGTGCGCGGCTTTTCTTTTGGGGGTTATTCCGGGCCGCCATCCGCCGGGTATTCGCGGAACACCACTAAGGTCTCATAGCCCGCCACCGGAGACGTGCCGAAATAGGTCTCCGCGAATGCCGCAAAGGCCCCCATGGACGCGCACCGCATAATCAAAACCAGATCGGCCTCCCCGGTGACGGAGAAAATCCGTTCCACCTGACGGCGTGACCGCAACACTTTGGCAAACGCATCGATCGATTGCGGATTGTGGCGTTCGATTTCCACGAGAACGACAAAAACCGTGGTCTCTTCTATGTGCCCGGGTGCGATAACGGCGATCTCTTTCTTGATGACCCCCGTGGCCCGAAGCCGTTGCACGCGGCGCAAACATGCTGCCGGAGACAGGCCGACGAGGTCTGAGAGTTGCTCACCGGTGCGGCGTGCATCCACGGAAAGGAGCGAGAGGATCTGGCGGTCAAACCGGTCAAGTTCTTCCGGGCCAAGCGGTGGGGTGGTTTCGGCTTCTTCGCGCTCCATGCGAAAAAATCGCATTAATTTTGAAAAATTGCGAGAAATAACTGCATGGAACGCAAAAGTCGCGATCACTTCGTTCGCAGGCCGGACGATATTGCCTGCAACGACGACACGTCAGCCACGAACGAGACCGCAGATGAAACACCACAAACCCATGGACACCGAACCCGACTAAGCGGGTCTCGCTGTCCCACCATCCATCCCTGAAACCCAACTTTCCCCCAACCCGACCTCGGCCGGGAACCCTACCGTTCGGCCGAATTACCCGGCCAAATCATTGAAAGGAAAAGACATGTCATTCACTCAGCTGCGCACTTCCCCGCAATCGTCCAGCGTGGCGCTCAAAGCCGGCAGCGTCTTTGCACTGGCGACCGCTTGGATTGCAGACAGGGTCGCCCGCGCCCAACGCCGCCACGTCCACCTGACCCAATACAAGAAGCTCGACGGTTTGCCCGAATACCTACTGCGCGACATTGGCATCAGCCGCGCCGATGTTCACGCCGCCAAACTCGGTGTACTTCGAGGCGACTTCTAACCGGCAAAAAAAAGACCCGGCCCCAGGGCCGGGTCTCTGTTTGAACGGCTCGCGCCTATTCGTCTTCGATCGCCTCAAGTGCTTTTTGCAACTCGTCTTTCGACACTTTCTTTTCTGTCACTTTGGCCAATTCGAAAACGAAATCGACCACTTTATCTTCGAAAAGCGGCGCCTGGATTTGCTGACGCATACCAGGGTTTTTTTGAACGAATTCAAAGAAATCTCGCTCGCGGCCAGGATATTGGCGCGCTTGGGTCATGACCGCTTGGGTCATTTCGGCATCTGAGACTTCGATTTCGTTCTTCTGACCGAGTTCCGCCAAGAGGAGCCCCAACCGAACTCGGCGCTCGGCAAGTTTCTCATGCTCACCAGTCGTCTCGATCTCGGGGTGATCGTGGTCTTCCACGTCCGGATTATCTTCGTGCCAAAGCTGGTGGGCGATCTGCTTGGCCTCCGCCTCGACCAGGCTCGGCGGCAAATCGAACGCAACCTTATCGTCCAGAGCGTCGAGAAGATGACGTTTCATCACCGCGCGCGCCGCTTGGCCATATTCGGAACCGAGGCGTTCGGTTATTTGCGTCTTGAGACCTTCAAGATCCTCTGCCCCGAAACGCTTGGCGAGTTCATCGTCAATCGCGGCCGGCGCCGGCGCCTTCACGGCCTTAATTTTGCACGCGAAAACCGCCGATTTCCCGGCCAGATTTGCGGCCTGATACTCTTCGGGAAAGTCGACTTTGACCTCTTTGTCCTCGCCAGCTTTGACGCCCACCAATTGTTCTTCGAAGCCTGGAATGAAGGAGTTTGATCCCAGCACCAGCGGGTAATCCTCCGCCGCACCGCCGTCGAACGGCGTGCCGTCGATCGACCCTTCAAAGTCCATCACCACTTGGTCACCGTCCTTGGCCTTGGTGCCCTTTTTGCGATCCTCAAAATTCTGAGCGTTTTCAGCGAGGTTTTGCAGCGCTTCGTCGATCTCGGAATCCTCAGGCGCGGCGACGAGCTTTTCGAGCTTGATCTTGGCAAGATCAACCTCGGGCACCTCCGGCAGCGCTTCATAGGACATCTCGACTTCCACGTCGTCGCCCTCTTTCCAATCCTCATTGGTCATCTTGACCTCGGGTTGGAGGGCCGGCCGGTCGCCGGACGCTTCAAAATGGGACGACATGGCCCCGTCGATTGTCTCTTGCATGGCTTCGCCTAGGAGCCGCGGGCCGAATTGCTTGCGCAGCAATGGCAGCGGGACCTTACCTTTGCGGAAGCCCTTGAGTTGGATCTCAGGCCGCGCCTCTTCGAGCTTTTCGACGACTTTCTTGTCAAGCTCCGACGCCGGAATCTTGATTTGATAACCGCGCTTTAGCCCGTCATTCAGGGTCTCGGTAACTTCCATCGCTCTTCCTGTGTGGCCTGGGCCGGGGCGACGCCCGCGCAGCCCAAAAAAATGTCAGCGTCTTCTAGGGAAAGCCCATCGCTGGCGCAAGCCAGAAACCACCATCGGACGCATCACACTGACCCTCCTTCTAGGCCAGGAGCCGTTAATTGAAGGCAAAACTCGGTCGGCTACCCGGTGGCCGTTCGCGGATCGAGGTGCTGTGTCTGTGCTAGAATCTCGGTGATCTCTTTGTGACAACCGGCAATTGGACCGTCCGGCACCAAACTGACATGGGCCCAGCACGCCGGTCTCAGCGCCATTTTGCGCCAATGGTGAAGAAAGAGCATCCGAACCAACGCGATGCGCAATTCGCTTGCGCCATTGAGCTCGCATTCAAACCTATGGGCCATTCGCAATAGGTCTTCGGCGATTTTCAAAGTGTCCTCGCCCACGATCCGTTTTTGCACCCAGAGCGGTAGGAGATCGGTTTCAAGCGATAACGTCAGATGGCCCGCACTGGGCGTCTCTGACGTCTCCGGTGCCAAATAAAGGTTCGGCCCGAGATGAATTGAATTTGTCCCGATGCGGCGCCGGTCGTCGTCATGGTCGAATAGGAAAACGTGCCAACCATTGGGATATTTTGCATCTTGCCGATAGACGTCTGAATAAGACGCCATGGTCTCGGTGCGTCCCTTTTTCGTCAGACTATATTGCACCTCGCGGCCTGACTTGGCCGACCCGATCCAGCCATCTCGCTTCAGGCGATGCAGGGCCACGCGGATCGCCTCAGGCTTAAGGTCAAGTGGCTCAAGAAAGGTGCGAATGTCTTTGCCCGAAAGACGGGTGCCTTGGTAATCGCCAAAGAGCGTAACGATGAGCGACCAGGTCTTGATCGTATCGAGTGCGATCAGGTCGGCAATCAGATCGTCGGATTGCTCCAAGGGGCACCACGCGGGTTAAATTTGCGCGGCAAACCTATCATGGTCGCATTGTCAGGCACCAGACGGTGGCAGCTACTTCATGCGCCGGCCCGGTAGGCGTTCATTGTCAGAAGCTCATATTCTGCAACAAGATCATCGTCTTGATTGGTGAGCGTAACGTGCCAGCGCACCTCGCCATATTCATCGTTGCGGGGCGTTTTGTGTTTGACCGTGAGGCGGACTTTGATGCTGTCACCGGCCTCGACCGGCTGCATGAACCGAAGATTGTCGAGCCCGGTATTCGCCAGGACAGGGCCTTCATCGGGTTGAACGAATAGCCCCGCGGCGAACGACAAAAGAAGATACCCGTGGGCCACGCGCCCCGGAAAGAAAGGGTTACGCTCCGCCGCGGCCTGATCCATATGGGCATAGAACGTATCGCCTGTGAATTGTGCGAAATACTCGATGTCTTCCATCGTGACGCGGCGCGGTTCGGTGTGGATCGTCTCGCCAATTTCCAAGTCGTGGAATGTCCGCGTGAAAGGGTGGTCGGGCTTAAAATGCTCCGTCGCCCCAGGCACCCATTTCCGCCCGATCGCGCTCAATATGTCTGGGCTACCCTGGATCGCGGTCCGCTGCATGTAGTGCATCACGCCTCGCACACCGCCCATCTCCTCTCCGCCACCCGCGCGGCCCGGCCCGCCATGGACCATATGGGGCAATGGTGACCCATGTCCGGTGCTTTCGGCCATGCTGTCGCGGTTGTTGAAATAGAGCCGTCCGTGGAAGGGCCCGGCCCCAAAAGCGACCTCACGGGCAACCTGTGGGTCATGGGTAATCACAGAAGCCACAAGGCTCCCCTGCCCTCGATTGACGAGCTCGATGGCATGGTCGAGGTCGCGGTAGGGCATGATTGTCGAGACCGGACCGAACGCTTCCACCTCGTGAACTCTATCGGCTTGATCGGGCCAGTTGCAATGAAAGAGCATTGGGGGAACGAAGGCGCCGGTGGCGCCGTCGGCCCCTTCCACGTCGAAATCGTCCGGATCGCCGAAAACCCGTGCCGCTTCTTCTCCGATAAGCGCGGCCTTTTCCAAAACGTCCGCCTTTTGCGCCGCCGAGACCAAGGCGCCCATCCGCGTGCTAGGATCGCGGGGATCGCCAATCTTGGCCTTGGCAAGGCTGGCGCGGAGGGCCTCAATCACGGCAGGCACACGGTCTTCCGGGGCGATGATGCGCCGGATGGCGGTGCATTTCTGACCGGCCTTCGTTGTCATTTCCTTGGTCACTTCTTTGACGAAGAGGTCGAATTCCGGCATTCCCGGCTCGGCATCGGGGCCGAGGATCGACGCGTTGAGACTGTCTTGCTCGGCGATGAACCGAATGGAATTCGACAAAAGATGCGGCGATGACCGGAGCTTTAGCGCTGTATCGGCCGAGCCCGTGAAGCTCACCACGTCCTGATTGGTGAGCCTGTCCAACATGTCGCCGAGACCCCCGGCCACAAGCTGGAGCGCGCCGTTAGGTAAAATGTCGCTTTCGACCATGATGCGCACGGCCAATTCGGTGACATAGCAACTGGCCGTCGCCGGTTTGACGATGGCGGGGACACCGGCGAGCAAAGTCGGGGCGAGTTTTTCCAACATGCCCCAGACCGGGAAGTTGAACGCATTAATATGAACCGCGACGCCCCGGAGCGGCGTGCAAATGTGCTGGCCGAGGAACGTCCCTTTCCGCGACAGCATTTCGACGCCGCCATCGAGATAAATCGTGTCATTGGGCATCTCGCGCCGACCTTTGGACGCATAGACGAGCATCGTGCCGATACCGCCGTCGATATCGATCAGGTGGTCCTTTTGCGTGGCACCGGTGGAAAAGGACAGATCGTAAAGGGCGTCTTTGTGTTGGGCCAAATGGAGAGCCAACGCCTTGAGCATCTTGGCCCGGTCATGGAACGTCATGGCCCGCAGGGCCGGGCCGCCGACCCGCCGCCCGTAATCGAGCATCGCTTCGGTATCGAGCCCGCCATTGCCCGCCCGCGCGATCTCAGACCCGTCGATGGCCGAATAGATCGGGCGCGCCGCATCGTCCGGGACAACCCATTCGCCAGCGGCGAAGCTTTTGATGTCCAGAATAGTTTTGGTGTCGATGACGTTCATATCGATGGCACCTTCTCGTCTTTAAAAATGTCGGCGCGGGTCCAAGAGTTTGGACTGGCGGTTTCAAGTTCCGTGAGCGCTCGGCTGATCGTTGGGGCCCCGACGCTGTCGGCCCAGTGCATGGGTCCGCCGCGCCAGCGGGGAAAGCCATAGCCGGCGGTTTTGACCACATCGACCGCGGCCGGGCTTTCGGCGATCCCCTCGGCCACGATTTTTGCGCCTTCATTGGCCATGGCGGCGAGGAGTTGGGTTTGGATTTCATCGGCGGTGAAGTGGCGCCGCGTGATGCCGATGCTGTCGGAATAGTCGCGGATCAATTTCTCGACGACAGGATCGCGTTCCGGTTTACGGCTGTCCTCGGCGTAGCTGTACCACCCCGCACCGCTCCGTTGACCAAACCGGCCCATCTCGCAGATCTGGTCGAGGAGCGGGATATAGCGTTCTTCCGCAGGGCGCGTGGCGTCTTGGCGGCGGCGATTGTCATGGGCGATTTGAAGACCGGCCTGGTCTTGAACCTCGAAGGGACCCATCGCCATGCCGAAGACGCGCATCGCCCCGTCGATCTCGTGGGGCATCGCGCCGTCCGCCAGCATGTATTCGCCCGCCCGGCGGTAAGCCGCCAGTATCCGGTTCCCGATGAAGCCCTCGCAAATGCCCGACAGAACAGGAATTTTCCCCATCGACCTCGCGAGAGTAAAACCTGTTGCGAGCGTTTCCGGAGCGGTCTTTTCCGCCCGCACCACTTCGACAAGCTTCATGATGTTGGCGGGCGAAAAAAAATGAAGGCCGAGGCAGCGCGCCGGCTTCTCGACCGATTGAAAGATATCGTTCGGGTCAAGATAGGAGGTGTTCGTGGCCAGAATGGCCGAGCTTGGCAGGACCGAAGCGAGGCTCTCAAAGACACGCTGCTTGGCGGTCAGGTCCTCGAACACGGCTTCAATCGCCAAATCCGCCTCGGCGGCATCGGCGTAGCTATCCGTAGTCGTCAGCTCCGTGAGCCGCGCTTGGTATTCGTCTTCGGTGAATTTCCCGCGCTTCACGCCGCCCTTGAGGTTCCGATCGACCGTCTCGCGCGCAGTCTCGGCCGCGGCCCTGTCCTGCTCGATCACAGTCACTTTGTAACCCGCATTAAGACAGGCCGTGGAGATGCCCGACCCCATCAGACCCCCGCCGACAATTGCGATGTGCTTAACCGGCGCCGGTGCGACATCGGCGATGATCTTCGGTTTGGCGACCCGTCGCTCGGCGAAAAAGACGTGGCGGAGGGCCACGCTCTCCTCCGAGTTTCGCATATCGAGATGGAGGGCGCGCTCCTTTCGTTGGCCGTTCGAGAAAGGCTCTTGCGCCCAGAAGAGGGCCTCAAGCGCCTTGGGCGGCGCCTGTCGCCCCTTAGCTTTGGCCGCGACAGTTTCGGAATATTTGAGCTGGTCTTCTGCTGTGAGCGGGGGGGCGGGACGCTCGGAAACCGGCGGGCGCGATGGGAAAGACCAACCTGGGATCAGCGCCTTCGGTTCGTCAGAGACGGCGTCGATCGCTCCGGCCGCAAGCATTTCATCCGCGGTTTTGAGTTGGCCCATGCACGCCATGTCGACCGAAATTTGCCAGCCCAAAAGTCGCGGTGCGCGTTGGGTACCACCGGCCCCTGGGATAATACCCATATGGACCTCGGGAAGGCCAAACCGCGTGCCGGGCTTCGCCACCCGAGCGGCGCAAGCCATGGCAATCTCAAGCCCGCCGCCCAGCACCGTCCCATGGAGCATAGCCACAAAAGGCGTCGGGCTTTTCTCAATCGCATCAACGACATCGGGTAAATGGGGCAGCACGGGCGGGGCGTCAAACTCGGACATGTCGCCGCCTGCGATAAAAGTCTTACCCGCGCATGCAAGCACGGCGATGCGAGAGCCTTGAACGGCCTCAACTGCTTCCAATAGCCCGCGGCGCACGGCGGCCGATGTCGCGTTGACGGGGGGGCTGTCAATCGTGACCCAAGCAATATCGCCATCCACCTTTACCGCGACTTTTGGGTCCATCTGAAAGCCCTCAAAGAACTATTGACCAACCGGTCGGTTTATCATTAAGGATAAGAGACAAGTGGATCGGTTGGCAAGGAAGAGTTTGGTGTCCGATACGGTTTTGGAGCAGGATCACGGGACATGGGTCGAGCTGACCCTCAACCGTCCAGACCGGCTGAACAGCTTCACTGATGAGATGCATCGGGCCCTCAGTGCCAAACTCGACGCCGCCCTGAAGGACGGCAAGAGGGCAATCTTGCTGACAGGTGCGGGGCGCGGCTTTTGCGCAGGCCAAGATCTCGGCGACCGGGATCCAGCAAAGATGAACGGCAAGCCCGATCTCGGCCGCACATTGACGGAGTTTTACAACCCCCTCATCCGGTCTCTCCGCGATGCGCCCATGCCGGTGATCTCTGCCGTTAACGGCGTGGCCGCGGGCGCGGGTGCCAATCTGGCCTTTGCATCAGACATCGTTTTGGCAGCCGATACGGCGAAGTTCATTCAGTCCTTTGCCCATGTGGGGCTCGTGCCCGATGCGGGCGGATCCTGGCATCTCACGCGTCTTCTCGGACCGGTGCGCGCCAAAGCCTTGGCCATGACCGGAGAGCCACTCCCCGCCTCCGACGCGGCGGCGTGGGGCCTGATCTGGAAAGCGCTCCCGGCCGAGGACTTGATGGATGAGGCGCGCGCCCTTGCCGAACGTTTGGGCAACGGCCCGACCGTCGGGCTGACCCATACCAAACGCGCCATTGCCGCCGCGGCCACAAATACCCTCGAGGCCCAACTCGTCCTCGAGGCCGAGTTTCAGAAAACCTGCGGTGACACGGCCGATTACGCCGAGGGCGTCTCCGCCTTCCTGCAAAAACGCCCAGCGGAATTTTTTGGCCGATGAATATGACCCCCAAAATTCGCGCCGAACGGTCAGCCGCCGCCATGTGGAGCGACGACCGGGCCAGTGCCTGGATGGGAATGTCGCTCGACGAGGTGGGGGAAGGGCGTGCCACGCTGTCGCTCACTGTCGCCGAGCATCACACCAATGGCCACGGGATCTGCCACGGCGGCGTGATCTATTCCCTCGCCGACAGCGCCTTTGCTTTCGCCTGCAACAGCCGCAACCAATCCACCGTCGCCCAACACAATTCGATTACTTACATCGCCCCGGCCATGTCGGGCGACGTACTCATCGCCGAAGCGCGCGAGGTTAGTCTCGTCGGCCGAAACGGCATCTATGACGTGTCGGTGGCCACCAAAGACGGCAAGCGCATCGCCGCATTCAGAGGGGGGTCGCGCCGCGTGAAGGGCACGCTGTTCGACGAAGAAGAAAGCTAGATATGAACGCCATGGCAGATCTGACACCCAGCCCAGACATCCTCGATCCGATTGAAATCGCGTCGATCGATGAGATCCGAGCCTTGCAATTGGAGCGGATGAAATGGTCGCTGGCCCATGCCTATGAGAACGTTCCGATGTACCGCGAACGGTTCGACGCAAAGGGCGTGCATCCCTCAGACCTAAGGGACCTCGCCGATCTTGCGAAATTCCCGTTCACGGTGAAAGACGACCTCCGCCAGAACTATCCGTTCGGCATGTTTGCCGTCCCCCGGGACCAGATCGCGCGCGTCCACGCCTCCTCGGGCACCACCGGCAAACCGACCGTGGTGGGCTACACCCAGGGCGATCTTGATATGTGGGCGGACATGGTGGCCCGCTCCATGCGCGCCAGCGGGACCCGCCCCGGCGACATCGCCCATATCGCCTATGGCTATGGGCTGTTTACCGGCGGGTTGGGCGCCCATTACGGGGCCGAGCGCCTTGGCTGCACCGTCGTGCCGGTGTCAGGCGGGATGACCGAACGCCAGGTCACACTGATCGAGGACTTTAAGCCGACGACGATCATGGTGACGCCGTCCTACATGCTGAACATTCTCGAGCAGTACCAAAAGGCCGGAATTGATCCGCGCGCATGCTCCCTTCAGGTGGGGATATTCGGCGCAGAACCCTGGACCAACTCCATGCGCGCCGAGGTCGAGAAGGCCTTCGATATGCACGCCGTCGACATTTACGGTCTCTCCGAGATCCTTGGGCCTGGCGTCGCGAATGAATGCGTCGAGACCAAAGACGGCCTCCATATCTGGGAAGACCATTTCTATCCCGAGATCATCAACCCTGATACCGGCGAAGTAATGCCGGACGGCGAAATGGGTGAACTGGTGTTCACCACGATCACCAAAGAAGGCCTCCCGATGATCCGCTACCGCACGCGCGATCTCACCCGGCTCTTGCCCGGTACCGCCCGCTCCATGCGGCGGATGGAGAAAATCACCGGGCGTTCGGATGACATGATCATTCTCCGGGGGGTCAACGTCTTCCCGACCCAGATCGAAGAGCAGGTGTTGGCCATGCCGGAGCTTGCCCCCTACTTTCAGATCGAATTGTCGCGGAGCGGCCGCATGGATTCCATGGCCGTCAACGTCGAATCGGCCGAGGGTGCCGCATCCGACGACGCCCGCGCCCAAATCGCCGCTCAGTTGCAGAAGAAAATCAAAGACGTGGTCGGAGTGTCCTGCAAAGTTGCGGTCGGCACCCCGGGTAGCGTCGAGCGGAGCCAAGGCAAAGCCCGCCGCGTCATCGACAACCGTCCGAAGGAGTAAGTCACGTGGTCCGCACCATTGCGAAAGATCACGACGCCAAGCGCCGCCACATCTTGGATGTGGCCGCGGAGGTCTTTGCGCGCGAGGGTATCGCACGTGCCTCAATGAACGAAGTCGCAAAGGCTTGCGGGATCTCGAAAGCGAATATCTACCACTATTACGCGAGCAAGGACGAGGTCGTGTTCGACATCCTCGACAGCTATCTCTCGGAGCTTCGCGACCGCATTCGCGGGCTGGATTTTTCGACCCAGCCGCCCGCCGCGCAGCTCCATATTCTCTGCCGTGAATTTCTCCTGGCCTACGAAGGCATGGACCACCAGCATAAGATCCAGAGCGAAGGCCTGCCGCTCCTCAGCTTAGAGCAACAGGAAATCCTCAAGGACTATCAACGCGACCTGGTGAATGCGGTTTCGGATGTGCTGAGGGAGTGTGCGCCGGAAGTTCTAAGCACGAACCGAGAGGAGTGCCGCAACGCGACGATGTCGGTCTTCGGCATGGTCAATTGGTTCTATATGTGGAACCCCAAAGCAGACCGAAAGGCCCGGATCGCCTATGCCGGATCTATCGCGAACCTGACGCTGAACGGCATCATGGGCAGCGCCAACGCAGCAAATAACGTTGAACAACTTACCGAAAGGGCGCGCTAGAAGCGTGCTCTTTCAATTGGGCGGAAAACGCCCGCAATCAGGGAGGAGAAAAATGAAACACACCCTATTCACGGCGGCAGCGCTGACTGCCTTCGCGACGACGGCTTGGGCAGAAGAGACAATGGTGGTCTCCTCCTGGCTGCCGCCCACTCACATCATGAACGAAATCGTCTGGCCGGAATTCATCAGCCGGATTGAAGAGGCAACCGAAGGCCGGGTGACGGGCAAGATCGAATACAATCTCGCCTCTCCGCCCTCCCAAGCCGATCTGATCGAAGACGGTGGTGCGGATGCGGCTTGGATCTTTCACGGCTATAATCCCGGGCGCTTTGTGACCACGAAGCTCATCGAGATCCCGGGCCTCGAAGGCGATTCAGCCGCCGCATCGGCCGCCCATTGGCGCGCCCATGAGAACATTCTCGGTGCGGCCAACGAGCATGACGGTGTCGTTCCGGTTGCGATGATGGTCCATGCGCCGGGCATGTTGCATCTGTCGAAAGAAGTAAGCTCCCTCGACGAGGTGGCCGGGCTCAAAATCCGATCCGGCGGTGGCGTGATGGGCGATGTATTGGCGGGGCTCGACATGGCCGGTGTGCAAGTGGCCGCACCAAAGGTCTACGAAACCGTATCGAACGGCGTGGCTGACGGAACGTTCTTTCCCGGCGACACCATCGCGATCCTGCGCCTCACCGAAGTGTTGCCCTTCACCTACAGGGTGCCCGGCGGCTTTTATCGGGGCTCCTTTTCTATCGTGATGAGCGAAGAGTTTCTCGACTCCGTTGGCCAGGAGGATGCCGCGGCGATCCAGGCCGTATTGGGTGAAGACTTCTCCGCATTCGCCGGTGGCGCTTGGGATGAGGGCCACAAACGCGGCCTCGACGCTCAGATGAGCACCGGACAAGTCATTGATCTTGAAGGCGATGCCGCAGCCAGATTTGAAGCCATCGTTCCTGATATTCAGCAATCCGTGCTTGAAGAAGTGGCCGCAAAGGGCGTCGACGCCGAGGCCGCTCTCGAATTGATCCGCGAAACCATGGCTGAGTACAGCAACTAAACATGGGCGCGGCTCTCACAAGGGCGGGCCAGTGGCTCGCCCGGATTTGTCTTATTCTCAGCGCGCTTTGCCTAACAGCTTTGATGGGCCTCACGGTGGTGGAAGTCATCGGCCGCTATCTTCTGAACGCGCCGATCTTCGGCCGTCAGGACATTGCGCAAATCCTTTTGGCCTGCTCGATCTTTCTGGCCTTTCCGGTCGTGACCTTGCGCGGAGAGCAGATTGACGTCGATCTTCTCGACGGTTTCATTTCCGGCCGGGCCGGGTTTTGGCGCGACCGCATTGTCGAACTGGTCTCGTCGATTGCCCTCTTAGTGATGGGCTACTGGCTATTGGAGCGGGCCGAAAAGGCTCTGAGCCGCGGCTCGGCGAGCGAGATGCTGTTTTTGCCGAAATATCCGCTTCTCTACCTCATTGCCTTTATCGTTCTGGCAAGCGGCGTTCTTCTTCTGCTGGCAATGCTCGCCAAGATCGTCAAAGGCCGGGGCGAGACATGATAATTTCGTCCATCGCCTTTGCGATCGTTATTTCACTGGTGCTTGTTCGGCTCCCGATTGGCATTGCCATGGGCACGGTGGGTGCAATCGGCTTCGTCTATTTGCGCGACTGGCGGTGGTCCGCGGGGCTCGGCCCGGCGGCGGATTCGATATTGGACGTGACCCAAAATGACCCGCTGTCGGTCATCCCGCTTTTTATACTGATGGGAATGATCATCGCCCAGAGCGGGATGGCGCATGACCTTTACCGCGCCGCCTACGCGGCCGTGGGCCGGTTGCCGGGCGGGCTGGCCATGTCGACGATCCTGGCATGCGGGGGCTTTTCGGCGGTGTCGGGGTCTTCGCTCGCAACCGCGGCAACCATGTCGCAGGTCGCGCTGCCCTCGATGCGGAAATTTGGCTACCACGATTCCCTCTCGACGGCCTCGGTTGCGGCTGGGGGCACATTGGGAATCCTAATTCCGCCGAGTATCATATTGATCATATACGGATTTCTCACCGGTCAATCGATCGGCAAGCTCTTTTTAGCCGGGATATTGCCGGGGATATTGGGGATCCTCCTTTACCTTTGCGCGGTGGCCTTCGTCGTCTGGCGCCGCCCCGAGGCGGGCCCGGCCGGGGCACCGATGTCATTGGGCGAAGCGCGGGCCAGCATCATCCGGGTCATCCCCATTCTCGTTCTTTTCGTGATCATCATCGGAGGGATTTACGGCCAGGTCTTTACTGCCGACGAGGCCGCGGGCGTGGGCGCATTTGGCGCGATCCTCATCTCGATCGCCATCGGGCGTTTCACTTGGAAGAGCTTGATCGAGGCCCTTGCCCAAACGGTCAAAACCTCTGTCGGTCTCTTCGTCCTTTTGATTGGTGCCGACATCTTCAACCGGCTGGTCACCCGGGCAGGCCTGCCCGAGGATCTCCTCGCCTTAGTCCAAAGCGCAGGGCTAGAGCCCTTCACGGTGCTGGCGATTATCGTGGTGATCTATCTCCTCTTGGGCGCGGTATTTGAAAGCCTTTCGATGATCACGCTGACGGTCCCGGTATTCGCGCCACTCATCGCGTCGCTCGGGTTTTTTGAGGGTGATCTCACGGGGGAATTGGCGCTCATTTGGTTCGGCATCATCGTGGTCGTGGTGACCGAGATCTCACTCATCACGCCGCCGATTGGCCTTAACGTCTTTGTGCTCCGTTCGGTCGTCAAAGACGTCTCAACGGCGACTATTTTTGCGGGTGTGACGCCGTTTTGGGCGGCCGACATCATCCGTCTTATGTTCCTGATCACCTTGCCATTCTTCGCACTTTTGCTGCCGATGGGGGTGTTCGGGTTCGGAGGACCATAAAGACCGCATCCAGCAATCTAGGGAGGGATTGTGATGTATGACGCACGACCAACCATGCAGGAGAGGCCAACCGATACGTTCGTGTCCGATCTCCGGGCGATTTGCGGGGCATTTGATGTCGATCACCCGGCCGAAAAGCTGACGGGCTACGCGACATCGACGTCAAAGGCGGGCCTCGACCTTGCCTTTGTGGGCCAAAGTGCCAGGGCCATCCACCGCACGACGGACAATATCGCCACCGACCCGGGCAATCATTTTTTCCTTGTATTGCAGACCGCTGGCACCGCGATCATGGAGCAAGGTGACGACGTTGCCTATCTCGAACCCGGCGACATGTTCCTCGTCGATTCCACCCGGCCCTCTTCGTTCATCTACCAAAACCGCGCGTCCCACCAATTGTCGCTCCACCTGCCGCGGAGTGAGACCAAGCACCGGTTTGGCAAACGCGCCCGGGGCGGTATCGCGGTGAACGGTGGCGATCCATTGGCACGGGCCATGCGCTCAATCCTGTCTGAGTTGATCGAAGGAGACGCGCCCCATCTCGGCCATGTGGCGGAGGCGTTTTACGGAGTGCTCGGCGCCTATCTTTTCAATCGAAGCCTTGGTGAGGGTGGCTCGGTCAATCCCGACCGCGAGATCGTTAACCGTGCGATGCATCTTATCGGGTTGCACTTTACCGACCCTGACTTTTCGCCGACCCATCTGGCAAACCTCACCGGGGTGTCCCTCCGAAAACTCCAGCGCGCCTTCGCGGTCATCAAGAGCAGCCCCCATAAACGGCTCCAAGACGCGCGGATGGATGCGGCGAGCGAAATGCTTGGCCAGGCCAGCGACGAAGCCGAGCAGTCGGTAACGCGCATCGCCTTCGAATGCGGATACCGCGACCTCTCAACGTTTTATCGTCAATACAAACGCCGGCACGGCTGTGCCCCGAGCGATCGGCGCGCAATGCAATAACTTCTGACGCTCATTGCAAAGACCTCCCGGCGCCGCCTCTTCAGAATGCCCCGGTAAGGGAGCGGCCGGAAAAGCACGGCCGAAATTGCCGAAAGGGAGGTCAATCGCATGGCAGAGACGTACTCCATGATCATCAACGGTGCGAAAGTCGCCGCCAGTCGGACATTCGACGTCAAAAATCCGTCTACGGGCGGTGTCGTGGGACATGCGCCAGAAGCCTCAATGGCCGACCTAGATGCCGCCGTTGCCGCAGCGCATGCGGCGTTTCCAGCATGGTCCGCGCAAAGCGATGAAGACCTCAAAGCGGCCTGCGAGGCGGTGACCGCCAAAATTTCGGAAAACGCTGAGGAACTCGCAGCACTCGTGACGGCCGAACAGGGAAAGCCCTTGAACGGGCTCGGCTCCCGCTGGGAGATTGGTGGCGCGGGCGCCTGGGCGGGCTATACCAGCGCGCTGTCGCTGCCGATGAAGGTCCTCCAAGACAATAATGAAGGCCGGGTGGAGCTTTACCGGAAGCCATTGGGCGTCGTCGGGTCGATCACCCCTTGGAATTTCCCGGTCATGATTGCGATTTGGCATGTCATGCCGGCCCTCCGCACCGGCAACACCGTGGTCATCAAACCCTCGCCATACACGCCCCTTTCCACAATCCGCCTCGTCGAGATCATGAACGAGGTTCTGCCCGCAGGCGTTGTGAACTGCGTGACCGGTGCCGACGGCGCTGAATCGGTGGGCGCGGCCATGTCGTCGCATCCCGATATTCGAAAGATCGTCTTCACCGGCTCCTGCGCGACCGGCGAAAAGGTGATGCGCTCAGCCGCAGAGACCATGAAGCGCCTCACCCTTGAGATGGGCGGCAACGATGCCGGCATCGTTTTGCCGGACGTGAACCCCGAGCAAATCGCCGAAGGTCTCTTCTGGGGCGGGTTCATCAATAACGGACAAACATGTGCGGCGATGAAGCGGCTCTATGTCCACGAGGACGTCTATGACGAAGTGTGCGACGCGCTCGTGGCCTTCGCAAAGAACATACCGGTGGGCGACGGGATGGCCGAAGACAGCATCCTCGGGCCGGTCCAAAACCAAATGCAATTCGACAAGGTCAAACGCCTCGTCGATGCTGGCAAGGAAAACGGCCGCGTCCTTTTGGGTGGCGATCCCGGAGAGGGCCTGTTCTTCCCGCCAACAATCATCGCCGATCTCGGCAATGACGATCCGCTGGTGGCCGAAGAACAATTCGGGCCTGCCCTGCCGATCATCAAATACTCAGACATCGACGACGCCATTGCGCGGGCCAATGAATCCGAGAACGGCCTCGGCGGGTCGGTCTGGTCAAACGACATCGACAAGGCCAAAGAAATCGCCCTCCGAATGGAATGCGGCTCGGTTTGGATCAACAAACACGGCGCGATCCAGCCCAACGCACCCTTCGGCGGCGTGAAGAGATCAGGTATCGGCGTCGAATTCGGCGAGGAAGGCCTCCAGGAATACACCGACATTCAGGTCGTGTTTTCCTGACGCTGAAACGGCGGCGCGACCGGATCCGCGGCGCGCCGCATTAGTAAAAATTCCAATAATCAGAGCGGCATGCTTTAGGCCGAAGCCTTCGCCGTGGCCAACCGAAACCGGGAGAAAAACCATGACATCGAAAATCAACCGCCGGAACTTTCTTGGCTCCACAACCATCGCGTCAGGCGTCCTCTTGGTCGCACCCGGGATCTACGGCGCATCCGTCAACACGGCCGAAGCGCAAACCGGCACGTTCGACTACGTCATCTGCGGAGCCGGATCGGCGGGCTGTGTTTTGGCCGCGCGTCTCACCGAGGATCCGGACGTCTCTGTTCTGCTGATTGAAGCGGGTGGGCCCGAAGAAGGTGTGGAGACCATCGAAACACCGCTCCTCCTCCTCGAAAACTGGAACACGGCATACGATTACGCCTATTTCACGGTGCCCCAAGAACATTGCAACGGCCGCGAAATCCACTGGCCGCGCGGTCGGGTCGTCGGCGGATCGGGCTCGATCAACGGCATGCTCTATGTGCGCGGCCACGCATCCGACTATGACAATTGGGCCTATATGGGGAACCCGGGCTGGGATTATGCGAGCGTGCTCCCCTATTTCAAAAAGTCCGAGGATTTCGACCAGGGTGAAAACGA
This sequence comes from Pseudomonadota bacterium, assembly GCA_039198225.1. GTDB lineage: Bacteria > Pseudomonadota > Alphaproteobacteria > Rhodobacterales > Rhodobacteraceae > JASJAR01. Next base: position 60,876 of record JBCCTQ010000009.1, read on the forward strand.
ATATCATGGGACGGGCGGGCCGCTCCGCGTCACGACAGATTACGAAAAACACCCGACGACCCAGCGGATCGTCGAGGCCTGCCTCCAAGCCGGGTACGAATTCAACGAAGACTATAACGGCGCCGATTCAGAAGGTGTGAACTACGCCCAAATGAACACGAAGGACGGCAAGCGCCATTCGAGCGCTGTGGCTTTCCTGCGCCCTGCGCTGGAACGCCCGAATTTGAGCCTTTTGACCAATGCGCAAGTCGCCAAGGTCGAACTCGAAGGGACCCGCGCCACCGGAGTGACCTACATCCAGGCGGGCGAGACACGCAGTGTTAAAGCGACACGCGAAGTGATCCTGTCGGGCGGGACGATCGCGAGCCCCCATATCCTGATGCTCTCAGGCATCGGCGACCCCGAACAGCTCGAACCCCATGGGATCGACGTAAAGCACGCGCTTCCGGGCGTGGGCAAAAACCTCCACGACCATTCGCTTGCCCCGGTGATCTATGAAGGCGACGTACCGCCCCCGACCAATCTCGCGGTGATCCCGCTCCATGCCCAGGCCTTTATGCGCTCGGATTCGCGCCTGCCCGCGCCGGATATGCAGCCCCTCTTCTTCCATGTCCCGCTTTATACTGCGGACACCCAAGAGCCTGTGACGCCTGCCGCCTACACGCTCTGCGCAGGCGGGGTCAGCCCGACGAGCCGGGGGGAGATCCGCCTCACCGGGCCCGGCATCGACGACCCCTTGGAACTCGATCCGAACCTTTTGGAAACCGAGTACGACGTTCAAACGCTCGTCACCAATATCAAGATGATGCGCGAGATCGCGGCCCAGCCCGCCTTGGCCGAGATCACAACGCGCGAGATCTATCCGGGGCCGGAGGTGCAGTCGGACGAAGACCTGGCCGATTACGCGCGGAACTCTCTTCAGTCCTACCACCACCAGGTCGGCACCTGCAAAATGGGCCGGGACGAAATGGCGGTGGTCGACCACGAATTGCGCGTTCACGGCATTGATGGGCTACGGGTGATTGACGCCTCGATCATGCCGATCGTGCCCACCGGGAACACCAACGCACCCACCTACATGGTCGCCGAAAAGGGTGCGGACATGATCAAAGCCTCCGCCGGCTAAGACCTCCCTGAAAGGCAATGGCCCGGCGGAAACGTCGGGCCTTTTGTGTTTCAGGGTCGGGATGGTTAGTGGCCGGTCTCGTCGTAGCTGAAGACCACCTTCTTGTTGGAAACCGGGAAGCACTGGCAGGTCAGCACATAGCCCGCTTCGACCTCGTAATCTTCGAGCGCATGGTTGGCGATCATCTCAACTTCGCCGTCCAACACCTTGGCTTTGCAAGTAGAACACACACCGGCCTTGCAGGCGTAGGGCGCGTCGATATTGTTTTCGAGAGCGGCGTCCAAAAGGCTGGTAGCCCCCGGAATGATCAAGCTCCGGGCTTCGCCGCCCACCGTGACGAGCCCTTCGACGCCCTTGTCGGTATCCGAGGCAGAGCGCGCCCGGGTTTTGGTCCGACCAGGCTGGGAGGACGCAAAGAGCTCGAACCGGATCTGCGCCTTGGCGAGCCCATGGGCTTCAAGGGCCTCCGATATGGCCAACATCATCGGTTCGGGGCCGCAAATGTAGGCCATGTTGACCGACGCAATGTCGATCCAGGTGTTGAACAGGGCCTTGCATTTGGCTCCGTCCACGCGCCCTCGGAAGAGATCGATTTCCTGGCTCTCATCTTCCAAGATATGGATCACGTTCAATCGGCCGAGATAGAAGTTCTTCAGATCCTCCAGTTCCTCGCGGAACATGATCGTGTTGAGGGTGCGGTTGGCGTAAACCAGGGTGAAGCGCGCATCCGGCTCGTCCACCAAGGCTGTCCTGAGGATCGACAGCACCGGGGTGATCCCCGAGCCCCCTGCGAAGGCCAGGTAGTGGGGCGCATCCGCATCCGTTGCGGCGTAAAAATTGCCCATGGGCGGCATCGCATCGAGCCTGTCGCCCACTTCAAGTTCGCTATTGGCCCAGGTTGAAAACGCCCCCCCATCGACGCGCTTAATGCCCACTCGGAGCAACCCGTCATTCTTTCCCGCGCAGATCGAATAGGACCGGCGGAGTTCCGTTCCATCGAAGTCGCGGCGAAACGTGAGATACTGCCCTTGGGTGAATACGAACGCGTCCGGGTCGTCGGGCTTCAGGGTCACCACGACAGCATCACGGATCGTTTTCTCCACGTCGGTGACGGTCAGTGGGTGAAAAGACGCCATCGGACTGACCTAGGAGTACCGAACGGGCTTCGATGGGAGGCGCGACGTGCCGTCATCGAGCTGGATCGAATTGAAATCGATGTCGAGTTGCATGCCAGAAATGTCCTGCTCCGGCATCGCCGCATGGGCGACATGCGGGTCACCAAGTGTTTGGGGTGATGCGGGTGCGTTGGTCACGGTGTCCTTCCCTAGATGCACTTGAAATAGTCGAACGGCTCCAGGCAGTCCTGGCACCGCCATTGGGCCTTGCAGGGGGTTGAGCCGAATTGGCTGACACGCTCCACCGCCGTTGACTTACAATTGGGGCACCGGGTGGGCCCGCCGGCCGGTTGGGGCGGCGCGATCCCGTATTCCTCCAAACGCGCGCGGCCTTTGTCGGAGAGCCAGTCCGTGGTCCAGGCCGGTGCGATGCGCGTTTCAAGCTCAAGGTTGTCCACGCCGCGCTTGGCCAGGGCCGTTTCGATGTCGAGGGCGATGATCGACATGGCCGGACAGCCCGAATAGGTCGGGGTGACAGTGACTTTCACATGGCGCCCCTTGGTTTCAACCGAGCGCACGACGCCGAGATCGACCACAGAGATCACCGGAATTTCTGGATCTGGCACATCGTCGAGCCAAGCCCAGACCTGCTCTTCTGTGAGCGCCTGCCCCATCACCATGCCGCCCCCGGATGAGACCGCTGCAACACCTGCATCGTCGCCAGCATATGGCCGAGATGTTCGGTGTGCCGATACCCGGTGCGCCCGCCCGAATGGGCAAAGCCGTTTTCTGGCCGCTCGAGACGGGCGGCGGTAAGGGTCGCGTCGACCGTTTTGTCCCAGGCGTCGCGCATGGTAGACGGCAGCGGCGCGACACCGGCCTCTGCCATGGCCCGGTCAGTGTCGTCATCGGCAAAAACCTCGCCCGCATACGGCCAAAGATAATCGAGCGCGGCCCGCATCCGGTGATTGCTCTCTTCGGTGCCGTCGCCCAAGGCAACAACGGTCTCGGCCGAACGGTCGAGATGATAGAGCGCTTCTTTCAACGACTTCGCGGCAATGTCGGCGACCCGTTGGTTGCTTGAAACCTGAAGCGCTGAGAGCCAGGGCACCTGGAACGCGTCGAAGAGAAACTGACGGAGCAAGGTCCGACCAAAATCCTCGTTTGGAACCTCGAGCATCAGCACATTGCGAAAATCGTAAGGGTCGCGGAGGAAGGCCAGGCCATTGGCGTCGCGCCCCTTTCCTTCCACTTCTCCGGCATAGCCGAGCCAAAGCTGGGTCTGACCGATAAGATCCAAGGCCGTATTGGCCAGCGCGATGTCTTCTTCCAAGGCCGGCGCCGTGCCGCACCATTCCGACGTTCGGTGGCCGAGGACCAAGGCGTTGTCGCCCTGGCGGAGGAGAAACTCGAACAGGTGTTCCGACATCACATTTTCCCCACGTCTTCGGGGATGTCGTAAAAGGTCGGGTGCCGGTAGACCTTATCGCGCGCCGGGTCGTACATCGGGCCCTTTTCCGAGGGGCTCGACGCCGAGATATTGTTCGCCTCCACCACCCAAATGCTCACCCCCTCGTTCCGGCGGGTATAGACATCGCGCGCGTTTTTGATGGCGTGTTCCGCGTCGGCGGCGTGGAGCGAGCCAACATGGCGGTGGGACATCCCGTGTTGTCCACGGATGAACACCTCCCAAAGGGGCCATTCCTTGGACATCGCGCCTACTCCGCCGCCAGCTTCGTTGCGCGCTTTTTCTCCGCATGGGCAACCATCGCTTCGCGGACCCAGGCGCCGTCGTCCCATGCCTTCTTGCGCGCGGCCAACCGGTCAACGTTGCAGGGGCCATTGCCCGAAATCACATCGAAGAACTCATCCCAATCGGGTTCGCTGAAATCATAATGGCCGGTCTCTTCGTTCCATTTGAGATCCGCGTCGGGGATGGTGAGGCCGAGATATTCAGCCTGGGGCGCGGTTTCGTCGACGAATTTCTGGCGGAGTTCATCATTCGTGTTCATTTTGATCTTCCACGCCATCGACTGGGCGGAATGGACACTGTCTTTGTCGGACGGCCCGAACATCATCAGGGCGGGATACCAAAACCGGTTGAGCGCATCTTGGGCCATGCGCTTTTGCTCTTCGCTGCCCTTCACCATCGCCATCATGATGTGAAAGCCCTGGCGCTGGTGAAAACTCTCTTCCTTGCAGATCCGAACCATGGCGCGGGCGTAAGGCCCATAGGATGTCCGCTGGAGCGGCACTTGGTTCATGATCGCAGCACCGTCCACCAGCCAGCCAACCGCGCCCATATCGGCCCAGGTCAATGTGGGATAGTTGAAGATCGACGAGTACTTCATCCGCCCGTCATGGAGCATCTCGAATAGCTCGTCGCGGGAGATGCCGAGCGTCTCCGCCGAGCAGTAGAGATAGAGCCCATGGCCCGCCTCGTCCTGCACCTTGGCCAAGAGGTTGGCTTTCCGCTCGAGCGTCGGCGCCCGAGTGATCCAGTTGCCTTCCGGCAATTGACCAACAATCTCGGAATGGGCGTGCTGGCCGATCTGGCGGATTAGGTTCTTCCGGTACCCGTCAGGCATGTAATCCTTCGGCTCGATCTTCTCACCCGCATCGATCCGCTCCTGAAAGGCGCGGTCTTCCGGTGTCATGTCGTCCTTGGACTGAACGCCTTTGCCTGTGGATTTGATCATCTGCGCATACATCGGTGCGTTCCTCTCAGGTACGTTCCAAAATCATTGCCACGCCTTGGCCAACGCCAACGCACATGGTGCAGAGGGCATAGCGCCCGCCCGTCCGGCGGAGCTGGTAGGCCGCCGTCATCACGAGCCTTGCCCCCGACATGCCCAAGGGATGACCCAAGGCGATCGCCCCGCCGTTCGGGTTCACATGGGGCGCGTCGTCCGCCACACCCAACTCGCGCAGCACGGCGAGCCCTTGGGCGGCAAAAGCTTCGTTCAATTCTATCACATCCATATCGGCGATGGTGAGGCCTGTGCGGTCTAGGAGCTTCCGCACCGCAGGCACGGGACCGACACCCATCACCCGGGGCGCGACACCGGCCGCCGCCATGCCAATAATGCGCGCGAGCGAGCCATGGGTCTCCGCCAAAGCATCATTGCCAATAAGAAGAGCCGCGGCACCGTCATTGACCCCCGATGCATTGCCCGCGGTCACGGTCTTTTCGGGGCCGTTAACCCCTTTGAGTTTTGAGAGCTTTTCCGCGTCCGTTCCGGGTCGCGGATGCTCGTCTGCCTCAAAGCTGAGGGGCTCGCCCTTCCGCTGAGGGATCGAGACCGCCATTAGCTCATCGGCGAGGAAACCTGCTTCGGCCGCCGCGGCGTAGCGCGCCTGGGACCGGGCCGCGAAGGCGTCCTGGTCGACGCGGGTCACGCCGTAGTCTTCCGCCACGTTATCGGCCGTCTCGGGCATCGAATGGGTGCCGTAGGCATCGCGCATTTTGGAGTTCACAAAACGCCAGCCGATGGTCGTGTCATAGACCGCATTGGCCCGCGCAAAGCCCGCTTCCGCTTTGGGCATCACGAAAGGCGCGCGGCTCATGCTCTCGACACCGCCGGCGATCGCCAGGACGTAATCGCCCGCCTTAACGGCTCGCGCAGCCATGCCGACCGCATCCATGCCTGAGGCACAAAGCCGGTTGAGCGTCGTACCCGGCACGCTTTCGTCAAGCCCTGCCAGAAGCGCCGCCATGCGCGCTACGTTGCGATTGTCTTCGCCCGCTTGGTTGGCGTCCCCCAGGAGAACGTCGTCAACCTGGGTAAAATCCACGTCCGGATTGCGCCGCATGAGTTCAGCGATCGGCAAGGCTGCGAGATCGTCCGTCCTAACGGACGATAGCATTCCCGCATATCTACCGATGGGCGTCCTGACCCCATCAAGAATGTGCGCATTGACCAATTGCCGGCTCCGGTTTTCGTCGCTCTCTAGAGGTTACATGTTACACTAAATCTATGCAAGAGATTTATTGTAACACTTAAGGCGTCAGCAAACCGCACGGAAGCCGGAAAGCTGTCACCCATTTAACATTAAGTAAAATTTATAAACTGCTGTAATGTTTGATTTTATCTCATAATGGGATTTACCAAAGAGTAGATCGCTCGCCAATTGGAGCTCCGGCATTAAGACCAAGCTCTTCGAGTTTTGCCGACTAGTTGGCTCAGGTGTCAGTGAAGCGAACGGGTCGTTCCCATTCGATGAGGATGACACATCCGTCGCTCGACCAGACCGAATGGGACGAGCCCTCGGGGTTCAGCACCAGCGCCCCGGCGCCATAGGTGCCGCGTTCGTCGCTTTGACTGCCATCGAGGACAAGGATCGTCTCGAGCCCGGTGTGAACGTGTTTGGGCACCCGGGCACCGGCGGCGTAGCGCAACAGGGCAACCCCAGGATCGCCCTTCTTGATCCACGAGATTTCCACGCCCTCGCTAAAGGGTTCGAAATCCATTGACCGCCAACCCTCCGCCATCAGGCTCGGGATATGACGCGGCGCGATGTCGACGTCAGACATTGAGAGCTTTCGCGATGTCAGTCGTTGTGGCGGTCCAACCGACAATGGCACCTTGGGCACGGATCATCGCCAATGTCGCCGCTTTGAATTCTGGGAAATAACTCTCCGTAGCATCTTCGGCGAGAAGACATTCAAACCCGCGGTCATTGGCTTCGCGCATGGTGGTCTGGACACAGACTTCCGTGGTTACGCCCGCAAAAATCAGGGTTCGGATGCCCAAGCGCGCGAGGTCGCCGCCGAGGGAGGTGGCGTAGAAAGCGCCCTTCCCCGGTTTGTCGATGACGATTTCGCTGTCGAGGGGGCTGAGTTCGGGCACGATCCCTGCCCCCGGTTCTCCAGCCACAAGAACGCGGCCCATGGGCCCCTTGTCGCCGATGCGGAGCTGCGGCGCACCCCGGTCCCGCTTGGCGGGCGGGCAATCCGATAGATCCGGCGCATGGCACTCGCGGGTGTGGATCACCGTCAGCCTCGCGGACCGCGCCGCAGCGATGAGCCGGGCCGTGGTCGGGACGATCGCTTGGAGCGGGGCCACATCGTTGCCGAGCGAGGCACCAAAACCGCCGTCTTCGATGAAATCGCGCTGCATATCGATCACGATGAGGGCGGTGGTTGCAGGATCGAACCGAAGCGGGAAGGGTAAAGCGGCGATCTCGGCCATCAGTGATGCCCTCCCATCTTATGACCGATCTCGGCGATTGTGGCCTCGCCCACAGGGCGATCATAGGCGATCGCTCCTTCGGACATGACGAGCACGCGGTCTGCCAATTCCATGATTTCATCGAGATCTTCCGAAATCAAAAGGACCGCAGCACCGGCGTTGCGCGCCGCCATGATGCGGGCTCGGATTTCTGCAACGGCGGTGAAGTCGAGCCCGAAACAGGGGTTCGCCGCGATCAAAAGGTCAACGTCGCCGGTCAGTTCGCGGGCGAGGACCGCGCGCTGCACATTGCCCCCAGATAGGGCCGCGATCGGGCTTTCGAGGGAGGCCGTCTTGACCTTGAACGCCGAGACGAGCTCCCCCGCAAGGCGGCGCAACTCCCCGGGATTGAGCCAAAACCGCGTGCCGGATCCGTTAAGGTCAAAGGTCCGAAACCCGATATTCTCGGTCACGCTCATTTTGGGCGCGCAGGCATTGTGGAGCGGCTCTTCCGGCAAATAGCGCACGCAATTGACCCGCGCCTCGGTCCGCGTTGCGTCGTAGGACGCGCCTTTGACCTCTAGCGTGCCGCTTTCAAGCGGCCTTTGCCCGGTGAGGATTTCCATCAGCTCGACCTGGCCGTTGCCAGATATCCCAGCAAGACCGACAATCTCTCCGGCGCGCACTTCTAGCGCATCGAGGGCGATGTCGTTCAAGCCAGATCGGTCCTTGGCGCGCACATCTTTCGCGGCCAAGACGACCTGGCCCGCCGTTCCAGAACGCGGTGCGGATTCAGTGAGTTTGGCGTCGCCCATCATGATCCGCGCCATATCTTCGCGGCCGAGCTCACCAACCTTGCCGGTGCCGACCAACTTGCCTCGCCTTAGGATCGAGACCTCGTCGGCATAGGCGTCTACCTCGCGGAATTTATGGGTGATCATGAGGACGGTGATCTCACCGGCCTCGCAGAGCGCGCGCACATGGCCCAAAACCTCGTCGGCTTCATCGGGGGTGAGGACCGAGGTCGGTTCGTCGAGGATCAGAAAGCGGCGGCCGAGGTAAAGCTGCTTCAGAATTTCGAGCTTTTGCTTCTCGCCTGCGGCGAGCGACCGGACCGGGCGATCAAGTGGCACCTGGAACGGCATCCGGTCCATGAACGCGCTGAGTTTTGCGCTTTCGGCGCGCCAATCGATGATCCTTGGCGCGTCTTCGCGGCTGATGACGAGGTTTTCTGCGGCGGTGAGCGACGGGACCAGTGTGAAATGCTGATAGACCATGCCGAGCCCATGGCCGTGGGCCGCGCGCGGATCGGGAACCAGGGCCTCCTTCCCGTCGACCAGCATTTGGCCCGCGGTCGCATGATAAAACCCCATCATGCATTTCACGAGCGTGGACTTCCCTGCACCGTTTTCGCCCAAGAGCGCGTGGAATGTGCCCGGTGCGATGCACACCGAGACATCGTCGAGCGCCGTAAACCCGCCGAAGCGCATCGTCATGCCAAGGGTTTCGACACCGATGGCGCCTTGGGGCAAATGGCCGGGCGCCGTCACGGAAGGCCCGCAATCAGACTGGCGCTGTCAGAGACCGCGCCGAAGACCCCGCCTTGCATCTTAACCATGTGGATGGCGGCCGCGTGGTTTCCGGGGTCCGTTGCGCCGCAGCAATCTTCCAGGATCAGGCATTCAAAGCCCCGGTCGTTGGCCTCTCGCATGGTGGTCGACACGCAAACATCGGTGGTGATGCCGGTCAGCACGATATTCTCGATCCCCCGGGTCCTCAGGATCAATTCAAGATCCGTCGCGCAAAAGGAGCCTTTGCCCGGTTTGTCGATGATCACTTCGCCGGGGTCCGGATAAAGGTCTTCGATGATGTCCCAACCCGGTTCCCCGCGCACAAGGATCTTCCCGCAAGGTCCAGCGTCACCGATACCTGCGCCAATCCGCTGGGATCGCCAACGCTTGTTGGGCGGGAGATCCGAGAGGTCGGGTCGGTGCCCTTCACGCGTGTGGATGATGTGATAGCCCTTGACCCGCATGGCCGAGAGGACGGCTTTGATCGGCTCGATGGGCGCGCGGGTGAGCGACAGATCATATCCCATAGTATCAACATAACCGCCCGGCCCGCAGAAATCGGTCTGCATATCGATTATGACAAGTGCGGTATTTTCCGGCCTGAGGTCGCCATTATAGGGCCAAGGATAAGGGTCGGATGCGATGGTGGTTTCCAATTGATCCTTCATTCCGCCGCCTCTTGTCGACCGCCACCGAAACGCCGTGTGGGGGCGGGGAAGCCTTCGGCCGTTCCATCGGTGATCTTGACGTCATCTTCCCAAGGCAGGCGGTATTGCCCGTCGGCGAGATCGGTCATGTAGGTGTAAGGGCAATCCTGGGCGCCGCCCTTTACCGCGACATAGCCCCGATGGCCGAATTGATAGATGTTGTTCTCAACACCCCACCCGAGACGCGCTTCCCGAACAAGATCGGGGCGCACTTCGGCTGAAATTATCTCATCGGCCCGCCCGGACGTGCCATGGGCAATGATTGACCCATCGAAATTGACGATCATTCCCTCGCCCATTGAATCGAAGGTCCCGTCCGAACCGCACATGCAAACGTTGGCGGTGACCATCAGGTTACAAAACGCGTTGGCCTGATTGGTGAAACGCCAGCTCTCGCGGATCGGCGCGGTGTAGCCCGCCGTGCGAAGCATGATCTCAGCCCCGCGATAGGCCGCCTCCCGGGCCATTTCGGGAAACATCCCGTCATGGCAGATAATGAGGGAGATCTTTGCGCCTTTGGGGCCTTCGATAACGGGGATGCCGAGATCGCCCGGCTCCCAGGGCTCGACTGGCACCCAAGGGTGGAGCTTCCGGTAATAGAGTTTCAATTCGCCCGTATTGTCGATGATGAGGCCCGAATTGTAGGGCATGCCGCCGGGGTTCTTCTCCATGATGGAAAAACATCCCCAAATGTCGTGCTCGACACAGGCGGCCTTAAACGCGGCCACTTCGGGCCCGTCGAGGCTGCACATGATCTCGGGATTGGTGTCCATCGACAAACCGTGTAGCGCGTATTCGGGGAAAACGACGAGGTCCATGGTGGGCAAGTTCCGTCGGGCCTTACCCACCATCGCGACAATCTTGGCGGTTTGCGCCGCCAGATCGGCCGGTGTCTCGACCACGGGCAATTGAAGCTGGACCATCCCGATCACCACACCGTTCGGAGACTTATTCAGACCGCCAAGACCGTTCATGCTGTTCTCCTATTTCGTTATGCTGAGTTCGCCCGGCGCGCCGGCCATCGCTTGAGTTTTCGAGGAAATCGCGATGAGGACACCGAGCGTGAGGATGTAGGGCGCGGCGAAAAAGAGGTAGTAGCCCTCGGAAATGCCGACCGATTGGAGGGCTGGACCAAGGGCACCCGCTCCACCAAAAAGAAGTGCTGCGCCAAAGCACGCGATGGGGTTCCAGCGGGCAAAGATAACGAGGGCGACCGCCATAAGGCCCTGGCCGGACGAAATGCCCTCATTCCAACTGCCCGGATAGTAAAGCGAGAGGTACGCGCCGCCGACGCCCGCAAAGGCCCCGCCCGCCGCCGTCGAAAGGGTGCGGACAACGGCCGGGCGAAGGCCCATGGCACGGGCCGCATCGGTGGAATCGCCCACCACCCGGATCACAAGGCCGACGCGGGTAGCCCGGAACATCCACCAAAGGCCCAGCGCGGCGACAATTCCTATCAGAAAAAGGACGTTGACGCGGAGCGCCGCCTGGACCTGGGGCAGATCCGACCACCATCCAAGGGGGATCGCGGGGAGATCCGGCGCGACCGGCTGGATATAGGGTTTGCCGAAAAAGAACGCGAGCCCGAGGCCCAGGAGCATCATGGCAATGCCGATGGCGATGTCGTTGACCTTGGGGATCGAGCAGATAACCCCGTGGATCAGCCCGAAGAGCGCTCCGGCGATGGCGGCGGCCAGAACGCCGAGCCAAGGGGAGCCGGTCTCGAAGGCGATGGCGTAGCCAGCCATGGCCCCGAAAACGAGCGTGCCTTCAAGCCCTAAATTGATCCTACCCGACCGTTCGGTCAGGACCTCGCCGAGGGAGACAAAAAGGAACGGGGTCGAAACACGGATCGCTCCCCCGATAATGGCGATTGGGATCGCCCAGAGGCCGAGGTCCGTTTCCATCAGCCCGTGCCCCAACGCTCAGGGGCGAAGATCCGAAACCGTCCGTAAAGCGTGTCCGACATCAGGATCGCAATGAAGACAAACCCCTGGAGCACGAGAACCGTGGCGTCAGGGAGATCCATTCGGCGCTGGACCAGACCGGAGGAGGCTTCAAAACCGGCAAGAAGGATCGCAACGGGGATAATGGCCAGGGGATTATGCCGCGCGAGAAAAGCGATGAGAATGCCTGTGAATCCGTAGCCCGAGGCCAATGAGGCATTGGCCGAGCCATGGACCGCGGCGACCTCGAAAAACCCCGCAAGGCCCGCGAAGGCCCCGCCAAGGGCCGTGAACCCAATGATAAGACGCCCGACGGGCAGGCTCTGAACCTCGGCAGCGCGGACGTTGCCGCCCGCAATCCGCGCCGCAAAGCCCCATGTGGTCCTGTCAATCAGGATCCATGACAGGATGCATAGGAGCACGCCTGCAATGAGGCCCCAATGCACGTCCCAGCCGGGAATGTCGCCGACCCGCAATTGCTCGGCGAGGGGCGCCGTGGACGGTTTGTTAAGGCTCGCGGGATCGCGGAACGGGCCTTCCACGAGATGGTTCATCAAGGCGATGGCGATGTAGGACATCAAAAGGCTGGCGATGGTTTCGTTCACACCGCGAACGTGGCGCAGCCATCCCACCGCACCGATCCAAACCGCGCCCACGAGCATCGCCGTGCCTGCCATTAGAGGCAGGCCAAACGCACCGGGCCAGCCGACGATAAAACCGGCGAGCGCGCCCGTGGCGACACCACCAAGGACAATGGCCCCTTCGCCTCCGATCACCACAAGACCGAGCCGGGCCGGAAGCGCCACGCAAAGTGCTGCGAAAAGAAGCGGTGCGGTCCGCGACAACGTGTTCTGCCAGGAAAACGCGGTTCCGAAGCCCGCGCGGTAGACAAGGCTGTAAAAATCCGCCGGCGACTTGCCGAGCACGACAAGGAACAGACTGAACACCGCCAATCCCGCGAGCAAGGCCATTACCGGAACGACAATGGCCTCCGACCTCCGCGCCAGCCCCGCGAGCCAGCCTTCAGGTGAGAAAAGCTCGCGGGAACCGGTGCCGGAAGGGTCGGCAACTGCCATTAACCTGCCTCTCCTCGGGGAATGCTTAGGACGTCGAGCCGATCACGCCCTCAACGAGATAATCCATGCTTTCCAATGCGATGTCGGTTTCAACGAAAGAGCTGCCTGCGGGCAGGATTTCAGTGCCTGTATTCGTCGCAAGCGGGCCCACATAGGCGGCGAAACCGCCCGACATCATTTCAGATTTTGTCGCCTCAAATTGATTGCGCGCCGCGTCGGACACGGACGGGCCGAGCGGTGACATCTTGATGTAGCCTTCTGCGAGACCGCCCCGGTCGAAATTGTCGATGGTCCCGCCATCGAGAACATTTTGCACCATGCGCGTATAAACACCCGGCCAGTTCCATTCGGCGCCAGTGAGATATTTCTCCGGCGCGAGGGGCGATTGGTCAGCGTGGTAGCCGCAGACAAAGCAATCCCGTCCAGCAGCGGTTTCCATGACCACTTTCGGGCCGTCCACATGGCAGGTGATCACGTCGCAGCCCGCGTCGGCCAGGGCGTTTGTCGCCTCAGCCTCCTTCACGGCCAAGGACCATTCGCCGGTAAAGATCACCTGGCAGGTGATGCTCGGATCGACCTGACGGGCGCCCAAAAGATAGGAATTGATGTTTTGGAGGACCTGCGGAATGGGCTTGGCCGCGACAAAGCCAATCTTTTTCGACGCTGTCATGTGCCCGGCGACCAGACCGTTGAGGTACTGGCCGAGGCCAATATAGCCGAAATAGGAACCCACATTGGACGGGTGCTTGTCAGCCGACCAAAGCCCCGCCGCATGTTGAAAGCGTACCTCCGGATATTTCGGAGCGAGTTCCAGGATATGTGGATCGAAATAGCCGAAAGACGTCGGGAAAAGGAGTGAGGCGCCATCGAAATTGATCATCGATTCCATGGACTTCTGAACATCCACGGTCTCGGCGACATTCTCTTCTTCCACCACCGTGACGCCGTCCATTTCTTTGACCGCTGCGGCCCCTTCGGCATGGGCTTGGTTGTAGCCAAAATCGTCCTTCGGGCCGACATAGATAAAGCCGACCGTCAGGCCATGGCTGCCGGCCGAGGCCATGGATGGGAGCGATCCAAGGGCAGTCGCGCCGGCAAGGCCCGCGCCCCCCCGCAATATGTTACGGCGAGAAATCGACTTGATGGTCATGTCACGAAACTCCTGAGCAGATCCTGAGCGCAACACGGCTCAACCCCACATCGACCCCTGCGCTCCATCGTAAGGTGTCGCTGACAAGCGCTGCTGTCTTCTGCTAAGTTTGCAGCAAACCACTGCAAAAATCGCACCAGTATGAAAGCCCGCCCTTTGCCCGACCGCCACCTCACCCCCCTTCAATATATCGACGCCATCGCCCGTGCTGGATCGATCCGGAAGGCGGCGGACACGCTTTCGATCACCTCCACCGCGCTCAATCGTCGGGTCCTGGCGCTCGAGAGTGAATTGGGTGTGCAGGTGTTTGAAAGACTGCCTCGGGGGGTGCGGCTCTCGACAGCGGGTGAGCTTCTCATCGCCCATATCCGGTCGCAGAAATCCGATTTCGAAAAGCTAAAGAGCCAGATCGCCGACCTATCCGGCGAAAGACGCGGCCACGTAGCCATTGCCTGCAGCCAGGCTCTCTTGCCCTATTTCCTGCCCGAACAGATCGCGCGGTACCGCAAGGACCATCGGGCCGTGACCTTCGGCGTGAGCCTCCGCGACAGGGCGGCGGCAGAAAACGCCCTCGTCCAGCACGAAGCCGATCTCGCCGTCGTTTTCGAACCCGTGCGGTTGCGCGAAATCCAGGTCCTCATCTCAGTGCGGCAACCGCTCCATGCCGTCATGGCGGAGGGCCATCCCCTCGCCGGGCGCGAAACCATCCGGTTGCGAGATTGTGCGTCCTTTCCGATCGGCTTGCCGACGACGCAATACGGCGTGCGCCACCTCATTGACATGGCGCTTTTGAGATCGTCGGTCGAATTACAGCCCGCCGTGGAATCTGATAGTTTTGAGTTTCTCAGGCGTTACCCGAACCATGAGCAACTCGTGTCGTTCCAAATTCCGGTCGGCTTGCCGGCCCAGGACCAACGCGAAGGCATCGTGTCGCGGCAAGTGGACACGCGCGACGTCCCTGAGGGGCTGCTTTATCTTTGCCAATTGCGCGGACGGACACTGCCGGTGGCGGCTGCGAAATTTGCCGCACAGCTCGAAAACGTGCTGCAAGAGATCTACGCTTAGCGCGGACCGCGCCCCGGGGTCAGGGATAAACGTCTCTCCCTGAGATCTAGGCCCTATTGGAGGGTGGCGAGCCCGGCTTTTTTGACCGAAGCGGGATGCGCGCCAAACTCCTGATCTCAGAATAAATCTCCGTAGATTCAATCTCAGGGGATCTCGCAATTTGATTTTGCAAAGGATAGTGAAAGCGAGGTCGTGCCTCAGGGCAAATTTTAGGAGCCGTGGCATGAAGTCTAGAACCAAGGTTGCCGTGATCGGAGGCGGAATTGCGGGCTGTTCGACGCTCTATCACCTGACCGAAGAAGGATGGTCTGACGTCGTCCTCATCGAACGCGACGAGTTGACCTCGGGCACGACGTGGCATTCGGCAGCCCAGGTCACGAATTTCGGCGCGAACCAAACGATGGTGGGCCTGAAACGCCATTCCATATCGCTTTATAAGAAGCTCCGTGACGATCCTGACTATCCCGTTGGCTACCATCACGGCGATGGGGGCATCCGGCTGGCCAATACGGAGGCGCAGATGCAGGGTTATCGGCATTTTGCGTCGATGGCGCGCGGTATGGGCGTGGAATATGAAATCATCGACGCCGCCGAGTGCGCCCGCCGCCATCCGCTGATCTCAACCGACAACCTCTTGGGCGGGTTATGGGACGGCGAAGACGGGGATATCGACCCGGCCCAGCTTTGCCAGGCATTGGCTTTTCACGCCCGCAAAGCTGGGGCCGAAGTCTATCGTAGGACAGCCGTGACCGGCTTGAGCCAGCGCAAGGATCACACTTGGACCATTCACACCAACAAAGGCGATATCGACGCCGATATCGTCGTGAATGCGTGCGGCTACCGGGTGAACGAAGTGGGGGCGATGATAGGGGTCCACCATCCTGTGGCCTCGATGGAGCACCAGTATTTCGTCACTGACGACATCCCCGCAATTGCCGAGGCCGGTTTCCGAATGCCGCTCCTGCGATGCCCGATCAGCGATTACTATTCCCGGCAAGAAAAGAACGGCCTGTTGGTGGGCTTTTACGAGCAAGATTGCAAAACGTGGGGGCTTGACGGGATCAGTCCGGATTTCTCGAATGATCTCTGCCCGGACGATCTCGAGCGCGTCATGGACGTCTTAGAAGGCGCCTTTGAACGTATGCCCGCGCTGACCGAAGTCGGCATCAAACGGGTTGTGAACGGTCCCATCACCTACACGATCGACGGCGCCCCTTTGGTCGGACCAATTCCCGGCAAAAGAAATGCATTCTGCATCATCGGGTTGCGCGCCGGGCTGGGCGAAGGCGGCGGACACGGATGGTTATTGGCCCAACAGATCGTCCATGGTGAGGCCTGCTATGATACGTGGTGTCTCGATCCCCGCCGCTTCACCGGCCACGCGAATGTAGAATTGACCGCATTAAAGGCGATTGAAGACTATCAAAACGAATTTCGCTTCCATTTTCCGCACGAGCACCGCCCGGCTGGACGGCCAGCGAAAACCACGCCGCTCACGCCGATTTTGGCCGCCGCAGGGGCCGAGTTTACGACGGTCAATGGTTGGGAGCGCGTCGATTACATGAAACCCGCGCCGGACTTTCACCCGACGCTTGGTTTCGATTTTGATGAAGCATTCGACGTCGTCGCGGCAGAGGTTCGCAACGTTGAAGAGAATGTCGGGCTCTGCGAGGTCAACGGCTTCAACCGGATCGAGATCACCGGGTCGGACCGCCATAGCTTTCTTAACCGCTTGATGTGCGGCGCCGTAAACCGCCGCCCGGGTCGGGTGGGCCTCGGCTATCTTCTCAACCATCATGGCATGGTCAAAGGCGAAGCGACGATTGCCAATCTCCCCGCCTCCGACCGTGGCCGAGACCGTGTCTGGTACGGCTCGGCCGCCGCCAGCGAATATCACGACATGGATTGGCTAGAGGCGCACCGGCTTGCCGGAGAAGACGTCGGCTTGAGGAGCCTCACAAACGATCAGACCATTCTCGTCCTTGCCGGACCGAAAGCGCGCGACGTCCTTTCGGCCGCCTCCCGGGGAGATTGGTCGAAAGACGCCTTCCCCTGGCTAAGCGTGCGCGAATGCTTCGTCGGATTTGCGCCAGCCACCATAATGGCGGTCAGTTTCTCCGGAGAACTGGCCTATGAGATCCACGTCCCGAACGCGTCGCTCTATGCCGCCTATCTTGCGCTTCGCGATGCCGGTGATCCGCTGGGCCTCAAGATTTTTGGCGCCCGCGCGGTCGAAGCGATGCGGATTGAAAAAGGATATCTCCACTGGAAGGCAGACATTCTGACCGAATTCGATCCTTTCGAGACCGGGCTCGAACGGTTTGTGAAGCTAGACAAGGGGGACTTTATCGGACGCGACACTTTGCTCGAACGGAAAGAGGCCGGTCGGAAAAAACAATTGGTCACGCTCAAGGTCGACACGACGCGCATGCCGACCCATCCGGGCGCGTCCCTAATGGAAAGCGGCCAAGTCGTTGGCACGGTCACATCCGGCGATTGGGGACACAGCGTGAATATGAATTTGGCCCTTGCCTTCGCCGAGCCGCATCTGTCGACGGTGGGCCAAGCCTTACAAGTGGATCTTTGCGGCGAGCTTGTCGCCGCAGAGGTGATTGCGCCCTGCCCCTACGACCCGGGCAATGAAAAGCCACGCGCCTAGTACTTTCAGAGTGCACTAAGTCTGGGCAAAGCACCGTCATTTTCGTTCGGCGTAGAACGCACTTCGGCGAGAATGAGGAGTATCGAAGACCGGCCAACAGACTTCGACGTGTCATTTTGCCTTAACCAAAGGCTGCTGCAGCCCCACCGTCGGACGACCATCGGGGTAGTAGAACCCTGAACCATCTACGTGCTTGCCTCCCATGAAAAGCATGTTTGGCGTATCCTCTCGGACATAGAGGAAGTCGTGGTCTATCACGAAAGCGCTGCCTTCCACGAACCTCAATAGCGCGCACGGTTTGCCAAGAATGTCGCGGCGTTCTCCGATGGTAAACGCACCTTCACCGCACGCATTCTCTGGCAATTGGTTCAGCTCTTCGGCCACGGGCGGCGCCAAAACCGTGAGCTCCAACTGCCGGTTCAATACGTAGTCTTGAGACCAAGCACCTTCCGCCGCCGGGTTCGGACCGTGCCATACGATCTCGCCTGCGAGATCGTATGAAATGGCCGGATTGGCGCAAGCTTGGTCGGCGTAAACAGTGATGGTTGCGGAGAAGCCGCCATCCGCATCGTAGGTAAAATCGCGGGTCAGGTAAGTTGGCGAAGGTGCGAGTTCTGGGTTCTGAGCGTTCTGCTGCGGGCGAAGCTCGCAACTAATTGACATCCAGCGCCCCACGATCCGGTCCTGGAGCCCAGCGAGCGACATATCCTGGGCGGAAACGGCATTTGCGGCCGTGGCCAAAAACACAGCGGCGGTGAGGGAATTCTTCATGCTTGCCTCCATCGTTTGACGATGGCCGTGCAAACTGCGCATTATATCCCTTTAGACAACTAGTCAGAAAAAAAAAGAGATAGTCATGAAAACGGAACCATTTGTGCCGGACGCGGCATCTCAGGACTGTCCTGTGACCTATTGCCTGTCGCTGATCGGCGGCAAATGGAAACCCGTGATCATCTTCTGCATCGCTAATGGCGTGGACCGTTTTGGTGCCATGCAACGCTCTGTTTTTGGCATCACCAAGCAGATGCTGACAAAGCAATTGCGGGAGTTGGAAGCCGATGGCCTTATTTCGCGCACGGTCTTTGCCGAGGTCCCGCCGCGTGTCGAATACGCGTTGACCGACAAAGGCCGCAGCGTCTTGCCGATCATCGAGGAGATGAAGGCCTGGGGCGAGGCCAACACTATTTAGCGCGCCTTATTAGCCCCAAGACAAAAGCCAATCGACGGCCCCTTGCGGGCGCAATGGCGAAGATCACCCTACCTTTTTCCGTCACGGTTGTACGGCGGTGATGAGAGTGGGGAACAAAGAGGCGGCGGCGATCGCAACCGCTTAATTCACACTCGTTTGCCTAATAATCGAGCGCGATCCAGTTGCGCTGGCGAGCGCCCTTGATAGTCTCAGCCCGACTTAGGGATAACGGGGGATCATCATGACACGTGCCGAACTGCTTCAGCTTGCGATCGGTCGCCGGAAACTTATCATGGGCGCTGGTGCAGCCGCGGGCCTGGCAAGCTTGCCCACACGGCTTCTTGCCCAAGAGCCAATGAGCGTGGCCGGGATCTATACGGTCCCCGTGGAACAGCAATGGGTCAGCCGGATCCACATCGCTGCCGAAGCTGCGCAAGAGGCGGGTCAGATCACCTACGCTTTCACCGAAAACACCGCCAATACCGACTATACCCGCGTGATGCGCGAATATGCCGAAGGCGGCGCGAAGCTGATCGTCGGCGAAATCTTTGGCGTGGAAGCCGAAGCGCGCGAAGTGGTGCTGGACTACCCCGAAACCGCTTTCCTTCTTGGGTCTTCCTTCCTCGACGATCCGGCCTATCCCAACCTCGCCGTCTTCGACAATTACATCCAAGACGCGGCTTATCTCACTGGAATCATTGCCGGGGCCATGAGCGAGAACGGCAATGTCGGGATGGTCGGCGGCTTTCCTATCCCTGAGGTCAACCGCCTGATGCATGCTTTCATGGCCGGGGTGCGCGAGATGAAGTCCGACGCGACATTCCAGGTCTCCTTCATCGGTTCCTGGTTCGATCCGCCGAAGGCCAAGGAAACGGCGTTCGCGATGATCGAAAACGGGGCCGACATGATGTATGCCGAGCGCTTTGGCGTGTCGGACGCTGCCCAAGAGCGGGGCGTTTTGGCCATCGGCAATGTCATCGACACCCAGGCCGACTACCCCGACACGGTCGTGGCTTCCGCGATCTGGCACTTTGAGCCCACGATGCAAGCGGCCCTTGCTGCGGTGGCCGATGGGAGCTTCGAAGCGGCGAATTACGGGCTCTTCTCCTACATGAAGGAAGGCGGTTGCTCACTCGCACCGCTCGGCACGTTCGACGGCAAAGTTCCCGCCGATGCGATGGCTTTGGTGACCGAGCGGGAAGCGGCGATCCGGGCAGGGTCGTTTGTGGTGGAGGTGGATGACACCGAGCCCCAGTCGTCCTGATGACCACCACTCTAGGGGCGCGGGAGATCGTCCTGCGCCTCGACGGCATCACCAAGAGGTTCGGCAGCCAGACTGCGAATGACGGGATCAGTCTTGCGCTTCACCGGGGCGAGGTGGTCGCTCTGTTGGGGGAAAACGGGGCCGGCAAGACGACCCTGATGAACATCCTTTTTGGCCATTACACGGCCGATGACGGCCATGTGGAGGTGTTCGGGCACCGATTGGCGCCGGGTGCCACAGGGGCCGCGTTGGAAGCGGGCGTTGGCATGGTCCACCAACATTTTACCCTGGCCAGTAATCTCACTGTTCTCGACAACATCCTGCTTGGCACGTCTTCGCTTTGGTCCTTGGGGCGCGGGCGCCGCGAGGCCCGGACCCGAGTGATACAACTTGCCGAAGATTTCGGGCTCGCGGTTGATCCCGACGCGAAAGTGGCCCGGCTTTCTGTGGGCGAGCGCCAACGCGTGGAAATCCTCAAAGCGCTCTACCGGAAAGCCCGCATTCTGATCCTCGATGAGCCGACGGCGGTTCTGACGCCGCAGGAATCGGACGCGCTTTTTGAGACGTTGCGGAAGGCCGTCGACCAGGGTTTGTCGGTGATCTTTATCTCCCACAAACTCCATGAGGTCATGGCAATCTCCGATCGGGTTGCGGTGCTGCGCCATGGCAAACTTGTGGGTGAGACGCCCACCGCCGACACCAATCCCCAAGCGCTCGCCCAATTGATGGTGGGCGCAGAGATTGCCCAGCCGGTCCCGTCCGAGGCACAACCCGGTGCGACGCTCTTGAGCCTCCGCGGCGTCTCGGCCCATCCGCCTGGGCACAGAACGGGTCTTCGGAATATCGACCTCGACCTCCGAGCGGGCCAAATCCTTGGTCTTGCCGGGGTTTCCGGAAACGGCCAGGGGGCCCTGGCAGAGCTTTTGTCGGGCGAGGCGAAACCCGACGGCGGCGAGATGCGGCTCGGGAACGCCGAACCGCCCAATTGGTCGCCCCGCGCCGCACTGGCAGCCGATATCGGTCGCATACCGGAAGATCGGCACAGCACGGGGAGCATCGCTGATTTTTCGCTGACCGAGAACGCGATCCTTGAAACCTACAAAGACCCGGCACTGAGCCGGGCAGGCTGGATGCGATGGTCGGCGGCGGAAGCCTTCGCGGAGCGTGTGATCAAGCGATACGACGTGCGCTGCCCAGGCCCCGAGACGCGGATCCGTCTATTGTCGGGTGGCAATATGCAAAAGCTCATCCTAGGCCGCGCCCTCGAATCGAAGCCTCGGATCATCCTAGCCAATCAACCGGTGCGCGGGCTCGATATCGGAGCGGTAACCTACGTGCAGGAACGGCTCATCGCGGCGCGGGATGCGGGTGCAGCCATTCTCCTGATCTCTGAAGATCTCGACGAGATCCTGGGGCTTGCCGATATCATCCGGGTCATGTCCGAAGGGCGGCTGTCGCCCGAGTTTCCGCGGGGCTCGATCTCCGCGCCCGAACTTGGGCGATGGATGGCAGGCGAGTTGTTCGATCATGCGGCTTGAACCGGTTGCCAGCCCGTCGCTGGGGCGTTCCTTGGGCTACCCCGCCGCCGCACTTGGGCTTTCGGTGGCGGTGGCTTCGTTTCTTGCCCTTCTCGCGGGGGCCAATCCTTCCGCCACGCTCGGGCTCATTTTGAAAGGGGCGGCCGGGTCGCAATTTGCGGCCCTTGAGACGCTTAATCGGGCAACGCCCTTGATCTTCACGGGCCTTGCCGTGGCGGTCGCCTTTCGCGCAAAGCTCTGGAATATCGGAGCCGAAGCCCAGCTGTATATGGGTGCCCTTATGACCGTGCTTCTCGGCACGTCCGCCCTGGGCCTGCCGGGGCCGCAACCTCTGATCTTCATCGGCGTTGCCGCCATGGTCGGGGGCGCGTTGATGCTCCTTGGTCCGGTGATCCTCAAGACCCGCTTCGGCGTCGATGAAGTGGTCACGACGCTTCTTTTGAATTTCATTATGCTCCTCTTCATTTCGCTCTTGCTCGAAGGGCCGTTGAAAGACCCCATAGGGATGGGCTGGCCGAAGTCGCCCCGGTTGGATCCAGAGGCGCGTCTGCCGCGGATCGTGGACGGGTTGCGCCTCCATTGGGGTTTTGCCTTGGCGCTGATCTCGGCCGTATGCGTCTGGGTGATCGAAACCCGCACGACGCTCGGCTATGAGATCCGCGCCGTGGGCCAAAACCCGCGGGCGGCGCGCTTTGCGGGCATTCCGGTCAATGTCGTTTTGGTCAAAACCGCCCTTCTGTCGGGCGGGCTGGCAGCGCTCGCGGGCTTTTCCGAAGTCTCAGGGCTCAAAGGCTCTCTCACGCTCGATCTGAGCCCCGGCTTTGGCTACACGGGCATCATCGTAGCGATGCTCGCCCTGCTCCACCCGATCGGAGTTGTGTTTTCTGCGATCTTCGTTGCGGGCGTTTTCGTCGGTGCCGACAGTATGAGCCGGGCGGCCGGGGTCCCCACCTATATCGCCGACATCCTCCTGGCGACGGCCCTTCTCTTCATGGTGCTCGCCATCCTCCTCGTGCGGTTCCGGATCGTGAGGGGCTAATGGAGATCCTCGACATTCTCCTCTCCGCCAGCTTTTGGGCAGCGGCCGTCCGTATTGCCTCGCCGTTGATTTTTGCGACCATGGGAGAGCTGATCTGTGAGCGCGCCGGCGTGCTAAACCTCGGGATCGAGGGGATTATGGTGGTTGGCGCCTTCGCGGGCTGGATGGCGGTCTATGCGGGCACGGGTCTCTGGGTGGGGGTGTGCATCGCCATGGCCGCGGGCATGCTCTTCGGGCTTTTGCACGGGACGCTCACAGTTCCTTTTGGGCTGTCGCAGCATGTGGTGGGGCTGGGCATCACCCTATTGGCCACATCAACCGCCTATTTTGCTTACCGTTTGGCGCTGCCCGAAGTGTCGAGCCCCCCTCGGATCACTCCTTTCCAACCCTTTGAGATCCCTCTCCTTTCAGAGATGCCCATTCTCGGCCAAGCGCTCTTCAACCAAACGCCTCTGACGTATTTGGCGTTTGTCGTTGTGGGCGTCACCGCCTTTGTCCTTTACCGCACGCCCCTCGGATTGGCATTGCGGGCAGCAGGCGAAAGCCCGTCGGCCGTTGAAGCGCAGGGCTTGTCGGTGACAGCACTTCGCATGGGGGCGGTTATCATCGGATCGGGATTGATGGCGGTGGGGGGCGCATTTCTCACCATGTCAGCCTTCGACAGTTTCTTCTTTGAAATGGTCAATGGCCGCGGCTGGATCTGCATAGCACTTGTGGTCTTCGGCGCTTGGAGACCAGGCAAAGCGCTTTTGGGAGCGCTCCTCTTTGCCGCGTTTGATGCCCTCCAAATCCGCCTCCAGCAGACCGGGCTTGGCGCCCTCGTGCCCTATCAGGTTTTCCTGATGATCCCTTATATCCTTTCGATCCTGGCGCTGATCCTGATGTCGCGTCGGGCCGAGGTGCCGGCTGCCCTCATGGTGCCCTACAACCGCGGAGAGCGTTGATGCCGAGCTTCGATATCCTTTTGACCGGCGGAACCCTTCCGGACGGGAATGTTGCCGATATCGGCATGACCGGCGATCGGATCACCGCCGTTGGGCAATTGGAGGGCGCCGAGGCCCAGACTGTGATCGACGCCACCGGCGATCTTGTCTCTCCACCCTTTGTCGATCCTCATTTTCACATGGACGCGACGCTGAGCTACGGCACGCCGCGCATCAATGCGTCGGGTACGCTCCTTGAAGGGATCGGGCTTTGGGGAGAGTTAAAGCAAGTGACCACGATCGACGAGATGGTGGCTCGGGCGCTCACCTATTGCGATTGGGCGGTGTCCATGGGGCTCCTCGCGATCCGGAGCCACGTCGATACCTGCGACGATACCCTAAAGGGCGTGGAGGCGATGCTCCATGTGAAGGACGCTGTCCGGCCCTATCTCGACCTCCAGCTGGTGGCGTTTCCACAAGACGGCCTCCTCCGCGATCCGACCGCCCATGCCAACACGCTCCGCGCCCTCGACATGGGCGTCGATGTGGTGGGTGGCATCCCCCATTTTGAGCGGACCATGGCGGACGGTGCCGCTTCGGTACGCATCCTCTGCGAGCTTGCCGCCGAACGGGGCCTCCCGGTGGATATGCATTGCGATGAAACCGACGATCCGCAATCCCGCCACATCGAAAGCTTGGCCTATGAGACCACTCGGTTGGGCCTCCAAGGGCGCGTGGCAGGCTCGCACCTGACCTCCATGCACTCCATGGACAATTACTACGTCTCAAAGCTCATTCCCTTGATCGCCGAAGCGGACATCAGCGCGATCCCGAACCCCTTGATCAACATCATGCTGCAAGGCCGGCACGACACCTTTCCCAAACGCCGCGGCCTGACCCGGGTGAAGGAAATGCAAGCGGCCGGCATCCGCGTTGGCTGGGGTCAGGATTGCACGCGCGACCCGTGGTATTCGCTCGGCACTGCCGACATGCTCGACGTGGCCTTCATGGGCCTTCACGTGGCACAGATGTCGTCGCCCGACGAGATGCGGCGCTGCTTTGAAATGGTCACGGTCGAAAACGCAGCGATTATGGGCCTCGAAGGTTACGGGCTCCACGAAGGTGCTTTGGCCTCGCTGGTGGTTTTGGATGCCGGAGACCCTATCGAAGCGGTGCGGCTCCGGCCGGATCGGTTAGCGGTCATCTCGAAAGGAAAGGTCGTCTCCCAGAAAGCGCGAAATGACAGCCGCCTGTCGCTCCCGGATCGGCCCGAAACGGTGAGGCGGCGCCACCGGGTTCTGACCAATTGAGCCGGGATTATCGGCTAAACTGTAACTGGCCCAATGTTGCAGCCCACGACGTCAGGTTGGCTCATCCACCTTCACTCCACCGCTGACCTATAGGTCGCTGCAAGGAGGGCCGACACGGCGATGATCACGGCGGCAATGGGAAACAGGGCCGCCCCTAAGAACACGTAGAAAACGCCTCCGGCCACCAACCCCAAAATACTCGCAACAGCGCCTGCGCTCTGTGCGAGCCCTTGCACCTCGCCCTGAAGACGCGACCCCGCCGCCTTCGACAGAACTGACATAAAGGTCGGCCACATCAGACCATTTCCCAATGCGA
Source organism: Pseudomonadota bacterium (assembly GCA_039198225.1). Taxonomy (GTDB): domain Bacteria; phylum Pseudomonadota; class Alphaproteobacteria; order Rhodobacterales; family Rhodobacteraceae; genus JASJAR01. The sequence goes on from JBCCTQ010000009.1 coordinate 86,041, forward strand.
TCAAAGCGGCGGATAAATAAATCAACGCCGTAGAGCCCGAAGCAAGGAGCGCGAACCCAAGCGCCAAAGCCGCCCCGCCTGCACTCATCAACTGCCGCTCGCCGTAGCGCGCGGCGGCCCGCGACAGAATGGGCCCCTGTACGACGATCATCACGAGGCTGAGCCCCGCAAAATAGGTCCCGATCTCGGTGACACTCCACCCCAGCCCTTCGACCGCATGGACCGGGAAGGCGACGTAAAAGAAGCTAAAGCCGAGCATGACGAGAAAGTTCACCGTCAGGAGCGCGGGCATATTCGCGAGCCTCAGGATCGCCGCCGTCCCGTGGGTGTCGTCGCATTGAAGCGTGTAGGCGGATTTCTGTTCGTGACCATAAAGATCACAGGCCGAAGAGGGTTCGAGCGCTTCCGATATGGTGGATGGCCGAACATCCACGAGACCAAATTGGATCAGTGCGAGAGCGATCAATGAAATGAAAAAAGCGGCGAGGACCGGCAGGAGCTCTCCAAGAACAGTTGCGCCGAGAAGACCGGCAAGGGCCGGGCCCAAGACAAAGCCAAGGTTGCTCGACACGGCCATCTGACCAAAATTCTTCGACCGACTTTCTTCGGGCGTGATGTCGGCCAGATAGGCGTTCGAGACAGAGACGTTTCCGCCCGTCAGACCGTCCGCGGCACGGGCGACAAAGAGGATCAAAAGCGGCAATGTGAGTGCGAATTCTCCCAGCCAGCGGCTTTCCACGTCCAAGAGCTTCGCGGCGGGCAAAGCAAAGGCGATCAAGAACACGCCCCAAGACAAAAGCGTGCCAAGCTGGCTGAAGAGCAAAACGCGCCTCCGCCCAATCCGGTCGGATAACCGCCCGAGCACCGGTGCTCCGAAGAGCTGAAAAAAGGAATAGGTGGCCGCGAGAATGCCGTAGACCACGGCATTTCCGCCCCATTGCGTGACCAGCACCACAAGAAACGGGGTAACGATGGAAAAACCCAAAGTGCCGACAAAGTTCACCGCCAAGAGCGGCACGATCGAAGGCTGGGATATCGAACGGTCTTGTATTTTGCCCACCATAGTCATCGGAAAAGGCGTGCGAAGCCGCAGAAGTCTAGGCGCGTTTTAGACCTGGCGGCAACAGATCCCCGACCAATTCGGACCGCGCTTTCCTGAGTGCGATGGGCATACTCGCCCGACGGCAAGAAGACGTACGCTCGGGGTCACTCGGTGAGTAAACTTGACACCCGTTACCGGTTAGCCCCCGCAGCCCGGAGTAGACCCGTCAAGCGTGAGCGCGTAACCGCAATGGCCCGAGCCGGTGGAGCAAGTGAACCATCGGCCAAGGAGAAAGCTGTCTGGTCCCAAAGCGACGCGCGCCATCGGCATCACGGGTGCGGTATCGCTGATGCGACTTACCGGCACGCTGATCGCGTCGAGCTTCGCCGCGCCCCCGATTTGACGCCATGACACCAAAGCGCTCCGGGCCCCGATCTCTGCGGACACGGTGTAATTTGCGGCGGGAAGCGTACTGGCACAGGCGTGAGTTTCGGGAAGTTCGAGCCAGCCGACAAAGCCGCCCGACGGACCCGCTTCCGGCGCGAACACGGCCACCCCACCATCTGAGCGCGCGGCTGAGACGGTCGCGTCCTGATCAACGGGAATGCCTTCGTCAGCCGCCACCGACGCCACATTGGCCGAAGCCAGCGAGAGAAAACGCTCGCTCGCGACGTCGGTTGGAAAGATCTGCGCACAGGCGCCGAGCCCTAAAATCAGGGCGGTTATCGAAAGAAATAACTTCATGGGACCTCCTCGAAAGCGCACGGCGCTGAATGAGAGCGATGGGGAATGAGCGCAACTCGACCGGGGCATTCAATCAATTTGTCTTTTGGTTCGCCCAAAACACGGGATGCAAGAACTCACGGCAACGGCCGCATCTTACCAGATCCGAGCTCGAAGAGCCACGCTCCAGCGATGGGGAGGCGCCCTCGAAAGCACCCCACACCGAAGTCTGCCGACGCTTTCGGGTCGCTCAATTGCTATCTGGGACGGTGCTCTTGGACCCTCGGGCAAGGGCTTATTGCGCCCTCTGCCCTACTCCGCCGACGCCGTGATCAAAGGCAGCACGATCTCTTTGTCGCCGTCTTCAAGCTCTTCGACGTCGATCAGCCACTCTTCCTCTTCGCCTTCAACATCCTCGGTTACGCCCGCTTCACCGCCTTGAATGAAGAAGTCACTGGTGAGGATGCCCGTCTCAACGCCGACTGCGAGGCCGAAGCCCTGGCCGCCATTGAGGGACACGCCTCCCCGCTTCCGGTTCAGCACCAGGGCACCTTCAAGCTGAAGCGCGAATTCATCGAGGATGATGAACTCCAATGGATCGGTCGCATATGCTTCCGCGTCGGCGTCCGTGTCGAGCCCGGCGAAGGTGTTAATCGCCAGGAAGTCGAATGTCCGCTGACGGAACCAAACATCGCCGCCGATCTCGACATTCTCGCCGATCAGGCCCGGACCCGTATGGGTGATCTCACCCTCGCCAATCTTCGAGTTCGAGAGCGTGACGAAACCGGTGGTGAAATCTCGGTCCACAAGCTCCGGACGCGCCGAGGCGAACGGATCGGATGTGAAGATCGGGTCGCCGTCACCGACAAAGTCGATATTGACGAGGTCGGCAAAATCACCCGCACCATCGGTGACCGTCAATTCGATGTCGTCGTCTGGGGTGATGTCGTAGAGTTTGGCGTCGATATCGTCGCCGCCGAGGACCACCCGGTCCCGGATCGAGCCGTAGCCAAGATAGAGCGAGGCGCCGTCCGGAAGTGCCGTCAGGGTCACCTGGCTTGGGGATTGGGCAACGCGGACGCCGTACCGGCCCGGCTCGACGAGCTCAAGGCCCACTTCGTCGGCAAGATCCACCGCCGTGCCGCCGATCCGTTCAACGGAGAGATTGCCGTTGGAGATAAGCGTTAGGGTACCTGGCGTGCCGAGAAGGCCAGCGGTCACGGAGGCCGCGCCGGTCAAATCGAGGTTCCCCGTTTCGCTCAAGGCAAAGTCGAGGATCAGGTCGCCTGCGGTTTCGCCGTAGGTGATGTCGCCGTCTGCAAAGAGCCGAACATTCGCACCGGCCTCGGTGTCGGCGTTGAACCGATCTCCGGTTGCCCCGGCAATTGCGCCGCCGAAGCTGAAGAGATTGATCATATTGCCGTCGATGGTCGCGCCATCGGCGACAAGATCGCCGGTCGCAGAGAGGGTCGCGGTTCCTCCGGCAGAGACGGTGCGGAGTTCTGTCCGACCGTTTGCGAAGAGATCGATCGATCCTGCGGCGATCAAGCGTTCCACCGTGATCCCGTCAGCTTCATTGAAGTGGACGTCGCCCGAAGCGATCTCGGCATCGAGACGATTGATCGCCGTTTTCACCCCAAGGGCGCCGGTTTCGGCCGAAGCGCCAAGCCGCAATGTGGTAAGGGCGCCGTCTGCATTGGCCGTGAACATGGTCAATGAGGAATTCGCCGCACGGAGGGTTCCACCCACCGTGACCGAAAGCGCTGTGTCGGTGGCGTTGTTGGTGGTCAGGCGCGCGAGTTGGGCGTTGCCAGTGATGTCAGCCGTAAGCGTGCCTGTCCCGGCATCGATCTCAGACGCCGCGTTCATCGTGGCATTGCCGCCAACGGTAAGGTCGATCGCGCCACCGGCTGAGCTCACCCCAACCGACGTCAGGGTGGCATTGCCGCCGCTGGACATCGTGATGTTCCCGCCCGCCGAAGCGATCGTCGCGCTCGTGAAGGCGCTGTTACCGGTCACGTCAATGTCGAGCGTCGTGCCCGTGGTCGAGATCGTCCCCGAATCGTATGTCGCGTTGCCGCCAACCATCAGATCGAAGACGCCTGCACCCGCAATGAGGTCGCTGTTCAAGGCGTAGAATGTGCCGCCAGACCCGATGGTCATGGCACCGCCGCCAGAGCGCACATCGTTGTTCACCAGATCCAGCGTGCCTGTGGCCGAAAGGCCCAGGGTATTCCCGCCGGAGTTGATCGACCCGTTGTCGAACTCGGCATTGCCGCCGAATTCCAAGTCTACAACGCCACCGGCCGAAGCCAACGTTGCACTATTGAATTCGCCGCTGCCGGTGACATTCATCTCAAGCGCCGTCCCGGTCGTGGAGATCGTGCCCGACCCGTAGGTCGCGTTGCCGCCGACTGTCAGATCGAAGACACCTGCGCCCGCGATGAGGTCGCTGTTTAAAGCGATAAAGTTGGTGCCGGAGGCGATGGTCATATCGCCGCCGCCGGAGCGGAGGTCGTTGTTAGTCAGTTCGAGCACGCCGGTGGCTGAAATACCAAGCGTGCCGCCGCCCGAGTTGACCGATCCGTTTGCCAATTCGGCATTGCCGTCGACGTCGATATCAACATTGCCGCCGGCCGAAGTGATGATGGCTCCCGTGAAATCGCCGTTGCCCGTAACGTCCACATTGAGAGCCGTGCCGTCGGTCGAGATCGCGCCAGTTGCGTAGGTCGCATTGCCACCGACGGTGAGACCAAACGTGCCCGCACCGGCAGTAAAGTCGCTGCCCGTCGCAGCGAAGTTGCCGTCCGCTCCGATAGTCATATCGCCACCTGCCGAAGCAAGATCCGTCCCGGTCAGCGTCATCGCACCGCTAGTCGAGAGGCCAAGGGTGCCGCCTGCGGAATTGACCGAGCCGTTGTCCCATAGCATCGTGCCCGCGGTCACCGCCACATTGCCACCGCTAGAGGTCACGTCGGTCCCATCGACATCAAGGAGCCCGGAGATCCCGAGCGTGACGTTCCCGCCACCTGAGGCGATATCGCCGGAGCCGAGGAGCGAGGCGAGGTTGAAGCCCACATCGCCCGCGGTCGAGACATTGCCGGAAAGTGTTGCGGTACGCCCTGCCCCTGCAACAGTGATGGCGCCGGAGGTTGCGGTGAGGCCGCGAATATCGATGTTGGAGCCGAGGGCAAGGTTGATGCCGCCGGCGCCGGTCGTCGCGGTGAGGCTCGATGCCGCGACGCTAACCGCACTCGCCGTGCCGATCCCAGCATTCGCGGTGAGGGTGACGTCATCAGCTACGATCGTGCCCGCATCCATGATGTTCGCCTGAAGCTCCACATCGGCAATGCTGTTGACGTTGGTCGCGGTGAGCGTCCCGGTGGTGGAGACATAGCTGTCGGACGCATCATTTCCAGTTTGCGTCAGCGTCAGGTCGAGATCGCCGGTATTGGTCACGACAAGCGGGGTAGCCGCGCTGCCGATATTGGCGAAGGATAGGCCCGAAAGTGCCGTCACGAAGGGCGATAGGTTGGACCCGATACTCCCCACGGACCGAATATTCAGCGTCCCGCCGGTCACATCCGTGCCATTCGCCGCTGAGAGATCGAGGGCGCCGTTAAGCGTCAGATCGAAGGTCGACCCGGTGGCGAAGCCCATGACGTTCGTGCCGTCAAAGGCCAAGTCGCCCGCCACTTCGAAGCCGCCGCTAGCCGCCGAGCTAAGCCCGGTGAGTGTCGCACCGCCCGACGTAGCGAGGTAAAGATCGCCGGACGTCGTTGTGGCCTGAAGGCTACCGGCCGCATCGTTCTGAGTAACAAGCAGCGGGTTCACCGCAGTGCCGATGGTCGCACCCGACAGGATGATGTCGTCGGCCACGACGCGGGGGAGCCCGCTTGCCACATCGTCTGTGATCGCGCCAGAAGCAGCGATCCCGGCCGTCCCGCCCGCAAAGATCTGCGAGATCGGCAAGGCGCCGGTGGCGCGGATCCAAGCATCAACCCCGGCCCGTGCCGTGAGGCTGCCGCCCGCGAGGACGTTCACCGTCAGCGGATCGGCCTCTTCGCCGATGGACGAGAAGTCGCCCGATTCGAGGACAATGGCCTGGCCGGTGATCGCGGCGATCCCGGAGCGCGCGTCGCGCATTTCGCCGTCGATCCGGAGCTGGACGTCCCCTGGCCCGGAGATATTGGCGATGGAGGCCGCGGTTTCCGCACCCGAGAAGATCTCGTTCGAATTTGTCACCATCGTGAGCGTGCCCTGGGATACGCCGTCGACGATGTTGGTGAAGGCAAAGTCGAGGTCTTCGAGCTGGCGGATTTCGAGCGACTCGTCGGCAAGGACCGTGATGTCGTCTTTTTCGGCCGCAGCAAGGACCGCGAGATCGGCGTCGGTAAGCGAAGAACCGGCCGCAATCGTGTAGTTCGAAAGAAGCTCGCCAATCCCTTGGTCGGCGTAGAGCGTGATGTTGCCTGCCGCGACCACGTTCGGATCTTCGACGCGAACCACCGTGTCGCCGGTCTCGCGCACGAGGCCTTCGCGGATCGAGCGGGTCAGTTCGCGCGCGGTCCAGCCGATGCCGTCGAGCACTTCGGCCCGTTCGGCACCATTTGCGGTGTAGCTGTAGGCGGCGTCGAAGGCGACTTCGAGGTTCCAAGTGTCATAGAGCGCCTGGCGTTCGGCCACGTAGCGGTTGACCATGTCGTCGGTCCAACCAGCATTGCGGAGCCCGGTTTCAGTCGCACTGTCGAGCGTGAAGGTCTGGGCCGCGCCGCCATCGGCGTCCCGGTCCTGCCAGTAGATCCGGTAGGCGTGGGTGCGCTCGGCTTCGAGGGCCGCAATTTGTTCTGCTTCGCGGGCACTCGTGTCAACGAGACCAAGATCGTTGAACCAGAGATCTTCGAGTTCGGATTGCTTCCGGAAATCCTCGGTTTCCACATCGTTCCGGTCAAGGATCCGGCCTGCTGAATAGAGCGTCACAGAGCCAAAGTCGGAAGTTACGGTCTCAAGGCCGAGATCGCCGGAGGTTTCGCGGATATAGACATCACCCCGAGCTCGGGCCGTCAGCGTGCCGCCATCGGTATCGATCGCGAAGGCCGTCGTGGCCGAGCCGAGCCCGCCTTCTTCGGCGGTCACGTCGATGTTCATGCCCGAGATGCCGCCGCCAGAGGCCTGGTTGATGGTGCCTTGGGCGTAAAGCGTGACGTTTCCGGTCGAGGCCGCGCCCGCGCTTGTCGAACGCCCGGTGGCTGAGATCGTACCGGCGTTCATGTCGCCCTGCATCTCGCGGATGTTGATCGCGTCGCGCGCGGTGGCGTTCAAGACCGCCCCAACCGATTGATCGATCCGGAAGGCACCGTCGATGCCGGTGATCGAACCTTGGGCGGCCGAGAGTGTGAGGTCAGCGGTGGCGAGTTGGACTTGCTTGCCGGCCGTGAAAATCGAGCCCTGGCTCGACGAGATCGAGGTCGTCCCAATTCCGGCGGCCACCGTGTCGGCGAAGATGACGTTGCCAGTGGCGTTGACCGTCAGGCCGCCCTGATCGGCACCCGCGAAGCTGATCGCGATCGGGTAAGAGGCTTTCAGGCGGTGGGTATAGAGATGGGTCGTCGTGGTGGCATAATCCGTCCGGAAATGCTGCCAGCCCGAGCCAAACTTGTACCATTTGACGCTGTCATAGGTCTTCCGCTCGGCAATCGTGGTTTCAGTCGTGTTGCCGATCCGTCTTCCCGAGACGTGGTAGTCGTAGTTTCCGATCGAAGCGCCAACATAGGGGGCCAGGCCAAGGTCGAGCGTGCTGGTGGAGATGTTGGTGTTCGAGGTCGAAGTCCTCCTCCTCGTGCCTTTGATCCCGATGATCACCTCAACTTTGCGAAGCTTATACCATTCGCGCACGGTCTCTTCGGCCGAAAGCGTGATGTAGTCGCGGTTGGCGGTCGGGTTGTAGGTGCCGTCGCGGCCTACGGTCGAGGAGACCACATTGGTCGGAACGGTCACCGTGAGCCCGGTATCGGGGTCGGTCGTGGTGCTGCTGGTGGTGCTGTCGACCACCTGGACGGCGTTGCCCACCCGACGGAATTCGGTGACGAGCGCGTTGCCGTCGCCGCCGGTTTTCGACGTGTCGGTGATCCGCACGAGACCTTCGACGCCAGCAACGCCTGCCCCGAGATCGAGACGGTTCACGACGAGCGGAACGGTGGTGGCGGACGTGATGTTGATCTTGCCGAACCCGTCGAGCGCTTCGATCTCGCCGTAGCCCGTCGAGATGATGTCGCCGAAAATCTCAACCGAGCCGCCTTCGACCGTGACCGGATCAAGCTCGAGTTGGCCTTCGTCGAAATTGTAGGACACGCGCACATCGCCGGTGATGTTGGTCGACTGATAGTTGCCCGGCGTCGCGCCGGCCGGATCGTAAATGACCCGACGGCCGGTCGAACCCGCCAGAGCGGCAATATCGGCGGTCACACCTGCACCGATATTGACGTCGTACTGGCTCCGGCCCGCGGCGATCTTGCCGTTGATATTGACCGTATCGGCGCTGATGAAGATGTTCCGGCCCGCGCTCAAACCACCCGGCGAACGGCGCACGGTGAACGTCGGCAGAAGGAAGCCTTTCCCTCCGTTATTCACCTGATCCGCGATCGCGGTCCCGCTCATCAAGAACGAACGGTAGCGGTCTTGGGCACTATTGAAGTAATCGCGGTATTGGTCTTCCGGCGTCGAACCCACTTCACGGATGCCCGGGATGTAACCCAGAACCAGAGAGCCTTCGGTCGCCGTGAGGAAGAGCGATTTGCCGGAGATGTCGGCCGAGATGTCGAGATCGCCCTTGAAAGTGGTGATCGCGACCGATCCACGAGGGTTTGCCACGTCGCCGACGATGTTGATCGAGCCCTTGCCCGCCTGGCTGACGCCGCCCCGCTGTCCATAGGCTTCGATCGAGATAACTGGCTCGGCCGAGCTTTCGCCGTCGGTGAAGGCAAAGCTTGCCCCCGACCCGCCGGAAGACTGCGAATTCACATCCGCCACCGAACGGACGCGAACGTCGTTGAGGAGGATCTGGCCGCCTTCGTCGGGCGAGATATAGGCGCCTTCGATCTTCAAAAGGGCTTCGCCGAAGCTCTGGATGCGGATTTGTGCGTCGCCCGGCGCTGTCAGCGCGCCGGAGCCATCCACGTAATCGCCCCGCATCTCGATATTGCCTTCGATGGCCCGGACCGGGTTGACGGTAACGATGTCGACCGTCGTTGAGCCCGCACCGGCCATCCGTGTCTGGAGAAGCGAGCGCTCCGCCTGCCACGCGATGACCGCATTGGAATCCTGCGACAGGTTGGGGTCATTGATCCAACCGTTCAACTCGTCGATCCGGTCTTGGAGGGTTTGGGCGAGGATTTGGTCCTTCGCAACACTCCAGGTGATGCCGTCGTAATTTTCATCGGCCGAATTGAGCACCGTGTAGTCTTCGGCAAGCTCCAGGATCTGCTGGTTCCGCGAACCGGCGCGCACATCGCCGTTTACGGTCACGCCCGCATTGGAATTGTCAGTCGAAGAACCACTCTCGATGTCGAGGCTCACTTCGTCGGCGCCGAATAGCCCGCCGATGCCATTGATGATGGCGGCGGCGACTTCGCGGTAGAGGTCCTTGCCGCGACCGTAGCCGCTGATATTCCGCCCGCCCGCTTCGGCGAAGAGGTAGATATCCTCGACCGCCAGCACTTCGGCGCCAGACCCGATAATGATCCGGCTTGCCGTATCGGCCTTGGCATCGGCCTTGGGATCGGTCGGGATCGGGATCGCGGTCTTATTGAAGACCCGGCTTTCGGCCAGAACCGTGACGTCTTGAAGCCCGGTTGTGGTGTGGCCCGCTTTGAACTCCACATCGCCCAGCGCTTCGATGAAGGCGCCAGAATTGACCACGATCCGGTGGTCGGCATTGTAGGTCGCCTCGGTATTGGCCGTCGCGGCACCCGCGAGACCGTAAGACTTTGCGTCGCTTTCGGCCTTGAGGTAAGCGTCGCCACCCGCCACGAAAACGGCGTCTCCGACCGTGCGGATGTCAGCGTCGCCGATCGTCAGCGTGGCGTCATTCGTGTTCACCTTGACGGTGGAGTTGCCGATCGGCACCGCGATCGCGCCGCCCGCGTCGAGTTTCAGCCGGTCGGTAATGTCCATGTCGGTCGTGACCGCGAAGAGCACCTCACCTGGCGCGTCCGGATCGCCGGTTTGCAGGATATCAGCGCCCGAATTGATCGTTAAATCGGTTTCAGCGTCGATATTGATCTCGGACGAGATCGCGGCCACATCGAAAAGCCCGCCAGAACCGGAGGTGATGTTGAACCCGTCTTCCGGGCGAGACACACCGTTGGCGGCGGTCACTTGGATGTTTTCGGCCAGGATCCCGACATTGCCCCGGAGGCGCGTTTCGACATCGCTGTCGACATCCGTTGTGGTCCTGGCACCGGAATAGCCCACGGCGGAGGCCGACAGGTTGTTAAGCGACCCCGCAAGCGCGGCCTGGTGCGTTGCACCGACCGAGAGATCGAAGGCCGAAAGCGTGGTCGCCCCACCCTGACCGATGTCGGTCAGCGTTTCGGTGCGCACATCAATATCGGCCCGGCTCGATGAGCCTGAGACCACACCACCTGAACCGGAGACGGTCTCGGCCGTGAAGTCCGGCGCATTGGACGCCCCGATCTGGAGAACATTGTCAGAGAAAAACGTACCCGACCGGACCCGTGTCGTCACAGTCGCGGTCTGACCGCTCGATTGACCGGCGCGAGCATTAACGACACCGACAGCGGCGACGCCGCCCGAAACACCGGACGCGTCCGCCTCGGCCGAGGCTTCGTCAGCGGTTGCGTTGATGGCAATCGCATCTGTCGCGTCGAAGTCGCCCGAGACGTCAGTGGTGATCGTGTAGTCGAGCCGCGCATCCGCTTCGGCACCGTTCCCGGCAACAAGTCCGCCCGAGGCAGAGCGCGCGCGCGCCTTGGCATTGGTGCCATCGGCATCCGAAAGCTCAGTTTTGACCGAAATGTCAGCACCTTCCGCGTCGACATTGGTAAGTGTCGTCGAAAGGTCGGCGTCTGTTTCCGCATAAGCCACGCTGGCGCCAACCGCGAAGGCCCCGGCGGCCACACCGGCCGCATCGGCATCCGAGCGCGTGGTGGCTTCGTTCGAAATCGCGATGGTCGAGGCGTCGATATTGGTCGCGCCGATGGAGACGGTCGAGGTGACGTCGGCATCGGCCGTTACCACCACGCCGTTGAGCCCACCTAGGGCCCCGAGCGTCGAGCCGATCCCGGTGGCGACCACCGCCGAGCTATCATTCGCGCCAAGTGTGAAGCTGTCTCCGGCAACCCGAGCCGATGATCCGCCTGCAAGTGCAATCCGCACGGTGCCAGTGTTATCTGCCGTTGCGACCGCAGCTCCGGCGCCGTAGAGCCCCGACAGTGTAAAATTGAACACATCGGCGCGGACGACGTCTTCGCGTTCCGCCGTGACCGTGATCGCTCCGGCAGAATTGCCCTGGCCCGCAAGAACGAGGCCCGATCCTGCGTCAATGGCCGCTGTGCTATCGGATTTGGCCACCACGACGCCCACACCCGCGCCTGCAAAAGCCGATCCGGCGATGGTTGCCGCTTGGGCGTCAATCGTGTCGCCGGCAGAGTTCCCAGTCCGCGCCGCCACGTCGATATTGGCATCGGAGAGGATTGAGACGTTGTTACCAAAGGAAATTGCAGCGCCATTGGCCACGTTCGACACGGCCGTGCCCGAAGACACGCCAATTCCTGACACGCTCAGTGCCCCGGCGAACTGGCTCACGCCCACATCGCCGTCCGCATACAACTCGACGTTGCCGCCCGCTTGGACGGTCGCGCCATCGCCGAAAGCAAGGCTCGCGCCATCCGACAAGCTCGTGGCATCAACGGTAACGCCTTGGCGTGCAGACACCGCGCGCGATTGGCCATCAGATCCGCCGGAATAATCAACGAGTTCGCCGCCGGAGCCCGTGTCGGATCCACCGGATTGGTCGCTGGCAAGCTCGGTTTGAACGTCTGCGGTGAGGGAATCCCGGTCACTATCGGAGGTTTCACCACCCATTTCGACCACGCTGATTGCGGCCGCCGCGGCGAGGGCGCCAGCGCTGCCAACGGCGACTTTGCTGTCGATGGTGCGTTTTGCTTTGGCCCGGATATTGACGTTGCGCGTCGCCGTCAGATCGGTCTGCGCACCGATCACAACGCGGGTCGCGCCGTTAAAGCGGGCATAATCCAGCGATGCTCCGACGCCGACCACGCCGGCACCGACGCCGCCGGCGATGCCGTTGAGCACAACCAATTCGTCGGCAGTGATCGACAGGTCATTGCCCGCTTCGATTGCTTGGCCAGCACCAATATCGACCGCTGTCGTGCTTTCAACGAGGGTCACATTGCCCGAAAGCGCAAGACCGAAGAGGCCGCCCGCGCCTGAGGCCGCAAAGCTATCGCCGTCGATATCGGTGGTTGCGGCGATGGACACATCGTCGAGCGCTTCGACCCGGCTCGTGGCATTGTCCGCCCCGGTCGCGGTGTCGATCTCGACTTTCGCCGAACCGCCCGCGACGGTCACGCCAACTGCGCCAGCCGCGCCCACCGCGCCGCCCGCAGCCCCGCCGACATAGGTCTCGATATCCATCTCGTTGGTTGCGGCGATAGTGACATCATTGGCGCCGGTTGCACCGACGTCTATATCGCCCGCCCGGATTTGAGCCCCTTCGACTAGAACCAGGGACGAGCCTTCGAGGATCGAGACGCCCGCGGAGGCCGAGACCCCGACGTAGCCGCCGCCGAGACCGGCCACGACCGTCGTGATGTCTGTGCTGTTATTCGCCGTCACATCGGTGGCGTTTGCAGCGCCGACCGAGCCCGCCTGGACCCGAGTTTCCGCGGACGAGGTGACGAGGTTGGTAGCTGCCGCCGCGCCGACGCCTGCCGTGCCGCCCACGCCGACTGAGGCGGTGACCGTGGTGATGCTTGTTTCGGTGTCGGAGAGGAGCGTGGCGTTTTGGCCGCCATTGGCGCCTGATTGTTCTAGAAGGGCAAGATCTTCGAGCGAGATGGCCCCGCCAACGCTACCGCCGGTCAGATCTGTCCCCTCGCCGATTTGGACGATCGCGCTGTCATCAGCGGTGTTGAAGCTGAAAACACTGGTCGCGCCAACCGAACCGCCCACGGATCCTGTAGCGGTGACCATGTCGATGTCGGTCGCCGCTTCGGCAATCACGGCGGTGCCGCGGTGAGTGCGCCCGCTGGCATCGGTGAGGGTGCCATGGCCCGAGCCGATTAAAGCGCCGCCGTCGGTGACTTTTGCTTCGGCCTCATTGGCCGAAAGGTTCACAGCAACAGAGGCGCCCACCCCAACCGCGCCAGCCTTGCTGAAGCTGAGGGACATACCTGGGTCTTCGTCGCTGCCACCCTTGAGACCGATTTCGGTCTCAGCGATCGCTTCGAGCAAAGCCGTCCCGCCGGCAATCACGAAACCGCCGCCGGAAATCGTGGCATCGACGGTGTTTTCCGAGGTGTTGGCGACGGCCGAACCCGTCACGCTCACGCTGCCAGAAAGTGCGCCCGAGACCGCAAGACCCGACAGAACGGTGCCCGCATTGGCGGCGATCCGCGCGTTTCCGGTTGCGTAAATCTGCATCGCGTCGACATCGGTGTCGACGTCGAGCCTGGATATATTCGTGACCACCCCAAGCCCAGCGGCCGCAGCGCCGCCAGCGGCAACCGAACCGGCAATCGCCTGGAGATCCATATCCGCATCGGCATTCACCGTAACGTTACCCGCTTCGATGGTGCCGTTCGCCGCCCGGGCCGAGGTTTCGCCGTCGGCCACGGTGATGGCAAAACTCCCGCCGAACGCGCCTTTGCCACCGAGAGCCGCCGCCGCCGCAAAGTTATCGACTTCCATGTCAGACAGAGCTTCGACCGTGACCGCGCCGTCGCTGCCTGCATCTTGCCGCGCGACCACGCTGACGCCATCGATTTCTGCCGTTGCATCGTCTGAATGAACATTTACGGCCACGGCCCCGCCGAAGCCTGCTTTGCCGCCCCCAGACACGGTGCCCGCCAAAGACTTGATCGTGCCGCTCTGGTCAGCGCGAACCGTGAGCGCATTGCCGGTCGTATTGATCGCGGCTGAGCCCGACGACGTAACGAGCCGCGCGAACGCTTCCCGGTTCATGACATTGACGACCACCGAGCCTGCGCCGGTGGAGCCACCGGCCACCGCACCGGCGGCGGTCATGGTCTCGATGGTGCCCGATTGTTCAGCCGTGATCGCGACGGGGGCGTCAAAGGTCAGATCGGCGCCCGAAGGAAGGATCACCTCCGCTTCGGTTTCGCCGAAGAGGAGGTTCACTGCGAAGCCTGCGCCGAAACCGGCGCTGGTTCCGCCCGAAAGGACACCGGCGAGCGAGCGCGTGGTGGCGTCTTCGGTGGCTTTGACTTCGAGCCCAGTGATCACGGGAGCAGCCGCCCCGAGCTCGACCCGCGCGCGGGTCACGTCACCCGCATCTAGGGTCGCGGCGAGGCTCTGGCCGGAAATGTTCGAAACATTCGTAAACGCATCGTCCCGCGCGCCTTCGCTGTCGTCCTGGGCCTGCTGGGCCGGGTCGGGATCGGATGCGCTGGCCCCGTTCATTGGGTCGACCGACGGCCCACCGGTGGGGGCCGTGCCGATCTGTGTGTAGACAAGGCTCCCGGCAATCGAGGTCGACCCGCTGGCCGCCCCAGCCGCGGCAATCGCGTCGATGGACTGGTTGTTGGTGGCCGTGACCGAGAGATCGCCGCCCGCAAAGCTCGACCCCGTGGTCAGATCGGCCGTGGTGGCCCCGTGGATCAGCGCCACAGTCACGCCCGCCCCGAAGGCCGAGCCCCCGGTGCCGATGGCCGCCGCACCGGCGAGAATGTCAATGTCGGTGGTCTTTGTGGCCGAAAGCTCCACATCGCCGCCCGCATAGCTGCCGCCTGCCACGGCGACCCGCGCCGAATTGCCGATATCGCCGACAGCAATGGAACCCGTGATTGCCGTATTGCCGGAAGCGCCGACGCCTGCGGCGAGTGTGTTGATCGTTCCGGTATTTGTCGCTTGGGCTGTGAGACCCGCCAACGCCGTTGCGGTGGTGTCGATATCAGTACCGGTCAATTCAATCGCCGTGTCATGGCGGATGAAATTCGCGGTGATCGCCGCACCCGCCGCGTTGCGGGACGACCCACTCGCCGCACCCGCAAGGGCCTCAATCTGCGTGCCGTCATCGGCGTTGAGCGTCACACCACCGGCGGTGATGTCGGCGTTTTCGGCAGTGATCTTGGTCGATCCGGTGGCGACGTTGACCGTCACCGCCCCGCCAATCGCCGTATTCTTCGAAAGGCTCACGGCCGCTGCAATCGACCCGATGGAGCCGTCATTTTCGGCCCGCGCCGTCAGGGCGCCGGTTGCATCTATCGTCGTGCCGTCGAGGTCGACGAGTGTGTCGTTGGCAAGGATCAGGTTCAGCGTCGAGGCAAACCCTGCCGCGGTTTTTCCGGCCGCCGTGACGCCGCCGCCGAGGCTTCGAATGTCGCGGTCGCTGTCCGCAGTCAGCGTCACTCCACCGCCATCGGTCACGTCACTGTCGGTCAGGCCCGCCGTGACGCCGCCGGTAATCGTATTGGCAGAAATGCCTACTCCGATGCCGAGTTCCGTCGTTGCCGCCCCGCCAGCCGCCGCGAGTGACCCAATATAGCTCGTCGCATCGGCGTCGATATCGAGGGTGAGAGTGGACGTCCGGGCCACGAGGTCGGTGTATTCGGCCACTGCCTTCGTGCGGCCGATGATCGTATTCACTGCGACAGCACCGCCCACCGCATTGCTCTGACCGCGCGAAATGGCGCCTGCGAGGCTCCAGATCTCGGCATCTTCTTCTGCCGCGACGGTCACAGTGTCGGCGTCAATCTCGATCCGGCCGTCGGCATCGCCGTCGATCAGCGCGATGGCGCCCCCGGTCCAAGTGTTCACCGCGACCGAACCGGCCGCACCGGTTTTGCCGACGCCGTAGGTCGCGGCGATCCCGTAGACCTCCGCCGTAGTTTGCGCGCGCACGATGACGCTTGCCGCATCGATCGTCGTACCCCCTTCGACGCTGGCCTTGGTGTCGCGATCAACCGTGTTCATCGCCGCCGCGAGGCCGATCCCGTAGCCTTCGGTTTTCGACCCGTTGACAGATACGGCCCCGGCCGCGCCCGCGGTGGTCGACGTATCGTCAGCCTCTACACGAGCCGTTCCGGTGACGGTCACATCGGCGGCATCGATTTCCGCTTCGGTGTCGCCATCGAGCCAAATGACAGTGACCGAGCCGGCCAGGGTTTTGTCGGCATTCGAGGATTTCGCACCGCCCGCGGCCACGCCCACAACCATTGCCTGGTCGTCGGCCTCAACCGTCACATTCGCCGCTTCAACCGTGGCACCCCGGAGCGAGGCGGTCACATCGCGGCCGCCATAGGTCACGCCGATCGCCCCAGCCAGGGAATTAGTTTTCTCGCTCGGATCGGCGTTTTTGGCCGTCGCGGCTGAGCCCGCCACGGTGACGGAAGTCGAGACATTGGTCGCCGTGATGTCGAGATTGCCTGAAAGATCGATCCGCGCGTTCGAAGCGACTTCCGCGCTCATCTCGTTTTCAAGAACGAGGTTCATGGCCGCTGAGCCGGACGCCGACCAGCCGGTCTTTTTCTTAGTGCCGGCGTCGTCTTCCGGGGTCTGGAAATTGTTCTGCGCCGCAATTGCCGATTGCTCGTCGTCGGAGAGGAGCGCGTTCGGCGTCATGATCGGCTCGTCATTGTCGCCGTCCGGGTCATCGATCTTGCCGTGGACCTTGGACCCTGCCACCGCTGCGGCCACGTCAAGGGCGTTGTTCCGGGCGTTGACCGTGAGGTCGGCGGCCGTGATCCGGGTCGTTCCGGCCGTCCCTTGGAGCGCGCCATTCCCCGACCCGATCCCGGCTTCAACGTCTCGCGATATGAAGTTCACCGCACCGGACCCGCCGAAACCTTCGTTCTGTGCCTTCGACACTGCACCGCCGATCGCCCAGAGGATCGACCGGTCTTCGGCTTCGATCAGGATCTGGTCGCCGGAAAGGATCGCAGTGTCGCTGACCCGCGCCCGGGTCGTGCTTTCAATGACATTCGCCGCAACCGCAGCGTTGATCGAGGAGCCTTTGGCCGAAGCCGCTGCAAAGGAGAAGTTGATCTGGACGATGTCCGTATCGGCCTCGACGGTGATGTCATCGGCCGAGATTTGCGCCCCGTCGCCGATGAGCGCCTCGGTGAGGCTTGCCGAGCGGGCAAGGATGACCGCGCCGCCCGTGCTGTCTTCGGTTTTGGCCGAACTGATCGGGTTTTTCTTGGGCAGGTTCGCCACGTGGACGTTCAACGCTTCCTGCAAGGCGGTCACGTTGAGATCGCCCGTCAGCGTAACATCGGCCCCGTCCCGGATGGCGGCGGTGGTCTCGTTGTCGGTATTGAAGACGTTTACCGAAATCGCAATTGCTTGCTTTTGCTCGCTTTCAACGCCTTTGGCCACCGGCGCGATGGCTTTCGATTTCGTCTCGGACGTGACGTAGAAGAACGGGTCAATATAGGTGAAGAGGTCGGGCGCTTCGATATCGCCGGTGGTCTCGGAGCCAGGATCGACGCTCGGCAATTCGAACTCGGCCACCTGGCTGCCAAAACTGTCCCAACCGTCCTTGATACCTTCGGCGGGTGTGATCGAGGGATAGGAGGTCAGCGCATCTACGTCGAGGCTTCCGGCATTGACCACCGTATCGGCGCCAAGCTCGGCAACGGTGTCGCCCGCGAGGTTTGAAAGCGACAGGTTCACGAAGCGCGCTTTACCGAAGGAGCTCGTGAGCTCGTCCTGGCTAACGCCCAAAGCCGCGGCGTATTTCTTCGTGAGAAAGTCGAGCGAGCCCATGGCCGACTGGACGTTCCGCGTCAGCCCCAACCCGCCTTCGGGTACGGTGGCGAAGCGGTAGGCCGAATTGATCCCGACGGCGCCGAGCGTACGGACATCCGTCGATTTCAGCGCGGTGACCGCCTCGCCATTCGAGAGGTCGCGGAAATCGCCGCCGAGCGAGGCGTAGGTGTCGAGCGTCTCCCATTGGAGATCGAGCGTGAAGCCCCCGGCAGAGCCCGGCTTTTTGTCTTCATCGGTCGAGCTTGAAAGGAATTTCGGGGTCGCCTTTTCCATCACCTTGGCGAGCTTGGTGCCAATCGTGGTGTTCCAAAGCGCCACGCGCAACGGATCGTTGAGACCCATCAGCGTGTTGGTGACGTGGGTTTTCTCCCAAAGGACGCTTTCTGCGTCGACGGTGATATCGCCCACTGCATCAAGATCGCCGCCTACCGCGGCCTCGGTCAGGCCATCCGAAATCGAAATCGTAACTGCAATCGCGTACCAACCGTCCTGGTAAGCATCGGCGATGTTGGAAATGTTGGTCTGGTAGCCCGAATAGGCACCGGTATCGATCGCACCGCCCGAATTGATCGAGCCACCATCGACCAAAAGCTGGTTTTTCAGATCGCGCGTCGAGAAAACCACACCGCCCGCGAGGCCTGCCACAACATAAGGCGCAATCGCGACGTTGATATTTTCATTGGCCGTCGAGAAGAGCGAGACATCGCCCGCGCCGGACGAGATATTGCTGTCGGTGATCTTCACCTGGCTGTCAGTGTCGGTCACCGCGACCGCGACGGCCAAAACCATAGTGATCGGTGCGATCTCCACCTCTGTTGCCGCATGGGATTGGATGAAGACCGCATCGTTTGTCGGATCCCACCCTGCGGGGAGGAGAATGTTATTCAACTCCAGCGGGTTATCCGCAATCAATTCATATTCGTTGAGCGGTAATCCGTCGAAGCCAATCCGCCCGTTGTCGGCCAAATCACCTGAGAAACTCGCCGTGGGCGAGATGTCTAAGTTCTTCCAATTCCCGTCGCCATTGATCGTCGATTGATCGATCGTGATCTTTGCGTCCGCGGTGAGCGAATAGACTTGGAGCGGGATCAGGAGGTCGTTGACCGCGTCGAGCCCCCGGTCGAGCACCGTGTCGATCTTATCGACCACCGTATCGAGGTAGGCCTCGAAATAGGATTGGTCGCTTTCGAAATTGGCGGCGTATTCGTTGAGGGAATCCTCGGTGTCACCGAAAATATTGGTCGATTGGGCATAGGCGCTGATGAGCACAGCGCCGCCATCGAGCGTGGCTTGATCGATATCTATCGTGGCTTGGCGGTCATCGCCTTCGAAGGTCCAGAGCACGCCTTCGGTCCGGTCGCGCGCCAGAAGCGCCACGAGCCCGCCTTGGTTGCCGTTATCGGCATCGGCGCGAAGTGAAGCACCGGCTTCGACGTCAATGTCAGGGGCCGAAAGGATGAGATCGCCCGATTCTGAGATGCTCGCGTCGGCCTCCGCGTCACCGCCCGCCGCCACGTGGCGTGTGTTCACACTGCCAGTGACCGTGATGCGGTTGTCCCCCGTCACGCCGAAATCGCCGCCTGAGGTCAGGAGCGCGCCGTCGATGGTGACGGTTTTGGCGTCAACGAAAAGCGCCCCTGCCCGGCTGCCGGTCGATCCGGTGGCAATCTCGCCCGCCACCGTGAGATCGCCGTCGCTCACAAGGGCCGCAAAGCCCCCAGCCCCGGCGGTGGCAGAGGCGTCGATCCGCATGGTTTCGGCAAAGGCCGCCGAATTCTTCCCGAAAAAGACCACCGAGCCGCCCGCGCCGGAGCCGGTGCCCGAAACGTCGATTTCGGCCCCGCCAGCCACGGTGAAATTCGCACCCGATGCACCTTGGACCGATCCACCGGCCCCGCCACCGCGCTTGGCGCTCACATCGGCATTGGCGCCGACATCGATGTCGCCGCCAGCAAAAAGCCGGATAACCCCGCCCTCGACCGATACACCGGACGCCTCTTCGATCCCGTCGGTCGACACGGCAGGGTCAACTGTCCCGGTGCCACTGGTGTCTTCAACCACGATCCGGCCATCGACGAGCATCCGGGCGCCAGCGCGAAGTTCGAGCCGTTGTGCGTTGATTACACCGTATATTTCGATAGATCCCGACGCGTCGAGATCTTCCGTGCCGGCAAAAAGTGCGGCCGTGTTTGTCGTTCCCGTATCGGACCCGTCCGCCTCGGCCAATAGACCATCCACGACGCTTTGGGTCGGAGTTGAAAGCGTCAACTGACCGGCATTGATCACGCCCGATGCGGAGACAATGAAGCCGTTTTTGTTGACGAAGAAGACGTTCGACCCGGCGGTGGTGCCGTTCTTCAGAAGGTTCACCTGCCCGGCAATGGTCGATTGGCCGCCATTGACGATGTTGACCAGGGCGTTCGAGGCGCTTGGCTGGACCATGTTGACCGTATCATTGGTCAAAACATCGAATTGCGAGAATGAGTTAAACGCGGTCGTGCCGCGCAAGGTCCCTGTCGTGATGTCGATGGTCCGCGCCGACCCTGCCGCTCCGCTTGAATTTACCGTCGTCGCCGTGCTGCCATCGGTGACGATCTGAGCGTAGGCCGGAGCCACTTGTAGGAGGGCAATGGCGGCCGCTGATGGAACGCCGACAGCGCGCCTCAGCCAGAGTGCGCGCCAGTTGTACCCCCGCCGCGTTCTGCGGCCAAATTCGTTATTCTTCATACTTTTTACCCATGTGGCAGCGCGGCCCGGGGGTCCCGGGCCGCAGGGCGTATTGAGCGTTATTGTCCGATAGTGGGATCGATCGCTTCGACACCGTCGGCGAAGGAGGCCGTCTCAACACGGAGAACGATCGGCTCTGCCGACACATCCATCCGTTAGCCGAAGAGGATCGCACCCTCTTCCTGCATCAAGGCGATCTCTTCTTTGTCGACCTGGATCGCGGCTTCGCAAAGCTCGCCAAGGCAGCGCTGCCAGACCATCGAACGCTGTTCGAGGTCCTCACGTCCGCCGATCCGGTAGACGGCACCGCCGGGAAGATAAGCGCCCATCGGCACTTGGGCGAGGAGGATCGCACCGCCCTCTTCGGCGGGAAGAGCGATGAAACGCGCGATCAATTGATTGGTTTCGCGGAGCGATTGCTCCTGCATCAGTCGGCATGCCGTGTCGCGCGTGGTGATAGCCTGGCACGTCACGAGCCAGTCGCCAAAGGAAGAATTGTTGGCGACGACGTCCGTGGTGGTCTCAGTCACGGCCGTTTCTGCATCGACGGCGATGTCTGCCTCAACGTCCTGGGCCATGGCGGTGCTAGCCACCAAGAGCGCGAACGCGGTTAGTCCTGCAAGTTTGGTCATTTTGGGCCCCGAAAGGTTTCTGCTCACTCGGATTTGAATAAGCCGTTGGGCGGCAATCCGGCCCAAATGTGGCGGGGCCGAGGCAATCGGCTTTTGGGACAATTTTGTTGCAAGTTTTTCGTGGTGAAACGTGGTTTGGCTGAGCGAACTGTCCCGCTCAGACCATCCCAAGACTAGGGCCGTCGCCAAAACGCCAAAATGGGATCAAAAATCGTAGTCGATACCCACATAGGCGGTGACCGAGTCTGCCTCAAACCCGAGGGTATTTTTCAAAGGCACGCCGAGCATCACGAGACCGCGGGCGCGCCCGTCAAAATCGATCCGAACGCCGCCGCCAATTGACGCTAAGACGTCCTGCTCGGCGTCAAAACCGCCGGTATCTCGGAAGGGCACAACGACGCCCAAATCCGCAAAACCGAGCGGATTATATGTCAACTTGGGTTGGCTTTCAGACCGGTACGGGATCGCTCGCGAAACTTGGAGTTTCAAAAGCGCGCCGCTGTCGCCCGACCGCACATTGACCGGGTAGCCCCGCACGCTTGTCGCACCGCCCAACGTGAAGAGCCGGGAAACGGGAAGGTTCTGTCCTTCGGCGTATTGGAAATTCAGGTTGGCATCGACGAGAAGCTGCTCGCCGATGCGCCTTGCATAGCCGCCCGAACCAAACAGAAGGTAATAAAACCCCTCAGTTTCAGATACTTCCTGGCTATCGGCATTGCCGGCCTTGGCGCCAAAGCTCAAAGACGCATTCGACGTCGCGCCTTGCCAAACATGGGCGGCATTCACCACCAATTCGGTCAAGTTCTGACTTGAGAGGCTCGTCCCTTCGAGATCGCTGTCGCTCTGTTCATAGAGCGCGTTGATTTGCGCGACACCGTAGCTTGCCGGGCGCACCCGGAAGGGTTGGCTGTAGCCAAGTGAGCCCACTGCCGAGTTCGAGAGAATATCGACCGCCGTGAATGGCCCACCGATCACGCGGCTATTGGTGTAGGAGGCCGATGCCAAGATCCGTCCGCCCCGTCCGCCAATGGGGCGCGAATAGCTCGCCGAGCCAGAATAGGCACCTGACGATGCTTGAAGCTGAAGATTGAGCGTATCCCGCCAGCCCGTCACGCTTGAAATCCGACCAAAGAGCGACCCTCTGATTTCGCCGGTCTCGGCCGAGCCGAAATTGTCGACCGAGCCAGTGAACTGGAAGCGGTCGGGCTCCTCACCCCGGATGACCGCAATTGTCGTGCCGGGTTCAGGACCGGGGCGGAATGAAAGGGTCGGTCGGATATCGTGGGCAATATCGAAGATCCGGAGATCTTGTTCGATGCTCTCGAAGTCGGGCTCCGTACCGGGTTCGATCTGAAGCGTTCGGGTTAGGAAGTCGTCTTCGGTCTGATCGAACCCTTCCACTTCGATGGACGACACGGTCGCCTCGACGAGTTCAATTTTGAGGACACCGTCGCGAATTTCCTGCGGTGGAAGGATCGGGCGCGCTGTGACAATCCCGGCTTGGAGATAGCTCGCCTGGATTTCATCAAGTAGGTCTTGCAAATCGTTGAAACTAATCGGCCTTCCCGTATAATCCGAAGCGATATCTTGAAGCTCGTCGTCCTCCAAATAGACGCTTTCCGAAAAGGCCACACCGTCGATTTCAAACGTCTGGGCACCCACGCCGATCGGTGCAATGGCCGCGAGGGCCGCCAGCGTAAGGCAAGCCTTCCGGCCAATCATTGTGTTTCCTCCAGAGCGGCCAAGGCACGGGTGACACCCAGGAGTGATGCTTCGAAAGCCAGTACGCCGGTATCGGATGCCGGTCGGTAGCGGATCTCAGCGCTCTGCCCTGCGCGCCAACCCGCCACCATCTCCTCGCTCATCGGCAAGACTGCCCGGCAGCCCTCTGCCTCGCAGGTCGTGAAAGTTGCGGGGTAAAGCGTCGTTCGACCGTCCGAAATAAAGAGCCCGGAGCCAAGATGTACACCGAGGGGCAACCGCATGACGAGAACCGTTCCTTCTTCGCCCGGCAACAATTGAAGTGTCCCGAGCCAGGTTTGGTCCGGAGCACTCAAAGTTTGGCCCGCAACGCAGCGGGCTTCCTCGCATTCTACTGTCCAATCGGCAAAAGACTGGCTTTCGGCCACCAACGGCCCAGCCAAGACGGCGAGGCCAAGCCCCGCGCCAAAAGTCCTGAGTTTCTTTCGCCCTAGCACCGCTCCGCCCAAGGCTGTCTCCTGTTGCGTTTTTCTTTACGTACAGCCCAGGTGTCGTATCACCGACAAACCCGCATCGCGTCCAGCGGCAATATTGTGGCAAGGTCGGGCGAAACGCGACGTTGCGCCAGAGGCACATGCACGGGCGGCACTTATCCCCAACAATGAAGGCGAGCGGCGGGACGCGCGTGAACTAGAAAACGCACCTCCATCGGGCGGCGAGATCGTGCGCCGATCTAGCCAACAGAAATCATGAATCTTCCATTTGGTTTACGCATACCGAAATCCGGCCATTTCTGCGTGCCTGTGAAGCACCGGAAGGCCCATATCGATCACATCGTCGGGGTTCTCGGCAACCGGATGCCAGATGGCCAACGCCGAGGCGATCGCCGGATGGACATAGTTCATGCTTTCTAGTGTCGTGATCCCGTCGAACCCGGTCTCTAAAAGGGCTTTGTAAACCTCGCTCCATCCGATTGTGCCTGACCCGGGGGCACCGCGATTGCTTTCGGAGAGGTGCACGTATCCAAGGAACGGGCCGCAGTCACGGAAACCTTGGGCATAGGACACCTCTTCGATGTTCATGTGGTAGGTGTCGAGGTGAATGAAGACGTTATCGGCCCCTACCGCTTCGCAGTAAGCCCTGCCATCGGCGCCAGTATTCATGATGTGGGTCTCATAGCGGTTGCAGGGCTCGACCCCGAGTTTCAACCCAAGGGCCTTCGCGGCTTTCGCGGCGCGCTCAATGAAGCGGGCCGTGCCGTCGAATTCGTCCTCGGTGCGCGGCGCGCCCGAAACCTTGCCAATTGTGCCGTATGTCACTCCGGCAAGGGCAAATGCACCAACACCACTGGCAACCTTGAAAGCCGGATCAAGGAAGGCAAGGCCTGCGTCCGGGTCTGAAATCACGTCGATCTCCGGCGGTATGCCCAGCGAACATACAGGCGCAATGCCAGTTTCCTCGCAAAAGCTCCGCGTTTCGGCGACGTCGATCTCAGCGGGGTCGAGGAGCGGTATCTCAAGGGCGCGCACCCGATGGGCTTCGAACTTGGCGACGAGGCTCCGCATCTTTGACACATCCCACCTGGGCGCGGCGGCGAAGGTGTGAAGACCAAGTTGCGCCATCGCCTTAACCTATCGCTTCGTGGGTGGCGGCGTCGTCCACCTCCGCTCCGCCAACGATCGAGGACACCACCTCGGTCATGTCGGTCTCACTCGTTGTGAGATTGGCCGCTGCCCGGCCGTGATTGAGAACGACGATGCGGTCCGTCACCGACAAGACATCATTCAAGCGATGCGAGATCAGTATTACCCCGATCCCCTCCGACTTGAGTTGGCGGATGAGATTGAGCACGCTCTGGACTTCGCGCACTGCGAGGGCCGCGGTGGGCTCATCCATGATGACAAGCTGAGGGTCAAAGGTCAGGGCCCGTGCAATGGCGACCGATTGCTGCTGCCCGCCCGAAAAGGAGCCGACGGGCCGGTTGATGGCCGGTAGGCGCGCGCCCAGCCGGTCGATCATCGCCTGGGCCTCTCGCCGCATCCGGGCCCGATCGACAAAGCTCATGCCGAGGATCTTCCGCTGGGGCTCCCGGCCAAGAAAGATATTGGCCGAGACATCCTGCTGCCTGGCAAGGGCGAGGTCCTGGTAGATCATCTCAATGCCCATGCGTCGGCGTTCCCCGGGCGAATGGTGGAGGATGCTCTCGCCATTGAGTTCGATCTCGCCGGTATCGGCCGTGTACATGCCCGTGACGATCTTCATCAGCGTCGACTTGCCCGCGCCGTTGTCGCCAACAAGGCCAATGACCTCGCCTTGGCCGACGCTCATGTCGACCCCGTGCAGGACGCTGACCGGCCCGAAGGATTTCGAGACATTTGCAACCCTGAGAAGGCTCATACCCGGCTCTCCTTCCTGACCTGCCATTGGTCGATGAAGACCGCAAAGATGAGGACAGCGCCGATGGCCATCTGCTGATAGTAGCTTTGCACCGCCAAAAGGTTCAGGCCGTTCTGCAGGACCCCCATGATCAGGGCGCCGATCATTGTGCCGAGGATGGAGGCACGGCCGCCGAAAAGGTTCGTGCCACCGATAATGGCCGCTGTGATCGCCGTGAGCTCATAAGTAAGACCAGCCGTCGGGTCACCCGCATTCACCCGGGTCGCAAAAATGAGACCGGCCAGGCCCGCCAGCGCGCCCGACAACGTATAAAGCGAGAGCCGATGCCATTGCACGTTGATCCCTGCTGTAAGGGCGGCGTTTTCATTGTCGCCGATAGCCAAGGTGTGACGGCCGTAGCGTGTGTAGGCCAAGAGAATATGCATCGCGATCGCGGTACCGATAAAGATATAAACCGGCATGGGTACGCCAAAGGGGCGGCCCTGTCCGAGATAGACCATCGTGGACGGCAGCCCGTAGATCGCCGCACCGTTGTTAATGACCAGCGCCAAACCGCGCGCGATCCCCAACATGCCGAGAGTGACAATGAAGGCGGGAACAAAGGCCCGGGTGATGATGAGCCCGTTCACCGCACCCGCCGCAGCCCCGGCGCCAATAGTGGCGAGCACCGCAAGACCGGTGGGCAACCCGGCATGGACCGCCACCCAGGCGCCAACAACACCCGAAAGCCCCATGACCGAGCCAAGCGAGAGATCGAGACCGCCCGCCCCCAGAACAAAGGTTGCGGCGATGGCGAGCACACCGATCGTGGCGGTCGCCAGAAGGATGTTCATAAAATTGCTGACCGAAAGAAAGAACGGGCTCAGCACAGCCATGATGGCGCAGAGCGCGAGCAGTACGACCAGGCTCTCGAGGCGAACATGGAAGCGCTCGATCGCGCCAGATTGAACCCTGGCCCAAATGTTCGGGTTCGATTTCAACGGTCCGGAATCGGATGTGGTCATCGGTATTTGGCCTCCGGCCATGGGGGCTCAGGCCATTGGCAAGACCCGCGCGCAATCGTTGCGTCGGCAGGGCTCGAGAACCCTGCCGACAGCAGTGTCACTTGACGAATTCAAGCAATGGTTCGGAGCCCGCGTCCATCACTTCCTTCGTCAAAACAAGGGTCGGTACGATGATCTCTTTTTCAACCGTGCCACCATCGGCCGCGACCATCACGTTTTCAACGGCCTGCTTGCCCACAAGATAAGGCAATTGCGCCACCGATGCTGTCAGCCGGCCTTCGTTGATTGACCGAACCGCATCGGAATTGCCGTCGACCCCTACGATGACCACATCGCCGCCCTTGCCGGCCGCGAACACACTCTCGACCGCGCCGAGCGCCATCCCGTCATTGGCCGCAAAAATTGCAACGAGGTCCGGGTTCCGGGTCAGGATATCATTGGTGATGTTGGCCGCTTTGCCGCGGTCCCAATCGCCCGGCAGCGAGGCCACGATCTCAAGTCCGGGTGCGAGTTCAGCAAGTTTGTCGGCAAAGCCTTGGGCCCGCTTCTGCCCGGTGATGTTGCCGGACAAGCCCTCGATCACCAAAACCGGCCCCGAGGTATCTGCCCCAACCTGCTCGACGACGTATTCGGCGCCTTGGGCGCCCGCGAGAACGTTATCGGACCCGATCCGGAACGTGATCTCGATCCCCTCTGCATCAAGGATCGACTGATCAAGGTTTCCATCGAGGTCAACGACCTTGATCCCGGCCTCCTGCGCGGCCTTGAGGCAAGGTAGGAGGTTTGTCGAGTTGATAGCCGCGGTGATCATCGCAACCGGTTGGCGCTCAAGCATTGTGTTGCAGACATTGAGTTGCGGTTCGGCCGCCTGATCGCTTTCGACCGCCTGCAGGAAGTAATCAACGCCGGCTTCCTTGGCGCCGTCTTCGACGCCTTGGCCCATCGCGCCCCAGAACGGATTGGCGAGCGTCTTCATCAAAACACCGTATTGACCATCGGCCATAGCTGGCGCGGCGCACAGCAGCGCTGAGAATGCTGCACCAAGCGTCAGAGTACGTGTCAATTTCGTCATAAGTTCCTCCTCCTGAACTAAAGTTAGGGTGACCCACTGCTCCTTTGGGACTGGTGGGGTGGTTCTTCATTGCTCTGGCCCGCTGATTGACGAATGAGCAGACTGCAAGGCTCGAGGTTCTGGACCGGGAATCCCGTGCTTTCGCCCTCAACCCGCGCAAGTAAGGCGCGCATCGTGCAGGCTGCGATTGCTTCTACGGGTTGGGCCACCGCGGTGATCGAAGGCCAGGTTGTTTGCATCCAATCCGCGTCGTCAAAGCCGACCAGCGAGATATCCTCGGGAATGCGCAGCCCCAATCTTCTGATCTCAGACAAGACAAGGAGAGTTGAGTGCTGGGACAGCGAAAACACGGCGGTCGGCCGGTGGTCCCCCTGGCGCTCCTCCAGATATACCCGAACCGCATCCCGCTGGGTCTGGAGCGGCTCATCGGACAGGAGATGGTCAAGTGTAACGGTTGGGTCGAGCGCGCGCGCGCGCTCCTCAAACCCGTCAAGCCGGGTGCGAACGGCCTTCGAGATTTGGGTCGCGCCGTGCAAGAGAATATGCCGGTGTCCCTCCCCGATCAAAAGATCGGCGACAGAGGCCGCGGCCGAAAAATTATCAGCCGCAACCGTATCGAAACGCTCATCCGCCGACACCCTGTCGACCAAGACCGCCTTCATACCGAGATCATTCAGCCGAGTGGCCCCTGACCCGCGCTCGGACCGGACGGGAACAAGAATGCACCCCGCGACACGCCAGTCGTTCATCCGAGCGACCAGATCGGTTTCGCGCTCTTCGCTCTCACGCGACGACGCGAGTATCATGTGATAGCCCGCGCCTTCCGCGAGGCTTTCAAGTTCGGTCACCAGCTTGCCGAAAAAAGGGCTCTCTAGATCGGGCACGACGGCACCGATGATGCGTCTCTGCTCGCCGCGCAAACCCGATGCGACCGGGTCAATTCGGTAGTCGAGATCCACTACCGCTCGGTGCACGCGATCGGCGTTGTCCGACCGTACCGTCGTCACGCCGCGAAGCACTTTCGACACCGTAGCCGCAGACACGCCCGCCGCCCTGGCAACATCGTGGATCGTCGCGCGCCGGATCCTTTCATCTGGCCGCATTAATTTTCCCCAGCCTCTTAATCGGGCCTCGAATCGAAGGATAAATCGGTTTATCCTGCAAGTAAATCGATCTATCCGAGGGTATTTGATGACGGCAGAGCCAAGGCCACTGGTGATATGCGCTCCGGAACCGCGCAGCCTCGATCTCATTTTCGAGCCTGAAAAACTGTCCGATCTGCGAGAACGCTACAGGCTGGTTGAAACCGATGCCGGATCTGTCGGCCAACTGGGTGGCGACGTGCTGGCCGGCGCGCGCTATGTTCTTGGCCAGCCGCCGCTCTCTTCGGAAACTTTGGCCAAGATGGTCTCTCTGAAGGCAATCCTGAACGTCGAATCCAACCTCTTGGACAACATGCCCTATGACGAGGTGTTTGCTCGGGGCATCCATGTCCTGACGACGGGCGCGGTCTTTGCTGTTCCGGTCGCAGAAATCGGCCTTGGGTTTGCATTGGACCTCGCGCGCCAGATTACTCAATCGGACGGTGATTTCCGGGCTGGAAAGGAACGATGGGGTAGCGATGGAAACGAGTCCGCGCGGCTTTTGACCGGCACCAACGTTGGCATAATCGGATTTGGTGATCTGGGCCGGTCACTCAACCGATTGCTGGAGGGGTTTCGCTGTAACGTATTTGTACATGACCCCTGGCTTCCGCCATCGATCCTGAGCGATCACCGGGTCAGACCCGCCAGCCTCGCGGATGTCTTGGCGAAGTGCGACTTTGTATTTGTTCTGGCCGCTGTGACGTCTGAGAACAGCGGTTTCATTGGAAAGCGGGAATTTGCGGCGATGAAACCGAAGGCGGCGTTCATTCTCTTGAGCAGAGCAGATGTCGTTGATTTCGACGCGATGCTCGACGCCGTGGAGCAAGGCCAGATCGTTGCAGCCTCAGACGTATGGCCAGATGAGCCGTTGCCGGCAGACCACCGCGCCCGGTCGCTTCCGGGTCTCCTGCTCTCAGCACATCGCGCCGGCGCGATCGATGTCGCGTTCAAGCAGATGGGCGACATGGTCTTGGAAGATATGGCGCTGATGGATGCCGGTCTGCCGCCCATGCGTTGTAAGAGAGCCGAGAGAGAAACCGCTGGAAGAATGCGGTCAAAACCGGTGGACACCAACTAAGGCGGCAGTTTGGAGGCGTGAAACTCTGGCGTCTTATGTCATCGCAGCGGTTTGGCCTGCGAACCTAACCGAGAGCGAAAGGCTCCCTTCATTGACCAACCATCGGCGTAGAGTGTAGCTCCGCGCGCCGCGTACATGCATGGGATCTGCTTCGGCGAGCTCCCTCGCCTCGTCCATTGAAGCGGCACGGTAAATTATGAGCCCCATGCCTTCCATCTCCGCTCCGGCCTCATCGGAAACCGGTCCTGCGAGGAAGAGCGACCCCTGCTCTTCCAGCTGCGCCTGGTAGGCCAGATGATCCGGCAAAGTCTCCTTGAGCTTGGTAGGATCGCCCCGCGGCGCCGACAAAACCATGTAGAGCTCAAAGGCCAATGCGCCCCGCGCTTTCGCTTCGGCTTTGTAGTCATCCCAAAGCGGCATGCCGCCACCTCCAAAAAATCGATTTTATTTGACGCTAGAATTGTTTATCGGTAAAAACTAGGGCGTTCAACCGGGAGATTTTAATGCGATTTTTGGTCGGAAATGCCCGCGACGGACAAAGCGTTTTTTTAGTATCGGGCGACCGGGCAACCAACGTGAGCGCAGCCCTCCCCGAGGTCGGAAAAGATCTCTCAGCATTGGTCGCCTCGCCTGAACTACAATCGAAGGCCGACGCTGCGGCAGAAGGCGCAGATACAATATCGGTCGACCAGATCACCCCGGCTCTGCCCATTGCCACCCCAGGAAAATTCATCTGCCTCGGCTTGAACTATGTCGAACATATCAAGGAAGGCGGCTACGACATTCCCGACTATCCGGCGCTTTTCATGCGTGGTGTAAATTCGATTATGGCCGCAGGCGCTCCGATGGTGCGTCCAGGCTGCTCTGAAAAGCTCGATTATGAAGCCGAACTCCTGCTCATCATAGGCCGAGGGGGACGGCACATTTCCGAGGCTGACGCGTTGAACCACGTTTTTGGCTACACCGTTTTCAACGATGGGTCCGTCCGTGATTACCAGCGGAAAACACACCAATGGACGCCAGGAAAGAACTTCGACGCCACGGGTGCAATCGGGCCCATTGTGGTGACCCCCGATGAGCTACCGGAAGGTGCAAGCGGGCTCAAAATCGAAAGCCGCGTGGGCGATGAAATTCTTCAATCCTCGAACACTTCGAATATGATCTGGGGGGCGGCCAAAACCATTTCGATCATTTCGGAATTCGCCACGCTCCAACCGGGCGATCATATCGCCCTTGGTACACCTCCGGGCGTAGGGCACGCGAAAAAGCCAAACCCCAGATGGCTGCGCCCAGGCGAGACAATTGACATCGAAATCGAAGGTATCGGGATTTGCTCAAATCCGGTTGTCGACGAAGTAAGCTCCGCGGACAAGACGGCGGCCGAATGATGTCCGATGCCGAAGCAACACTAGACACCCTTCGAAGCGGCGCGGCGGAGGCCGTTCGAGCACTGCGTGCCCGCAAGTCTGAACTAGATGCCGCCTCCATCGATCTGATCCTTCGCGACGCCCGGTCCCACTACGCATGGTCCGATCGGCCGGTCAGCGACGCCTTGTTGAAGTCGATCTTTGACATCGCGATCCAAGGCCCGACGAGCATGAATACCTGCCCGGCTCGCTTCTTGTTCGTTCGGAGCGAGGACGGAAAGAACCGCTTGGCGAAGGCGCTCAAACCCAAAAACGTGGAGAAAATGAAGGGCGCGCCGGTGACCGCTATTGTGGCTTGGGACCCGCTCTACTGGGAACGGCTTGACTTCCTGTTTCCGCACGAAGACCGAAAGCCACTCTTCGCGGGAAAGGCTGAGTATGCCCACGACACGGCCTACCGTAATTCAACTTTGCAGGGCGCGTATTTTATGATCGCAGCCAGGGCCGTCGGCCTCGACGTAGGGGCAATGTCGGGATTTTCGAACGCCGCCGTAGACGAAGAGTTCTTTTCCGAAAGCGGCTGGAAGTCGAACTTCCTCTGCAACATCGGCTATGCGGACGAAACGGCGCTTTTTCCCAAACTCCCCAGGTTTGAATTCGACGACGTTTGCGGGATTGTGTGACGGGCGATGGCTGTTCGGATCAAGACCGTTGTACAGCTCAAATTGGAAGCCGATTGCCCGAGCCATTCACTTGCCAGAATCTCGTTGAGGGATTTAGAGTTTGACGTGGACGAACCAATGGAACGCGGCGGGACAAATTCTGGGCCAACACCCACGGAGACCGCGCTCGCCGCTCTTGCTGGATGTACTAATGTGATCGGCCACAAATGCGCCGAGAAACTTGGCCTCGATGTTGGGCATCTCAAAATCTCCATCGACGGCACATTTGATCGGCGCGGCGTGACACTTGCAGAAGAAGTTGATGTCCCGTTCGTCTCGATCGAACAAATCGTTCGATACGCCGGCGCTGCCTCGGAGGAGGAGGTCGCGCAACTGGCTTTAGAAGTCGAGAAATACTGCCCGCTCTCGAAACTCTTTTCGGGCGCAGGAACCAAGCTGAGGACGACCTGGATCAGAGCTTAATCCGAGACAATCATGCTAGGGAGGAACAGAATGATTGGACAATTTACACGTCGCACATTGCTCGCGGCGCTTATGGCGGGGGCGGCGGCAGTTCCAGCTGCAGCCGCAGAGACCATCAAAGCAGTCGTGATCGACGGCTATCCCGCAAGAGCCCTTTGGGTAAAGGAATTTACCAACTTCTTCATCCCCGAGGTTGACCGCCGATTGGCAGAGACCGGCAACTTCCAAATGGAGTGGCAGGAGAGCTACGGTGGAACAATCGTTAAACCGAAAGGCGTTCTGGAAGGTGTGAAGCTCGGCCTTGGCGATATCGGGATCGTGACGACCATTTTCCACAATTCCAAACTCCCGAGCCAAGCCATTTCCGCCGCCACCCCGTTTGTCGCGCCGGACGCACGCGCGGTGGCAAAAGCCGTCGATGAGATCGCTAAAGAATTCCCCGCGATGCAGGCGGAATTCGAAAAGCAAAACCAAGTCTACTTGGCCACGGGCGTTGTGCTCGACACGTACCAAGTCTTCGGGAAAGCGCCGATCAATTCGATCTCAGATATGGAAGGCAAAAAAATTGCCGGCGCCGGAATGAACCTACGGTATCTCGAAGGAATTGACGGCGCCGCCGGTGTTCGGGGTGGCCTTACCGATTTTTACAATATGCTCCAGACCGGCCTCGTCGACGATGCGATGCTCTGGCCTGAAGCCGCAACGACTTTCAAAATCGCCGAAGTCGCACCTTACATGCTTCGGGCCGATCTCGGGGCGGTTAACTCAAAGACGATCACCGTCAACAAGGATTACTGGGATGGTCTTCCTGACGAGGTGAAATCGGTACTTCAGGAAGTGGCCGTGGATTACCGTGACCATGTGGCGGGGATTGCCATGGACCGAGCGGAAGCAAGCCGCGAAGCCTATGTCGCCGCGGGTGGCACCATTGTGGAGATGGATCCCGCTGAGCGGGCCGCCTGGGCTGCCGCCATGCCAAATATCGCCGCTGAATGGGCGAAGGGCCTCGACGATGCCGGCCAGCCAGGTTCTGAAATGCTCAAAGCCTATATGGGTAAACTTCGCGATGCCGGTTACGAACCCGTCCGGGACTGGGCCGCGGAGATGGTTACGAACTGAGCCACCCCATTGTTCGGCACTTTTGAAAAACTTGCCAGCGGCATTGCCATGGTGGCCAATGCCGCCGGTACATTCGTCGTCATCGCACTGATCGCGGTGGTGAATTATGATATTGTGGCGCGGGGCCTCTTTAACAAGCCATTTCTAGGCGCTGTGGAAGTGGTTCAATTCTCCTTGGTCCTCATCGTTTTCCTGCAATTGCCGGATGTGATCAGGGTCGGACGCCTCACGCGTTCGGACGGATTTTTGGGCATGACGCGACGACGGCGCCCGGCACTCGGAAAGGCCTTGTCCCGCGCGATCGACCTTTTGAGTGGCGCGTTCATGGTCCTCATCGCAGTCGCGATGTGGCCCGAATTCCTGGAGATGTGGGAAACTCAAGATTTCTTCGGCGTGCCTGGGGTCTTCACGGCACCATGGTGGCCCGTAAAACTTGTGATTTTCTTGAGCGCTTGCCTGGCGGCCATCCACTTCGCATTGCACATTCTTCGCCCGGATGCCAAAGGCGAGCCCCAAGGGACGAGCGGATCATGACGCCGGTTGAGATTGGGCTACTTTCAATCATTGCCATAGTCCTTCTCATTTATCTCGGCGTCTACATCCCGATCGCCTTGGGCGTCGTGAGTTTCGTCGCAATTTGGATCATGCGCGACAACTTTGATCTGTCATTTGCGCTCCTGAAAATCGCCATTGGCGACAGCGCAATGGAGTACACATTCGCCACGATACCGCTTTTTACGTTTATGGGTCTCATCGTCTCGAAGGCGGGGCTTGGTGCAGACGTATACACGGTAATGAATCAGGGCTTCCGACGGATCACTGGTGGGATAGGAATGGCGACCGTAGGGGCAAATGCCGTCTTTGCGGCGGTCACCGGCTCGTCAATCGCTTCGGCTTCGGTATTCTCTAAGATGTCGGTGCCGGAGATGCTACGCCACGATTACAATCCGCGGTTCGCAGTGGGCGTGGTAGCCGGATCCTCCGTGTTGGGTATGATTATTCCTCCATCGGCCATGCTCATTATCTATTCCTTTGTCGCCGAACAATCCGTGGGCGAGATGTTCTTAGCGGGTATCGTGCCGGGCATCTTGCTCGCCATCGCCTATGTCGCTGCCATTTGGTTTATGGGACGGTTCACGCCAAACTTCGTTGGCGGTTCGCAGATTGACGACGGCGATCTAATGCCGTGGTCTGAGCTGGCGGCCAAAACGGTTCCGATAATGTTGCTGATTGTGGTCGTTCTAGGCGGAATTTATACAGGCTGGACGACACCGGTGGAGGCCGGTGCAGCTGGTTCACTCCTCGGAATTTTGATCGCTGCTTTCAGGGGGCGGATCAACGCCAAGAGCTTTTGGGAAACACTCATCGAAACGGGCCACATCACGGCTGCGATACTATTTCTTATAACGACCGCTTCGATGTATGCGCGGATGCTAGGCATTGCAGGACTTCCCAACGAGTTGCAGAATATCCTCGCCGCCAATGACTTTGATTTCTTTTGGATCATGTTCATCTTGGTCGTCCTGATGCTCTTTCTCGGCACGATCCTTGACACGGCATCGATTATTTTGATCGTGGTCCCTCTGTTCTTGCCGCTGATCGACTCCATGGGAATGAGCCTTGTCTGGTTCGGTATCGTGGCCGTTGTGGCAGCCGAAATTGGACTATTGACCCCTCCCCTGGGGCTCAGTTGTTTCGTCATTAAGGCGACGTTGGATGACGACCGGATCAAGCTCAAAGACGTCTTTCTCGGCGCCCTGCCATTTGCCTTTGTAATGCTCCTCGTCTTGATCCTCCTAATTCGCTTTCCAGCCCTCAGTCTAGCCATCCTGAATTAGGGAGAGCCCGATGCGCAACGTGACCAAGGACAATATCACCGAAGTGTTTGACAGCTATTTCGGTCCAGGGGCCGATCCACGCTTCAAGGAAGTTATGAACGCGCTGGCAAAGCACGTTCATGCATTTGCAAAGGAAGTTCAATTGACCCATGCGGAATGGGACCGTGGCATTCAATTTTTGGAGCAGATGACCGAATTTACATCGAAAGAACGCCACGAATTCGTGCTTCTCTCAGACGTCTTGGGCTTATCTTCCCTTGTGGACATGATCAACATGGTGCCCGGAGGCACCAGTTCATCCGTTTTGGGACCATTTCACGTGTCGGGATCGCCAACAATTCCATTGGGCCACGACTTAAAGCGGCACTATTCGGGTCCGGTTCTCCTGGCCACCGGCGTTGTTCGCAGTATGGACGGCGAACCGATTGAACGCGCCGAACTCGACATATGGCAGACCGCCCCAAACGGACTGTATTCGAGCCAGGACGACGAGCAAGACACATATTCGTTCCACGGCATCCAATATACCGACGCCAATGGCCGCTACGCATTCACAACCGTGAAACCTGTGAGCTATGAAGTGCCTACCGACGGTCCCGTGGGAGACATTCTCGGCGCGTCGGGGCGCCACGCATGGCGACCATCTCATTTGCATTTTATTGCAAAGGCGCCCGGTCATCGGTCGCTCGTCAGCGAGGTTTTCGCGGACGACGATCCTTATTTGGATCAAGATGCCGTTTTCGGTGTTCGGTCCGATTTGATCATGACGTATGTCGAGCAACCCGCCGGTACATTTCCAGAGGAAGGATTTGAGCTTTCTGGTAAGGTCGATGGACCTTGGTTGAAAGTCGACTTCGATCTAACACTCGTTCCCGAAGCCTAAGCCGTTATTTCAGTTTACCGTTTCCGATAAGGCCGGCCAAGTACTCACCGGTCATTCGATAATGTTGAATGAGGCGGACACTCGCCAAATCGGCCTGACGGGCAATTGCGGCATCCAAGATTCCACGATGTTCATCGCCAACGTTTCGGCTCCGGTAATTGAGAGCATTCCCAGCGAGAAATCTGTACCGGATATTCAGGTCGTAAAGCTGGGAGCAGAATTTCAACAGGATCGGAGACTGCGCCTGTGCCAGGAGAGCCATGTGAAAGGCCTTATGGAGCGGTTCAAATACAGCCGGCCCGCCACCCTTTGCGCGCTGCATTCTGTGATGAGCGAGGACGAGATCTTCTTCCCATGCCTCCGTCGCATTCTCGATACTCTCTCTCAATGCAAGGTCTTCGAGAGTACAACGCAACAATAAGATCTCCTCGAAGTTTGATGTGCTTATTTCAGCGGTCCGAAAACCACGCTGGTCCAGTCTCTCGACCAGATTGTCCGACGTCAAAAGACTGAGAGCCTCGCGAATGGGCGACGCGCCAGTTTCGAGACACTTTCTCAGCGTGTCGATCTTGAGCTTTTCACCAGGCTTGAGTTGCCCCGTTACGATCATGTCGCGAATGGCGTTGTATGCGCGATGGGTGGCCGAGCCTTCACTCGCACTAAGATCGATGTCGCGAATATTCATGCCAATCCCTTTCGGACGAGACCTACCGCCATTTGGGGAAGCGCGACAGACCTATTGAGCTCTCCCTCTGTCATTTGACCACCGCCGTCTTTGGACGGGGCAGGCTTACTCCCCGAAGAAGAAAAAGCCATCCCAGGCTGATGATTGCAGCGCCAATCCAGATGAGGTCAATTTTTACAAGCAAAAAGACAGCCAAACCCAGCCGCACTACAATTTCCCATCCTGCCAGCGCCCGCCGATCAAAGGCCGCCAGCGCGGAGGAAATCAGGTAGAGCGCGATCATCAAGCGGCCAGTCAGGAGCGCGAGCGCCCCGGCGTGTATCTCCCCGTCATACCCAGGAAGGTATGAATTACCGCCAGACGATTGAGGATCAAGAACCGCTTCCTCGATCAACAAGAGTTCGGGATAAAAGGCGAAAACAAAAGGAACAACGAACATGACAATTCCCGATTTAACAGCCGAAAGACCTGTCGCCATCGGTTCCGCCTTGGTAATCGTCGCCGCCGCAAATGCCGCTAGAGCTACCGGGGGCGTGATCGCGCTGGCGACGGCAAAGTAAAAAATGAACATGTGCGCGGTGAATAGAGAAAGGCCGAGGCCGGACAAAACCGGGCCCATCAAAAGAGCGGCGTTTATATAGGCTGGGACCGCCGGCATTCCCATCCCAAGGAGTACCGCCAGGAGCATCGTCAAAAGAAGCGCTACGAATTGGAACATCCGCGACCCTCCGTCGCCCAGGTTCAATCCGTTTAGCCATGACAGCACATCGAGGGACAAAAAGACCGGAAGTCCCGTGAAAGAAAGGCAAAAGTCGATGATCGA
>JBCCTQ010000010.1:0-104614 GCA_039198225.1 Pseudomonadota bacterium
CGAGGGGCTTCCCGCTCCCTGTTGAAAAATACGAACAATGGCGGGAGATCGAAATGAATTTCAACCTGGATGGAGTGAGTTTCTGATGCGCTTTCTGGCCCCAGCTTTCGCCCTGGCCTTCGCTTGCCTCCTCGCCCACCCGACTTTGGCGCAAACCCGCGACGGGCCCCTGCGGATTGAGATCAACCGCGGCGTCATCGAGCCCTTGCCCTTTGCCATAACGCCCTTCGTGGCCGAAAACGGGAGTGCGTCGACGCTGGCCTCCGATATCACCAGGGTTGTGGCTGCGGATCTGGCGGGCACGGGGCTCTTCCGTGAAATTGGGCAGGAAGCCTTCATCTCCGGCGTCAGCGATTTCAACGCGCCGATCCGCTATGCCGATTGGCGGGCGATCAATGCCGAAGCGCTGATCACCGGGGCTGTTCGGACCGACGGCAATAGAGTCGTCGTTAAATTTCGGCTCTTTGACATCTTCGCCGATGCGCCCTTGGGCGAAGGGCTCCAATTTGCAGGCGACGCGGCGGGCTGGCGGCGGATGGCACATAAGGTGGCCGACCAAGTCTATGCCAGGATCACCGGCGAGGGCGGCTATTTCGACAGCCGGGTCGTATACGTGGCCGAGACCGGACCTAAGAACGCGCGCCAAAAGCGGCTCGCGATCATGGATTATGACGGCGCGAACCAGCAGTTTTTGACCGATGCATCCGCGATCGTGCTCGCGCCGCGGATCTCTCAGACCGGCGACCGGGTGCTCTACACCAGCTACGAGACCGGATTTCCCCAGATCTTCGAACTCAACGTAGGATCCGCCACGCGCCGGCCCTTGGGTGTCGAAGGCGATACGATGACCTTCGCACCCCGATATGGGCCCGACGGCCGCTCGATTGTCTATTCCCTGACCGAAGGCGGTAATACAGACATTTACCGGCTCGATACGGCGGCAGCGACGCGCCGTCGCCTGACATCGGCGCCCTCCATCGAGACCGCGCCGTCGTTTTCCCCCGATGGGAGCCAAATCGTTTTTGAAAGCGACCGGTCGGGGACCCAACAGCTTTATGTGATGGCCGCCACGGGCGGTGAGCCCCGCCGGATCAGCTTCGGCCAGGGGCGCTATGGCACGCCGGTCTGGAGCCCCAGGGGAGACCTCATCGCCTTTACCAAACAAAACCAAGGCCGGTTCCATATCGGTGTGATGCGCACGGACGGATCGGACGAGCGGCTTCTAACGGCGTCTTTTCTCGACGAGGGCCCGACCTGGTCGCCCAATGGGCGTGTGATCATGTTCACCCGCGAAACCGCTGGGGAGGGGGGCGCGCCGGCGCTCTTCTCCGTAGATATTTCAGGGCGCAATCTCCGCCGGGTGCCAATTGCGGGTGCCGCGTCCGACCCGGCTTGGTCACCGCTCCTTCCTTAGAGTAGAGCCCCCGGCTTCGGAGTATCGTCGGCGCTTTTTGAATGAGCTTGTGCACTGCGGCTGTGGTCGGCCAAGGGGTCCATTTTCAATGCGCCGCCGGAATGGTATCGTCGGTCTAAGAGCAGTCTTAGACCGACCAACAGGTGACAAGATGACCACGTTTCTGCGCCCCGGCGCCCTTATCGCTGTCCTTCTCCTTTCCGCCTGCGGAGCCACCCAAGACCGACTTTCGGGCTCGGGCAGTGAAGCTCCAAGCCTCGAAGCAGGCGCCCTTGGAGACCCGTCCGACCCCACGTCGGTGGCCTACTTTAACGCCAGTGTTGGCGACCGGGTTTTGTTTGCGGTGGACCAGCATACGCTCACCCCCGACGGCGAGGTGGTTCTCGCCTCCCAGGCCAATTGGTTGACCCAAAACAACGAATATACGGCTGTGATCGAAGGCCATGCCGATGAGCAGGGCACGCGGGATTACAACCTCGCTTTGAGTGCGCGACGCGCAGCCTCAGTGCAGAATTTCCTCATTGCCCAAGGGGTGGCGCCAGCGCGGCTCCGCACGGTTGCGTTTGGCAAGGAACGCCCCATCGCGATCTGTTCTGAGGAGAGCTGCTATACCCAGAACCGCCGTGCGGTGACGAAACTCGCCGCAGGCGGCGCTGGTTTCTAGGAGGAGGCCGCCATGGCCCGGATCTTCGCTTTTGTCCTCGCGCTCGCGATTCCCCTTGTGGCCAGTGCCCAGTCGGATGACCGGGAGCGGACTTTGGCCGATATTCGCCAGGAGCTCACGGTTCTTTTCGTTGAATTGCAAAAGCTCAAGCGCGAGCTTTCCACGACCGGCGGAGTGGCGACGAATCTCCAATCGACCTCGATCCCGTCTCGGGTCGATTCAATGGAAGCTGAGCTTCAACGCCTGACGTCGCTCACCGAGACCCTGGAAAACCGGATCGACCGGATCGTCGCCGACGGGACCAACCGGATCGGCGATCTGGAGTTTCGTCTCGTGGAGTTGGAAGGCGGCGATGTCTCGACTTTGGGAGAAACCACGACCCTCGGCGGCTTCGATGAAGGTGTGTCCTCCGCAGCTGGCGCGGGGGCTGTGATCGAGCCAGCAGAAACAGGCCCCGCCGTTGAGCTTGCCGTGGGGGAACAGGCGGATTTTGACCGGGCTATGTCGGCATACGATGGGGGCGATTACCAGACCGCGGCCGACCGGTTTCAGACATTTTCCGATACGTATCTCGGGGGGCCGCTGACCGGCGAAGCCCATTTCATGCGCGGCCTCTCCCTCGAAGCGTTGGGGCTGACAGCGGCCGCGGCGCGTGCCTATCTGGCGTCCTATTCGGGTGATCCGGCCGGTGTCCGGGCGCCGGAGGCGCTCCTCAACCTCGGCCTTTCCCTCGACGCGCTCGGCCAATCCTCCGAAAGCTGCGTGACTTTGGGCGAGGTGACCGCACGGTTTCCCGACAGCGCGGCGTCCATCGAAGCCCAAGCGGCGCGGGGGGAACTCGGCTGCACGTAGTTCCGGCCTTTATCGACGCCGTCAGGCCCTTTGCCGCCGGAACCCGGCGCCTCGGTCTCGCAGTGTCGGGCGGGTCCGACAGTCTTGGGTTGCTGCATCTTTTCCACGATCTTGAGGGCCCGGCCTTGGAGGTGGCGACGGTTGACCATGGGCTCCGGCCGACCTCGGCCGGCGAGGCGCTCCACGTAGCACGGCTCACCGAAGCGCTGGGCCATCGGCACACCACGCTGACTTGGGATGGGTGGGACGGCAAGGGCAACCTACAAGACCAGGCAAGGCGCACCCGTTATTCGATGCTGGCCGAGTGGGGCCGGACGCGGGGCCTCGACGCGGTCGCCCTCGGGCATACGATGGATGACCAGGCCGAGACTTTCCTGATGCGCCTCGGCCGGGAAGCTGGGATCGATGGGCTCGCGCCCATGGCTGCGAGGTTCGAGCGCCACGGCGTCACGTTTCTGCGTCCGCTCCTCTGTCTCCGGCGGGAAGCGCTCCGCGATCTATTGGCGGCGCGGGGTGTGACTTGGGTCGAGGACCCGTCCAACGATGACGAGACCTTCGACCGGGTGCGCGCCCGCCGCGCCCTCGAAGCCCTCGCGCCCCTCGGCATCACCGCAGACCGGATCGGTGCGACGGCTGGCCATCTCGGCCAGGCCCGGGCCGCACTCGACGCCCAAGCGGTGCGGTTTTTCCGGGCCCACGGGAGTATGGCCGCGGGCGATCTGATTTTTGACCGCACTGCGTTCCAAGCCGAAGCCGAGGAGATCCGCCGACGGCTTCTCGCTGCAAGCCTTCGGTTTATCGCGTCCGCTCCTTATCCGCCGCGCAGGACACCTCTCGACGACCTCCTCGACGCGGTCGCCGTCCGGCGAAACACAGCACTCCATGGCTGCCGGATCCTCGTCTCCGACATGACCTTGCGGATCACCCGCGAACATGCCGCCGTTGCCAGCCTCAAATGCAAAACTGACGCGCCATGGGACCTTCGTTGGACCCTCAAAGGCCCCCATGACGGGCGCCTGACCGTTGCAGCACTGGGGGACGCGCTCCATCTTGTTCCCACCTGGCGAGACACAGGCCTGCCCCGGGCCACGCTCCTGGCCTCACCGGCCATCTGGCGCGGCAAAGCCCTAGTCGCAGCGCCCGTTGCAGGGCTTTTGGCGGGCTGGAACGCCATCCCGCCAGGCTGCGACGAATTTGCGGCGTTTCTCCGCCAGCATTGAACATAACCTACATTTGTCTATCTATTGCCATGTTGTTGGGGCAGCCTCGCGCGGCCCGTTCACGCCGTAACGACCCATTTAAAGGAGAGTTCCTTGGGCAATGCGCGCAATATCGCCTTCTGGGTGGTGCTTTTCCTCCTGATCCTGGCGCTCTTTAACCTATTCTCGGGCGGCCAATCGACGATGTCGTCGCGCACGATCAGCTATTCGGATTTCATCGAACGTGTTGAGCGGGGTGAGGTCTCTTCGGTCACCCTTGATGGCGAACAGGTGCTGTTCCGGAGCCAGGACGGCAATGATTACGTCACGATCAAGCCCGATCAGGCCGATATCACCGACAAGCTCATCGAAGAAAATGTCACCGTGAATGCGCGCCGCCAGGAGCAATCGGGCTTTGCGACCGTTCTGATGCCGTTCTTGCCGTTCCTCATCCTGATCGGCGTCTGGATCTACTTTCTGAACCGGATGCAAGGCGGTGGTCGCGGCGGGGCCATGGGCTTTGGAAAATCCAAAGCCAAGCTTCTAACCGAAAAACATGGCCGCGTGACCTTTGATGACGTCGCGGGCATCGACGAAGCCAAGGAAGAGCTCGAAGAAATCGTCGAATTTCTCCGCAATCCGCAGAAATTCTCCCGATTGGGCGGGAAAATCCCGAAAGGCGCGTTGCTCGTCGGACCTCCGGGCACCGGTAAGACGCTTCTGGCACGCGCGATCGCGGGCGAAGCGGGCGTCCCGTTCTTCACAATTTCGGGATCGGATTTCGTCGAAATGTTCGTCGGTGTCGGCGCGAGCCGGGTCCGCGACATGTTCGAGCAAGCCAAGAAAAACGCACCTTGCATCGTCTTCATCGACGAGATCGACGCCGTGGGCCGGTCCCGTGGCGTAGGTTATGGCGGCGGCAATGACGAGCGTGAACAGACCTTGAACCAGCTTCTCGTCGAGATGGACGGGTTTGAGGCCAATGAAGGCATCATCATTATAGCGGCCACCAACCGGCCCGATGTACTCGACCCTGCCCTTCTCCGGCCGGGCCGGTTTGACCGCCAGGTTCAGGTGCCGAACCCCGACATCAAAGGCCGCGACAAGATCCTCGGCGTCCATGCGCGGAAAGTGCCTTTGGGCCCGGATGTTGATCTTCGGATCATCGCGCGGGGGACGCCCGGCTTTTCCGGTGCCGATCTTGCCAACTTGGTCAACGAAGCCGCGCTGATGGCCGCCCGGGTCGGCCGACGGTTCGTGACGATGGAAGACTTCGAGAACGCGAAGGACAAGGTGATGATGGGCGCCGAGCGGCGGTCCATGGTCATGTCCGAGGACGAGAAAAAGCTCACCGCCTACCACGAAGCGGGCCATGCGGTGGTGGGGCTCAACGTCCCCCAGCATGACCCCATCCACAAAGCGACGATCATCCCGCGCGGACGTGCTTTAGGTTTGGTATTGAGCCTTCCGGAACGCGATCAGCTGTCGGTGACATACACCAAGTACAAGTCGAAAATCGCCATGGCGATGGGCGGCCGGGTCGCGGAAGAACTGGTCTTCGGTCAGGACAATGTGACTTCTGGTGCCGCGTCCGACATCCAGCAGGTCTCAAAAATAGCGCGGGCCATGGTGACGCAGTTCGGCTTTGCAGAAGAGCTTGGTTACGTCGATTACGCCAATGAGCAGCAAAGCTACCTTGGCGCCTATCAGGGCGGAGCCAGCCACTCGGAAGAGATGCAAAAGCGCATCGACCAAAAGGTGAAAGACATCGTCGACGAGGGCTATGAGGTTGCCAAACGGATCCTCACCGAAAAGCGTGACGATCTTGAACGTCTCGCCCAGGGGCTCTTGGAGTACGAAACCCTGACCGGACCTGAGATCACAAAGGTCATCGCCGGTGAGCCTCTTAATCGCGGCGACGACAATGACGACACACCGCCTACGGGCACTCCGGCCTCGATCACTTCGATCCCGAAAACCAAAGGCCGGAACCGACCGGCTCCGGGCGGCGATCTCGAGCCCGAACCCACCTGAGTTTAGGCAGAGTTTGACAGTTTGACGGCCCGCCTCGGCGGGCCGTTCTCGTTTTAGCGCCCAGCCAAGCCCTTCATCTCTTCAAAAATACGCAATTGCCGCGGTTGTTGCCCGGCACTCACTTCGCCTTTTCGAATTTCCCGAAAAGGAGATCCTGGGCGGCCTTGCCGCGCACTGCGCTGGCCTTATCTCTGCCGATCTCCATGGCGCGTTTCACCGCCGGCCGCGCCGCGATCCGCTTGATCCAAGCCGCGAGGTTCGGCTTGTCATCGAGGGTCTGTTCTTGGCCCTCCCAGCCTTTGACCCAGGGCCAAAGCGCCATGTCCGCAATCGAATAGGGACCCGCCGCGTAATCCCGGCCGTCGAGCCGTTTGTCGAGCACCCCGTAAAGCCGGCCCACCTCCCGGCGATAACGCTCTTGGGCATAGGGCAGCACCTGGGGCGGCTCCATGCCGGGTGCATATTTGATGAAGTGATGGGACTGGCCCGCCATAGGGCCAACCCCGCCCATCTGCCACATCAGCCATTCGGTCACCGCGATCTCTTCCCGGGGATCTCCGCCACCGAACTGTCCGGTCTTCTTCGCCAGATATTGAAGGATCGCCCCGGATTCGAAGACCGACACCGGCGTGCCCCCGGGTCCGTCCGGATCGACAATGGCTGGCATCCGGTTGTTGGGCGCAATCTTTAGAAAATCGGGTGCGAATTGGTCGCCTGCACCGATATCGACGAATTCGATCTCGTAGGGCAGCCCCATCTCT
This sequence comes from Pseudomonadota bacterium, assembly GCA_039198225.1. GTDB lineage: Bacteria > Pseudomonadota > Alphaproteobacteria > Rhodobacterales > Rhodobacteraceae > JASJAR01. The sequence goes on from JBCCTQ010000010.1 coordinate 6,925, forward strand.
TCCAAGGCGATTGTGACCTTTTGGCCATTGGGCGTTGGCCAGAAGTAAACGATGATCGGGTCGGCCATGGGATCCTCCAGCAGGGGCGCATCGGCCGAGAGTGTCACGTCCACCGGGCCGCCGAAAGAGCCCAGGGCCCGAGGCCGATCATATGCGCGCGATCTCCGATCTGTGCGGGCGGCGGGGTCGCAACGGCACACGTCTCAGTGCTTGACCGATTTAATCAACGCCGCTACCTCATCATTTGTGGCGATTTGTTTACCGGATTGCGGGCCACCGAAAAGAAACCGCTAAAGAGGTCAGGGAAGCTGCAAGGCCCCCGACGCTTTGGCATCGGGGGTTTTTCTTTGGACGGCGCGAACCCGGGCAGGAGAAGATCATGGCCGAAGACTGGAAACCGCGCACCAAACTCGTCCATTCCGGCATCCGCCGGTCCCAATATGGTGAAGTGTCCGAAGCGATTTTCCTCACCCAGGGGTTTGTCTACGAGACCGCCGAGGCTGCCGAAGCGCGGTTCCTCGAAGCGGGAGACGACGAGTTCATCTATGCCCGCTACGGCAACCCGACCGTGCGGATGTTTGAAGAGCGTATGGCGGCCCTCGAGGGCGCCGAGGACGCGTTCGCCACGGCCAGCGGGATGGCGGCGGTCAACGGTGCGCTCGCGTCGATGTTGGCGACCGGCGACCATGTGGTCTCTTCGCGGGCGCTTTTTGGGTCGTGCCTTTATATCCTTGAAGAAGTGCTCACCCGCTACGGCGTCGAAGTGAGCTTCGTGGACGGCACGGATCTGGACGCCTGGCGTGCCGCGCTTCGCCCGGACACAAAAGCCGTTTTCCTAGAAACCGTCGCCAATCCAACGCTTGAAGTCATCGACCTTGCGGCGGTCGCCGAGCTGGCCCGCGGCGTGGGCGCCACGGTCATCGTCGACAACGTTTTTGCAACGCCGGTTTTCTCCCGCGCCTTTTCGCTCGGGGCCGATGTGGTGATCTATTCGACCACCAAACATGTGGACGGGCAGGGACGCGCCTTGGGCGGGGTAATCCTGGGCTCCAAGGAGTTCATTCGGAAAACTGCCGAGCCCTATCTCAAACATACAGGTGCTGCGATGAGCCCGTTCAATGCCTGGCTCATGCTGAAAGGGCTTGAAACGCTCGATCTGCGGGTGCGGGCCCAGGCTGAAACGGCGCTTTCCCTCGCAACAAGCCTTGAAGGGCATAACAAGCTCCACCGCGTGATCTATCCCTACCTTGCCTCCCATCCCCAATACGATGTGGCGCGCCAGCAAATGGAGGCGGGGGGCACGGTGGTGTCGATCGATGTGGCAGGCGGGCAGTCGGCGGCGTTTCGGATGCTTAACGCCCTCAAAATCGTTACGATTTCCAACAATCTGGGCGATGCGAAATCGATCATAACCCACCCGACGACGACGACCCATCAACGCCTCAGCGAGGATCAGCGCGCGGCCCTTGGCATTGGGCCCGGCCTCTTGCGGCTCTCTTGCGGGCTTGAAGATGCGGGCGATCTTCTGGCCGATCTCACCCAAGCTCTCGAGGCGGCCTAACGCGTGGCCGGAAACGGAAAGTTCCTTGTGCTCCAACTCCGCCCGGAAGACGAGGCGGCCGACGGGGAATACGAGGCGTTTCTGGCCCAGGGCGGCCTCGCGGCGGGCGAGGTCCACCGGGTCCGGCTCGAGCAGGCAGGGCTACCAAAAGGTCTGAGCCTCTCGGACTATGCTGGGATCATCGTCGGCGGAGGTCCGGGCTGCGTTTCCGACGCCCCCGCAACAAAGGACCCGGTAGAGGCACGGATCGAAGCGGAAATGCTCGGCCTCATGCCCGAGATCGTCGCCCGCGACATACCTTTTATGGGCTGCTGCTACGGAATAGGGATCCTCGCCCACCATCTCGGTGCCGAAGTCTCGAAAAGACAATACTCCGAGCCCGTGGGCCCGGTCGATTGCCAGATGACCGAAGCCGCGGCCTCGGATCCGTTGACCCAAGGTTTGGAGACCGACTTCACCGCCCTTGTCGGACACAAGGAGGCGGTGCAGGATCTCCCCGAGGGGGCGGTCCATCTCGTGGCGTCAGGGCCCTGTCCGTTTCAGATGATCCGGGCCGGCGACAACGTCTACGCCACCCAGTTTCACCCCGAAGCCGACGGCGATGTGTTTGAAGCGCGTATCCGGATCTACCGCGACCGGGGTTACTTTGCGCCCGAGGATGCGGACCGACTGGTCGAAGCCTCCCATGCGGCGGAAGTCACCGTGCCGCCGCAGATCCTCGCGAACTTTGTGGCGCGCTATCGCTAGCGAAGGATGGGGCCCCGGACGGGCACAAAATTCCGCTGAATTTCAAGCCGATCAGGCGGAAAAACAGCGCTAGGCGGCGAACACTAAAATTCAACGCTTTAAATCTCTTGAAACCGCCCCATTTGTCGGTTCCGCCAGCCGGAGGAAGACCGATGAACATCCACGCCCCAGAAATCCACCGCCAGCCAGATACGCCCGAACGCGAAGACGCGCGGAAGGCTCTCGAACTTCTCCGGGATTGGGCGGATGGTGCGAGTGCGGAGGAAATCTCGACCCTCGATCCAGCCATCGCACGGCTCTTGCCGGAGGCGAAGGGCGACGCCTATCCGGCTTTGTCGCGGACTTACCCAGAGGGCTTCGCAGCAGATGCGGATTACCGGGCGGGGCTCCCCGATCTTCAGAACGGGCCGGAAAGTCTTATCAAAGGCGCGCGCCGCTCGATCCAGCATGTGGGGATCTCAAACTTCCGGCTGCCATTGCGCTACCGCACGCGGGAAGGCGGCGAGATCCGGCTTGAAACCTCTGTCACGGGCACTGTCAGCCTCGAAGCCGAGAAGAAGGGCATCAACATGTCCCGCATCATGCGGAGCTTTTATGCCCATGCCGAAAGCGTCTTTTCGTTCGGCGTGATCGATGCGGCGCTTGATGATTACAAGCGCGACCTCGGGAGTTTCGATGCGCGGATCAACATGCGGATTTCCTACCCGATGAAGGTCGAAAGTCTCCGCTCGAGGCTCACGGGCTGGCAGTATTACGACCTCTCCCTCGAACTGGTCGAGCGCGACGGGGTGCGGACGCGTATCCTCCATCTCGATTACGTTTATTCCTCCACCTGTCCGTGCTCTTTGGAACTCTCGGAACATGCACGGGCCACCCGGGGCCAGTTGGCCACGCCCCATTCCCAGCGATCGGTGGCGCGGATCTCGGTTGAGCTCGTACCGGGCCAGAGCCCACTTTGGTTTGAGGATCTAGTCGATATCGCTCGGGCCGCGGTGCCGACCGAAACCCAAGTCATGGTCAAACGCGAGGACGAGCAAGCATTTGCGGAGTTAAACGCGGCCAACCCGATCTTTGTAGAAGATGCTGCCCGGCTATTTGCCGAGCGCCTCGAAGCCGAACCACGCGTCGCCGATTTCCGTGTGGCTGCAAGCCACCAGGAGAGCCTTCACAGCCACGATGCGGTGAGCGTTTTGACCGAAGGCGAGACCTTCGCCAATGCGAGCCTCGATCCGCGGTTTTTCCAGAGCCTCTTCCACGTCGGCTAAGGCGTGGACTTTCATCCCTACGAATTCGAGGCCGAGATCTCGGCCCTCGATTTCGGCAAGTTCTTCTACGAGGTGGTGTGGCTCCCGGAGGACCTTACCGGCGTCTTGCCGCTCGCCGAGTTTCCTCGTCTCCGTGTCATCGGCGAGATGGCGGGGCGGGACTTTCAAGGGGCCATTATGCCATCCGGAGGCGGGCATTACCTGATGGTGCCGAAGGCGATCCGGGTGGTCACAAAGCTCGGCTTGGGCGACCGGGTGCTCACCCAGTTTGGGGTCGATGACCAGGACCGGGTCGATGTCCCAGAGGAATTAGCCGAGGCCCTGGCCGAACATGGGGACGTCGCCGAGCTTTGGGAGGCGCTCACCCCAGGCAAACGCCGGGGTTTTGCACACCGGGTGGCGTCCGCCAAGACCCACCCGACCCGCCTCAAGCGTGTCGAAGAGGTGATAGCACATGTGCTCGATGGGAAAGGGCCGGGGGGCCGTTAGGGCCGCCCGCCCGGGCGTGACGGCTTCCGAATGAGGTATTCTGCGACCCCATCACGCTCGCCGGTCCGCACCAAGTTATAGCCCTGCTCAGCACAAAAATGTGGCACATCGACAACGGCGGCCGGGTCGTCGGCCTTCAAAAGCAGGGCTTTGCCCGGCGCCAACGCCCGAAGCCTTTTGGCCGCCCGAAGAACCGGCAAAGGGCACAAAAGCCCCACGGCATCAATCTCTTCGTCCCAATCCACAGTCCGGGATCGTTTACGTCCTGTTACAGATTGTCCACCGATATGTGACCTTGCGTGTCGTGACCCGGCGGCGAGAAACCACTAGGTTCTGGAGGGGGCCAAGGGAACAACATGTTCGGACTAGACATTTTTGACGCGAGCCTCCTGCCAGCGATGCTAATCGCTATGGCGGCGGGCGTTCTGTCGTTTCTCAGCCCCTGCGTTTTGCCGATCGTCCCACCCTATCTCGCTTATATGAGCGGTGTGACAGTGGGCGATATGACAGAGGCCGACCGGGATGCTCGGCGCAAGACCATGGGTTCGGCCTTCGCCTTCGTTCTTGGTCTCTCGACGGTATTTCTCATCCTTGGCTTCACCGCCTCCGCGTTTGGGCGGTTTTTCCTTCAGAACCAGACATGGTTTGTGGGGATGGCGGGCGTGGTGATTATGATCTTCGGGTTCCATTTCATCGGCCTTTACCGGCTGAAGTTCCTTGACCGGGAACTCCGCGTCGATGCGGGTGACCGGGGCGGGTCGAGCTTCGGAGCCTACGTCCTTGGCCTTGCTTTCGCCTTCGGTTGGACCCCCTGCATCGGCCCGATCCTTGGGGCGATCCTCACCATTGCGGCCACTGAGGCTGATGTGGCCCGGGGTACAACGCTCTTGGCGGCCTACGCCGTTGGGCTTGGGATCCCGTTTTTGCTGGTCGCTGCCTATTTCCCGTCGATGAAAGGCCTCATGGCCTGGATGAAGCGCCATATGGCAGCGATCGAGCGCACCATGGGCGGGCTTTTGGTGACTGTGGGGCTCTTGATGCTCACCGGCAAATTCACTGACTTTGCTTGGTGGCTCAACGAAAAGTTCCCTGCGCTCCAGCAGTTCGGCTAGCCGCTCAAAATCGGACTTATTTTTCTGACTGCGCGGCGCTAAACTTGCGCCCGTGCAGGCAAGCATTGGACCAGCAGATCGTGTGGCCAAGCGCCGGGTGTTCTACATTCCGGGCTTTGATCCGTTGCCGCCGCGCCGCTACCGCGAGCTTTATCGCCGGGAAAGCCGCCGCCAAGCAGAGATATCGGGTTACGGGATCGGCCAGAAGCCCTGGCGCGGCCCAGGCACGTGGCGGGCACGTTCCAAGATCGAGGGATGGGTGAGCGACGCCTTTATCGAAGTTCTCACCTGGTCCGACATCGTCAAATCCTCCATGTCCGGTTCGATCCCAGCGACCTATCTCGCCCTCGCTCAAACTGTTTGGACCTATCTTTCAACCGGCGCATTCCAGCGCCTCGTTTTGCTCCGAAAGGGGCCGTCCATCGCGGCGCTTTATCCGGTCGTCGTTCTTTTACTCCAGCTTGTTGCGGCGATCTGGTTTGGCTGGTTTGTGGGCGCCCAAGTGGGCGGCGTGTTCGGGTGGGCAACTGGGATTTCGGGCTTTGGCTGGCTGGTGGCACTGCCGTTGATGGCCGCGCTTTTGATCTGGTTTCGACGCGTCGATAGCCGGGTATTCGCCTATTATCTGATGCAGGATTATGCCTTTGTCGCCAGTCAGGACGGGGCCTGGCCCGAAGCGCTCCGGCCCCGGATGGCGGTCTTTGGCTCGAAAATCGCCGCCGCCCTCCGCGAGGAGGTCGATGAAGTGCTGGTGATTGGCCACTCTTCGGGGGCGCAAATGGCGGTGTCGGTTCTGGCCGATCTGATCCGCGCCGGGGAAGTGCCCGAAAAGGGGCCAGAGCTTTCGCTTTTGACCTTGGGCCAAGCGATCCCGATGCAGTCTTTCCTGCCCGAAGCCCTCAAACTCCGGGCCGATTTGAAACTCCTTTCGGAGACTGAGGCGCTCCAATGGGTCGACATTTCGGCACCGGGCGATGGATGCGCCTACGCGCTCTGCGATCCGGTCGCGGTCAGTGGAATGGCGGGGCCTGAAAGCCACCAGCCCTTGGTCCTTTCAGCCGCCTTCTCCCAGACCCTTGCGCCCGCGACGTGGGGTGCGCTCCGTTGGCGGTTTTTCAGGCTCCACTTCCAATATCTTTGCGCCTTCGACCGGCCAGGCGACTATGATTATTTCGCAATAACGGCGGGGCCGATAACCTTGGGCGCGCGGTTTCGTGGCCGGGCACCCTCTAAATCTCGGATTGATGTGGCCGCCTCTCCCTACCAGACGGCCGCCGCATGATCCCTCCAAAACCCGCCCCCCGGGCCGACCGGGTTGGGCTTTGGCACCACTTGCGACTCTTTCGAAAGGACATCCTGTCGGCCCAACCGGCGCGGCTTTACCGCGCTAAAATGGCCGAGTTTAGAGCGCCGTTTTTGCGCTCGGTCCTGATCAATGATCCGGGCCTTATCCGGGAAGTCCTGGTCGAGCGGCCGGAGGCCTTCCCGAAATCTGGGCGGGTGACCCGGGGCCTCAGCCGCCTGTTGGGAAATTCGGTATTCGTGACCAACGGCAAAACCTGGGCCCGCCAGCGCGAGATCGTCAATCGAACCTTTGACGGGCCGGAGATACGCCGGGTTTTCCCTGCACTTCTCGCGGCAGGAGAGGCGGCGGCGGAGCGTGTCGAGCCAGGCGTTGTAGATGTTGAACCCATGGCATCCCGGGCGGCCGCAGATGTGATCTTCCGCGCCCTTTTTTCCCGCCCGATCGAAGATGAGGTCGCCCAAGGTGTCTACGGGGCCTTCCGCGACTATGCCCGGGCCCAGCCCATCGTGACGCCGGCGGCATTTGTTCCTTGGGCGCCGACGCTCCATGGGCGCCGAACCCGGGTTGCTGCCAAAAGGGTCCGGCGGGTTATCCGCGATGTTGTCGAGGCTCGGGCGGGCGAGATTGCCACAGGGGTCGCGCCCGACGATCTTGGCACGCGGCTGATGACGGCCACCCATCCCGAAGCCGGTCCGATGGATCCAGGCGAGGTCCTCGATCAGGTCGCGATCTTCTTTCTCGCGGGCCATGAGACCAGTGCCGCGGCCTTGGCCTGGGCGCTTTATCTTGTGGCCGACGATCCGGGCCTTCAGGAGGACATCGCCGCCGAATGGGAGGGGTTCGCAAAGGAACGCTCGTTCTCGGCCCTCGCCCGCATGGGGCTTACGCGCGATGTCTTCCGCGAGACCCTTCGCCTTTATCCCCCGGTCCCGATGATGGTCCGGGAAACCTCCCGCGCCGAGACGTTTCGGAAGCGCCATCTTCCAAGCGGCACCCAGGTGGTTATTTCGCCCTGGCATCTTCACCGCCACGAGGCGCGCTGGGAAGATCCCGACAGGTTCGATCCGTCGCGGTGGGAACGTCGAGACGGGCAGGGGGCGTTTGTGCCGTTCTCAACCGGGCCTCGGGTTTGTCCCGGCGCCAGTTTCGCCATGGCCGAAGGGGTTGTCCTGTTGGCCGCTATCGTTGCCCGGCACCAGATCACCCGCGCCGGAATTCCGGTGCCCGTGGCCCACCTGACCGTCCGCTCAAGAGACGGTATCCTCCTCCGTTTCAGTCCCCGCTCGACGCTCTAGGTCGGCAAGAACAAAAAGGCGGATCGCGGAGGCGAGCCCGGTGTCGGTGCCCCTGGCGGCATCGATTTCTGCGGCAAGATCGTTGATGGCTCGGCCGTCACGGGCCGCGATCCTGCGGAAAGCATGCCAAAACGGGTCTTCCAGCGACACGGAGGTCCGGTGTCCCCGGAGCGTCAGCGAATGCTTGACCGGCCGCGCGCTCACGGGTCGCGTTTGTGATTGTCGAGCTTATCGGAGAGGCGTTTGATCTCGGCAGCGCGGGTGGTTTTTTCAGTTTTTGTCGCCCCATGGCGCGCGGCGTTCTCGGCCGCAGTTTCCTTGGCCTTTTGCCGGGCTCGGTTTTTCCGTGCTGCCCGAAGGTTAAGGATCTTGGCGCTCACAGCACAGCCTCTCCATACCTCCGAAGCAGGAGCTCGCGCTTGCGTTCAAGAACGAGGCTTCGCTCGATCCAGATATAATCGGCGTCTTCCTTCACCGGCGACCAAAAGAGGAAGCCGCCGAAACGCCAAGGATCGAGCACGATGCCCTCGTCAAACGTCTCTCCCTTGGCCGAGACGATGGCGGTCGAATGGTCGATCCGGAACGGGTTGTCGGAATTGGCGATGGCGCGGTGGAGCGTCAGGGTTTCGAAGTCTTCGCCGTTAAGGCGCGTTTCTATATCTTCGGCCCAATGCCAACAAAGCCCCCGGGGCCGTATGCCCATATTCACCTTGGTGTTATGGACCAGCGGCGGGTCGGAAATCTCGTATTCGTCGGCCAGAACCCTCGTATAGGCGTAGGCGATTTCGGCCGCCCGAGCGGCCTCTGCAGGGTCAATGTCTGGCCCGAGCGCAAGAATACCCCGTTCGAGTGCTGCAACCTCATCGCGCGTGCCAAGGGGCGGTCCTTCCGGCCCAAAGGAGGCGCCACAAGCGGCAAGAAGGAGCATTATGGGAAGAAGAAAAAGCTTCAGATACCGCATCACCGACCCGTCTTTTGCCTGCATTTTTTCGGCACTTAAACGGGAAAAGCCATGTTCTGTCGATTGACGGTCCCGTGAGGATCGCCCCGTCGTTGCAAAGCTGCCATGTCTCCTGGCTTAGCCGGGGTGGCGCTCCAGCATCCCGAGCGAGATTTCGAGGGCTTCGGCGTGATCAAGGGTCCAGGGATCGGCCTCGTCGACCCGGCCCCAGGCCGCCTCGACTTCCATGGTCAGAAAATCCGTTGCTGTCCGGCCCAAGACGTCCTGCTGGTTCGGATCGGCCCCTTCGGCAAGCAAAATGGCAAGGACGTCGGGTTTTGGTGCAGCGACCATCAGACCCGTCGCCGAGGCGAGTTTCTCCGGCTGGAAATCCACCGGAAAGGCTTCAGGTAGATCAGCACCCGCGGCGAAAAGTGCCGCGACCTGGTCGCTGCCGGCCTCAAATAGAGCCCTCTGGATCGCGGTGAGATAGCCCGGCACTTTGTGATTTGGGTCGGCCCCCTTGTCCGCAAGATAAGCGATGAGTGTGCGTTCACTTTGCCCCGTCACTGTATCGAGATGGCGATATCCCATGGCCCAGGTCAGGGCATTGTCACCCAAAGGATGGGTACCCGAAGGATCGGCTCCGGCGGCGATGAGGCGGTCCAGCGTTTTCGCATTGCGCCCTGGTGCGTCGAGGGCCGCCAAGAGTGCCGTATATTCATATGGACCCGCAGGAGTGTTGAGATCGGCGCCCGACAAGAGAAGGTCGTTGACGGCTTCGGGAAGGCCCGCTGCCAGATCGGCAAAGGGATCGGCTCCAAGCAGCGCAGCCGTGCTCAAAGTGTCCTCATGGGGATTTGAAAGGTCAGCCTTCAGCATTCTGCGCTCAATGGGATAAGCCGACGCGCTGGGTCGCATAGGTGCCTCCCCGAGGTCGCGCATCGCGTCCGCAAGTTGGTTGGTTTCATCGTGGAGCGCGTCTTGCTTGAGAAGGCTCCCGGTCCGGTAGAGCGCCTCAGCCCGGACGTGGTCGCCGGCCCAAAGTGCAGCGTCGGTATTTTCACTATGACACTTAGCTTTGGCGTTTTCGCCTTTGAGAAATTCAATCCGGGCGGCAAGGTCGGGAAGGTCGACGCCGGTCTCGGCGATAATTCCCGACATCGTCGCGAGGACCTCTTCGACCCGTGAGAAGTCCGGGATTGCCGTGGCAGCCATGACGTCGTCCATGAGCCTCAACAACGTCGCTCGACCCTGTTCGGGATAAGGAGGCGACGGCGCCCGGTTTGTCATTGTCAAATCCACAGATCTATCGAGGCGCTTTTGGCGCTGATTGGGGTCGACTTTGCACCCGCTTTGCGGCGGAACTTAGGCGAGAGGTGCCGGGCGCCGGGACAGTGCCTCGGCGGGATGCGCTATGCCCAATTGGCCGAGATCAGCTTCAAGTCCGGTTTTTAAGATGCTGATCATATGAGAAATTCCAACATTTCCAAAAGCGGCAAGCGCATAATGCGGGGCGCGGCCCAGAAACGTGTAATCCGCGCCTAATGCAAAGGCCCTCAGGATGTCGGTGGCCGACAAAATCCCACTGTCGAACAGCACTGGCAGGGCGCCTGCAGCGGCTTTGACCTCAGGAAGCGCGTCGATGGCGGCGGGCGCGGCGTCGAATTGCCGCCCGCCATGGTTTGACACCCAAATCGCGTCGACCCCGATTCCGTCGAGTTGGCCGCAGAATTCAGGATCGAGGACCCCTTTCACCACAAGGGGCCCGTCCCAAAGATCGCGGAGCGCTTTGAGATAATCGAGATCGGGGGCGGTGCGCATTTGATAGCCCACATGGGCAGTGCCGGGCTGGGCGGCAGACGTGTCGGCATAGGCTTCAAGCGTTGCGAGCCGAGGCATCCCGTTCTTGAGGACGGCAAGGCTCCAGGCCGGACGGCGCGCACAATCGGCCAGAACCCGGGGTGTGATCCGCATCGGATTGGTAATGCCGGCCCGCCGGAGCCGCTCCCGTCGGCTGGCCGTCGGTAAATCGGCCGTCAAAACGAGGGTGCGGAAGCCGGCCGCGCGCGCCCTGTCGAGGAGGTCCTTTCGAATCTCTGGGGCGCCCGGGGCATAGAGCTGAAACCAACCCTTTCCCTCCGTCAGCGGGCCAATCTCTTCCGGCGTTGCCGCCGCGACCGTCGATAAGCAATATGGGATCCCGGCCGCATTGGCCGCGCGTGCAAGCATCGCCTCGGCCCCCGGCCAAATAAGACCCGACATGCCCACCGGCGCAAAACCGAAAGGGAGCTTTTGGGTCTCGCCCAAAAGTTCGGTTTCGAGGCGGGGCGTCGGCGGGTCTTGAAGGGCTGCGGGCACCAAGGTCACCGCATCGAGGGCCGCCCGGTTCCGAACCAATGCCCCCTCTTCCCCGGTGCCGCTCGCGAGATATTCCCAAACAAAATGCGGCACCCGGCGCTTGGCCCGCGCGGCCAAATCGTTGATCGAAGGATGGGTGTCCACAAGACGCATGGCCGGCGTCATAACTCCACTCAGAGCAAAGGGAAATCCACCCGGTGCATGGCGTCTGCGCGGCATGTATTAAGCCATCCCAAGGGTCTTGGACCAAGACGAACCGGTCGCGTGTCGAGCCAAGCCCAGCTTCGCCGTTCTTTAGACCAGCCCGGCCCCTTCATCCTGGGAGAAATACTCCCGCCGGAGGCGTCCTACATGTCAACGGCTAGCTTTAGGAACAGAATAAGAACAAACCTTTAAACTCAAGCTCCATGGCGCTAGGTTGATGCCCATGAGCGAGTTTTCCGACGAAGAGGCATTCGAGGCGGCCGTTCCACTGTCCCAGCGGGCCATGGCCGGGCGGGGTGCGCCCTACCTTGATGGGTTGAACCCGCCCCAGCGCGAGGCGGTCGAAGCGTTGGATGGGCCGGTTTTGATGCTGGCCGGAGCGGGCACGGGAAAGACCAAAGCCCTGACGACGCGGATCGCCCATCTCTTGGCAACCCACACGGCCCGTCCAAATGAGATCCTTGCGGTCACATTCACCAACAAGGCCGCCCGCGAGATGAAAAACCGGGTCGCCAACCTGCTCGGCCAGGCGGTGGAAGGCATGCCCTGGCTCGGCACCTTCCATGCCATCTGCGTCAAACTCCTCCGCCGCCATGCCGAGCTTGTGGGACTCAAAACCAATTTTACCATTCTCGATACCGACGATCAGGTCCGCCTGCTGAAACAGCTGATCGTCGCTGCGAATATCGACGAAAAGCGGTGGCCTGCGCGCCAATTGGCCCACATTATCGATGGCTGGAAAAACCGTGCCTGGACACCGGAGGCGATCCCCGAAGCAGAGGCCGGCGCATTCAACCACAAGGGCCCCGAGCTCTATGCCGCCTACCAAGAGCGGCTTCGGGTGCTTAATGCTGTCGATTTCGGCGATCTCCTCCTCCATGTGCTGACGATCTTTCGCACCCATGAGGATGTCCTCGCCCACTACCAACGCTGGTTCCGCTACATCCTTGTGGACGAATACCAAGACACCAATGTCGCCCAATATCTCTGGCTCCGCCTCTTGGCCCAGTCGCACAAGAACATCTGCTGCGTGGGCGATGACGACCAGTCGATCTATGGCTGGCGGGGGGCTGAAGTCGGCAATATCCTCCGATTTGAGACAGATTTCCCCGGCGCCAAGGTCATCCGGCTCGAACAGAATTACCGCTCGACCCCCCATATCCTGGCCGCCGCCTCGGGAGTGATCGCGGCCAATGAGGGTCGGCTGGGTAAGGCCCTTTTCACCGATCTCGACGCAGGCGAGAAGGTGCGGCTGATGGGGGTTTGGGATGGCGAGGAAGAGGCCCGCTGGATCGGCGAAGAGATCGAAGCGATGCAAGGGGGCACGCGCGGCATGGCGCCCCTCAGCCTTAACGGAATCGCAATCCTCGTGCGCGCTAGCCACCAAATGCGTGCCTTCGAAGACAGGTTTCTGACCATTGGATTGCCCTACCGCGTCATCGGGGGCCCCCGATTTTACGAGCGGATGGAGATCCGCGATGCGATGGCCTATTTCCGCCTCGCCGTGAGCCCGGGCGACGACTTGGCATTCGAACGCGTCGTCAATACGCCGAAACGCGGCCTCGGCGACAAGGCCCAGCAAAAAATCCAAATCATGGCGCGGACGAACGGGGTAAGCCTGGTCGAGGGCGCGCGTCTCTTACTCAATGCCAAGGGCCTGGGGGGGAAAGGCGCGGTGGAGCTGGCGCGGTTCATCGAGAATGTCGCGCGCTGGGCCACCGAGATCCGCGACGGCGCCGACAGCCATATCGAGATCGCCGAGCGCATCCTCGACGAAAGCGGCTACACGGAGATGTGGCAGAACGACAAAACACCCGAGGCCCCGGGCCGGCTCGAAAACCTCAAGGAACTCATCCGCGCCCTCGAAGGGTTCGAAAACCTTCAGGGCTTTCTCGACCACGTCTCTCTCGTGATGGATAATGAGACCGAGGCCGGCGACGAGAAGGTCTCGATTATGACGCTCCACGCCGCCAAGGGCCTCGAATTTCCGGCCATATTTCTGCCGGGCTGGGAAGACGGGCTCTTCCCATCGCAGCGCTCGATGGATGAGACCGGAATTAAGGGCCTCGAAGAAGAACGGCGGCTGGCCTATGTGGGTCTCACGCGTGCAGAAGAGATCTGCACGATCTCCTTTGCCGCCAACCGCCAGGTCTATGGCCAATGGCAGAGCCAAATGGCGTCGCGCTTTATCGACGAACTTCCAGAGGCCCATGTGGATGTTCTCACGCCGCCCGGGATCTATAGCGGCGGCATGGGCGCTGCGGGCATGGCGTCTTCCGATCTTGCGGACCGGGCGGCCCGGGCAGACGTTTACAATTCGCCCGGTTGGAAGCGTCTCCAGGCGCGCGGGAATGCCCATGGCCTGTCCCAGCCCCGGGAAGCCCGCAACACAGTGATCGACCTCGACGCCGTATCGGCCTTCACGGAAGGCGACCGGGTGTTCCACCAGAAATTCGGCTACGGCGAGGTTATGGGTGTCGAAGGCGACAAGCTCGATATTGAGTTCGACAAGGCCGGAACGAAAAAGGTCGTGGCCAAATTCGTGACCGGAGCGCCCGCGGAAGGAGACGTCCCGTTCTAGCAATCCCGTTGCGATGCGGACCGGCCTTGGACTAGATGGGCGAAAACGGGGCCGGGCCTCCCATGCGCAGTCCATGAATATCCTTCTTGCCGCCGGTGGTGGGCGCCTGACCTATGAGGCCGTCCTATTTGTCGCCTCGCTCCGCCATTCAGACCCGGGTTATTCCGGTCGGGTGGTCGTTGCCGATCCCTTGCCAGGCCCCCTTTGGCCAGGCCGACCCGGGATCACCGACCGCGAGGCCCGCGCGCTGCTCGAAGAGTTAGGCGCCGAGATTGTCCCTTACGAGGCCCGCCATTTCGGCGCCGAATACCCCCAAGGCAACAAAGTCGAAGCGCTGTCGGTCCTGCCCGCGGCGGAGCCTTTTTTCTTTTTTGACTGCGACACGCTGATCACTGGGCCACTGAGTGCTCTTCCAATCGACTTCAGCCGGCCCGCGGCCTCGATGCGGAGGGAGGGAACCTGGCCGAAGATCGAGCTTTATGGGCCGGGATACGGGGCCATCTGGAAGTCACTCTACGACCGGCTCGGCCTCGACTTCGCGGGAAGTCTCGACCCCGCCCAGCCCGACGAGCATTGGGAGCGGTATCTCTATTTCAACGCCGGTTGGTTCTTCGGATCCTGCCCTGCGGAGTTCCGGCGTCGGATGTTGGAGGCGATGCTCATGGTCCGGGACGACCCGCCGCCCGAATTGGTCTGCCAGACGATCTATCCTTGGCTCGACCAGATTGCTTTGCCGCTCGTGATCCATGGCCTTGGCGGCGGGCGCCCGGGGCCAGAGCTTTCTGGACTAGACGGGGACGTCACCTGCCATTGGCGCATTCTGCCCTTGGCCTATGCCCGCGAAAGCGACCGCGTGATCGAGGTTCTGGAGGCCGCGTCCCGTCCCAACCGCATCAAACGGGTCCTCAAATCCAACGATCCGATGAAAAGAATGATTTACCAAGGCCGGGGGCAGAAAGTGCGGAATTTGTTCGACCGGAACGCCCTTCCACGCACCGAACAGGCTCTTCGGAACGCGATTAAGCGGAAAGGGTTCTGGATGCGTTGAACGGTTCGGCCTTGATACCGGGCCCGTTCAGTCGCAAAAGTCAGGCCTCTGCGGCCAACTTTTTTTCACTGGGGGGAGGACCAGCCTGCGCCGTATCAGGGAACCCGCGCGCCGGGGCTCGCGGCCTGCCAACCGATCTTTTCCCATCCGACCTTTGCGATGGCGGCCCACCGGCCGTCGCGTTCCGCCCTTAAAGGAGCAACCCCATGACCGACCAGAGCTTCGACACGCTGCAAGTCCATGCCGGATCGCCGCCCGATGCAGCCACCGGCGCGCGGCAGACGCCGATTTATCAATCCACCGCCTTCGTCTTCCGCGACGCCGACCATGCCGCCGCTCTCTTCAACCTCCAAGAGGTGGGCTACATCTATTCGCGCCTGACCAATCCGACCGTCGGCGCGCTCCAGACCCGGATCGCAACCCTTGAAGGCGGTGCGGGTGCGGTGGCCTGCTCCTCGGGCCATGCGGCTCAGATCATGGCGCTCTTTCCGCTGATGTCGCCTGGCAAGAACGTGATTGCTTCAACCCGTCTTTATGGCGGCACGGTTCAGCAGATGACCAATACGATCCGGAAATTCGGCTGGTCGGCGAAATTCGTCGACTTCGATGATCTAGACGCCCTGGCCGCGGCCATCGATGATGACACAAGGGCTGTGTTCTGCGAATCCATTGCCAATCCAGGCGGCTACATCACCGATCTCCCCGCGGTCGCCGCCGTGGCCGACGCGGCCGGTATCCCGCTCATCGTCGATAACACTTCCGCCTCGCCCTATCTTTGCCGACCGATTGAGCACGGCGCGACGCTCGTGGTGAATTCGACGACCAAGTACCTTACTGGCAACGGCACGGTCACCGGGGGCGCTGTGGTCGATTCCGGGACCTTCGACTGGTCGGCCTCCGACAAGTTCCCGTCGCTCTCGGCGCCTGAACCGGCTTATCACGGGCTTAAGTTCCATGAAGCTCTCGGCGCCATGGCCTTCACGTTCCACGGCATCGCAGTTGGCCTTCGTGATCTTGGGATGACGATGAACCCCCAAGGCGCCCATTATACCTTGCTTGGCATCGAAACCCTGTCGCTCCGGATGGAAAAGCACGTGGCCAACGCGGTGAAAGTGGCCGAATGGCTCGAAGCCGATCCTCGTATCGGGAAGGTCACCTATGCGGGGCTAAAGTCGTCGCCCTATTTTGATCGGGTCGCCAAGATCTGCCCCAAAGGGGCAGGGGCTTTGTTCACCTTCCAGGTTAAGGGCGGGTATGAGGCCTGCAAGAAGCTCATCGATAGCGCCGAGCTTTTCAGCCATGTGGCGAATTTGGGCGATTCCCGGTCACTTATCATCCATTCGGCCTCCACCACCCACCGCCAACTCACGGAAGATCAACAGCGGGCCGCCGGGGCGGATCCCGATGTGGTGCGCGTGTCGATTGGGATCGAAGATGCTGACGATATCATCGCCGATCTCGACCAGGCTTTGTCCAAAGCCACCGCTTAAGTGAGAACGCCGGGGATTTGCGAGAACCCCGGCCCTTCATCCTGGCAAAAATACTCCCGCCGGAGGCGTCCCGCCCCAAGCGTAGGCGCCTCATTCGCCGATGGCGTAAACCATCGACACATTCGCGCGCACGTCTAATTCACCTTCGGCCACGGGCATCGAGGTTGACCGGGCAAAATCTGATTCTGCAAAGACCGGTCCCGATTGCGGAACGAAACCTCCGTCATCCGACAGCGTAAGGAGCGGCCCGAGGCTCACCCCGGCCGCATCGGCGAAAAGGGCCGCCTTTCCCATGGCATCAGCCACCGCCAAACGGCGTGCCTCTTCGCGGAGCGGTGCCGGATCTGACAGAACAAATTGGAGCCCCGAAAGCCCGTTTGCGCCATCGCCGACCGTGGCCGTCATCAGGCCACCGAGGAGCGATAGGTCGCGCACCCGAACGGTGATCTGGTTCGAGGCTTGGTAGCCTGTGATTCGCGGCGACCCAGTGTTGGTCCGCTCGAATTCTGGCCTGAGCGAAACGGAGGCCGTCCGCCGGTCGCGGGCCTCGATCCCGGCTTCATCGAGCGCTCCAAAAACGCTTGCGACCCCTTCGGCGACCGCGGCCATCGCCGCATCCGGCCGCCTGTTCCGCCGGGTAACACCGATAGTAAGTTCGGCCATGTCCGGCGTCGCGGTCACGATCCCTTCACCGCTAACGTTTATCACCCGTTCGCGGTCTTCTGCGCCGAGGGGTCCTGCCGCGAAGAGAAAAGCCAATATCAGCCAGCGCACCATGGGTCTCCTCCGGGTTTCTGGCGGACTTTGGCTGCTCTCCCCGTTGGCGGCAAGCCGCGGCACGCCGCCGCGGGAAAAGTCGGCGAATTTTACACGATTAGGTGCCACATCCTGATGACCCCCCCGTTTGAACATGCTAGATATGGATTTGATGTCCTTGCCCCTTGCTCTTGATCTTGACCATGACGCGATCCGGCTCCTGTCCCATCGGGAGGATGGGTGGAACGTGGAGGCCATCGCGGAACTCGATGCCGACGACCTAACCCAAAAGATCAAGTCGATCCGTCAGCGCGCCGAGAGACTTGCCGAAGCGGCGCAAGTTACGGTGATTCTTCCTAGGTCGCAGGTTTTTTACACCGCCTTTGATGGCGCTGAACCCGATGAGATCGGCGAAAGGCTCCAGGGTCTGACGCCCTACCGGGTGGCCGACCTCACTTGGGATTATGCAATCGAAGAAGGCAGGCTTTTGGTCGCGGCCGTGGCGCTTGAGACCCTGGACGAGGCGGTCGTCTTTGCCCGGTCGAGTAAGTTCCACATTTTGGGTTTTACCAGCGATCCGCCCATCGGACTTTTCCCGCGACCGCCCGTCTTTGCCCGGACCGGGGCGGCGGCGCCTGCACCTATCGCAGCTTCGGTTCCTCCGGACCGGCGCCGCGCTGCGTTTTCAGGCCAGCGCGCCAGGGATTACGGGCCTCGGCTCCCGCGCCTCCCTCTGTTCCGAGGGCTCGGCCAAGGCGCGAAACCGGGTGCAGAGGGCGAAATGGGGCCGCTGCGCCGGGTCGCCAAACCCTTGGCGGGGCTTTTCGGTATCGGGGCAGCTCTCATCATTGGAGCGGTGATATGGTCAGGGAGGGAGCCCGACCCGCTGGCTCGGAGCGGTTTCGCGGCCGATTTCGCAATCCAACCGGCCTCCCATGTCGACGGTATGCCGGTTCCCATCGCCGGGCGGCCCAATTTCGCGCCTGAGACCAAAACTGCACAGCGCCTTAACCGGTCAGTACCGCCCATTGCGGTGCCCATCGTTATCGGGTCGAGCGGCGTGGACGCCGAGCATGCCGCCATCGACAAGGCTGCCCGGAGCTTCGAGCGGGTGTCGGCCGTCCCGGCGCTCTTCGGTGTCACGCGCCTTCCCAATGGCAGGCCCGCTCGGCCCTACCAGGGCGTTACGCCGTCCTTCCCGGAGACGCTCGCCTTTGCCGAAGCGGGCTTTGCACGAGAAACGGTGCCTGCGCGGTTGTTGGACGCTCCGCGTACCGCTCGCGCACCCATCGTCCCGGCACTTCGGGAGGCCATTTCGCCGTCCTCTGGAGGGCTTGCTTTGGCTTTTCCGGCCTTGCCGAGCACCCCGAAGGATGCCTCGGATGCACCGCTGCCGGCGGTGGCCGAACTCCGTTTGGCGGCGGCCGTCGGCGCGCCCCGAGAAACGGCCTTCGCGCTCCGGTTGGGGCCGCCGTTTGGTGTTGCGCCGGACCGGCGCGCGGCGGGTCCACTGGCAGTGGCTGGCACCGTTCCCCGCGCACCGCGCATCGATATCGGCGGAGGCGTCACCCCAGCGCTTTTAAGCGAAAGCGTTCGGGAAAGACCCGCGCCGTCGGCCAATTCCGCCGACACGCCCGAAATTACCGCAAGACTGGCAAGGCCGGCAGATCCTTCGCCGCGGGCAGCGATCTCCCAAATCCCGCGCGATGGCGCCCTTGCACCGACGGCACCCGATGCGGAAATGGCCCTCGCAGCGCCCCAATCGGGGCCGCTCATTCCCAACGAGGACGGCCTTTCATCCCCGGATGAGCCCACCGCCGATCTTCCGGTCAGCCCAGATGGCAGCCCCGATCTTAACGCCGTCGCGGCCTTGCCGCAGCCTTTGGCGACCCCGTCTACTGTCAACACCGGTGATCCAGCGCTTGCTGCCGTTCGCCCGCGGCCGCGGCCCGTCCCGGAACCTGCTCCCGTGATCCCGGATGCGGTGATCGCCGAAGCGTTGGAGACGCCGGAAGCGGAAGAGGACGCAACTGTTTCAGCCGAAGCTGCCCCTTCCGAGACGGACGCGCCCGAAATCAACGAAACCATATTGACAGCATCGCTACTGCCTCGACCGCGGCCCGTACGCTCCATCCCGGAAGCAGCGCCGACGGCCGGGGCGACGGCCGCGCGCGCGGTGGTGCCGGAGCCGCGGCTGCCTTCTTCGGTTAATGCAGCCCGTGCGGCCACGATCCAAAACGGGATTACATTCCAGCGGCTGAATTTGATCGGAGTGTACGGCTCTGCGAGCGACCGGCGGGCGCTGGTGCGGCTTCCATCGGGTCAATTCGTCAAACTCAAAGTGGGCGACCGGGTTGATGGCGGCCGGGTGGCGAAAATCGATTCCGACCGACTGCTCTACCAGAAAGGCAGCCGAACCTTGGCGTTGGAGATGCCGAACACCTGACGCCGCATTTGCAGGCAATAGGTGTGGTTTTGGAAGGCCCAGGTTCAAGACGATTGCACGTCGCGCAGCATCGGCTGGCATCGGCCACCAAAGGGCGGACTTTTAAAGCCGGGTGACCTATCCTTGACCCGTGCGTTCCGGCAAAACCAACCGGGACACCCCATTGCCGCGGTACGGAACTGCGGCCTGGCCAGAACGGACCGGATCGATCGAAGACCTTTTACTCCAAACCACGATTTATCTTGCCGCCGCCCTCATAGCAGTCCCCTTGGCGGTACGGTTCGGCCTTGGCTCGGTTCTCGGCTACCTCCTCGCGGGAATATTCATCGGCCAGGCCATCGGCCTAGGAGAAGAGACCCAGGATCTTCAGCATTTTGCCGAGTTCGGCGTCGTGATGCTCTTGTTTCTGATCGGGCTTGAGCTTGAACCCAGGACGCTTTGGTCGATGCGCCACCGGATACTGGGGCTGGGCGGGCTCCAGGTGGTGATGACCATGGCAGCTGTGATCGCTGTGGCTCAATTCCTCGGATACCAATGGCAAACTGCCCTCGCCATCGGCATGGTGTTGTCGCTTTCCTCGACTGCAATCGTCTTGCAGACGCTCAACGAAAAAAAACTCATGCAAACCGGGGGCGGGCGGGCCTCGTTCCTCGTGCTGCTCACCCAGGACATCGCGGTTATCCCTATGCTCGCGGTGATCCCGCTTTTGGCCGTCGCGCCGACGATCCAATTGGGCGAGGACGGATCGCTCCAGCGCGTGTCCGACCTCGAAGGCGCCCATCATGGGCTTAGCCTGGTGGAAGGACTGCCCGCCTGGGGCGTGACACTTGTGACAAGCGGAGCGGTGATTGGGGTGATCCTCTTTGGGATCTTTGCCACGGGACCTCTCTTTCGCTTCGTCCATCTTGCGCGGCTCCGGGAGCTCTACGTGGCCTTCGCCCTATTGATTGTGGTGGGCATTGCCGCGCTCATGGGGCTCGTCGGCCTCTCGCCAGCGCTGGGTGCGTTCCTCGGCGGGGTGGTTCTGGCCAACTCAGAATTCCGCCACGAGCTCGAATCCGACATCGAACCATTCAAAGGCCTTCTTCTGGGGCTCTTTTTCATCACTGTGGGCGCGGGCATTAATTTTACGCTGCTCTTTTCCGACCCGTTTACAATCGTGGGCCTCACCTTGGCGCTCATGCTCGTCAAAGGCGCGGTCCTTTTCGTTTTGACCTTCCCGTTTGGCCTCCGCGGTCGGGAGCGGTGGCTCTTCACGCTGGGCCTTGCCCAAGCAGGGGAGTTCGGCTTTGTCCTGATTTCTTTTTCGGTCCAGCAATCGGTGTTGACGCCCCGGGTCAGCGAGACGCTCCTTTTGATCGTCGCGCTTTCGATGCTCCTAACCCCGCTCTTTTTCATCGCCTACGAAGCCCTTTCGAAGCGGATGGAAGATCACAAAGCGGCTGAGAAACCGGACGAAATCGACGGCGAAAGCGACGTGATCGTCGCTGGCATTGGGCGGTTTGGGCAAGTGGTCAATCGCCTGGTCAAACTCGGCGGCTATTCCACTACCGTGCTCGACAACAACCTCGACACAATCCACCTTATGCGTCGTTTCGGGTTTAAAGGCTTTTTCGGCGACCCAACGCGGCCGGAGCTCTTGAAGGCCGCGGGCCTTGCCAAGGCCAAGATCCTCGTTGTGGCGGTGGATGATAAAGACGCCGCGATCCGGCTCGTGGAGTATGCCCGCCGCCAGCGGCCGGACCTTCATATCATCGCGCGGGCCCATGACCGTCTCCAGACATATGCGCTGTTCCGGGCCGGTGCCGATCAGATCGTGAGGGAAATGTTTGATTCGGCGCTTCGGGCTGGGCGCTATGTCCTCGAAGCGATGGGGATGCCGGAATACGATGCGGCTACGCTTGAACGGTTCTTCTTCCGCAAAGACCGGGAGGGGCTGAGGGAATTGGCCGAACTTTGGGACCCTCTGACGCCGTTGGCCGAAAACCCTGCCTACGTGGAGCGGTCTCGCGAACTCGACGCGGAATTGGAGACAGCCCTATTGCGGACCCTCGACGAAGGCGAAGAGACGCCAGACGAGGTCGAGCCGGGCGGCGAGGAAAGCGAGGGTCCGGCGGTTCGCAAAGCATGATGCCTACTTCAAAATGGGTGGTTTTTCAGGGTCAGACCCCGGCGGAGCGCGAGGCTCGACAGCCGCGGGGGCAGGTATCTCAAAGGCGAGGCCGACCTTTTCGATCTGCTCGGCCAAAGGACTGCCAGTTTCCAAAAACGCAACGTCGAGCCAACCCGCTCCAAAGCCCAAAAACGCCATCGCTTCGCCAACGGCCGTCGCAAGCGCGGCCTCGGCCTCAGGGAGGGCCTCGAAGACCGCCAAAAGATGGCTCCGGCTCCCGTCCGAGTAGCCGGCCTGAATGAGGACCGCCCGCGCGGCGAGACCCGTGGCCTGGGCGAGCTTTCGGTCGAGAGCCACGAGTAGGTCTTCCGGGAAATCGGACGGTGGATAGACCGCGTCCGGCCGCGCGCTTTCGGCCGTCAGTTCTGGGACGATCCCGGCGAGCCAGGCGAGCGTTTCTCGGTCGAGAAGCGTTTCGCATTCGGTATCGAGGTTGAGCGCAAGTCCCAGCCCTTCTTCGGCAAGCATCGCCGCCACCCGCCGTCCCGAGAGGGCGAGATAGGGCGAGACAGTCCCGATAAAATCAGCGAGCCGGTCTTCGAGATCAAACGCGAGGGCCACGGGTCCCGTTCCCGGATCGACGGTGACCGGTTTGGCCCGGTCGCTTTCGGGTTCTCCGTCGAGGAGCAAGAAGAGCTCGGTCTCGGCGAAAAGCGCGTAAAATTGAGTTTGAGCGGCGCCGTCTTCGGAGCGCGCTTCGGCGGCCTGGAACGCGCGGTCGAGGGGCGTCACGCCAAAGCCTCGGCCACACGGGCTCGGATGACTGGCAAAAGATCGCTTTCAAACCACGGATTGCGTTGGAGCCAGGCGGTGTTGCGCCATGACGGATGCGGGAGCGCCAGGACGTCGCCGGGAAGATCGCGCCATTTGGCGACGGTGGCGCTGACGCTTTTTGCTGCCGCCTGGCCGAGATGCCATTTCTGCGCGTAGGCCCCGATCACCAGCGTCAGCCGCACGCCATCGAGCCCCGCCATGACCTGGGCGCGCCACGTCTCCGCGCAGAGCTTGGGCGGCGGGAGATCTGAGCCTTTCGCGTCATAGCCCGGAAAGCAAAACGCCATCGGAACGATTGCCACCCGCCGCCGATCGTAAAAGGTGGCGTCCGAGAGCCCAAGCCAGGCCCGAAGCCGGTCGCCAGAGCGATCGGTGAAGGGGCGGCCCGATGCATGGACCCGGGCACCGGGGGCTTGGCCCACGATCAAAAGCCGCGCGCCCGGTTCGAACCAGATTACAGGCCGGGGCACATGGGCAGTTGCGGTGCCCAAGAACCGATCGGCGCAGAGCCGGCATTTTTGGATGTCGGATTGCAAGCTTTGGAGTGCACCCATAGGCCGAGAATATGACTGCCTCGCCTAGGCCTGCAATGTGGAAGTCCGCCTCACGTGTTGAGCGGCAGACGGCTTTCCGCCAATTCGACCCAATAGGAGCATCCTGCGGGGATCACGTCGTCATTAAAATCGTAATCGGGGCTGTGGACTTCCGCCGTTTCGCCATTGCCCACAAGGATATAGGCGCCGGGTCGGGCTTCGAGCATGAAGGAAAAGTCTTCTCCGCCCATGACCAAGGGTGCATCGGCACAATCTCCCGCAACCGCGGCGGCGGCACTGGCAGCATGACGGGTCTCGTCCTCGTGGTTGACCATCATCGGATAGCTCCGCTGGTAATCGACTGCGATCTCCACCCCGGCTGCGGCCCCGATGCCGGCGGCAATCTCGCTGAAACGGGTCTCAGTAAGGCTCTGTATGCTGGGATCCATGGTGCGCACGGTGCCCCGGATCTCCACTGAAGGAGGGATGACATTGAACGCGGTCGAGGCGGTGGTGAACGACGTCACAGAGACGACGAGTTCTTTTGTCGGGTCGGAATTTCGAGAGGCAATCGTCTGAAGGGCCAGCACGAATTGGGCCGCAGCCACGGTCGGGTCCCGGGTGAGTTGGGGCTTAGCTGCGTGACCGCCCACGCCTTTGACATGTGCAGAGAAAACATCTGTCGCTGCAAAAAACGCACCCGGCCGAATGGCGAAACTGCCCGCCGCGAGGCCTGGCCAATTGTGCATGCCGTAGACTTCGTCGATCCCCCAACGCTCCATCATTCCGTCTTTGACCATGGCTTCGCCCCCCGCACCGCCTTCTTCGGCGGGCTGGAAAATAACGGCGACCCGGCCGTCGAAGTTCCGTGTCTCGGCCAGGTATTGCGCGGCTCCAAGGAGCATCGCCGTATGGCCGTCATGGCCGCAAGCATGCATCGCGCCCGGGGTTTTCGACGCATGGGGGAGACCGGTGGCTTCCGTGATCGGGAGCGCGTCCATATCCGCACGAAGTCCGACCGTGCGACGGCCCGGGCCCTTGCCGTTTATGATCCCCACAACACCCGTCCGACCAATCGCTTCGACCACTTCGTCGCAACCAAAGGACCGGAGCTTTTCAGCGACGATGGCCGATGTGCGGTGCGTGTCGTAGAGGATTTCGGGATGCTCATGAAAGTCGCGCCGCCACGCGGTGATTTCCGGCAAGAGCTCTGCGAACCGGTTCCGTATCGCCATGATTATCTCCGTTGATGGCATTGGTCCTAGGGCGGGGAGGGGCCCTTGTCCAATCGAAGGGGCCGACGCGAATGGGTTTGATGGAGTGAAAATACCTCCAAACAAGGGACGCTGCTTTAAACCTTAGTTGCCAGTGGTCGTTCTCAAGCAAACAAAACGCGGGCGCTTAGTCCCTCGCATCCTTACCGAGTTCGGCCGTGAGACGCGTGACGACTTGGTGGAGGACGACCGAAAGCACCCCGAGCGTAAGAAGAGCGGCAAACATGAGGTCAGTTTTTGCGCGGCCATTGGCCAACAGCATGAGGTATCCAAGACCCCGCGATGCGCCGACCCATTCGCCAATAACCGCGCCAATGGGAGCATAGACAGCGGCGAGCCTCAGGCCCGAGGCAAGGGACGGAAGGGCAGCGGGGATGCGGACATGCCATAGGATCCGGCCGGGGCGGGCCTGCATGGTCTGGGCGAGGTCAAGATAACCTTTCGGCGTGCGCTCGAGCCCGTCGAGGAAGGACGACACGACCGGGAAATAGATAATCAACACCGCCATGGCGATTTTTGAGCCGAGCCCGTAACCGAGCCAAAGCGTCAGAACCGGGGCGAGGGCGAAGACCGGGAGTGCTTGGGTAAAGACGAGGATCGGTTGGACAAGCGCGCGAGTGCTCGGCGAAGCGGCTAGGTGGATGGCTGTTGCTATGCCGAGGCTCGCTCCGATGATGAGCCCAATGACCACCTCGGTACCGGTGACCAATGTATGCTCTGCGATGATCGCGCGGTTTTCCCACCAGGTCTGTGCGACGAGCCCGGGCCCTGGAAGAATAAACCGCGGAAGACCGGTGAGGCTCACGATGGCTTGCCAGAGGGCGATTGCAAAGGCGGCCGCCGCGAAGCCCCAGAGGATTTTCATGCCGCCACGCCCGTGAGATGCCGGAAGAGGCGCGCTTGCAGGTCTAGAGTTTCGGCCGCATCGGCGGGGCGGGGGACATTCGTGGCCGGGGGCGGGAATTGGGTGAGGCCCTTCTGGGATAGAATTGCGATCGAATGGCCGAGCCGGGCCGCCTCAGCGGGGTCATGGGTCACCATCAAAACCGTCCGGCCCGCCAAAAGTTCGACGGCGAGGTTCTGCATCTCGGTCCGGGTCTTGGCATCGAGGGCAGAGAAGGGCTCGTCGAGGAGGATGATCGGTTTGTCTTCGAGGAGCGTACGCGCGAGGGCGACGCGCTGGCGTTGCCCGCCCGAAAGCTGGGCAGGTTTTTTGCTGCGATGGTCAGCGAGGCCCACACGGTCAAGGAGAGCATCAAGCCTATTGGGGTCGACGGGCTGGCCGCGCAAACGCGGGCCGAGGGCGATGTTTTCGGTGACTTTGGCCCAGGGGAGCAAAAGATCGTCTTGGGCCATATAGGCCACGCGCTGGGCCACCGGCTGTGTGTCGGAAGCGGTAACGCTCCCGGCAAATTCAGCGCCCGTATCGAGGCCCGCAACCAGTCTGAGAATAGTTGATTTCCCGACGCCGGACCCGCCGAGAAGGCAGGTCCAAAGGCCGGATTGGAGATTCAGCTGGATTGGTGCAAAAAGTTGGATGCTGCCGATGTCGGCGCGTCCGTCGAAAATGATCGACGGTGCCGCTGTCACGGGGTGAGGCCCATTTGCCAAAACCCGATTTCAAGCTCAGTGGCGGTCGAAAAGGTGGTGCTAAGTCGCTGCCATCTTGGCGAAGTTTCGAAATCATCTCCAAGGCGTCGAGTCAGAGCATTGTCGAGGAGGGCGCCCGTGGCTTGGCAGGCGCTCTGGTAGTCGTCGCCCGCATAGGTGTTGATCCAGTCTTTGTAGATGTCCGAGGCAGCCTCCTCATCGAGCTGAGCGCCAATTTCGCCGTAGCCAAGAACGCAAGGCGCAAGGGCTGCCAAGAGATCGAGAAGATCGCCGCTGTAGCCTGCCTCGAGGACAAAGCGCGAATAGGCGAGGTTTTCGGCCCGCTCCTTTGTGGCAAAGAGCGCGTCTTCTGAGATCCCGGCCGCAGCGCAGATGCCGATATGGAGCTCGATTTCCTCGGCCACGAGCGCGTTCACGGTGCCCACGGCGGCGCGCATCTCTTCGAGCGTTTCGGACTTTACCACCGCCAGCGCCCAGGCGCGGGAGAAGTGGATCAAGAAGACATAGTCCTGTCGGAGGTAGTGGAGGAACGCGTCCTTCGGAAGCGACCCGTCGCCCAGGCCTTCGACGAAAGCATGGCGGGTGTATGCGCTCCAGCTCGGGCCCGTGGCCTCACGCAGGAGGCCGAAGGCCCGGCCGTAATCGGGGGCGGTGCTCATTGGGCGGTGACGTCGATGCTGATGTCGCTCACCGGATTAATCCCGTCGACCATGCCGCTTTCATTGAGGAATGTCTCAAACCGGGCATAGCGGCCTGCATCGAAGCCAGCGGGGCGCAGCGCAAAGCGCGGGAGCGTGTCGGCCCAGGCGCGCTCGTTCAACTCGTCTTGGAGTTCGGGCGACGTGGCCGCGAAGATTTCCCAGCTTTCTTCCGGATTATTGACGATGAACTGGGTGGCTTTCTCAGTGGCGGCGAGGAAGCGGGCGATCAGATCGGGGTTCATGCGCTCGGGGTTGGCGACATAGATCAGCTCATCATAAGGCGGCACACCTTCTTCCTCGATGTAAAAGCACCGGCCCGGCACGCCTTCGATGTCCATTTGGTTCAGTTCGAAATTCCGGAATGCACCGATGACCGCGTCGACCTGGCCCGACATCAGCGAGGGCGAGAGTGAGAAATTGACGTTGATCAGCTCGATCTCATCGACGCCGACGCCGTATTTGCCGAGGACAGCGGCAAGGATGGCTTCTTCGACGCCCGCCACCGAAAATCCGATCTTCTTTCCCTTGAGGTCGGCGGGGCTTCCGATGGGCCCGTCTTCGAGGACGAGTAGGCAATTCAAAGGGGTGGCAACCAGTGTGCCGACGCGCACGAGCGGCAGGCCCTCGTGGATCTGAAGGTGAAGTTGGGGCTGATAGGACACTGCAAGCTCCGCTTGGCCCGCCGCCACGAGGCGCGGCGGAGCGGACGGATCGGCCGGGGGCACGATCTCGACCTCAAGGTCTACTTCTTCGAAATAGCCGTTTTCTTCAGCGATGATGATCGGCCCGTGGTCTGGGTTGATGAACCAATCGAGGAGCACCGTCATTTTGTCGGCGGCATTGGCGGGCAAGGCCAGAAGACAAGCGAGGGCGGCGAGGAAGTGGCGCATGGTGGTCCTTTCGTCAGGAAGTGCTGGCGGCAACGAGAACAATCTCTCCGGGCCAGTTGTCTTGAAGCGTTTCGGCGGCGCGCCATGCCCTTAGGCCGGTGGCGCAACAAAGGGCGAGGCGTTGGCCGGGGTGATCGGCCGGGGCCCGGATCTCTTCCGGTGCGAGGCGGATCGCAGCGGGATGGGCCGGTGTCGGAGCTTCCGCAACGGAGCGTAACTCAACGATGAGATCGTCGTCTCGCAGGTCGGTTGGTGCTGCGAACGGGTGTGCGCGCGCGGGTTCTTCCGCGCCGTCGAACCGGAATGTCTGGGACTTGAAGCTCTTAGCATCGATCCGGTGAAGGAGGCCGAGTGGGGAGGGGTCGAGGCGCAGGATCACGGCGAGGGTCATCTGCGCTTGGACCGCGCCCAGAATCGCTACCGCCGGACCAATGACGCCTGCACTTGCGCAATTGGCGGCATTCTCCGGAGCGTTCGGGAAGACTGCCCGGAGCGACGGCGCGCCGCCGCAGAACCCGCCCGCGTAGCCTGAGAACCCGAGGATCGCTGCACTGATGAACAGTGTTCCCATCGCGTAGCACTCATCGCTCAATGTGTAGGAGGCCGCGTAACTGTCGGCGCAGTCGAGGACGATATCGGCGGTTTCCACCAGGCCCGGCGCGTTGGCCGGGGTGAGGGAAAGGGTTTTACTCTCCACCACGATTTCGGAATTGAGGGCCCGGCAGCGTTCCGCCGCGACCTCGGCCTTCGCCCGGCCCGTGTCGCTTTCCGAGAAGAGGGTCTGGCGATGGAGGTTCGAAATGTTCACCCGGTCGCCATCGACGATCGTGATTGTCCCGACCCCGGCCCCAGCCAACAACGGCAGGGCCGCCGAGCCAAGACCCCCGGCGCCCACCACGAGAATGTGGGCCTCGGCTAGGCGCTTTTGGCCGTCGGGCCCGACCTCGGGAAGAATTTCCTGGCGGGCATAACGGCTCATCGTGTGGCCTCGATCCAGGCGCCCATACGGGCTTCGGGGGCAGCGTTGAGCGTGATGTCGGTCACGGCGGCAACGATATCGGCCCCAGCGGCGAAAGCGCCCGCCGCGCGCGCAATGCTCATCCCCCCGATGGCCACGAGTGGGATGTCGCCGATTGCGTCCTTCCATTCGGTGATCCGCCCAAGGCCCTGTTCGGCCCATTTCATCTTCTTGAGAATCGTGGGGTAGATCGGGCCAAGAGCGATGTAGTCGGGGCGAAGTGCCAGGGCGCGCTCCCGTTCGGCAACGTCATGGGTTGAGATGCCGAGATTTATGCCTGCCTTCCGGATCGCATGGGTGTCCGCGTCGTCTAGGTCTTCCTGGCCAAGATGGACCCAGTCACAGCCCGTCTCGATGGCCGCCTGCCAATGGTCGTTGACCACCAGCACCGCGCCAGCGGCTCGGCAAAGATCGCGGGACGCTTCTATCTCGGCTCGGATCGTCTCTGGCGACGCGTCCTTTATGCGAAGCTGGACCAGCTTGACGCCGCAAGAGAGGCCGCGCCGGATCCAAGCGGCGCTGTCAAAGATTGGGTAGAACCGGTCGAGCGTCATGAGAGGAACGCCTTGCCAATGACCGGGGTGGAGGCTTCGGCCATGTCGCGAGGCTCCATCGGGTCGGCGAGATGGGCGAGTGCCCCGGCTTCGACGGCTTTCGCCATGGCGCGGGCCATCGTCACTGGGTCGCCGGCCTTGGCGACGGCGGTGTTCAAGAGCACCCCGTCGCAGCCGAGCTCCATGGCGCGAGTGGCGTGACTTGGCACGCCGATGCCTGCGTCGACCACAAGGGGCGTGTCCGGGAATTCGGCCCGGAGTGCGCGAAGCGCATATTCATTCTGCAGCCCCCGCCCCGACCCGATCGGCGCGCCCCACGGCATCAGGACTTCACAACCCGCTTCGAGGAGACGCTCGCCCACCACCAAGTCGTCGGTGGTGTAGGGAAACACATCGAACCCGTCATCGGCGAGGATTTTCGCTGCTTCGACGAGTTGGAAAACGTCCGGTTGGAGACTGTCCGCATGGCCGATGAGTTCGAGCTTGATCCAAGGCGTGTCGAAGACTTCGCGGGCCATTTGGGCCGTAGTCACCGCTTCTTTGACGCTGTGACAGCCCGCGGTGTTGGGAAGGATCCGCACTCCAAGATCGCGGACCATGGCCCAGAATGTCTGGCCCGCACCGCCCGAGCCTTCCCGACGGAGCGAGACCGTGGCCACGCTCGCCCCGCTTTCGCGAAACGCGCGTTCGAGTACCGCGGGGCTTGAGTATTGTGCGGTGCCGAGCATTAAGGGGCTCGAAATGGTCTCGCCATAGAACGATTTCATCCCCTACCCCCCTTGCATTGGAGCGAGAATTTCGATGCGATCGCCCGGCGCGAGGCGGCATTCCGAACGCGCATTGGCGGGAACGAACACTTCGTTCACGGCCGTGGCGACCCGGCCCGACTGGCCCTGTTCTTCGAGGAGGCCCGAGAGTGTCATCGCCACCACCTCGATAGGCTCGCCGTTAAGCGTAATCTTCATCGACGAGCTCCGATTTGCGGTTTTCGAGGACGAAGTCGGCCACGCTTCGGGCCAAGGCCGGGGCCAGGAGGAAGCCGTGGCGATAGAGCCCATTGGCGTAAGTAACCCCGTCGATCTGACGGATCTTCGGGAGGTTGTCGGGAAAGGCTGGGCGGAGATCGACGCCGATCTCAAGGATCTCCGCTTCCCCGAAAGCCGGGTTCAGCGCGAAGGCCGCTGATAGGAGTTCCAGCATCGAGCGGGCAGTGATCCGGGTCCGATCTTCGGCTTCGATCATTGTCGCGCCGAGCATGTAGATGCCGTCACCTCGCGGCACGATATAGAGCGGTAGGCGCGGATGAAGGAGGCGAAGTGGACGGTGGAGCTCGATTTCGGGGCAGTGGATGACGAGCATTTCGCCTTTGACGCCCCTTAGTCCTTCGAGCCGATCCCGTGCCGCAAAGCCCCGACAATCGATTGCGTTTTCGAGGGTATTGGGCGCGGTCTGACGGTGGAGCGCGACGCCCCTCTCTTCGAGCGCCTCCCAGAGGTCGGCCAAGGCACGCCGCGGATCGAGATGGGCCTCATCGGCGAAGAAAAGGCCGCGCGACAGGTTGCTGAGATCTGGTTCGAGATCGGCGATGTCTGGGGCCGCCACGTCGCGGTGCCCCGATGTGCGGCGTCCGAACCGTCGAAGATCCGCGTGGTCACGCGGCTGGGCGACCACCAACGTTCCGGCCTGGGTCACTTGGGTGCGATCTAACCACCAAGACAATGCCTCTTTCCCAAGGCGGAGTACGGGCTCTTCGGCGCTCTCGAACTCGCAGAACGGAGCGAGCATACCGCCGGCCCACCAGGAGCAACCATGGGGCCCA
The DNA here is from genome assembly GCA_039198225.1 of Pseudomonadota bacterium. Lineage (GTDB taxonomy): Bacteria > Pseudomonadota > Alphaproteobacteria > Rhodobacterales > Rhodobacteraceae > JASJAR01. Next base: position 37,873 of record JBCCTQ010000010.1, read on the forward strand.
GGAGGACCTGCCGGATCATAGATCGCAACGTCTGCGCCACGAGAAACCAGCTCCGTGGCCACTGCGAGCCCAGCGACGCCTGCACCAATGACCGTGTGGGCGGTCATCGACCGGGCCTCGCCGCAGCGGCAATAGATTGACTGAAGCGCATGTCGTTTCGCACAAGCCACCCGCCAGGTTTGGCCGGGCAATTCGGATGGAAAACGGGCGTGATACTTGACCGTTCCCTACGCCGGAATTGCCCGGATCAGGTTCGATGGGTTGACGGAACTCCGCCTCTCAGCCCAGGGGCACCCCAACGGTATGTTTGGGCTAGCAAGGGGCCCGGGCGCTGTCAATGCGGCCCCGCCTCAGGATCTAAGCATCGCTGGTTCTGCGTCGACCCAGGCACCGCCCGCTTTTGCCGATGCCACAGCTTGATGCACCGCGGCCATGGATCTCAGGCCGTCTTCGGCCGTGGGCAATGCCCCGTGGGTTTCGCCCCGGATCGCGGCGGCAAGGTCGACGTAGATGTTGGCTACCGCCAGGGGAAAGCCTTCGGGATGGGCGATGGCCACCCGACTGAGGCGCTGGGCTTCGCCTGAAAGCCCGGCTTCGCCCTTCTCGATGATCTCCGTCCGACCACCGACGCGAGTGTAGTAAACCTGGTTCGGCTGCTCGGAGGCCCAACGAAACCCGCCGGTTTCGCCGAAAACCTGGAGGTCAAATCCGTGTTGGCGCCCGATCGCCACCGACGAGGTCCAAAGCCGTCCGACCGCGCCGCCTTTCATGCGAAAGTTGACCATCGCGTCGTCTTCAAGCTCGCGGCTCGGGATGGTGGAGGCGAAATCGGCCGAAAGATGTGCGACCTCGTCGCCAGCGACGAAGGACGCCATGTGGAGGGCGTGGATCCCACAATCGGCGAATTGGCCGGAAACGCCCGCCATCGCCGGATCGTAGCGCCACCGGACCCGAGGATTGTCGGCATCGCCTGCGTCACCGTGATGACCGTGGCTAAAATTGACTACGACACACCGGACTGCCCCGATCTCGCCTGCCGCGACGCGGATCCGCATGTCGCGCACCATCGGATAGGCGCTGTAGCAATAGTTCACCGCGCAGATCTTACCCGAAGCCCGGGCGGTTTTGACGATCTCTTCGCCCTCTTCGACCGTCATGGTCATGGGCTTTTCGCAAAGGACGTTAAAACCGGCGTCGAGGAAGGCCTTTGTTATCTCGAAATGGGTGGAATTCGGAGTGGCGACCGTCACGAGGTCGATCCGGTCGTTGCGGTCTCTTTCGCCCACGAGCATCTCCCGCCAATCGGCATAGGCACGGTCGGGCGCGATCCCCAAATCGTTGGCGAAGGCGCGCCCCGCTTCGGCATCGACGTCTAGTGCGCCGGCGGCGAGGGTGAAGTTCCCATCGGCCTGGGCGCCGAGCCGGTGTGCCGGACCGATCTGGCTGCCCTTGCCGCCCCCGACCATGCCCCAGTTGAGTTTCGCCATGTCAGCCTCCCTGGCCTAGGGCGGGGTTCACTCCGCCGTCCCGCGCTTAAAACCCGATGGATTGAAGATAGGAACGGTTCGCCTTCGCATCGTCGATCGGGGAAGTGTCGCCTTCCGGATCGCAATCTTGCTCGACCGTGCACCAGCCTTCGAAACCCGCATCGATAAGGGTCTGGCGGACGCTCGGAAAATCCACGTCGCCGTTGCCGAGGTTGCAGAAAATTCCTTGGGCGCACGCGTCATAGAACCCGGTGCGATTGGCGATCACATCCGATTTCACAGCCGGGTCGATGTCTTTGAAATGCATGTAGCTGATCCGGTCCATATGGCGCGCCATGAACGCGACCGGATCAAATCCTGCATAGGAATGGTGGCCTGTGTCGAAGCAGATTTTCATGTGGGTGCCATCGACCTCTTCCAGGAGCTTTTCGAGTTCGGGCTCGAAATCCATAAAGCCAGCCGCGTGAGCGTGGACACCTACCGTCAGCCCGTATTCTTCTGCGCCCAGTTTCGCGATCATGGCGATCCGGTCACGATAAGCGGACCACTCATCGGGTTCCATGACTTCGGCCTCGTTGGCCCGCCCCGCTGTAGGCGCCCGTCGCGGTGAAATGGAATCGATCAGTACAAGGTGTTCGGCGCCGTGCGCTTTGAGCGCTTTGGCCGTGCGCTGCGATGCGTCCAGAACATCGTCCCAGGCGGCCGGGTCGTGGAACGGGCGGAACACAACGCCGCCGACTAACTCTTGGCCAAATTCATCGAGCGCTTCGCCCAGCTCGACCGGATCTTCGGGCATATATCCGACCGGGCCCAGTTCAATCCCAGTATAGCCCGCTTCCGCGTTCTCGCGGAGCACTGTCCGCCAAGGCGGATTGCGCGGATCATCCGCGAATTCGACACCCCAGGAACAAGGCGCGTTGCCGATTTTGATCATGGGAGACGCTCCTTTCCTAGAAGTCTTTCACGTTGACCCAGCTTCGGCTGCGCGACGAAGCGAGGGCGGCGGCCACCACCCGATTAACCTCAAGGCCTTCGGAGAAAGTCGGCCATTGGGGTGCGCCGGCTTCGATCGCGGTGAGGAAGTCTTTGGCCTCGATGATGATCTGGTCTTGGTAGCCGGTGCCGTGGCCCGGGCCTTGGCAAAAGGGCAGATAGTCAGGATGGGATGGCCCGGTGAGGATCTTGCGAAATCCCCTTTGGGCTTCGTCGCCTTCCGCCAAATAGAGCCAGAGCGCATTCTGGTCCTCGCCGTCGAAGCGAATTGACCCTTTCGTCCCGTCAATCTGATAGGCATAGCCCATCTTTCGCCCTGTCGCGATGCGGCTGGTGAAAAGATGGCCCATCACGCCGCTCTCAAATCGCACCATGATCTGGGCGTGATCGTCATTGGTCACCGCGACGCCGCCCCTTTCGGTATGGACCGTTTCGACCATGGCATTGAGCTCCGCGATCGGCCCCATGAAACGTTGGGCGCAATTGATGATATGGGGTGCGAGATCGCCCATATTTCCATTCGCATCGCCCTCGGTCCGCCAGGTGGCAGGAAGCGCGGGGTCGGCGAGGAAGTCCTCGGTATGTTCGGCGCGAAAGGACGTGACCGCGCCGATCTTTCCGCCCTGGACCATTGCGTAGGCGTATTGCGATGCGGGGGTGCGGATATAGTTGAACCCGACCATATGGACTTTGCCGGAGGCTTCTGCGGCGGCCACCATGGCGCGGCTGTCGTCGAGCGACGCCCCCAAGGGTTTTTCACAGAAAACGTGCTTTCCGTTGTTAAAAGCAGCGATAGCGATGTTGCGGTGATGGGCCTGAGGGGCTGCGATGACCACCGCATCGACGGCAGGATCTTCGACCAGTGCCTCCCAATGGGGCGCTGCGGAGTGAAACCCCAATGAGGCGCGGTAACGCTCGGCACTTTCGGGCGAAGAGGCTGCCACCGTTTGAAGAACCGGGCGAAGTTTTGTGTCAAAAACGGCGCCGACGCTCGCGTAGGCAACGGCGTGGGCCTTACCCATATAGCCACCGCCAACAATGCCGATGCCAATCTGGGTCACGCGTGGCTCCTTCATGCGCCGGCGCGTGCCTGCAACCGGTTGCAAATTTCGTATCGTCGTTTAAGCCTGCCGGTCAACAGCGAAATTCGGCTGTGCCGAGGCGAGGTGTGGGGACAGGGCGATGACGAAATCCGCCGCCGATCTGGCTCGCGGCACCGTAGTGTGGGACGGTCTCTCATGACCTCTCTCTCGGACGGTATTAAAAGCAATAATTTCCTGATCATCGGCCGCGCTGGGATCGACATCTACACCGATCCAGGGATCGCGGTGGAGGACGCCGAACGGCTGAGCGTTGCCTTGGGCGGGAGTGCGGCCAATATCGGCGCAGGGATCGTCAAACTCGGCGGCAAGGCTGCCCTTGTGACCCGGGTTTCGGACGATTCTGTCGGGAGCTACTGCCTCGGCCAACTCAAGCGATACGGCATTGATACGCGCCATGTTACGCCAGTGGGCGGGGAATTTAGGAACTCGCTTGCGCTCTATGAAAGCCGCCTCGAAAACCACCGAAACGTCATTTATCGAAATGGCGCGGCAGACTTTCAAATGAACCACGCCGTTATCGAACGGGTCGACTACGGCGCCTACGGCGCGTTGATTACCGCGGGCACGGTTTTTGCGGCAGAGCCGTCCCGCTCGGCAACGTTCAGGGCCTTTGAGCTTGCCAAGGTGGCGGGGCTTCCGATCATCTTCGATGTCGATTACCGGCCCTATAGCTGGCCCTCTGCGGAGGTGGCCGCGGGTGTTTTGAGCCGGGCAGCGGCCGCGTCGGACATGATCGTCGGGAATGACGAAGAGTTCGGGTTTATGGCCGGAGACTATGACCAAGGTCTGGCGAAGGCTCGCGCTCTTGCGGCTGAAAGCGCGGCATTGGTGGTCTATAAGATGGGTCAGGAGGGCGCCATCACATTTGCCGGTAACGATGAGATCCGCACCGGGATCTACCCAGTCGAGGCGCTCAAACCGAACGGGGCGGGCGACAGCTTTTTGGCAGGTCTTCTCACGTCGATTGCCGACGGGCATAGCCTTGAAACGGCGATCCTTCGGGGCTCGGCGGCGGCGTCGATCACCGTCTCAAAACCCGGTTGCGCCCCTGCCATGGCGGACAGCGCCGGGCTCGACGCCTTTCTTGCCAACCACCCTGGCCCGACCAAAACCTAAAGGCACATCCGATGCATATCGCTCCTTACGACAACAAAAATGCGCCCATCGTCGATGTCGACGATCCGACTGTGCCGTTGAACTACTTCAACATTGTGAAGCTGAAGGAAGGTCAGGCCTTCGAGTACCAAGTGCCGGGCTATGAAACCTGTATTGTCCCGGCCACAGGGTCGGTGGACGTGGAGGTTGAAGGGTTCAAAGCCGACGGGCTGGGTGGCCGCGGGGTGGATGTCTGGGACGGTGAGCCGGAGGGTGTCTACGTGCCGACCGGGGCCGTTGCGCGGATGATTTGCCTGTCAGAGACGGCCGAGATTTTCGTTGCCGGCGCGAAGTTCGGCGAGACGCTTGAACCGTTTGCGGTGCGCGCCGACGCGCTTGATCTTGTCCAATACGGATCAGACGACACAAAAACGCACCGTAAAATCAAGCACATCCTTGGACAAAAGCAGCATAGCCGGGTTGGGCGATTGCTGGTGAGCGAGCTTTATACAGTCGGCGCGGGAGGATGGTCGGGCTTTCCGAGCCACAAGCACGACACTGACCGGCTCCCCAACGAAACCCGGCACGACGAGACCTACAATTTCCGCTTTCGGCCGAAACACGGTTCCGGCGTCCAGATGCTTCAGCGCGAAGATGGGCTGCCCGGGGACGCTTACCATATCGTTGACGGCTCGACGATCTGCCTTGACCGTGGCTACCATCCCTGCGCGGTTCTTCCGGGCTACGAGATGTACTATTTCACCATTCTGGGCGGCCTTAGCCAGCGGAGCCTCGTTCAGTATTTCCAGCCGAGCCATGCCGATCAGGTGGAGACGATCCCGGGCATTAAGGATATGATCGCCAAGTTTAAATGACGACGGAAGGCCCAGCCGATGCCTTTGGCGACATTGAAGGATGTGCTCGGACCGGCCTACCGCGACGGCTACGCTGTGGCGGGGCTTGTTACGTTGGGATGGGAAGAGATGCGGGCCTATGTGGCGGCGGCCGAGGCCGAAGACGTCCCTGTCATCCTCCAGGCCGGGCCGAGTTGTCGGGCCCATACGCCGCTTCCGATCCTTTCCAATATGTTCCGCAATTTGGCTGAAGGCGCTTCCGTGCCGGTGGTCGCCCATCTCGACCACGGTTTCAGCGTAGATGAGTGCCGGGAAGCGGTGGAGGAGGGATTTACGTCGGTCATGTTCGATGGATCCCGGAAGCCTCTCAGCGAGAACATTGCTCTTACTGCGGAGGTTGCCGAAATTGCCCATCGGGCGGGGATATCTTGCGAGGGTGAGATTGGATTTGTGGGCTACGATTCTGGCGAGTTGTCCCAGGGAACGGATCCCGAAGAGGCGGCCCGGTTCGCAACCGAGAGCGGCGTCGATGCCGTGGCGATCTCGGTCGGCAATGTGCATCTCCAGGAACATCCGTCAGGCGGGCTCGACCGCGACCGGATTGCCGCGATTGAAGCGGTCACAGATCTGCCCTTGGTGATCCATGGCGGTTCGGGGGTGCCCGCGAAGGAGCGTAGCCGCCTCGCCGCGGAAACGGCCATCTCGAAGTTTAATATCGGAACCGAGTTGCGGATGGCGTTCGGGACCGCCTTGCGCGACAGCATTGCGTCCGATCCGACCCGTTTCGATCGGGTCGAGATCCTCAAAGAAACCCATGAACCCGTTGTGGAAGCCACCCGGCGGGTCCTTCGGTCGATGAAAGGCAAGCAATGATCAACATCGGTCTTTTGGGCTGTGGCCGGATCGGGCAGGTCCACGCCCGCTCATTCTTGGGAATGAAAACCGCCCGGATCGCGGCGGTGGCGGATGCGCTTCCCGAAGCGGCCGCTGCGCTGGCTTCCGAAGTGGGATGCCCGGTCGCTTCGAGCGACGCAATCCTCACAGATTCTGCAATCAATGCGGTGGTCATTGGGACGCCCACAACGACCCACTACGATCTCATCCACGGCGCAGCGCGCGAAGGTAAGGCGATCTTTTGCGAAAAACCCGTCGATCTTTCAACTGAACGAACGCGGGAGTGCCTTGCGGCTGTGGCGGCGTCAAACGTGGCGATGATGGTCGCGTTTAACCGTCGGTTTGATCCAAATTTCGCAGCTCTTAAAGCGAGGATCGAGGCGGGCGATGTCGGCGATGTCGAGTTGGTGACTGTTCTTTCCCGTGATCCCGCCCCGCCACCAATCGGTTACATCAAAACCTCCGGCGGCCTTTTCCGCGATATGATGATCCATGATTTCGACATGGCGCGGCATCTTCTCGGCGAAGATCCGGTTGAGGTTGTCGCGCGAGGCTCCTGCCTGGTTGATCCCGCGATCGGGGAGGCTGGCGATGTCGACACAGCGGCGGTCACGCTGCGTACCGCAAGCGGTAAGATCGCCCAAATCTCCAATTCACGGCGCGCGAGCTACGGTTACGACCAGCGCATTGAAGTTCATGGGTCTCGGGCGATGGTCCGTGCTGACAACCAGCTTGAAAGCACATTGGAAATTGCGAACGGAGACGGTTTCAGGCGCGCCCCAACCCAGCACTTCTTTCTTGAGCGTTATGCCGCAGCCTTTGGAGCAGAAATGGCCCATTTCGTTGAATGCTTGACCAACGGAACGCCGATGACGCCGGACGGGACCGACGGTCTCAAGGCACAAATTCTCGCCGACGCGGCTGATGCTTCAGCGCGGAATGGCACTCTCGAGATTGTGGATTTGACGGCGTCGTAGACGTTTCTTCACACCTGCCCCCACGTCTACATTCTCCAGAAATTCCGAGCATTTGCCATAAATTCACCCCAATTTTCTTCGAATTGATAGGTCCGCCCGTCTTGCGTGGCGACAATGCGGGGTGAGCATCGTGCAAAATTCTGGAATGATCGTCGCAACAGCGGGTGCGCCTGCCGGGTTCACAGTGGGAAACCAAGGCTCCGATATGCGAGTCTCAATAGCGCCGCCGCCGAATAGGTCTCTTGCGACGGGCGCGAACGAATTTCCCGCACTCACCTTTCGCGAAGTCTCAAAATCAATATGCCTTGGACGGGGATTTGGCATCCCGGAAGCGGCCGACGTTGATATTTGGAAGAATGATACCGAGCTCGGCTCCGGGCCGGAAGCAAGGGCAATAAAATGAGCGAAGCAGTAAGCCTATCATCGGACGGAGAATTTCTTCCGATTGGCACGATACTCTATGGCGGTCGCTACACGGTCACAGAGCACATTGGTGCGTCGACCACCGAATTGACTTACCACGCCAAGGCGATGGACGGCCGTCAAGTTGTCGTGCGCGAGCTCTTTACGGCAAGCATCTGTTATCGCGATGACCGCAACATTGTCGTCAGGCTGCCCTCGGACGGCAGAGAATTCAAGAAACTCGTGAATAGATTTGTCCTTCATGGGCAGCAATTCTCGGAAATAGAACATGAAAATCTAGCGAGAATTATCGACACTTTTGCCGAGAACGGGTCGGCCTACGCAGTCCGCGAATACACGCCAGGCGTGCTTTTGCAGGATGCGGGCTATTGTGTGCCCGAGGAATTGGTTGAAATAGCGGAGCTTTTGCTGGAGGGGCTGGAATACTTGCACAGCAAGGGCATGCTCCACCGCGATATCTCTCCGATTACGATCCATATTAATGACGCCCGTGACCCGGTCATTCTCGATTGGGATGTGCTGAAAGATGCCGAAGCGCGTGCCGTGTCGCGAAACTTGTCGCGACCGATGAATTCGGTGCGCACGGGTTACTCACCTCCGGAATTCTATGGCAACGCGCTCGAATATGCTCCGTCTTCCGATCTCTATTCCCTTGCTGCGACGCTCTACATGGTCATTGCTGGTACACCGCCGGTGGATGCCGGACGAAGAATGGCGAAGGTTGCGCAAGGCGATGAGGATCCGCTTGAACCGATTTGGATGCGGGCCGCTGACGACTATCCTCGGCCATTTCTTGCGGCCTTGCAGCAGGCTCTCGAGATTCAGCCGGAGAAACGCCCTCAATCGGCTGCAGAGATGCGAGAATTGTTCGAGGCTGACGTCGATGAGGCGTTGTTCTCGGCCCCATTGGCCAAAGTGCCTTCTGAGCCGGGAGATGCTGTAGGCAACGAAAACCTGGAAGCTGAATCTGCCCTTCCTTCGGAGGATCTTGTGACGGAGTTCGAAATGGAGCTCGCGGAAGATCGCGATCCACCAATTGCGCCGTCAATGGATTTTGTCGAAGACGAGGAGCCAACGAGCGAAGAAGAATCGTCGTTTGAAGACAACGTCTCCGACGAAGATCCCGCCCCCATGCAGGTGCCGGAAGACTTCACGGTGGTAGCGGACGTGGAAAAGGCGGCCGAGGCTGAACCACAACAATCTACGAAGCCCTATGGTGGTCTTCTTATCGGGGCGGTTGCGGCCGGCGCAGTTGCAGCAGGCGCGGCATTCTATTTGTTTGGAAGTAGTGGTCCGTCTGTCGAGCCCGGTGCTACGGATGGGGCGGCCGCGGGCGCTGTTGGCGTAGGTGCGGCGGATGTGGCGACGGGGCCTGCCATTGCTCCTGAGGCGAGTATCGAGGCTGAGGCAATTGCGCCTCCTTCCGCGGAGGCTGCAGCCGTGTCGGGAACCGGTGTCGCGGACAATGCGACTCGGTTGGATGAGGAGGCGCCGCAGGCGGTTGCAGCCCCTGGCGCGCCGGATCCTGCGCCACTAGCTATTCAAGATGTCCCGCCAGCGGCAGAGATTATGCTTTCTCTCGAAGAGAGTTTTGGGATTGTTGAAGACGAATTGAACTCCGCCGCTGAGGCAACCCTGCCTGTATTCCCTTCAACGGAGCAGGCCCCTGCGTTGGAACGAGGAAACGCCTCGCCCGTTGCTGAACCGACGGCCAACGATCTTCCGCCAGTTTTAGATGGCGACGGTTTCGGTTTCGAAGCTGGCGCTGACGCTGAGACCATGGAAGCCGCGGCTCCGGCGGAGCGTGCCGGGCTCAAAGGCGCCACTAAGGAAGTCGACACTCCCGAAGTTGCTTCAATAGAGCAAGCCGCCGAAATGGGCGGTTGGTCTATCGTTCTCAATCTTCCCATCGAACGGCGAGGTGATGCGGTTGTGTTTACCGAAGGACCGGACAGCCCTTATCCGGCAGGCGCAGTGTTAAGCGCAGTCGGGGGGACGCCGGTCGGCGCAAATTCAATGGATGTGGCCGCCCTTGCCGCGGCCTACTTTGCAGAAGCCAACCCCGATACGCCGCTTCTCCCGGTCTCCGTTGGCAATCCTACCCTCGACGCTGAGGAAGACGCCGACCTGACGATTAACGTTTCTCGGACACACTCATTTGCGCCCTTTGAGGTCACCCAGTCCCAGAACGATGGACGTTGGATTGTCGAAATAACGAACGCCGATGCATCGAGCGCATTTGAAGTGGGCGACGTGGTTCTTTCGGAGCAGCAGACCCGTCAAGACATAGGATCGCTTTCGGAATTGAACGCTGTCCTCTCGGAATTCCGCAACCAAGTGCCTCCGATTGCCGTATTCGTGGTGCTTCGGGATGGCTCGAATGAAACGGTGGACGTCGAGGTGGGCAGCCTTGGTGAACTGCTCGAATAGGTCCTACCGGGTATCCAAGCCCAGCGTGATTTTCCTTCCCACTTCGGCCGACTGATAGGCAGCCTCTTCAACGCGCCGTACGGCAAGGTAATCGCTGGCACTGTTCTCGAAATTCCGACCATTGGCCAAGCCGTCCACCACGTGGGACTGGAGGGCGAAAACGCAATCGCCGCCGAAGCCCGGCCAATCCTTGGCGGGGAGGAGGACTTCGGTTTCGTAGCCGCCAAAGGCCCGAAAGGCCACCTCGCCGTATCCGTTTAGGCTGAGCGCGCCGTTTGGGCCCTCCACAAGGGCTTCGCCGAGGGTCAAACGCGTGTTTTTGGCTGCGTGATCGAGGAGGCGATTGCCGTCAAAGAGGGCCCGCGCGCCATTTTCGAAGCCGAAAACGATATGGCCCGCATCTTCGCCGGCAATGGCCGGGTTGAGGCGCCTGATATCGGCGTAAACGTCGACCGGATCTGAACCCATGAGATAGCGAAACACGTCAATCCAGTGGACACCCGTTTCATGGATCAGAAACCGGCTCATCTTTTGAAAATAGGGTTGCCTGTCAAGATAGGCCCTTCCGCCTTGGCCGTCCCCGGTCCGGAGACGGAACGTTAGGTTTTGCGGTGGGCCGATCCGCCCGTCGACGATGGCTTCGGCCATCACGCGATACCAGGGCTGCCAGCGGAAATTCTCATGAACAATCAGGGGTATCTCCGATTTTGCGGCCAGAGCTGTGACCTCTTCAGCCTCGGCAAGAGAGCCACAAAACGGCTTTTGGCAAATAATGGCTTTCACGCCTGCCGAAAGCGCTGTTCGTATGGCGTCTGCGTGCCCCGGTGGCGGCACCGCAATGTCGAGGATATCCGCATCAGTTACCGAAAGAAGTGCGTCTAAGTTCGGAAACGATTTTGTGCCGTACGCAGAAGCCACGGCAGCGGCCCGTTCCGGATCAAGATCGGCTATCCCGCATAGTTCGGCCCCGCCGATCCGGGTCCAGGCTTCAAGTTGGAACTGGGCGAAATACCCAGCTCCGAGGCTCGCCACGCGGAGGCTCACGCTAGGGCTTTGATCTTGAGGGCCACCGCCTCGGCCGCCTCCACGGTCGTAGCCTGTCCGCCGATGTCGGATGTGATATGCCTGCGTTCGGCAATCACCGCGTCGACCGCGTCTTGCAAATTCCTTGCATGCTCGTTGAGGGCGGTGATCCCTTCGCGGGCCCCGAGCCAGTCGAGCATCATTGCCGCCGAAAGGATCATTGCGAATGGATTGGCAATACCTTGTCCCGCAATGTCGGGTGCAGAGCCGTGGCACGGCTGAAAGACAGCATGGTCATGGCCTATATCGGCCGACGGAGCGACCCCGAGCCCGCCCATCAATCCTGCCCCGAGATCGGACAGGATATCGCCGAACATGTTCTCGGTGACCATCACGTCGAACATCCAAGGCTTTTGCACCATCCAAAGGGCCGCGGCGTCGACGTAGGCGTGGTCGGCTTGAAGGTCGCTTGCGCTTTGCATCTCTCGATCAAATACGTTGCGAAAGAAGGCAAAGGCGCGGAACACGTTCGCTTTGTCGACGCAGGTGACCCGTCCGGTGCCGGTACCATTGGCGTGCCGCTTTCGCCCCAGTTCGATTGCAAAGCGCACCAATTGCTCGGTCTTGTGTCGGGTGATCTTGAGGGTTTCTAAGGCTTCGTCCTCGGTGACCGACCCGTTTCCCCGCGAGAAAAAGAGACCTTCCGTACTTTCCCGTAGAAGGACGAAATCGACCGCGCGGTCTGGCGGGAGTTTGAGCGGGGTAAGCGAGTTCGGCGGGATCCGGACGGGGCGCACCCCGGCGAAAAGATCAAGCTCGGTTCGAAGATCGATCTGGGGGACGACTTCGGTCCCATCCGGATAACGGATCGCCGGATCGCCCATGGCGGACAAGAGTACGGCATCGGCTGCCCGGGCGGCATCTACGGAGCTTTGGGGTAGGGCAGCCCCGCAGGCTGCGTAGTGCGATGCGCCCGCCGGCACGGTTTTGAAATCAAGATGATAATCCGGCGTGCCGGCGCTTATCCCATCTAGCAACTTTAGGGTCGGCGCCATTATTTCTGGCCCGATCCCGTCGCCTTCGAACACGGCTATTTCCAAAGCGCGCGACATTCACATCCCCTCCCTTACGCACCGCCCAGTGAGAGGCGGTTTCGCCGCGATTGACAACGGCTTCTTTATGTATACATTAATAAATGCAAAAAAATATGCAATGGGGAGGACATGTTATGAAAACAATGCTGAAAACGATGGCACTCCTGGGGGCCCTTGGCGCCGGTGGGGCGTCGCTTGCCCAGGATTATCCATTCCGCGACATAACGACCGTGGTGGTCTGGGGCGCCGGCGGCGGCACAGATTCGATCAACCGCATGATCATGTCAGAGATGGAAGCTCATCTGCCGGTGGGGATCTCAGTGACCAATGTCACCGGCGGCGTGGCAGGATCGAACGGCATGGTCCATGTGATGAACCAGGCCGATGACGGATACACTTTGGTCGGTTTGAGCGAATCGAACGTGACCGCCGCGGTTCAAGGCGGGTGGGACGAGCGGTTCGACTTCTGGTTCCCCTTCATAGTCGGTGGCTCGCCCGATCTTATCTCAGTGCCCGCCGCCAGCCCCCATCAATCGCTCGAAGACCTGATCGCGGCCGCTGAAGCCGACCCGGGCAAAGTGCCCGCCGCCGCTTCGGGTGCCGGATCGATCCACCATCTCAATCTTTTGGCGCTAGAGAATGGCACCGGTGCAACCTTCAATTTCATTCCCTATTCGGGTTCCGCACCCAGCCAAGAAGCGGCGCTCGCGGGCGAGGTCGAAGCGGTCGTGACCTCCCTGGCTGAGCAAGCCGCGTTGATCGAAGGGGGAGAGCTTCGCCCGCTTGCTATGCTTGTGCCCGATGCCAGCGAGATTGCGGGGAAATCCGTGCCGTCGGCTTTCGATCTTTATGACGGTCTCGACCAATATCTCCCGCTGAGCCAATCCATCGGCTTTGCGCTCCATGCCAGCGCACCGGAGGATGCCAAAGCTGCTTTGGTCGGAGCGTTCGAGAAGGCCATGGCGGGCGATACGGTCAAAACTTGGGCTGAAGAGAATAATTACGTACTGTCGGGTCTTTCGGGCGATGCGGCCACCAAGGTCTTTTCAACCCTCGAAGAGACCTTTGCCTGGACGCTCTTTGATCTTGGAGCCACCGAAGTTGATCCCACCACTCTGGGGATTGAGCGGCCCTGAACAGGGCCAGGTCGGGGCCCGGTTGGCCGGGCCCCGCTTTCTCAGGAGGGGTTGATGGGGAATACTGACATATCCGTGCTTCGGGCGCGGGATTTTTGGTCGGCTTTGGCTTTGATGGCCGGTTCTGGCTTTTTCCTTTTCAAGACTGCTGAAATCCCCTTTTTCAACACGGCCAATGCCGGAGTCCGGTCGGCTGAATGGTACAATTCGGCGGCCCTCGTGCCTTACGGGCTGTTCTCTTGCCTTTTTCTTTGCGGCTTTGGGCTCCTTGTCGTTTCGATCCGCGACGGCGGGGCCGCCCGGGCTTTCAACGCGGTGGGGCTCGCTATCGATACGGCCGAGCTCAACCGGATCGCAGCGATTGCGGTTTGCCTTCTTGCCTATATTGCGGGGTTGGTCCCGCGGGTGGATTTCATCATTGCAAGCGCATTGGTGCTGACAGCGCTTTTCTGGGGCTTTCACCGTGGCCAAGTGCGTGCGCGTTGGGGCGCGACAGGCCTCCTTGCGGCCCCAGCCCTTTATGCATTTCTCGTTCATACGCCCCAAAGCGAATGGCGTGCCAGTGATGACGATTGGGTGGCGCTCGGCTTTTGGGTGATCATGGTCGGTGCCATGCTCTCGGATGCCCGGCGCTGGCCTGAAGGGCGAGGCGTTGCCAAAGCCGTTGCGATTTTGTCCTTGGTGGTTCCGTTTCTTTTGGTCACCGCCATGGCCTTCGGTTTTCGCCAGAACGTGCCGGCGCGGTCGGGCGTAATATTTTCTCAGATCGAACTTGTCTTCTACACCGGGCTCCGCCCGTGGTGGCGGGCCACGTTTGGTGCGCCTGAGTAATGGATTTCATGTTCGCCCAATTGGCCGGGTTTGGCACTGCGTTCCTCCATCTTGCCGGAGATCCTCTGACCTATGCTTATCTGATTGCGAGCGTCTTTCTCGGCATCGTTTTCGGTGCTTTGCCCGGGCTCACTGCAACCCTCGCGGTGACGATCCTCACCGGGTTCTTTGGCAATCGCGTTCCCCTCGACCAATCTTTGATTGCACTGATCGGAGCCTATGTTGGCGCGATCTATGGGGGATCCTACCCGTCGATCCTCCTCAATATTCCAGGTACGGCGGCCAGCGCAGCCACGGCCATGGACGGTTATCCGTTGGCAAAGAAGGGGCGGGGCGGGGAAGCGCTCGGGCTCACCACCACGGCGAGCTTTCTCGGGACGCTCTTCGGAACGCTGTTTCTTCTCCTTTTCGTGTGGCTCCTTCTGGCGATCTCTCGCAACATCGCAAGCCCGGAAAAGGCGCTCCTTGCGCTCTTTGGGGTGCTTCTTTCGGGCACGCTGATGTCGGAAGACATCCCGCTCAAAGGGTGGATCTCGGGGCTCATTGGGCTCTCTATGGCCATGGTGGGGCTTGATCCGATCCTTTCGGAAAACCGCTACACGTTCGGATGGTCGTACCTTTTATCGGGCTTCCAAGTGGTGCCGGTTCTGATGGGCGCCTTCGCGGTTCCACAGATTGTCGATGGTCTCCGGGCCACAGCAATGGTGCGGGAGACACCGCGGGTCGGGCGGATCGTGCCGTCGTTTCGCGAGATCCTCCGGCGCCTTCCTGTGATCGGGCGATCCGGCGTTATTGGCACCGGGATTGGCGCCCTCCCCGGTGTCGGGGAAGACGTGGCTGGTTGGGTAAGCTACGGTGTCGGAAAAGCCGCCTCGCCCGATGGCGAGAGGTTCGGAAAGGGCAGTCTCAATGGTCTCATCTCGGCCGAAGCCGCCAACAATGCCGCCATCGGTGGTGCCCTCATCCCGCTTCTTGTCCTTGGTATACCTGGCTCGCCCCCGGCCGCTGCACTCCTCGGAGCGCTCAAGATCAACAAAGTCATCCCGGGGCCGACGATCGACCCCGCCCTCATCCTCCACATCGTTGCGATACTTGTTATGGCGTCGTTTACGATGATGTTGATGGGACTATTTACGGCCCGGATATTCATTCTCGTCCTGCGTATCCCATCGACGGTGTTCCTTCCCATCGTTCTTGTGCTCACCACGATCGGAAGTTTCTCCGTGGGCGGCGGGATCAATGACCTTTACCTGATGTTGGGGGTGGGGGCTTTGGCAACGCTGATGGGCATCCTCAAATACCCCATCGCACCATTGGTGATCGGCGTGATCCTCGGCGGCCTCTTTGACGAGACATTTCGCCGGGCGCTCCTTGTTTCGGGCGGTGACATGAGCGTCTTTGTCACGCGGCCGGGCGCGGCGACGCTCCTATTCCTTAATTTCGCGCTCCTCCTATCGCAGGTCGGGCCGGTCAAACGCGGCATGGGTCGCCTGTGGGGCAGAGCCGCATGAGTTACGCGGTGGTCGTGCGGTTCCACATCGGACCAGAGGCGTGGGAGGAATTTGTGGCACTCGTTAAAAACAATGCGCACTTGTCATTGCAGGAGCCCGGCTGCGTCCAATTCGACGTGCTCACCGATCCGGCACGACTGGGCGAGGTGTTCCTCTACGAGATCTACACCGACCGCGCCGCTTTCGACGCGCATCTGGCAACGGCTCACTTTGTCGACTTCGATGCCGCCTATCGAGATATGGTCAGCGAGAAGCAAGTAGAGACTTGGAAGGAGGTCAGGCAATGATCTGGGAGGTTTATGCGGTCAAATACGCCGACAGACCCGGGCGGACCCGAGCGGACAGTTTTGTCTTTGATGATCACGCCTCGGATCCCCACGCCATGGATTACTTCCTTTGGGTTCTCAAATCTGGTGGGCGGACCATCCTTGTCGATACGGGCTACGATGCCGAAGAAGCCGAGTCCCGTGGCCGGCCCATTCGCCGCGACCCCGGAGCGGCCCTGGCGCCCCTCGGTCTGCGTCCCGAGGACATCGACACGATCATTTGCACCCATCTCCACTACGATCATGCCGGCGGGCTCCACCAATATCCTGGCGCTTGGATCCATTTGCAGACCACCGAGATGGCCTTCGCCACGGGACCTTGCATGTGCGACCCTACGATGAAGCTCCCATTTACAGGATCCCATGTCTGCGAGGCGGTCATGCGGCTCCACCAAGGTCGCGTCCAATTCCACGAGGGTGACGGAGAAGTGGCCGACGGGGTGACCGTGCACCGGGTCGGTGGCCATTCCCGAGGGCTCCAAGTTGTTCGCGTGCGGACGAACAAAGGATGGCTTTGCCTCGCGTCGGATGCGGCCCATTACTATGAAAACGTCTTTGAGCGGAAACCTTTCCCGATCGTCATCGACCTCGAGGACATGGTCCGGGGCTGGGACCGGATTGAAGCTTTAGCTTCTGATCGAAATCTCCTCATTCCGGGTCACGATCCCTTGGTCAGCACCCATTTCCCGGTGGGACCGGTGGATTATATCCGCCGCCTCGATTTGGGGCCGAGTAAGCCCCTGCCGACTTAGTCTAGAGAATGCGGGTGAGGTAGAGGGCGAGGCCAGGAAGTAGGACGAGGACGCCCACCCGCACCAGCTCGATCGCAAAGAAAGGCGCAACGCCTCTGAAGATCGTGGCGATGTTGGTCATCGGCGAAAACGACTTGATCACGAACACGTTGAGGCCTACCGGCGGCGTGATCAGGCCCAATTCGACAACGATCAAAGCGAGAATGCCGAACCAGATCTTCAATTCTGCCGCATCCATGCCAAAGGCCGCGGTCTCGGCGTTGACGAAGGCACCGCCATTCAGCTCGATCAACACCGGCCAGAAAAACGGAACGATCACCAGGATCATTGACAGGCTTTCCATAAAGCAGCCGAGCACGATAAGAATTAAGAGCATTAGCAAAAGGATCGTGTATGGGTCCATCGGCGAGGCGGCCGCCCAATCGCTGAGGGCTGTCGGGAGGTTCGTGCGCGCGAAAAAGCCTTTCAAAATGTCGGCCGCAAACAGGATGAAATAAATCATCGACGAGGTTTTGGCCGTGTCGAGAAGGGCAGACTTCAACCTGGTTGGTGTCAGCCCGTCTTCGGAAAAGGTACGGAGAAACGCGCCGTAAACGAGGATCAGAAAGACGCCGACTGCCGCGGCCGGTGTCGGCGTAAAGAGCCCCATGCCAAGGCCAAGAATAATCGATCCGAATATGAGCGCGACGGGCAAGAGCCTACGCAGGGCGCGTCGAATGTCCTCATCGGCCATGGGAGCCAGGGCGGGAGCTAGGTCAGGGTTCCGAGCGATGCGAAATTTGATCACGATCAGAAAGAACGCCACCGCGATGAGGCCCGGGACGATGGCTGCCTGAAACATCTCGATGATCGAGGCTTCGACCACGATCGCGTAGATCACCAAGGCCACCGAAGGCGGGATCAGGATGCCGAGCGTGCCGCCCGCCGCCAAAACGCCGGTCGAGAGACCTTCGTTGTAATTGAGCTTGCGCAATTCCGGCAGGGCGACCCGGCCCATGGTCGAAGCGGTTGCAATCGAAGACCCGCTCACGGCGCCAAATCCGGCGCATGCGAGGATGGTTGCCATGGCGACCCCACCTCTGATTTTGCGGGTCAGAGCGCTTAGCCCGTGGAAGAGGTCGCGGCTCAGCCCGGTTTCGGCGGCAAGAAACCCCATCAAAACAAAAAGCGGCACGACGGAGAGGTCGTAATTGGCAACGCTATTCCAAAGTGCCGTTTTAAATTGGAGAAGATAGGGTCCGAATTTGATGAACGGGGAGGCCAGGCTCAACACCCATGTGCCGACAATGCCCGTGACAAGCATGGCCAGGGCAACGGGGATGCGCAGCATGATCAGAACAAAAAGGGCGGCCAGACCGTAAACGCCGATCAGCTCACGGTCCATTGTCGGCCTCCGGAGTCTTGAAGAGCGCCTGAAGTGCGGCCAATGCCCAAAGAAGACAGGAGAACACGGCCGTGGGCATGAAGATCCAAACCGGCCAGCCGAGAACGGCCGTTTCTGTCCGGTCGCTGCGCACTTCCAAGGTCCCATGGGCGAGCATGGCCGCCAAGGCAAGGGCGACCACGGCCATCAGCACTGCGGAAAACACGTTGATCGCGCGGTCCGCCCAGGCCGGGGCTCTTTCCAAGAAAACATCTACTGCCGCATGGCCGCCGACCAGCTGGCAGTAGGGAAACATTGCCAGGGCCGCGACACCGACGAGCATCGTCACCCCGTCCTCATAGCCCGGTAAACCGGCCACGGACCCGCCCCAGATCCGCGCCAATGTGTTGGCCGTAAAGCCCGCCGCGTTGATCGCCGTGGCGAGGACGATCACCAAGAGGAGCACGCCGCCGAGCAAAGCCCAAAGGGTGACAACGCGCCGGAACGCGTTGCCCCAAGCCATGGGCGCGCGCGCTTTACTACTGGCTATGGGTGGCCACGGCGGCCCGCGCCTTTTCTAAGAGCGCTCCGCCGTCGATCCCATTTCCGTTGGCTTCCTCAAGCCAGCGCTGGGCAACCGCCTCGAACGGGGCATCGAACTCCGCGCTAGCCTCAGCAGTCAGTTCCGTGACGGCATTGCCAGCGTCCTCGGCCATTTTCTTGCCCACCGGCTCGATGTCGTTCCACGCGACCCCCATATCGGCCGCGATCGCCATTCCCGAATGGTCGTCGATGACCTGTTTCAGATCGTCCGGCAGCCCGTCATAGGCCGCTTTGTTCATGGCAAACAAAAAGGTCGAAGTGCCAAACCGCGCGCCCTCGTTCAACTCAATGGACGCCTCGGTCAGTTCCGCAAGACCCAGGGGAATGGCGATCTCAAAGGGAACGAGGCCCGCATCCACCGTCTTTTTCGACAGCGCTTGGGGCAGGGCAGGGACGGGCATGCCGACCGGTTCTGCGCCGAGAGCTTCGAGCATCCAGGCTCCGGTCCGCGACGGGCTCCGGATCTTCATTCCTGAAATGTCCTCGAGTTTTTCGATCGATCCCGACGCGAGATGAAGCGCGTTGCCGGTGTGGACATGAACCAGGATCGGGTGGACGTCTTGGAAGTCCGGCGCGAGATCGTCCATCATATCTTGGATCGCAAGATTGGTAGCTCGTGCGTCGCCCGCGTGAACGTTGGGCAGTTCAAAGACTTCGGTCAGCGGGAACGTCCCCGGGGTGTAACCCGGAACGGTCCACACCAAGTCAGCCACCCCGTCGCGCACTTGGCTGTAAAGCTGCGGGGGCGTGCCGCCTAGGGCCATTGCAGGGAAGATCTCAAACGCGATCCGGCCCCCGGATGCCTCTTCAACGGCCGCGACCCAAGGTTCGAGGAGAACCTTTTGAACCGGAGCATTCGGGCTCACGAAATGGTGGATTGAGAAGGTGAATTCCTGAGCGAGGCTCGTGCCGGCCATGGCAAGCGCTGTTATCAGCGCCGAGGTTCCCGCAAGAGCTCTTGTGAATTTTCTCATGTTGATCTCCCTAATGGCGTGAGGTTTTTCCGGCTTATTCTTTAGCTTTGCCAGCTCCTCCCTCGGCAGTCTCGCGCAAAGCCGACCAGGTCGCAACCTGACCGTCTAGGGAGTCTTTGGTCCTTGGGAGGCCAGCGTCCGTGGTTTGGCCGCAGGGTCGAGGTCGAGGGCGGAATGGAGCTTTTCCATGGTCCGAGCCAAGGCGCGTTGTTCCTCCAACTGGAGAGCCCCTAAGAGGTTCGCTTCGACGGCTTTGGCCGCCGGGAGGATCTCGTAAATCACGCGGCGGCCCGCGTTTGTAAGCGAGATTGCCACGAGACGTCCGTCTTTCGCTCCGGATCGTTTTTCCACTAAGCCGTCTTTCTCGAGCCGCTTAACGGCACGGGACGCTTTCGGCTTGTCGAGATTGGCATAATCGCAAATGTCGCGAATCGAGACTTCGTCGGAGTGCAAGAGATGCACCATCACCCGCCATTCAGCGATCGAAAGGCCGTGCAACGCTTGATATTCGGCCGCCAGGCGACGGCTGACGCGCTCCGCGAGCACCGCCAAGCGATAAGGAAGAAACGATGACAAATCAAAGGCTTGGTGTGTCATAGGCGCCGTCTGTCGAGTTTGTTTCATTTGAAATGATATTGACATCGTTCGGTCGCTAGGCAAGTAGAATTCGTTGCAGATGCAATGAGTGGCCGCTCTTTTTAGAGCGCAAGCCGCTTTAGCCGGAGAGGAGACTTGCCATGAACGCGCCCCGTGACCTCCACCTGACCCAAGCCCAAGGCAACACTGTGACCCCTGGCTACATGCCAGGTTTCGGAAACGACTTTGAGACCGAGGCCCTGGCGGGCGCGCTTCCCGTAGGCATGAATTCACCGCAAAAGTGCAATTACGGGCTCTATGGCGAGCAGCTTTCGGGCACGGCTTTCACCGTGCATCCGCCAGAGCGCACATGGGTTTACCGCATCCGTCCATCGGTCAAGCACTCCGCGCGCTACGAGGAGCTCAACCTTCCCTATTGGAAAACGGCGCCCCACATCCCCCAAGGAGTGACGAGCCTCGGCCAATACCGTTGGGACCCGGTGCCCCATTCGGATGAGAAACTAACCTGGCTTACGGGCATGCGCACCATGACCACGGCCGGCGATGTGAACACACAAACCGGCATGGCGAGCCATATTTACCTAGTCACCGAAAGCATGGTCGACAGCTATTTCTATTCCGCCGACAGTGAGCTTTTGGTCGTGCCTCAGGAGGGACGTCTCAGGTTCTGCACTGAATTGGGCGTTATTGACATTGAGCCCAAGGAAATTGCGGTGCTCCCGCGGGGCTTGGTTTACCGGGTCGAGGTGCTCGAAGGGCCAGCACGGGGATTTGTTTGCGAAAACTACGGCCAGACTTTTGAGCTTCCTGCGCGGGGACCCATCGGGGCCAACGCCATGGCAAATCCAAGGGATTTCAAATCGCCAGTCGCCGCCTTTGAGGACCGCGAAGTCGCCTCGACACTCACCATCAAATGGTGTGGCCAATTCCACGAAACCAAGATTGACCAAAGCCCTCTCGACGTTGTGGCTTGGCATGGGAATTACGCGCCCTACAAGTACGACCTCCGGACTTACTGCCCGGTCGGGGCGATCCTCTTCGATCATCCCGATCCGTCAATCTTTACGGTCCTGACCGCACCTTCCGGAATGGAAGGAACGGCCAATATCGACTTCGTCCTTTTCCGCGAGCGCTGGATGGTGGCCGAGAACACCTTCCGTCCGCCCTGGTACCACAAAAACGTCATGTCGGAGATGATGGGCAATATCTATGGCCAATACGACGCGAAACCCGAAGGTTTTATCCCGGGCGGGACGAGCCTACACAATATGATGCTGCCGCACGGGCCAGACCGAGCCGCCTTCGAAGGCGCGAGCAATTCAAATCTCGGCCCGACGAAGCTCGAGAATACGATGTCGTTCATGTTTGAAACGCGGTTCCCTCAGCATCTCACCGAGTTCGCGGGCCATGAAGCGCCGCTTCAGGACGATTACATCGATTGCTGGAAGACCCTCGAGAAGAAATTCGACGGCACCCCTGGCTTAAAGTAAATCGCCGCGACACTTGAACTGAAAGACACTCAATGACCGACCTTCTTCCGTCTTGGATCGAGAGCGCCAATGCGCCGGATTGCGACTTTCCTTTGAACAATCTCCCCTACGGTGTGTTTTCTTTGGATGATGGCGATCTGCGCTGCGGCGTAGCCATTGGTGACCGCGTTCTCGATGTAACAGGACTGGAAGCAGAAGGCGCGCTTCGCGCTGATCCAGAGGCGGACGTGCTCGACGCACGCTACTGGAATGACTTCATGGAATTGGGCAGTGCGGCCTGGGCACGATTTCGTAACGCCTTGCACGACCTGCTGGCGGCCGGCGCCGATGAAGCCACCCAGGATCTTTGCACCACCTATTCGGTGCCGATGGCAAAAGCGAGTTTGCACATGCCATTTCGGGTGATGGAATATACGGACTTTTACTCCAGCAAGAACCACGCGACCAATTTGGGAACGATGTTTCGTGGTCCAGAAAATGCGTTGCCGCCGAATTGGCTGCATATTCCCATTGGCTACAATGGACGGGCTTCCTCTGTGGTCGTGTCCGGAACGCCTATCCGCCGACCGCACGGCCAACTCAAAGGGCCCAATGACATTGTGCCTCGGTTTGGCCCCTCGCAACGCTTTGATATCGAACTCGAAATGGGGGCGATCGTGGGGCAAGCCTCGGACGGCCCCATTGATGTGGTAACAGCCCATGAGAACATTTTCGGTTATGTCATTCTGAATGATTGGTCTGCCCGTGACATTCAAGCGTGGGAATACCAGCCTTTGGGGCCGTTCCAGGCCAAGGCCACTGCCACAACGATAAGTCCTTGGATCGTCACGGCTGCCGCGCTCCAACCATTCCGCGTTTCCACGCCACCAAAGGAGCAGGCCCTATTGCCCTATCTCGATGAACCTGGGCCTATGCTCTACGACATTGACCTTGAAGTCGGGCTCACGCCCCGAGAGGGTTCCGAAACGATACTCTCCCGCACGAATTATAGTGAAATGTACTATTCCGCCGCACAGCAATTGGCCCATCACAGTTCCTCGGGCTGCCCGATGCGGGTGGGGGATCTACTAGGGTCTGGTACGATCTCTGGACCGGAGAAATCGATGCGAGGGTCCCTGGTTGAAATGTCGTGGGGCGGAAAAGAGCCCATCGATCTGGGGGAGGGAAAGACCCGGAGTTTCATTGAAGACCACGACACGCTTGTCCTCCGGGGGGCCGCCGTCGGCAACGGATATAGGATCGGGTTTTCGGAATGTCGCGGCCAGGTTTTGCCGGCCCGCGAATAGAGCTTCAGAACTTCCGAAAAAACTTCGTCCGGTCGAACATCTCTTCGAGCGTTTCCATCCGAGAACGCGTGGTTTCCCAGTGCCGCTCCTGGACTTCTGCAATGACAATTTCTGACATCAACATGGTGGTGATGTTCGAGTCCCAAGCAGAGGGTGCTGCGATTTGGTTGCTGAATGTCACGCTGGCCAATTGTGCAATCGGTGACATCCATTGATCGGTGAACAGGACTATTTCAGCGCCACGTTCACGGGCGAGTTCGGCGAGCTTCAATGTGCTGTTTTCATAGCGGCGCACGTCGAAAATGACGACCACGTCGCCCGCGTCGAAGTCGAGCGCGTAGTGCGGCCAAGCATTGGAATTCGAGGTGATCTGGGTCACTCCGCGACGAATGACTTGGAAATGCAGGAAAAAATAATCCGCCAAGGTCCGTGTGATCCGCCCACCCACGATAAAGACGCCGCGATTGATATCACTCAACATATCGCAAGCACGGTCAAAGGCGTCGGGGTCGATCTTGGCCATGGACTGGCCAATATTGTCGATTACCGCCTTGGTGAAACGATTGAGCAAGTGGGCATCAGGCGCGTCGACCCACTTTTCCCGCTTGGTCAAAGGGCTCGAGATCTTTTCATTAAGCTCGTCGCGGAGCCCGCGCTGAAATTCTGGAAACCCCGCAAAGCCAAGCTTCTGGATAAGGCGCGCCACTGTCGGCGTAGACACGTCCGCCTCTTCGGCCAAAGACGTGATCGTCCCCAAACCCGAGGCTGGGTAATTTCGGAGAATGATGTCGCTCAACTGCCGTTCGGCGCGCGTAAGATCAGCTGTTTTGTCCTTAATACGCTCTGCGATGGTCTGCATAATCTGCCCGAAGTTGCCGCCCTCAGACTAGCGAAGGGCACCAGCGTGGTCAAAATTTATACACAGCCTGCACGGCTGAAGAAATACCTTCATTAAAATATTGACAGGTGCGCTGCTGCTGAAGAAAACTTTACAACATACGGGGAGTGCGCCTGCTTGCAGCAGAAAAATCGTGACATCGAATGCGTGCCGACGGTCGTCAACGCGGCGGGACGGCATCCGGTTCTGTTGGTGTGCGAACATGCAAGCTCTCATATTCCTGATGAATTTCAAGATCTTGGATTGAGTGCTGTCGACCAGGGTCGCCATATCGCTTGGGATCCTGGTGCGTTGGAGACGGCCAAACAAATGGCGATCCGCCTCGATGCGGCGCTCATCCACAGCACGGTGTCGCGCTTGATCTACGATTGCAACAGGCCGCCCGAGGCGGAAGATGCGATCCCCGCGATCAGCGAAGAGACGAAAATTCCCGGCAATGTGGGGCTGAGCGACCAAGATAAGAAAGCGCGGCTCGACCGGTTCTATCGCCCATTTGCGCGCCGCCTATCCCAGTTGGTCGACGCTCGATCCGAAACCGTTCTGGTGACGATCCACAGTTTCACACCGAACTACCGAGGCCAAGCGCGCAGCGTTGAGATCGGTATTCTGCACGACGATGATACGCGCCTTGCCGATGCGCTGTTGGAGGTTGCCCGAGGGTACAACACCCAAAGAAACGCGCCTTACGGGCCCGAGGACGGAGTTCTGCATACGCTGCGTCTCCATGCGCTACCCCACGGCCATTTGAACGTGATGATCGAAATTCGGAATGATTTAATCGCCACGTCCGAGCAGTGTGCCAAAATGGCCGCTACTCTCGCCGATTGGGTTTCCGCCGCACTCAAACGGGTTCAGCCGGCTGCCGTTAAGGAGACCTCGGGATGAGCGTTCTCCGTGCCTTCATCGCCCTGGTCGACCGTATGAATTACGGCGTCGGCAGGGTGATCATGTTTGGCATCTTCGCAATGATGGCAGTTTTGCTTTGGTCAACGATCAGCAAATTCTCTGACCAACCGTCGCTCTGGACGCTCGAAGTCGCGCAATTTTCGATGATTGCCTATTTCTTCCTTGGTGGACCCTACGCGATCCAATTGGGCAGCCATGTTCGAATGGACCTCTTCTACGAAAATTGGTCGGTCCGTAAGAAGGCTGCAGTCGACGCGGTCATGGTTTTCTGCCTGATCTTCTATCTTGGCGTTCTTCTTTGGGGAGGCTTGAGTTCGACGGCCTATTCCTTGGGCTATTTTGGTTCGGACCCTGTAGGATTTTTTGCCAAACTCGCCACAGGACAGGAAAGCACGGGCTCGCTTGAGAGAAGTCGCTCGATCTGGCGCCCTTATCTTTGGCCGATCAAGACAATCATGTGTGTCGGTATCGCACTCATGTTGCTCCAAGCGCTGTCGGAGCTTGCGAAAGACATTCTCCGGCTTCGAGGCGAAGCGGTCTGATGTCCTATGAAATGATCGCTCTCACCATGTTCGCCACGATGATGGTGCTCCTTTTCACGGGGCAGCGGGTATTTGGCGCCATCGGTTTTGTGGCTGTGATTGGTGCATTGGCGTTTTGGGGCGAACGCGGTGGCTTTGACGTGGCCTTTGCCCAATCAATAAAGCTCATGCGGTGGTACCCGCTCCTGACGGTGCCGATGTTCGTTTTCATGGGCTACATCCTATCCGAAAGCCGGATCGCCGACGACCTCTACAAGATGTTCCATGTCTGGATGGGCGGGCTCCGGGGCGGGCTTGCCATCGGTACAATTGGGCTGATGGTGCTGATTTCGGCAATGAATGGGCTGAGCGTGGCCGGTATGGCCATTGGGGCCACCATTGCCCTGCCAGAACTTCTGCGCCGGGGCTATGACAAGCGCATGGTCACGGGCGTCGTCCAGGCGGGCTCGAGTTTAGGCATATTGGTGCCCCCTTCGGTCGTATTGGTGCTTTACGCGATGATCGCGCGCCAGCCAGTTGGCCAGCTTTGGCTTGCCGGCGTCGTCCCGGGGCTCATGATGGCGGGGATGTTTGTGGCTTATATTGCCATCCGGTGTCGCATCAACCCGACGCTCGGGCCGGTTCTTTCGGAAGACGATCGTGCGATGCCCCAGCGCGAGAAGAACCTCCTTCTTCTCTCCGGCCTTCTGCCCTTCGCGATTTTCTTTGCGATGATGATCCCATTCGTGAACGGCTGGACCTCACTGGTGGAGAGCTCCGCGATCGGCGCAATTGCGGCATTCCTAGCAGCGGTTCTCAAGCGCCGGATGACTTGGGCGGTCTTTGAAACGTCGGTCAAAAACACGCTCGGCATCACATGCATGTTCATGTGGATCATCCTCGCTGCATTGGCTTTTGGCGCGGTTTTTGACGGGCTGGGTGCGGTCAAAGCCATTGAAGCATTCTTCACGGAACGTCTGGCCCTAAGCCCTTGGTTGATCCTGATCCTCATGCAGCTCAGCTTTATTCTAATGGGCACGTTCCTCGATGACACGGCCATGCTCGTCATCGTTGCACCACTTTATATCCCGCTTGTGGGTGCCCTGGGCTTCGATCTTATCTGGTACGGTGTCCTTTACACGATCACGACCCAGATCGCTTATATGACGCCGCCCTTCGGCTATAATCTCTTTCTGATGCGGGCGATGTCGCCGCCGGAGATTGGCCTGCAAGACATCTACCGCTCAATCATTCCCTTCGTCGCCGTCATGGTCTTGGCGTTGACCGTTATCATGGTCTTCCCCGGGATCGCGCTCTGGCTGCCCCAGACCATCTACGGATCCTAAGCGCCATGAAGAGCGCCCCGCAAAATCGAGTGAACACCCAACTAGGAGGTTTATATGACCACGAGACGTAAGTTTATGAAGGGCGCAGCGGTCGCGGCACCGGCCGCTCTGGCCGCGCCCGCGATCGCGCAATCGACCATCACTTGGCGTTTGCAGACCTACGCCGGTGCGGCGCTCGCCGCAGAGGTGGTGGTGCCCGCCATCGAGACCTTCAACAAGATTGCCGGCGACCGGATGCAGATCGAGCTGTTCTTCGCTGACCAGCTTGTGCCGACCGGTGAGCTTTTCCAGGCCATGCAGCGGGGCACGATCGACGCAGTGCAATCGGATGACGATTCCATGGCCTCGCCTACGGAAGTCACGGTGTTCGGCGGCTATTTCCCGTTCGGCTCGCGCTACTCCCTCGATGTGCCGGTGCTCTTCAATCAATACGGCCTCAAAGA
Source organism: Pseudomonadota bacterium (assembly GCA_039198225.1). Classification (GTDB taxonomy): domain Bacteria; phylum Pseudomonadota; class Alphaproteobacteria; order Rhodobacterales; family Rhodobacteraceae; genus JASJAR01. Next base: position 65,229 of record JBCCTQ010000010.1, read on the forward strand.
GATCTGGGAAGAGGAGTACTCCAAAGTAGGCGTAAAGCACATCTCGGCCGGTGCTTGGGACCCCTGCCATTTTGCAACGAAGGATCCGATCCGCTCGCTCGCCGACCTCAAGGGCAAACGGGTTTTCACCTTCCCAACGGCGGGCCGCTTCCTCAGCCAATTCGGCGTGGTCCCGGTTACGCTTCCGTGGGAAGACATCGAAGTCGCCGTGCAGACCGGCGAACTCGACGGGATCGCCTGGTCGGGCATCACCGAGGATTACACCGTCGGTTGGGCCGACGTGACGAACTACTTCCTCACCAACAACATCTCCGGGGCCTGGATCGGCCACTTCTTCGCGAATATGGAGCGTTGGAACGAGCTTCCCGAAGACCTTCAGGCCCTCCTGACGGTTTGCATGGAGCAATCGCACTATTACCGCCAACACTGGTACTGGGGCGGCGAGGCCGATCTCCGCGTCAATGGAACCAAGATGGAGCTCACGTCCATCCCGGACGACGAATGGGCCCAGGTCGAAACCGCCGCCCGCGTATTTTGGGACGAGATCGCCGCCGAAAGCGAGACAAAGGCGAAGGTGGTCGAGATCTTTAAGCGCTACAACGAAGTGATGGAATCTGCCGGACGGCCCTATCGCTACGGCTAAGCGCGCCATTTCTGTAGAGCGCAGAACATGACAAAACGAGGAGGCCCCGGGTTAGGCCCGGGGCGCGTCCTGCATAGACCAAGTGGAAGCCCCCATGACCGCGCCTGTCCTGACCTTTGACGCCTTGAAAGACCTCGCAGTCGAAGGTTCTGTCGATACGATGCTCGTCTGTTTTATCGACATGCAAGGCCGTTTGATGGGCAAACGGTTCCACATCTCAAATTTCCTCGAAAGCGCCTATGAGGAAACCCATTGCTGTAATTATCTCTTGGCGACCGACCTCGAAATGGCCACGCCCGACGGCTATGCCGCCTCAAGCTGGCGGCAGGGTTATGGCGACTACGTCATGAAGCCCGATCTCTCGACGCTTCGGCCCTTGCCGTGGCTTGAAGGCACGGCCATGGTGCTTTGCGATATTCTCGATCACCATACCCACAGGCCCGTCCCCCACGCGCCGCGCCAGGTCTTGAAAGAACAGATCGCCCGCGCCGAGGCGATGGGCTTTGCCCCAAAAATGGCGACCGAATTGGAGTTCTTTCTCTTCAAAAAGCCGCTCGATGAAATGCGCGCCGAAGGCTACCGCGATATGACGACGCTCGGCCCATACAACGAGGACTATCACATCCTACAGACCACCAAGGAAGAGCATGTGATGCGTCCTTTGCGCAATCATCTCTTCGGCGCGGGCATCCCTATTGAGAATTCCAAAGGCGAGGCGGAGGTGGGGCAGGAAGAGCTCAACATCCGCTATGCGGAGGCGCTCCTTTGCGCCGATCACCACTCGATCGCCAAACACGCGACCAAAGAGATCGCCTGGCAAAAGGGCCATTCGGCGAGCTTCCTGCCGAAGTGGCAAAAGGACCGGGTGGGAAGTGCATCCCATGTGCATATGTCATTGTGGGCGGGGGATCGGAACGCGTTTCACGACCCCGAAGGCGCGCATGGCATGTCGGAAACGATGCGCTACTTTGTGGCTGGGCTTATCGCCTATGCCTCTGACTGCACGTACTTTTTCGCACCTTACATCAATTCCTACAAACGCTTCGCTAAGGGCACATTTGCTCCGACAAAGTCCGCTTGGTCGGTTGACAATCGGACGGCGGGCTTCCGGCTCTGCGGGGCTGACACAAAAGCCGTCCGCGTCGAGTGCCGGATCCCCGGGGCGGATATGAACCCCTATCTCGCCCAGGCGGCACTGATTGCGGCGGGGCTCAAAGGTATCGAAGACAAGATGGAGCTTGCCCCACCCACAACGGGCGATCTTTACGAAGACAGTGGCGCGCCAGAGATCCCCAACACGTTGCGCAACGCCACCGAATTGCTCCGGGGTTCGACCATGCTCCGCGAGGCGATGGGCGGTGAGGTGATCGACCATTACACCCGCGCCGCCGAATGGGAGCAGGAAGAATTCGACCGAGCCGTTACCGATTGGGAAATCGCGCGCGGGTTTGAGAAGGCGTGACGGTTATGTCTAGTACGATCCGTTGTATCTCGCCGATCGACGGCACGCTTTACGCCGAGCGGCCGTGCCTTTCGAAAGACGCCGCGCGTCGAACCGTTCTTGATGCCCGCACCGCCCAACACGGCTGGGCAGCCGCTCCGCTCGCCGAGCGGATAGCAGTAGTAAAAAAGGCAGTCGCCTATGTCGGCGAGACCCAGGACCGGATGGTCACCGAACTCGCGCATCAAATGGGGCGGCCGGTGCGCTATGGCGGAGAGTTCGGGGGCTTTGCCGAACGGGCTTGTTACATGGCCTCCATCGCCGAAGAAGCCCTTGCACCCCAGATCATCGAGGACTCAGGCGAATTCGTTCGAAAGATTGTGCGGGAACCACTCGGTGTGGTCCTGGTTATCGCGCCATGGAATTACCCTTACATGACCGCGATCAACACGATCGCACCGGCCCTGATCGCGGGGAATTCTGTCGTCCTGAAACACGCGTCCCAGACGATCCTCGTCGGCGAGCACCTCGCCGACGCCTTCGAGGCCGCCGGTCTCCCCGTGGGCGTGTTCACCCACGCCGTGCTCGATCATACCACGACTTCGACGTTGATTGGCGAAGGCCATTTCGGCCTTGTCAATTTCACTGGCTCCGTCGGCGGCGGCCAAGCGATGGAACGGGCGGCGGCGGGCACATTTACCGCCGTTGCGACCGAGCTTGGCGGGAAAGACCCGGGCTATGTCCGGGCCGATGCCAATCTCGACCAGGCGGTCGACACGCTCATCGACGGGGCGATGTTCAATTCCGGCCAATGTTGTTGCGGCATCGAGCGGATCTACGTCCATGAGAGCCTTTACGGCGCCTTCCTCGAGAAGGCGGTCGCCCTTGTGAATGGCTATGTGCTTGGCGATCCGCGTGATCCTGAAACTACGCTCGGTCCGATGGCCCATATTCGCTTTGCCACCGAAGCCCGAGCCCAGATCGATGAGGCCGTCGCCGCCGGTGCAAAAGCCCATATCGCGCCGATGGCGGGCGATGACGGTGCGGCCTATCTCACGCCTCAAATCCTTTCCGGCGTCACCCACGACATGCGGGTCATGCGCGACGAGACCTTCGGGCCTGTCGTGGGCATCATGCCGGTCAAGGATGACGAAGAAGCGATCGCTTTGATGAATGACAGCCCCTTCGGCCTCACCTGCTCGCTTTGGACGCAAGACATCGAAGCCGCCGAGGCCATTGGCCAACGTCTGGAGACCGGTACGGTCTTCATGAACCGCTGCGATTATCTCGATCCTGCGCTTTGTTGGACGGGCTGCAAAGACACCGGACGGGGTGCGGCGCTGTCATCCCTCGGGTTCCATGCCGTGACCCGACCGAAATCCTATCATTTGAAGAAGTTAAAACCGTGACCCTAAACGCGACCTGGAGCTATCCCAATCCCATCCGTTTCGGCGCTGGCCGCATCGTCGAACTTGGCGAGGCTTGCCGGTCGGCCGGGATCACCAAGCCGCTTCTCATCACCGACCGGGGCCTTGCCCAAAACGAGATCACCGAACGCACCCTCGACATCATTGACGGCGCGGGGCTCGGCCGTGCGGTTTTTGCCGAGACCGATCCCAACCCTTCTGACCAGAACGCCGATGCGGGCGTCGCGGTTTACCGTGAGGGTGGGTTCGACGGCGTGATTGCCTTTGGCGGAGGGTCGGGGCTCGATCTCGCGAAGACCGTTGCCTTCATGGCGGGCCAAACCCGGCCGATCTGGGACTTTGAAGATATCGGCGATTGGTGGAAAAGGGCCGATGCTGACGCCATCGCCCCAATCGTTGCCGTTCCCACCACGGCCGGCACAGGCTCGGAAGTGGGCCGCGCCAGCGTCATCACGAATTCCGATAGCCAAGAGAAAAAGATCATCTTCCACCCGAAGATGCTTCCGGCTCAGGTCATCGCCGATCCGGAACTGACGGTCGGCATGCCCAAATTCGTGACCGCGGGGACTGGACTTGATGCGTTCGCCCATTGTGTCGAAGCCTTTTCAAGTCCCCATTACCACCCGATGAGCCAGGGCATTGCCCTGGAGGGTATGCGGCTCGTGAAAGACTACCTGCCGCGCGCCTATGAGGACGGGACCGATCTCGAAGCGCGGGCCCAGATGATGAGTGCCGCGGCCATGGGTGCGACCGCGTTCCAAAAGGGCCTTGGCGCGATCCATGCGTTGAGCCACCCGGTTGGTGCCGTTCACCATACCCATCACGGGACCACGAATGCGGTCTTTATGCCGGCAGTTCTCCGTTACAACGCCGATGCGATCCGCGCGCGTTTCGACCGGGCCGCGGCCTATCTCGGCATCGAAGGCGGGTTTGACGGATTTTCTGCATTCGTCGACGCGTTTAACGCGTCATTTGACATTCCGAAGAGCCTTGGCGAATTGGGTGTTGTTGACCCCGATCTCGATGCCCTGGCTGAGGCCGCAATCCGCGACCCGAGCGTCGGCGGCAATCCGGTGGTGCTCACGAAAGAGAGCCTAAGACAGCTCTTTGAGGAAACACTCTAGGGCCAAATCGCAAAGGACGATTTTCCCGCTCAAGTCGCCTTTAGCAATGGTGAACGCTTAGCGATTTTGGGCCAGGGCAGTGCAGATTTTTTAGGCGTCTTCTCGGCCTGCCGGGCGGCGTTGGACTTTTCGCGTTATAGCCCGAGTTTCGCCTTTTCAGCGTCGGTAAAGACCCGTGAACGGGTGAGGAAGCGCCGGTTGGTCCCGTTGTCGAGGGAAAACATGCCGCCTCGGCCGGGCACGACGTCAATGATGAGCTGGGTGTGCTTCCAAGCCTCGAATTGCGGCCCGGAAATATAAACCTCGGCGCCGTCGATCTCGCCCAAGAGAACGTCCGAGGCACCGGTGCGGAACTCACCTTTTGGATAGCACATGGGGGCTGATCCGTCGCAGCAGCCCCCCGATTGGTGGAACATGACGTCGCCATGGTCCTCGCGGATTTCGCTGATGAGCTCTTTCGCAGCAGCAGTTGCCGTAACGCGGGCCAGTGGATCGGTCCCGTCCACCACGTCTGCATCGGTGGCGCAGGATATGGTTGCGTGTTCTGTCATTGCGTTTCTCCTCCACTGCGTAACATAAGCGCCAATCCAGGACTTCCCAGCTCGGCAACCCTTTTACCACACCATTCTACCCCAAAAGAAGCCCAATCTATGGAACCGCTGCAAAGGTTCTACGAGATCGCGGCCTCCAACCTGGCCGTTCGTAACGCAGCGTCAAAGCGCGCTCCTTCCTATAGGGCCCTCGCAGTCATTGTCAGGGCGTGCCAGAGGGATCGGGCAGAAGAGCGCGCGCCCAATATCCGTGCCGCGCTCTTACTTTCCAGCACCACAAAACAGCTCTGATGATTGATTTGGGTCCGCCGTGCCTCGCCGGGCTGCATCGTTCGGATGGGGATCGCGCACAGCCGTTCAAAGGCATCGGCCAGCCGATCGCCTGTCACTTCGATCATCACCCATGATCCGGTTTGTTCAGTGACCGAGGCGGCCTCGTCGAGTTCGGTTTTTATATTGCCGGCATAGTCAAAATCAGGGCCAATTTGACGGCTCAGCATCCACTGGTCCGGCCCCATCCAAAGCGCCGTGCCTGCCACGGAGCTCTCCGAGCCGTTCGGACCCGGAACGGCCCCAAAGGTCATTCTGAGCCAGGCATGGCAACGATCTTGGCTGTTCCGCCGGGCCGCTACCGAAACGAGCGAGATATTAGTCACTTCTCTCAGGCGGATCGTCCCGATCACGTCGTCAACGCCGTCCAGGGCGCTTCTAGGACGCAGATCACTCACGCAGGCGGCTCCCTTCGGGATCGACAAAATGCGGGCTCACGACTTCTACTTCCACGGTTTCTCGAGTTAGAGGGCTCACGAGGCGAAGGTGCTCGCCCAACCGGTCGCCGCCGCTTTTGAGATAAGCCAGCGCGATGTGGCTGCGAAGATTGGGCGAATAGCATGCAGACGTCACATATCCTTGGTCATGGGACGCATCCACTGTCCCACCCAACGCCATGAGATGGCCGCCCGCGCGGAGTTCTGTCTCGGGGTCGAGTGGACGGATCCCAATAAGGTTCAGCGCGTCCAGCGTGTTCAGCCCCTCGCGTCGAGACAGCACCTTGCCTATGCAATCCTTCTTCCTTGACACCATGCGCCCAAGGCCGAGGTTGAGCGCGGTCGTTGTCCCGTTGAGCTCATTGCCCGTCGGATGTCCTTTTTCGATCCGCAATACGCCGAGGGCTTCTATGCCATAGGGGGTGATCTGGAACTCTTCTCCGGCCTCCATAATCCGCCGTATCAGCGCGTCGCCATAAGGAGTTGGGACGGCGATCTCATAAGCAAGCTCGCCGCTGAATGAGATCCGGAATAGGCGCGCACGAAGACCGCCGGAGACGGTCACATTGGCGCATGCCATGAATGGGAAAGCCCCGTTGGATAAGTCCTGATCGACGATTTTCGCCAAAACCTCGCGGGATCTGGGGCCGGCGACGGTGAATTGCGCCCAGGCCTCCGTAGTCGACATCAACTGCACGTCCATGGCGGGGCAGAGGCATTGGCGCACGAACTCCATGTGACGGTAGACCGGCACCGCGTTCGCGGTCGTCGTGGTCACGACGAAATGGGTTTCAGCAAGGCGCGCAGCCGTGCCGTCATCCATCACGATCCCATCTTCGCGGAGCATGATGCCGTAGCGGGTCTTACCGACTCGTAATTTCAAGACGCCATTGGCGTAGACCAGGTTGAGAAATTCGGCCGCATCGCTGCCCTGCACATCTACTTTGCCCAGGGTCGTCACGTCGCAAACGCCGACCGATGTGCGAACAGCCAGGGCCTCCCGGTCTACGGTTTGGCGCCAATTGGTCTCACTGCTCGTTGGAAAGTATTGGGCACGCATCCAATTGCCCGCCTCGACAAAGACCGCGCCCCGTTCTTTTGCCCAATCGTGGCTTGGGGTGAGGCGGGTGGGGCGAAAGTCCTTTCCCCGGGCGCGGCCTGCGAACGCCCCGATGGCCACCGGCGTGTAGGGCGGGCGGTAAACAGTGGAGCCAACTTCGGGAATCTCTTTCCGCGCAATCTCGGCCATGATCGCGAGCCCGGCCACATTGGACGTTTTGCCTTGGTCGGTTGCCATGCCGAGTGTCGTGTAGCGCTTGAGATGTTCGACGGCCCTGAAACCTTCTTGGTAGGCCAAGGAAATGTCTTTGACGGTTACGTCGTTTTGCTGATCGATCCAGGCCCGGCCAGCGTCTCCGCCCACATGCCAGAACGGCGTGATCTCGACCGGTGCATCTTCGGCCTCCGGCAGGTCTATCGCTTGTGCCTTGAGGCCGAGACTTCCCAGAGCATCCGTTGCGCCCTCTACCCCCGAAGCCAGGGCTTCATGGGTTGAAAAACGCCCTGCAGCGGCCCCGATGACTGTCATCCCTTGGGGGAGTTTGGGGCCAGGAACAAAGACGCTCAGCTCGTCATTCCAGACCGGTTTTCCGCCGTGGTGACAACTAAGATGCACGTTCGGGTTCCACCCGCCAGACACACCCAAGGCGCCGCACTCGATGCTCATCAGCTTGCCCGAACCGTCACGGACTTTAATCGATCGGAGGCCATGACGGCCAGACGTGTCCAGGACTTGCGCGTCTGCGAAGACTTCGAAGTCCTTTGAAACCGGGGCGTCGTCTCGCGTGTCGATCACTCCGGCAATTCCGATGCCTTTGGCAAGAAGGTCCGCTGCGACGCGGTGGCCGCTGTCATTATTTGTAAAAATTGCAGCGCGCCTGGACGGGGTAACCGCCCAACGGTTGGCAAAAGCGCCCAAGGCCGATGCGAGCATAATGCCTGGCCGGTCATTATTAGCAAAGGCAATAGAGCGTTCTGTGGCACCGGCCGCCAGAATGCTCCGCTTTGAATGGATCCGCCATAGGATTTGCCGAGGCCGATCGGCAGGTGTTTTACCGAGATGGTCGCTCACCCGTTCAACGGCGCCAAAAATCCCATGGTCGAAGGCTCCAATCACAGTCGTCCGCGGCATGATGCGCACTTTCTCCATGGAGGTTAGTTCCGCGACAGTTCGGGCGGCCCAGTCGACGCCATTTTCCTCTGTCAGAAGCCCTGTTTCAGCGTTAAATCGCCCGCCGAGGCGAAAGTCCTCGTCGGCTAGGATGACTTCTGCCCCCGACCGACCCGCCAGGAGGGCGGTGGCTAATCCTGCGGGCCCGGCACCGACCACCAAAAGATCGCAATGGAGGAAGCCTTTGTCGTAGGCGTCCGGGTCGTCTAGAGCGGACAGCGCCCCAAGCCCCGCCGAGCGGCGGATGAGCGGCTCGTAGAGTTTTTCCCAAAATGCCGCGGGCCACATGAAGGTCTTGTAATAAAATCCGGCCGTTAGGAAGCGCGCGAGGCGGTCGTTGATCGCCATCATGTCGAAGCGAAGGGAGCCCACATGGTTTTGGGAGCGCGCTGTGAGCCCATCGAACAACTCAGCCGTTGTGGCGCGGGTGTTGGGCTCGGCCCTTGCACCGTCCCGTAAAGTCACCAGCGCGTTCGGTTCTTCAGATCCCGAGGAGAAGGGCCCCCGAGGGCGGTGGTATTTAAAGCTCCGGCCCATCAAACGCACACCATTGGCCAAAAGTGCCGAGGCCAGCGTATCGCCGGGATGGCCGGAATACCGTTTGCCGTCGAAGTAAAAGTGGAGCGTTTCTGATCGCTCAATCTGCCCGTCCTTCAGCCGGTTGATTTGGCTCATCGGCCGGCCGCGCGGTTTAGGGCCACGTCACGGGCGAGTTCAACACGGATGATCTCATGGGTGAGTGTGTTGCGGGTGACGACTAGCCAAGACCGGTCGCCGCCTTCATGAAACCAAAGCTCGCGGGTTTCGCCAGCAACATTATCGCGGAGGTAAAGGTATTCGTAGAATGCCTCTTCAGCGTCTTCGGCCGTGGGATCGGGACGGTCAAGCAGAGCCGCATCGCCGAGATAGGTGAATTCTTCCGCGTCGCGGGGGCCGAGCAGAGGATGGGGAATGATCATCGCGCGGTCACCTCAATGCAGATTGGGCTGGGCGCCCGCACCTCGTTCGTCGATCATCCTGCCGCGCCGAAACCGGTCGAGCCGATATGCTTTGGCGGTCTCGTGGGGCGTGTCGGTCGCCAAAAGATGGGCAAAGGAGTAGCCCGAGGCGGGCGTTGCCTTGAACCCGCCATAGCACCAGCCGCCGTTGAAATAGAGCCCATCAATTGGCGTTCGGTCGATGATGGGTGAACCGTCCATTGACATGTCCATTATCCCGCCCCAAGCGCGCAACATTCGCGCCCGCCCTAGCATGGGAAAGACGGCCATTCCGCCTTCGCAAACGTCTTCGATCGTGGGCAGGTTGCCGCGCTGGGCATAGGAATTGTAGCCGTCGATATCGCCGCCGAAGACAAGGCCCCCTTTGTCGGATTGCGAGACATAAAAATGTCCGCCACCAAACGTGACCACGCCGGGTAGGATTGGCTTTAGCCCTTCGGACACAAATGCTTGCAAAACGTGGCTTTCGATCGGAAGACGTAGGCCAGCCAGCGCCATCAGCCGTGAGGAAGATCCTGCGACCGCACACCCCACTTTGCGGGCCGCGATAAAGCCCCGCGATGTTTCAACTCCGGTGCAGGCGCCGCCTTCAATGCGAAACCCCGTCACTTCGCAATTCTGAATGATGTCGACACCGCGAGAATCGGCGGCGCGGGCATAGCCCCAAGCCACCGCATCATGGCGCACGGTCCCACCGCGGTGCTGGGCGAGAGCCCCTTTTATGGGAAAGCGCGCGTCATGGGTGTTGAGGAACGGGTAGCGCTTCTTGATCGCTGCGATGCTCATCAGATCGGCATCGGCGCCGTGGAGGAGCATTGCGTTACCCCGGCGGATATGGGCGTCGCGCTGGGCGTCGGAATGGTAGAGGTTGAGGATGCCCCGCTGGCTGACCATGGCATTATAGTTGAGGTCTTGCTCGAGGCCCTCCCAAAGCTTGAGGGAGAATTCGTAGAATGGCTCATTGCCGTCGAGGAGGTAATTTGAGCGAATAATCGTGGTGTTCCGTCCCACGTTGCCGCCGCCGATCCAGCCCTTTTCCAGAACGGCCACGCGGGATTGGCCGTAGATCTTGGCTAAATAATGGGCCGTTGCCAGGCCGTGGCCTCCGCCGCCTATGACGACAATATCATACGTGTCCTTCGGCTCGGCATCTCGCCAGGCCGGCCCCCATCCTCGGTGCCCGGTAAGGGCCTCTTTGATGATCTTTAAACCGCTATAGCGCATTGCGGCCCTCCCAGGCCGTCGTGCTTCCCATCCCGGCGCCATCCAAAACACCCATCATTAAGCGCACGCGGAGGACGCGCGCTTGGGGCGTGTCGGAAACGAAACCGGCGATATAGTGATCGTTCGGGTCGAGGAAACTCTCCTGAAGCTTCGCCTTTTCGACGAACAAGCCGCCCTGCAGGACACTTGAATGCTCGGTGAGTTTCATTGCCTCGTCAAGGTCATGACTGATGCAGAGGGGTGTTTTGGAAAGCTCCGATTGAGGCTCCGGCAAACGGTCCTGAATGTCGATGTAGTTGAGCGGATTGAAGGTAAATTCCGCCTAGTCCGCGAACGTAATTCGACTTTGAAGTGCCTTCGCGGAAGATGATCACCCGCCGCAGCATGCCGCCTGTGGCTCAGGGTGCAACGCTGCACTCTCGGACGATCGATAATAGCTATCGATCAGCGCCCGATCAAACTTGCGCCGGCAAGCAAAACCACAACTGCCAAGGAAAAGGACAGGGCAAGGTTGATGCGCCTTTGGGCGGGAGGACTGAGGTTCAGGCGTTTGAGAAATGCGCCGAGGAAGAGCCACGCGCCGAGGGTAAGCACCCAAACGGCGTTGAAGATCGCAAATTTGAGGACGATTTCGACCGTCGGGTTTGGGACAATCGCCGGAAAACCAGCAAATAGCGTCGTGCTTACAGCGTATGCCTTCGGGTTGACGGCTTGGAGGAAGAGACCGCCCACAAAGCCAGGCGCCTCGCTTTTCTCGATGAACCCGAATTCTCGTCCTGCCAGTGCGATTTTTGTCGCGATCCACAAAAGGTAGAGGCATGCGATGCCTGCTAAGACACTTCGCAATACGGGGAGATCGGCTAAAGCTGCCGCGAGGCCCATGACAACCATTAGGCTGACGAGATTATGCCCGAGCCAGAGACCCGCGAAATACCGAACGCCCATTGACGCACCGAACGCGGCACCGACGCCCGCTAGGGACAAAACGCCTGGGCCGGGTGTTCCTAAAAGGAGCAAGACGGCGAACAAGAAACTGACCAAGCGCTAGCCTTCCAAAAACCGCTTGAGATGCTCCAACACCTCCATTGGGGTCTCTTCGGCCAGGTAATGCCCGGCCGCGCACTCGCCGGACGTGAGATCCGCCTCGCAATAGGCGCTCCAAATCGTATGGGGGTCGTAGAGCTTGCCGATAATGCCGTCTCGGCCCCATAGGACGAGGAGCGGGCATTGAATGCGCTCGGAAGCGTCCCGAGAGGCGCGGTCATGGTGGAGATCGATGGACGCGGCGGCGCGGTAATCTTCGCAGATGCCCCGGATAACGCTTGGGTCCTCGATCCGCTCCAGGTAGTCGGCGAGCGCTTCGGGGTGAAAGAGCTTCTCTGGCGTATTCGTCCGGCCGCAATGGTGCTTGAGCCAGGCCTTCGGGTTTCCGCCGATCATGTCCTCAGGAAAGGGGGCAGGCATCGCGAGGTAGAACCAATGGGCATAGGCAAGGGCAAAGGCCATGTCGGTCCGCTCGAAATGTTCCAGGGTTGGGACGATGTCGAGAAGCGCCATACGCGTGACCCTGTCGGGGTAATCAAGGGCCAGCCTATGAGCCACGCGCGCACCCCGGTCATGGGCCACAACCGCGAAGCGATCATGCCCAAAATGATCCATCAGTTCGAGGATGTCGGTGCCCATGGCGCGCTTGGAATATGCGGCGCTATCGGGTGAAGCGGGCGGCTTCGGCGAGCTCCCGTAGCCCCGGAGATCGGGGCAATACACGGTAAACGCTCTCGCGAGTTCCGGCGCAGTCGCATGCCACATGGCATGGGTTTGCGGGTTGCCGTGGAGCATCACCAGAGGCGGGCCCTCACCAAGGCGGCGGAGGCGGATCTCTCCCGCCTTTGCCTTGAATGTTTCAGGATCAACGCCCGCGAAAAATGTCATTTGCGCCCGATCTGATCCTTGTCGGCTGGTTGGGCCTCTGCGGTTCCCCCTTCCAGCCGTTTAACTTGCCAGTTCTTTTCTGCCATACTGCGCCGGATCCCCGCCCAGCCGGTCGATCCGCGTGCTTGGGCGCACCCGGTCGAGGACAAATTCCTCTTTGATAGTGCGGGCCTCAAACTCACCGCGGAAATCCGGACGCACAAGGGCGGCCTCTTTGAAAATCGAGAACATTTGTTTAAGTGCAGCGGCAAAGTAAGCGCGTTCGAATTTGCGCGAAATGGCGTTCTCGCCGGGCTTCGACGACCCGTTGTGCTCAAGCCAATAGCGGTAAAAGTGGACGAGGCGTACCTCTTCTTCATTGAGATCCGATAATCCGAGATGTGCAATGAGTGCGCGGTTCATACTGAGCCTCCATGCATGGTTTATGCTGGGTGGCTTCCGCGACCTTTTTCGGCCAAACATTTCGTAAAGCTACAAGTGATGCAAGGGACTGGAGTCCGAGTGGTACGTTCTTTTCTTCCGAACAGCTCAGAGATATTCGGCGGGCGCCAAATGTGATCACAATCGCTGCGTCTAATCCGCTTGATCGTAGTTACCGCCGAGCACGCTAACGACAATTCCCCGATTTGTGATCACAAAGAGTGATTTTGTGCCCGCTCCGTCGGTCGAGAGCGCTTTTGTCGCAGCAAATCGCTATTTTTTGGTCCTGTTAGCGCAAATTGTATACTTCGGTATGCTGACTTGAGCTTGCGATTGTGTTATCGTTTCACGGAGCTAAGGCTAGCCATTGCCAATGGGTTTGGCGCAAGCCTAGGTCAAACATGCGGACCTACTGACGGACACGCGAACCTTTTGTGGGTTCCGACGCATCCAGGAAGGACATTCCCTATCAACTCTCTGGAAGGAGCTGAGCAATGCTGAGCTTTTTGGTCGGCTGGCGTAACAGGATCCTGCGCGTTCTCTACGTCGGACTTGCAAAACACCTGATCTTCTTGTGGGAGCCGGAAGAGGCCCACGCCAATCTCAAAGCCGTCGGGAAGGTCTTGGGATCGAATACCATCACCCGGAAATTGACCGCGCTCCTCTTCAACTATCAACACGAGGCGCTCCGATCGACCGTTGACGGTGTAGAATACCCGAACCCGGTGGGCCTTTCGGCGGGGTTCGATAAAGATGGCGAGCTGACATCGATCTATCCCGAACTGGGTTTCGGTTTGGCGGAACTCGGCTCGTTCACAGGCGAGGTCACTGCGGGGAACCCGGGCAAGCGGCTTTTCCGGATGAAGAAGTCGAAATCGATCTTGGTCTGGTACGGGCTCAACAACCAGGGCGCCGAAAAAATCGCGTCACGCTTGAGCAAGGTGAAGTTCCGGATCCCCATCGGGATTAGTGCGGCAAAGTCCAACGTCACGCCGGACTTCGTGCTTCAAGAATCCATCGATGACTACATCAAGACCTATTTGGCTTTCGCCGATATCGGCCATTACACGACGCTCAATATCTCTTGCCCCAATACGCGGGACGGCGAGCCTTTTGCCGAAAAGGAAAACTTGCGACCGCTCTTCGATGCGGTCCGCGCAAACCACGTGCCGGACCGACCGGTCTACGTCAAACTTGCCGCCGACCTAACACGCGAAGAGCTCGAAGACACGCTCGACGTGGTGATGGAAAACAAGGATGTTATCCAAGGTGTGGTGCTGACCAATTTGGCGAAACCGGCCGGAGAGGGCGGTAAGGAGATCAAGGGCGATCTGGCCTATCACAAAGGCGGTATGAGCGGTCTGCCGGTGCAGCGCCTCGCCACAACGATGGTCCGCGATACCTATCGCTATACCGGCGGAGAGATCACGATCATCGGCGTCGGCGGCGTGTTCACCGCCCGCGACGCCTATGAAAAGATCACGTCTGGTGCGAATCTCTTGCACATGATCACCGGCATGATCTTCGACGGGCCCCAAGTGATGGGTGAGATCAATCGTGGCCTGGTGAAAATGCTCAAAGCAGACGGCTACAATTCGATCGAAGAGGCCGTCGGCGCGCGGAATCCGATGCCTGCGGAACCGGGCTATTACAAGAAGAAGCGCGAGCGCGAGGCCGGCCAAATTTCAAAGGTTGCGGCCGAATAAAGCACGACCTGGAAGGGACATGCATGCCGGCGCGACCGTATCGCCGGCATCATTCTTCCGCGGAGGACTAGCCCCCGCCGAGTGGATCCAAGGCACAAATCTCACCAATGCGTTCTCCGGAAAAGCCCTTTCCGGTGGCAAGGTCGTTGCAAAGGTTTTCAGACCAGATCGTCATGGCGCCATTCTCAGCATTCTGGTTCCATTGACCCGCGACCGTAAGGATCGCAAAAACCAGGGAGACCACAGCGGTCAAAGAGTAGACGGGTGAAAGGGTGCGCCCTGGCAGGCCTTCTGAGACCTGTTTGAGGCCCGCAATGCCAATCAATGCCAAGAGGCCGAAAACCGGCCAAAGATCGGCTCGGTAGCGAAACTGAACGGTCGCATAGCCTAGGATCAATACGGCTGGGATCGAAAGGCCGATGACGCCCGCCCAGATCAACGGAACCGTCTTGCGCTCAGGTTGGCCAAGCATCGCTCGCATCCCCAGGAAAACGAAAGGCAGCCAGCCAGCCCAAAGAAAGACAATGCCAACATTTGCGCCCCAAACACGGGGCGTGCCGTAGGGCTGAACCAACAGGGCATAGGTCTCGTAAATCGAAAGCGAAATATTGGTTCCAAGTACTCGATCAACGCTGGGTGGGACTGAAAAGAGGTTCATCAAGGCGCCACCCGGAATCCGACCGGGGTTGAAGCTCCCGGCATCTACGAATGTCCTTCGGTAGGCCTCCAAATTGTCCCTAAGACCCCAATAGACGACCGAATGCTGCACAGCATCGACTTCCTCGAAGTCCAACGATCCGTGCATGACCATCACGTCGCCAAACCGTGCTGCATTGCTCCAGAGGAGCAGACCTATAGAGAGGGATACGACAACTATTGAAGCAAATGCTGGCAAAAACACGATCTGACGATGTCTTATGGCATCAACGATCCATCCCAATGCCGCTGCCGAGAGAAGTCCCGCGGCGATGGTCGGGCGCGCATGGACTGTGAGGGCGCCCATGAGCGACAACACTACGATGGCATTTGAAATTTGGAACCAAGCTAGGACGCAGCCAAGATAGTAAAACAGGAAGATAGACGTGCAGAGATAGGCCATTGCCATTGCCTCGTTATAAAACGAACCATCCGGCACGAGAATGATCCCCGGCGATGCGGCCCAGGCGAGACAACCCAACAGGAATATCCATTTAAGCCTGTCCTCGTTGCGTTCGACACGATCGCGCAGTGCCCGCAACGCGAGAAGTTGGAGGATCAGGGACCCAAAGGCCGAGGACAGAAAGATGCTCCAACGTCCGAGCAATACCCCTTCAGAGAGGTTGCCTAAAAACGGAAAAGCCAGCAAGCGCGGTATTGTGGGGAGAAAACCATGATAAATGTAAGCGGTGCCGTCTGGGGCAAAGTGACCCTCGAACGCGGCAACTCGTGCCGGCACATTTAGGCGCCCATCGAGGATCGCTGCTGCATAGTAGTCAAAGATCCGGTAGCCGAAAAAATTGAAGCCCTTCCAAATGTTGAGTGGGTCACTTGCAAGAAAGTAGATTGTTGTACCCGCGAGCGCGATGAGTGCGGAAACTCTGAACTCATGCGCACTAAAATGACGGTCTTGGGTAGTCATAAATTTCCTCAAATTGCCTCACGCGCAGAGGCCGATATTCATGGATACGGCGCGAATTACACTGCTCGACATACGCATATACGTCTGGCCCTCATCATATAGGACGATCCGTTGATTTGTACGCGTAGAGGAGCTTCAATATCTGCCAAGTCAAATCACCCAACGGATGGTTGTTGCTTTGCGCTGGCGGTTAACAATGTCGTCTCATCCGGATAGGGCAGCGAGGGCGTTAGCCCGGAAAAGCGTCGACTTTTCAGCCCGCTTTTACTGATTGCAGCACGGTAACGGGCACGGCGCGAGTTATCGAAAACAATCAATCCATCTGGGGCCAAGCACGGTATCGCGTGGCGAAGGCACGCCTGGCGCACACGACCATCAATAACGATCATGTCGAACGGCCCATCGGCCCGCTCGATTTCAGAGGCATAGGATTCCAATGCCAATCCGTGAGACCCTGGTTTCTGCGACATATATATCGGTTCCGACGGCGGAGACTCTAATCCGTTTGTGGCGGGTATGAGGCGCAGATCTACGGGGCAAAGGCCATCCTGCGCAGCGATGCGTTGCGTCACGAGCCCATGCCAGTCCGTATCGTGTTCTACGCTGATCACAGTCCCCGCGCGACGGGCACTCCAAATCGTGCTTGCTCCGGAACCATATTCGAAGACGCGCGCGGAGCGTCCATCGAGGAAGACATCGACCTCCGCAATCGCGTCATATGTCCACCAAGGCACGTCGAGCGCCATCAGCCGGTCAATGTCGTGGATCGCCAGAAGGCTGGAGGCCCAATGATATACGCGGCCGCGGTCGTGGCGCCGGATCAGCCAGTCGGCAAAACCGGACCGTTCAGCACCCCACGCCAACCCCCGCATGGTTGCAACATACCCTGACTTTACCGCGCCTGCGACGGCGGCCCGTGCGTCGCTACTCATTTTGCTTCCTCAATATGCGACAGTCCCTTCCCTGAAGGACCGCCAGTCTTTTCCCTCCTGCTACGCCGCTTGCCTGGGTTAGCGCCAGTTATCATAGCGTTAACCGGTGTGATCTTGCAGTGAGCGATGCGGACGCGCACCACTGTCCCGAAAGTGGTTGCCACGGGGTAAATTCAAGCCGTTTAGCTTGGTTGGCGCTTTCCCGTGTTCCATCCAGACGCCAAACGCCCTTGAGGCTACGTCACCCGATGGGCGGCGTTCCATAAAGCTAGCCTCCAGGCATTGGAACCCAAAGCCATGATGGAAACGGCGACGAGGCTGCGCCTAAACTCGATCTGAACCTGTCAGATTGCGAAAACCTTGGACGCGAGCCCAAATCTGCACTTGGGCGATCAAGTGGAGATTTTTGATCTCGTTTGGCCTCGAAACGTCAGATGTTGGGCCTGCCAAGCTGACACCTAGTCGGGTTTCTCGATCACACTCCGCGCCACCCGGAAGCACTCAAGCGCCTGTGGAACGCCACAATATATCCCGATCACGTGAATGATCGCTCGGATTTCATCGACACTGACGCCATTGTTGATCGCGCCCTTTAGGTGGATCTCCCATTCCTGCATTTTTCCGAGAGCACCGATCATAGAGAGGTTCATCATGGACCGTGTTTTGGCATCGATTACGTCGTCGCCCCAGCCGAAACCCCAACACCATGCGGTCATCGCCTCTTGAAACGGGCGCGTAAAATCATCGGCTGCTGCGAGGTTCTTTTCAACGTACTCGGCGCCGAGCGTGGCTTTGCGCTGGTCAAGGCCTTTCAAGAAAAGATTTTCGTCAAATGCGCTCAATGCTTGGCCTCCCAACTTCGCCATCAATTGAACTGGCGCTTTCAGGCAAGCCTGATAGCGACATTTTTTGTTTGGACGTAGTTCCATAGGGCTTCGCGGCCCTTTTCGCGTCCGTATCCCGATTTGCCGTAGCCGCCAAACGGGGTTTCAACGCCACCTGCGTACCACTCATTCACAAAGATCTGCCCTGCTCGCAACTGGCGTGCGGCTGAGGTCGCCCGATCAAGATCGCGCGTGAAGACACCGCCCACGAGGCCGTATGATGTGCCATTGGCGATCCGGATCGCGTCTTCGTCGGACGAAAAGCGTAGGACCGAGACCACCGGACCGAAGACTTCTTGCTGTGCAATGGTTTGGTCTGGTGCGACGTCGGCGAGAACCGTCGGTTCAAAGAAAGCGCCGTGGATGTTGAGCTTTCGCCCGCCCGTGACCAGCTTGGCTTCATCGGCAACGGCATCAGCCACCATCCGTTCAGCCCGGTCGCGCTGTGCCTCCGAGACCATCGCGCCCATATTTGGTCCGACATCCGGGGCATCTATCCCGGGTCCCACGCAAAGTGACGTGGCAACGCCCGCAATTCGGTCAACGAGATCATCATGAATGCTGTCATGGACGATGACGCGGCTCATGGCAGAGCAGACTTGGCCTGCATTGAAATAAATGCCCCAACGAAGGTCGGTCTCAAATGCCTCCAAATCCGCATCTTCATGGACAATTGCCGCGGATTTGCCTCCGAGTTCTAATATGCAAGGCACCACGTTGGCGGCTGCGGCAGTCGCTATTGATACACCTGTTGGCACCGAGCCGGTGAAAACGATCTGGTCTATGTCTGGGTGGGCGGAGAGAGCGGCTCCGGCCTCGTGGCCCAGCCCGCAGAGGATGTTGATCGCTCCCGCCGGCAAGCCGGCCGCCTCTGCCGCCAGCGCGAACCAAGCATTGCTCAACGGTGCCAATTCAGGGGTCTTGATAACGCAGGTGTTCCCAGTGGCCAGGGCTGCGGAGAGTGACCGCGCCGTCATCTCGACGGGGTAGTTCCAAGGGATGATTTGCGCCGAAACGCCATAGGGTTCGTGGGTTGTGAAGTCGAAATAGTCCTTGCCCAATGGGATTGAGCGCCCCTCAACCGTTTCGGCCTGATTGCCGTAATATTCGAAGTAGCGAGCGGCTCCCTCGACCTCGATCCTTGCTTCCCACAGGGGCTTGCCCTGCTCTAACGTCAGGAGGGGGGCGATCTCGTCGATGTGTTCCAGAAGAAAGCGGCCCATGGCAAGAACCATCCGGCCACGCTCGACGGGTCGCAGATCTGACAAAACACCTGAAAGATGAACCCGCCGTGCGGCCGCGATCGCCGTGTCGACATCTGCCGCATCGGCGAGGGCTTGATCGGCCAAATGTTCCCCTGTGCCTGGGTTGGTAACGCCAATCCGGCCGGCGCCACCATCAACCCACGCCCCGTCGATGTAATTTTGCCAATACGGTTTTACATCAACCATCGGTCGCTTCCCGCATCCAGCGCGGGAGATGCATCACAGGGTGTTCGGAGTTTACACCGCCCTTTGGGTCCACAACGAGTGGGCCAGGCGTATAGCCGCGTGATCCAAGCCCACGTTGCACAGATTCGACCAGATGGATGTCTTCCTCCACGGTCGTTTCGCGGTCCTGTCGGGCGAGGTCACTGATCTTCGGGTCATCCACACCGCCGGGCGTATACCAGCCCCGCCAGACCACGACATGGTCAGGGTCCAATGCGCGCCAATGGTAGGTGTTCAGCACATTGTCCGGATAAACCTGGAAAGAGAACATAGGCCACAAAAACCAGCTTGAATATTCGTCGTAGTGCTCGAAGCCCGAGTGGATATCGTAGCTCATGTTCTCCAGCTTTTGGCATTCGGTGGTATGGCGGAGGCACATCCCTTGGGGCTGAATGTCGTAGGTTTCGGGTTTGACCACGCCTCGGGCAAAGGTCGGGTGATTGAGGGTGCAGTGGTAGCATTCGGAGTAATTCTCGACCGAAACCTTCCAATTGCATCGTTCTGGAATTTCGACCCATTCAATGGGTTTAAGCGACGCCCAATTGGGCACCCATTCTGTGAGCTCGGCCCGAGTGCCCGGGAACCAATCCTCCATCGGTGCTGCGTCCGGGTCGAGGTTGACGAATAGAAAGCCAAGGAATTCCTCGGATCTTACTTCGGTCAAGTGAACACTTGCCGGGTCAAATCCCTCGACCGCGTGGATATTGGGCCCGGCGCGCAAACGACCCGTCAATTCATAGGACCACGCATGGTAGGGGCAGACTACCGAGCGAGTCCTGCCTCTTCCTTCGACCAGAAGGTGGGCGCGGTGCTGGCAGACGTTGTAAAAAACGCGAACTTTGTCGTCGCGGCCCCTTATCGCAAAGAGGCTCTCCCCCGCGATCTCAAAGGTCGCATAGGCGCCGCGCTCCTCAATGTCAGATGTGTGACATCCAAACTGCCATGTTCGTGCCAAAAGCCCGGCAGTCTCGAGCCGGAATACCTCGGGATCGGTGTAATACCGCGCATCGAGGGACCGGATTGGTCCGTTCATTCTTCGTCCCCGTGGTAGAGACCCAATGCGTGGCGGCGAGAGTGAAAGGTCTTCACCCGTTCAATGACCTCGTCGCTCGCGACAGCGATCACAAATGATAGAAGCGTTTCCAGTAGAGCGATCGTGCTAACCGATGACGGAAAGAACTGCGCCGTGTCGCTTGAGATGAGAAAGCCGTAGTCGGCGGCATGGATGATGGGGCTGGCGGGACTGTCAGAGATCGCCACGATTTGCATGCCCTGATCCCGCGCTGTCTCAATCGCTTCGATCACTTCCGAACGGTAGGGTTTGCAGGTGATGGCAATGACGAGGTCTGCACCATCGGCCCAAGCGAGGTCGTCAATCGCTGCGGAGCCCGGGCGCGGAATGGCGTGGAACCGCACCATGCCTGTCGAAGCGAGATAGGTGAAATTTCTTGCATTTGAGTGGTTTACCCCGACGCCGAGGGTGTAAACTGTGTTCGCTGCCCAAATCGCTTCGGCCGCCGCTTCAAGGTCGTCGGCGGTGATCGCTGCAAACGTGTCTTCAATGTTCTGGAGCGCCGATTGGACCAATTCAGCATAGAGCCCGCCCAGGTCGCCGGATTTTGCAATGTCCTGCAAAAGTCGTGCTCGGTCGGGAAAATCCGCGGCACCTTGCCGGATCGCTTCGCGAAACGGATCTCGGAAATCGTCGTAGCCGTCGAAACCCACTTGGCGCGCCATCCGAACCAGCGTGTTGGGTTTGACATTTGCGGCATCGGCAATTTCGCGCACCGTCGAGACCCCGACCTCGCGGGGGTTTTCCAGCACAAAGGTAGCGGCCTTGCGCGCTTCTGGCGTGAGGTCGGGGAGTTCCGCCGCCAACCGTTCCAGCACAGAGTTTGATACATTTGTCCCATTCATAATTGACGATGGTACTTTTGTTTGCTTAGCCTGTCGAGCAGAAACCTATGTAGGAGCGTGTCGTGGAAAGGTCTCTCCCAACCCAGGCGCAGGTGGTCATCGTTGGCGGCGGCATTATGGGCGTGGGTCTCGCCTACCACCTCGGTCACGAAGGGTGGGGGAGCGAGACGGTGCTTCTGGAAAAGGCCGAATTGACCTCCGGCAGTACATGGCACGCCGCCGGTCAGATCACCCATTCGACGTCAAGCTACGGGCTCGGCAAATGCGTCGATTACAATGTTGGGCTATACTCTGGAGCTTTAGAGGCCGAAACCGGCCAGCCTGTGACCTGGCATGGCTGCGGTTCGTTCCGGCTGGCCTATACCGAAGACGAGATGGATTGGCTCCGCCACACGCTCTCGGTGGGACGGGCGCTCGGCTTCAACATCGAACTGGTGGGGCCCGAAGATGTCGCAGCCCGTCACCCCTTCTACAATCTTAATGGCGTTTTGGGCGCACTTCACACGCCCGACGATGGTCATGTGGACCCGACAAATGTGACCATGGCCATGGCCGCGGGCGCGCGGCAACGGGGGGTACGAATCATTCGGAATTGCCGTTCCACAAACATCACCCAAACACCGAGCGGCGAATGGTTGGTCGATACCGAACAGGGTGAGATTCTTTGCGAGCATGTCGTGAATGCTGGCGGCACCTACGCCCGCCAGATGGGTGAGTGGTCAGGTCTGCAATTGCCGATGACGTCGATGACCCACCATTACTTCGTGACAGAGCCCGTTCCGGAATTCGAAAGCCTCGACCCGGAATTGCCGGTGATCCGCGATGACAAAATGATCTCGGGCTACATTCGAATGGAGCAGAAGCGTGGGCTCATCGGGATCTACGAGAAAGAGAACCCAAACTCGGTCTGGCACGACCATTGCCCTTGGGACTACGAAAACTGGCTCTTTGACGCCGATTACGACCGGGTGATGCCCTGGCTGGAGGAAAGCCTGAACCGCATGCCGATTTTTGCGGAAGTGGGCATTCAGCGGGAGGTGCATGGCGCGATCTCACATCCACCCGACGGAAATCCACTGATCGGCCCAGCTCCCGGCGCGCGAAATTACTGGTGCTGCTGCGGGACGCAAATCGGCATTGGTTGGGGACCGGGCCTTACGCGGGAACTCGCGAGTTGGATCGCCCATGGTTCGGCAGATATCTCGATGCGTGAGTTCGATCCGCGCCGGTTTGGGGCTTATGCCACAAAGGACTGGCAGGTGGTCAAAGCGGAGGAAGACTACTGCCTTCGCCACGAAATCCCTTTCCCGCATTTCAACCGACTGGCCGGGCGGCCCATCAAACTCTCGCCGCTACACGAAACCCTAAAGTCCAAAGGCGCCGTCCACGAGGAGGTCTACGGGTTCGAACGGCCCCGTTTCTTTGCTCGGGGTATCGCCCAGGAGGACCACTACGGATTCAACCGCACCCCCGTAGACGACATGGTGGCCTTGGAAGTGAAGGCTGTGCGCGAACGCGTTGGCATTATGGACGTAACAGCTTTTACGAAGTTGGAGGTCTCTGGACCGGGCGCGTTTGAGCTTTTGGACGGCCTGACCGCGAACCGGTTGCCAAAGAAGGTGGGCGGAATTGCCCTGACCCACATGTTGAACAAACGCGGTCGGATCGAACTCGAGACGACTGTGTTGCGGATGGCGGAAGATCGCTTCTATTTGGTTTGCGCAGCTTTCTTCGAACAGCGCCTTCTAGACCATCTCAACAACGCTCGGTTCCTTTCGACGGACTTTGCCCGCCTCTTTGATGAGGGCTTGGTTACTCTTACGGCACTTTCGGACACGTGGTCTGCCTTGGCATTAAACGGCCCCCTGGCGCGGGATGTGCTGGCCGCTTGCACCGAAGTGGATCTCTCAAATGCGGGTTTTCGCTGGCTGACGGCACAGGAAATCCGATTGGCGGGCCATCAAGTCTGGGCGCTCCGCATGTCCTATGCCGGCGAGTTGGGTTGGGAATTCCACATGCCTTACGCGGCCTGCCTCGATGTCTATCGGGCGCTCTGGGACGCCGGCGAGGCCTACGGCATGGCTGACTATGGTAGCTTTGCTATGAATGCGTTGCGGATGGAGAAAGGATTCAAGGGAGCGGGCGAATTGACGAACGAGGTGACCCTCGCAGAGGCCGATGTGCTCCGTTTTGCCCGTCGCGATAAGGACTTTCTTGGGTCTGATCAGACGTTCAACACCGATCTCCCATGGATCTGCGCCTATCTCGAGATAGAGCCTGACGGGATTGCAGATGGCCATGGTGGTGAAGCGGTCTTGCAAAACGGCCGGGTTGTTGGTGCCACATCTTCTGTCGCCTATGGGCCAAATGTCTGCAAGATCCTCGCTTTCGCATATATCAAGCCCGAGGCCGCGGCTCCTGGCACGTCGCTTGAGGTGGTGATCCACGGGGTCCCCCGCGCAGCCCGGGTCCTGAAAGACCCGGCCTATGATCCAGAAAGCCTTCTGCCGCGGAGCGATGTCGTGCCGGAAGCGGCCGAATGAGCCTACCGACCAAGATGCGGGCCATGGTGACCATGGGACACGGCGAGATCGATCAAATGGTCTGGCACGACGAGTGGCTGCGGCCCGACCCTGCAAAGGGAGAGGTGTTGATCCGCGTCGGTGCTTGCGGTCTCAACAACACGGACGTCAACACCCGTTCGGGATGGTACTCAAAGGCCGTCACCGGAGCGACGACCGGCGGTGCCCTGAACGAGGTGAGCGAGGACGACGCCACTTGGGGCGGTGCCACCATTCGTTTTCCCCGCATTCAAGGAGCAGACGTTTGCGGCGAAATCGTTGCGGTTGGGGAGCGCGTCGATCCAGCTCGAATTGGTGAGCGGGTGATCACTGACAATTGGCTGCGCGATCCGAGTGATCCCGGTGATGCGAATAAGACGAGCTATTTCGGGTCCGAACGCGATGGCGGGTTTGCCGAATACACGACAATTCCGGAAACAAATGCTCTGGCAATCCAAGCGCGCCTTAGCGACGCGGAACTTGCAACGTTTTCCTGTTCCTATTCCACGGCCGAAGGGATGTTAGAGCGGGCTTCGGTTGGGGCTGCCGACAGCGTACTCGTGCCCGGCGCCTCTGGCGGCGTGGGCGGGGCCCTTGAGCAACTGGCAAAGAGGAGAGGGGCGCGGGTGATCGCCATGGCTTCTGAGGCGAAGCACCCAGATGTCAAAGCACTCGGCGCCGATCGGGTTCTGGCGAGGGCGCCAGCAGACCTGTCGAAATCCCTGGAGGATGAGCAGGTGAGTGTCGTTGCAGACGTGGTTGGCGGCAGTCTCTGGCCAGATCTCATAGGCCTTCTTGAGCGCGGCGGGCGCTACACCTGTTCGGGCGCCATCGCGGGCCCTATGGTCTCCCTTGATTTGCGCACCCTTTATCTTCGTGACTTGTCTTTCTTCGGATCGACCGTGATCGCCCCTGAGATCATGCGCAATTTGGTGCGATATATCGAAGCCGGGGAGGTGAAGCCTGTTCTTGCCGCGACATATCCCCTGACGGAGCTTCACGCGGCCCAGGCCGCTTTTATCGCCAAAAAGCACACGGGCAATATTGTGGTTTGCCCATGAAGATCACCCGCATAACCGTTTACCAAGCGGATCTGCCCTTGGAGCATCCTTACTGGCTCTCGGGCGGGCGGCTGAAATTCGAAACTTTGGACGCCACCTTCGTAACACTCGAGACCGATGAGGGCCATGTGGGCTGGGGCGAAGGCACGCCTTGGGGTCACACTTACGTCCCGGCCCATGGACCGGGCATCCGCGCTGGCGTTGAGACCTTGGCGCCCTTCGTTCTTGGCCTTGACCCTTGTCGTGTCTTGGACGTGGAGCGAGCCATGGACCTGGCTTTGCCGGGCCATCTTTATGCCAAGGCGCCCATCGATATGGCGTGCTGGGACATTGCGGGTCAGGTGGCGGGGCGACCGATTGCCGATTTGATGGGGGGCGGGTCGCGAACCCCACGACCGATCGCGTCATCGGTAGGTGCTAAGACGATTGAGGAGACCAGGGAGGTCATCGCGCGTTACCGCCAACGCGGCTACATCGCGCATTCGGTTAAGATCGGGGGCGATCCGGAACGTGACATCGCCCGGATCCGCGATGTTGAGAGCCTGCGTCAACCGGGCGAGATCATGCTCTACGATGTCAATCGAAGCTGGACGCGGGGCCAGGCATTGCAGGTTTTTAGTGCGGTCGCTCCGCTGGGTGTGACCGTGGAACAGCCCTGTGAGAGCCTTGACGACATCGCCGCCATCGCGCCCCGCCATGGCACGCCGGTATCGGTGGATGAAAGCCTTGTGACGCTTCAGGATGCCGCCCGCATCGCGCGGGACGGGATTGCTGAGATCTTTGGCATTAAGCTCAACCGGGTGGGCGGGCTGACCAAAGCGGCCCGGATGCGGGATATCGCGCTTGCCCATGGGATAGACATGTTTGTCATGGCCACCGGAGGCACGGTGCTTGCCGATACCGAAGCGCTTCACCTCGCGGCGACCATACCCGACCAGAATTGCCATGCCGTCTGGGCCTGCCAAGACATGATCACGGTAGACGTTGCCGGTGGGCGCGGACCGCGAAACATTGACGGGCATTTGCATCTGCCAGAAGCGCCGGGCCTGGGAGTGCATCCAGATGACGGCGCGCTCACCAGGGTCGCGAGCTATGGCTAGCTACTCGATCGATAATTCTAGGCCCCTAAGGCTACGAAAATCACCAGAGCTTCGGACGCCTCGCCTCGACCATTTCGATCCACTGGCTGCCGACCAACGGGAGGAAATCCGAGCCGGTTTCGCGCATGGTTTGGTCCTGTGGATCTTTGACGAAGCGGTTTGGTCTCGACGGTTGCGAAGTGACCGTTGGAGCGGCAGGTCGGCAATGAGCGCCACATTCACTCTTGCTCGGTCTGGCGTTGCGACAGCTAAGATAGCCGGAAGGTTCGGCGAGACATGAGGATCACGCGCCTCAGCCTTTGGTCGGTCGATCTGACGAGCCATGCCACCTACTACATGGCCGAAGGAAAGACTTGCGCCACGGTTGAGACGCACGTTTTGTGCCTTGAGACCGATACGGGGCTGAAGGGATGGGGAGAGGTCTGCCCGATCCCCCACTACCTTCCCGACTTTGCCAAGGGCGTACCAGCGACCATCGCCGAATTGGCGCCCGAGATCATTGGCATGTCCCCCTTCGGTGTGGACGCGCCGATGCGCAAGCTTGACGAGTTTCTCATTGGTCACCGCGCGGTCAAATCTATCGTTGATATCGCGCTTTGGGACCTCTTTGGGCAAGCCACTGGGCAGCCGCTCTATGCTCTGTTGGGCGGACGAACCCAAGATGACATGCCACTTTATCACTCGATCACCTGCATCGAACCTGCTGAGATGGGGCGCATTGCAAAGGATGCCTATTCCGCCGGTATCCGCCAATTTCAGGCCAAGCTCGGGGCCGATGCCAATTGGGAGGCGGATGCAGAACGCCTCATCAAGGTGCGCGAGGCGGTGGGGCCGGGCCCTTTGGTTTACGGTGACTGGAATTGCGGCGCGACGAAACTCCAAGCCACGCGGACGGGCCGAGCGGTGGCGCATCTCGATGTGATGCTCGAACAACCTTGCAAAACGCTGGAGGATTGCGCGGCCGTGCGCCAAGCTACCGGGTTGCCGATGAAGATCGATGAATGCGCCTATGATTTGGCGACGCTCTTGAAAGCGGCTGAGCTTGGGTGCCTAGACGCTGTGGCATTGAAATTGTCCAAATTTGGTGGACTATCGGCAATGCACCGGGCGCGCGACCTCACCGTCCATCTTGGTGCCGAGATCTGCGCCGAATGCACCTGGGGCTCAGACATCGTAACCGCCGCTTCCCTGCATTTCGCAGCCTCTACCCCCCAAGGTAGCCTTCTCAATACCTGCGACCTCTCGGGTTATGTCGGTCCGCGAGTGGCACCCAATGGGCCGACCCGCACCAACGGAAGAATTGTGCCGCCCGAAGGCCCGGGCCTCGGTGTGACACCCGACCGAAGCGTTTTGGGCGCTCCCATTATGGAGATTGCGTGATGCAAAAGATCCTGACGCAAGCCCAATGGATTGACCGCGCGCACGCTGTGCTTCCGGCCGGAGGGTTTGGTAACTTTGACCCCGGCATTCTGATTGCACGTGGCCAAGGCAGCCGCGTTTGGGATGAAGACGGCACCGAATACGTGGATTATTTGATCGGGTCAGGGCCGATGCTGCTCGGCCATGGGCACCCAGAAGTCGTCGAAGCGGTATTGGCCCAGCTTCGAAACGGAATGACGTTTTTTGCCAACAATGCCAGAGGCGTAGAGCTGGCGGAGGCCATTGTCGCGGCCGTGCCTTGTTGTGAACAGGTGCGCTTTGTTGCCTCGGGCGGCGAGGCGGATATGTACGCGATGCGGCTGGCCCGGGCCTATACGGGCCGCGACAAGATCCTGAAATTCGAAGGTGGCTACCACGGGATGAGCGCTGAGGCGCAAATGAGCCTGGCACCGGATGTCCATGTGAATTTTCCCCAGGCCGTGCCGGACAGCGCTGGCATCCCTCAATCCGTGGCAGATCAGATGCTCATTGCGCCGTTCAATGATCTTGCCGCCGTCGAGGCGCTGTTGGCCGAGCACCGCGACGTGGCTGCGATCATTGTCGAACCGCTCCAGCGGATCATCCCCGCAGAACCCGGGTTCCTTGGCGGTCTCCGTGAACTTTGCTCCAAGGCCGGGGTGCTATTGATCTTTGATGAGATCGTCACCGGGTTCCGCCTGGCCTATGGCGGCGCACAAGAGCGCTACGGCGTGGTTCCCGACATTTGTACGTTGGGCAAGATCATCGGCGGCGGCTTTGCGGTTGCGGCACTAGGGGCCAGCGCCGACATTATGGGGCATTTCGACAAAGCAAAGGTTGGTGGAGACAAGTGGCTCATGCAACTCGGGACGCTTTCAGGCAACCCGATTGCCGCGGCGGCGGGATTGAAGACCATGGAAGTTCTCTGCCGCGAAGGTACGTATGATCGGCTTCGGAAGATCGGGAGAGAGGTTTGGACGATGCAGTCGAGCGCTCTTACCGCGGCGGGGGTGGCCCACCATGTTGTCGGCGACGAGACTCTGTTCGATATCTACTTCACCGGCCAACCTTGCCGCGACTACCGAAGCGCGAGGCACGACCATCCAGGTGTTGCCGCGACTTATAATGCCGTGCTTCGTGAACATGGGATCTTCAAGTCACCAAGTAAGCTCTATCCCTCGCTCGCAATCACAGACCACGATATCGCGCTGACCAAGGCGGCTGTCGAGAATGCCGTGACGGCAATATCCGACTGATCCGGGGGCTAGGTTTGTCGGAGACCACGCAATCGCCGGACCCGATAATTGAATCGGAGCGTCTTCGCCTTCGTTCATTCCGGTCCGATGATAGGCACCAACTGCATAGCGTTCTGGGCGATCCAGACGCCATGAGTTTCAATGACCACGGCATTCTCGATGAACGTGCTCAAATAAACTGGCTGGAACGTGCCATGCGTAAGGCGCCCCAATACGGCTCGCACGGATTTTGGCCGTTGAGCTCAAGGAAAATGACCGGTTCGTTGGATACATAAGTCTTTCCCGCGAACCGGGGCGCGTTCAATTGGGAGATGCTGAAATCGGATTTCGTTTCGCAAAGCGTGCTTGGGGCAAGGGATATGCAACAGAAGCCGGGAAAGCGGTCGTGCGACGGGTCAGAACTGCTAAGAGTGCGAAGCGCATTGTCGCCATAGTCGATCCCAACAACCTTCGCTCTGTGCGTGTGGTCACGAAGCTCGGCATGGTTATGGAGGGTGAGATTATGCTAGATGGTTATGATTATCCCGATCGCCTCTATGGGCTCGTTGTGACTTAATTCCTCGAAACGCGTCGTAGGGGGTAAGGGCAACGTAGGTCGGTTTACGCCAGTAGCTCTACCGGTTCATGAGTTTCGAAAGGGAGGGACGCAAATGCAATGCCGTCATTGATCTGCTTGATCGCTCCGGTTCGTTAGGGATTGAGCACTGAGGACGCGGCTCGCTGACGTCGGTCCCATTCTCCAAGTCCCAGGCGGCCCGGAGGGCCACGTCCGCACACTAGCCAAAGTAGGACACCCTTTTCTCGACGCTTAATTCCGCCTCCGGATGTAGCTTGCAGATGTCGCGCGTCCAAATCGCCGCCAATTTCTTGATTACCAACTGAATGCCCTCGGCAACGAGACATAATGCATCCACCCGCTGAGTCTCCGGTCAATCCGACCAAAAAACGCTGTCAAAAGCTCCTGTCATTCCCTTGAAGATCTTGCTAGGGGCCGCCTCCTTCGAAGAGATAGGGGCGGGGAACCCGGCGCTGGTTTTTGGATCGGTGGCCGCGGATTGCCGCTGAGCTGCGGTTGTGCGGGGCGAAAAGGACTTGGCTTTGTCGTGCGAGGCTGGACCGCGCTGCGCAATAATTTCTGGAGGGCGGGGTTTCAGACAAGCGCCGAAGACCCGGTCATTGCAACACTGCCAGGGGCTTAATGCTAGCGGGGAAAGTTAGACGTGTTCACGCCGGCCTATGCTTGTCCATCAGGTAATCGGCCGTTAGCCAATCACCGGCGTTTCGCCATCCGCTGAGGTGGGCATCGAGGTGCGCGCTGATATTGGTCAATTGGGCATCGGATAGAGCTTGCTGCAATTGACCAATAACGCGAGGGAGATGGTTGAGATAGGACGGCTTTGCGTCGCGTTTGCAGAGCCGAACAAAGAGACCTGCAATGCGCGCGTGACGCTGGGCACCGAGAATATAGTAGCGTTTCAAAAAGTCCTGCTCGCCCGTCGAAGATGTAGCCTGCTTTGACAAGTAGCGCGCGAGCAACTGCGTTTCGAGACCCGGCGACAGATCCCGCCTAGCATCCTGGAGGAGTGAGACCAGATCGTACTCAATGGGGCCAATCAAAGCATCTTGAAAGTCCAATAATCCACAACGCTGGACACCTTCCCGGCTCTCAAGAAGCATGAGGTTGTCGACATGAAAGTCTCGCAAAACCAGAGATTTATGACCAACCGGCGCCATATCTAATGCCTCTTTCCAAAGATCGAGGATCTCGACCTCAAACCTCTTCAGATCTGTGCCTGATAGAAATTCGGGAGCAAACCACTCGGTAAAAACGTGCAATTCTTCTATAAGCAGCGCGATATCGAACGCCGGCAGAGAGATGTTTGCCGCGTCGGGATGCGTTTGGATTTCCAAGAGCGCATCGACTGCAAATTCGTAGAGCATCGCCTCGCTGGTATTGCTATCGAGGCAGACTGAATAAGTAAGCGTCCCGAAGTCTTCAATGAGTGCCAGACCCGCGGCCGTATCGGAGCCGTGGATGTACGGCGCCGACACTCCGAGTGCTCGAAGATGGCGCGCAACTCTCGTAAAGGCCTCAAAGCTCGAAATGTCAGCATGGTCATCCATCAAAAGGAGGCCTGAGTCCGGTACGCGGAAATACCTGCGTGTTGAGCAATCTGTTGCAAGTGGAGTCAGGTTTGCTCCAGCCAAACCGTGCCTTGCTAAGAAGCTCAACGCGTGAGGACTCGGCAAGTGCGTATGCCGCCGTTCTGCAAGATTATCGGGTTCCGAAGTCATCGGATCATGTATACCCTTTTTTGACCGTTTCTGAAGCGGTTCAGCTAGCGTTCTAGGCCTTGGGAAAGAAGGCAGCGATGCCGGGTGTGGCGCTTTGCAGACAATTGACGTGACAAGTCGATGCTCTGCCGGAGCACTTTAAAGCTTGCATTTGCTGCGAGGATCCAAACCTAACCTAAACAGAGAATAAATATGCGGACAAAACAGAACATTGTCGGTAAGTGACGCCGTCACCCAAGTCCCTCAGCGGCCCAGACCATGTCGATCATCTCCTGCGTTCCGCGACTGAATTCCAGAGGGCATGGATACTCCGTGCCCTCTGTGATCGAATGCCCGAAGTTCTCCACTTGCAACACGTAGTGATTTACCCCCGGCCAACGCGTTGTCTCGATCACCATCCCGCTACGCTCAAGCTCAAGCTCGGCTTGGCCAAAGACACCGGCATTGAATGGGCATGTCAGCGTTATGACGCCCTCTTCGCCGTGAAAAGTCACGTACTGCCTGTTATACATCCGCATAGATGTAACTGAGCTGTGACGGAATGACGGAAAGTCGGCGATGACATGAGCAAATACGTCAACCCCTTTTTCGCGTCTGATCTGCGCCTCCACTGAGATCGGGTCTTCACCAGTGACAAAACGTGCTGAACCGAACGTATAGACACCGATATCGGGCAGGCTGCCCCCGCCGGTCTCCGGCTTATTGCGGATATTTTCGAGATCAGACCGGTTGTCATAGGTAAAGACGCTATCAACCAGCACCAATCGCCCGATCGCACCGGCTTCGTAGAGCGCCTTCGCGTGAAGCCATTGTGGGTGATGCACGATCATAAATGCCTCAGCCGCCAAAAGGCCCGTCGCGTCGCGACGCTCGATCACCGCATCGAAGTCCGCCGCTCGCATGGCGAGCGGTTTTTCGCAAAGCACATGTTTACCCGCATCCAGGGCTTTGAGTGTCCATGCGACATGCAAGTGGTTGGGAAGCGGTACGTAAACAGCGTCGATCTCGGGATCGGCCAAGATTGCCTCATAGCCGGCGTGAACCTTGAGGTCCGGCTGAAGGAGCTGAAATGCGGCAGCCTTTTCGGGAGAAGACGTCGCCAGCGCCGCCAGCTTTGCACCGGACGCTGCCTGAATTGCCGGAGCCATTTGCTCCTTTGCAAAATTTGAGGCGCCAAGAATGCCCCAGCGAATTGGATTGGTCACTGTTTTCCTCCGAACTGCTTGAGCCAACCTAGCGCGGCTGGACGCCGATGGCCAAGCATGCCGGCCTGGTAGTTTAAGCGCTGTTCTAAAAAGGCCCTTCCTCAGTCGGAAATAAAAGGGAAAATAGGTAAGCTTCCAAAGCAGCTTCGTGTTTGGTCCTCGACGGGGCCCCTAGAAGTCAAATTTTGCAATGGGTGAAAAAACGCTGACTATGGTGGCCTTGTGCTTAGAATGTTCTGGGCATTGAGCGGCGGCGTGAAGCGTCCTTTTGACCGGCAGCACCACTAATTGGTCTAGCAACTCAACTGGCCAGTGATTGCAATTCCAAGAGCGCGCATAAACAGCTCTGCAAACAGGCATCGTTGTGCCGGTCGAACATGGGAAAATGGGTAAAGCCCTGCATGCCGTTCGGACGTCTTACGCGCCTGATGGGAGTGCGCGAATGAGCCAATAATTGAGCCCAAAGCTCCCAGTAATCCTTGCGCTTCTGCCAATGGGGCGCAGAGTCGAGGAAACCGCCACTAAAAAGAACTGTGGGGATGTCCTTTAAAGTCTCTGGGTCGTCCAAAATGGTCGAAGGTCCGATGCCAATTAATCCTGCAAAGCACTCTGGGACACGCCTTGCGGCATCCAGGGTGATTTCTCCGCCTTGACTGTGGCAGATTACGACGGCCGGGCCCATGCGTTGCAGGACCGCCACCAAAGCCTCGACATGCAGCGACGTCGTTGTGAGCCAGCGCGGCACCATCATTCGCGAAAATGCGTCGAATGCGTGAATCGGAAAGAGTGAGGCCGGAAAGCGCGTTCGCGTGACAAAGCCTTCCGGTGTGCCGATGCGGAAGATGCCCCGAGCCTCTTCTTGTGACCGAGAGATCGGGTCGCCGTCCCATATGCCTGAGGCAAAACCGCTGCGGCCGCGCTCTACGTTGTCTATGACGTGCACTTCGTAGCCTTGAGCGACCAGCAGATTCAGCCAGCCGGGCCGACCATCCGGCGTTGTCTCCCACGTGCTCCTATGCATCCCGCCGCCATGGACAAGAACAACTGGTAGCGCGGTGTTTCGCGCTTCCGGGATGAAATACTGGACATAGTTTTGCTCGACCGCGAAATGCCCCCGCGGGTCAAAAGTATACCTGGCCGAACGAGTGAAAGATACCTCGCGGCGCGCGCCTTCCGAAATCTCAATCACGCGCCCTCCGACGGTATAGATGCCGAAGTCGCGCAAGGCGTAGCTCACCACAAGTGTTCCGGCGCCAATTCCGCGCCCGCGCGGAGCGCCCGCGGTTTTTCTCAAACGATGCTTTCGATTACGGGATTGTTGGGCCCCGCAAAAGTCGCAAACCCGCAATCGGTCGAGGCAATCACGCGTTCTCGCCCCACCGCGTCCGGCCACCATGCGATCCGCTGCGCAACAAGGCGTGGGCTCTCCACAAAGTTTGTCGTCCTATCTATAACGCCGGGAAAGAGGACCTTGCCTTCCGGCAACCCCAGACGCTTGATGTCCTCCCATTCGTGCGCATGGGCGGGATTGGCGCTATCGACCAAGAGCCCGTATGGCCGCGCCTTGATAACCACCGGATGGAGCGCGTCGAGAGGAATGTCGTGGGTATGCGGGCCTTCGTAATTGCCCCAGCAGATGTGCATGCGCATGGCTTCAGGCGCAATGTTGCGGGTGGCTTGGTTTAGCGCATCAACATTGCGCTCGGCGATCTTCAGAAATTCCTCTTGGTCAAGGTCCTGGTATTGGTTGTGCCGGGCTGAACCAAAGTCGGGCGCATCAATATGTAGGATGAAACCCGCTGCGGCTATTGCCTCGTATTCAACGGCCATGGCGTCGGCAAGATCGGCGATATAGGCCTCTTCATCGCCGTAATGCATATCGGGCACAAAATTTGCCAGCACCCCGGGCGATGCCGAATTGACGAAAGCCTCTTCGATCCCGCGGACCTCACAGGCCGCTCGTAGGTTTTTTAGGCCCGTTCTCAATGGCTCATTATCGCGATAGGTGACCGGACCGATCGCCGCCGGAGGCTTAGCCCGATCGAACCAGCTTATGCCCTGGTTGATGCGCGCGGTGCGTTCGACCATGACTGGGCGGTCCATCAGGTCACGGTGCTGGGCCGTCCTGGGCAGTTCTTTTTCCGGGGGCTTTGGTCCAACGTCATTCAGCCGGTCGCGGATATAAAGCGTATATGAGGTTTTGGAGTTCTCGCCGTCGTTTACGATGTCCACGCCCGTTGCGATCTGTGCCGCGACGACGTCGTTAATGGCCTGGGAAATCCGAGCCTGGACGACCGCATTATCGATCTCTTCACCCGTCTCCTTGGCCCCCCGCATATCCAAAAGGTCTTGTGGGCGCGGCAAGGACTCCACATGGGATGTCAGAATGCGATCTCTGCTAGGCCGCATTGGCCGATCTCCAACTAAGGAAGGGCCGGTGCCGCCCGTCAAAACAGGCAGCACCGAACAGGATCAATTGAGCGAAGAGAGCGTCTGATACTCGTTGTAGCTGGCCGCAAAGGCGTGGTAGCTTTCGATGACCCTTTTAAACATCGGATCTTCGGCAGATTTCTCTGCATAGAGTTCATCCGCCGCGGCACGGAGCGCATCCAATACGCTGTCAGGGAAGCATTTGACCTCGACGCCATTTGCGCGGAACTCTTCCAGGATGGGGCCTTGTGCACCCGCTGCGATGCCCATCGCATCAAGACTCGCATCCGAGCAGGACACTTCGATCGCGGTCCGTTGATCGTCGGTCAAGGCATCCCATTTGTCGTTGTTCATATAGAATTCGATGAAGCCCGCGGGTTGGTGCCAGCCAGGGAAGGAATAGTGCTTGGCCACCTTGTCGAAGCCCAAAAGCTCATCGACCAGTGGGAAACTCAGCTCAGTAGCATCCAACCGCCCGGTCTCAAGCGAAGTCGAAATTTCGCTTGCCGGCAGCGACCTCGCGTTTGCTCCCAGTTTACCCAGAATGGCTCCGCCGAGCCCGCCAATGCGGATATTTAAACCCTGCAAATCCTCGGGATCTTCAATAGGTTGGTGTACCATCCCCTGCCTCAGACAGGATCATGTCGCAGGCCATTGGGACCAGATTGTAGGGCTCATAAATTTCGCGCCACAGCTCCAGCCTACCTCCGTGGTGGAGCCAACTGATATAAGATAGCGGATCACCCCCAAAAAGGCACCGAACCGAAAAGGGCTGCAGCCGGTTCCTTGCCCGAGGCATAGGCGGCGTATGACCAGGCCGCGTCAATCGCCCCGCTCTAGACATTGTCGAAAATTTCAAACGGGGGAGAAAGCTCGCCCGCCAGCAGGTAGTTAAGGTTCACCTCGCCATTCGTCAGGGCGGATACATTGGCGACAAAACGCTTTGCCGTGGGGTCGAGCACCGGCAAGCCGCCAAAGGCGCTTTGAAGGTTGAAATCCGCGGCCATCGCGGGCGCGGCATGAGCTGCAAAAGCGGCAGCAATGAGTGTCTTTCGCATATGTTTCTTCCCTTAAGTCAGTCCGGTGATCAGCCCGGGAAACAGGATCAGAAGCGCCAACACCAAAAGCTGCAGCGCGATAAAGGGCAGAAGGCCCCAGTAAATCTCTGTGGTTGAAAGCCGCTCCCCAGCCGCCCCCCGCAAATACAACAGCGAAAACCCGAAGGGCGGCGTCAGGAACGACGTTTGCAGGTTCACGGCCACAACGATGCCGAACCAAATGAGTAGCGCTTCCCCCGCTAACCTATTGCCAAAGTTGAGCCCCGCGACAATCGACGCAAAGATCGGCAGAAGGATGAGCGTGATTTCCAATCAATCCAGCACGGAGCCCAGAACAAAGAGAACGCCCATGACCACGATCAGCACGGTGAACGGGCCGTCACCGAAAAGGGTCACGCCCGCTTCAACCAGATCGTCTCCGCCGATGCCTTTGAATACCGCAGCAAAGCAGGTCGCGCCAATCATGGCGAAGAGCGCCATGGAGGTAGTCACAACGGTCTTCCGCGATGCCTCCATCAGCATCGAAAAACTAAAGCGGCGGTAGAGTAGGGTGATCAACACGGCACCAAAAGCACCGAGACCACTGGCCTGGGTCGGGGTGGCGTGGCCAGCGATGATCGATCCCAACACGGAGATAACCAAGATCAACAGCGGCCCGAGGTCTAAAGCCATCCGACCGAGTGAGGTCCGATCTTCCGGGGCGAGGGCGGGCAGACCCCGCGCGCGCCAAAAAACGATCCCCGTATATGCCAGCACCAATAGGAGACCAGGGCCAATGGCGCCGGCAAACATAGCAGGAACGGGTATTTGTCACTGATCACCGAGGATGACCAGCATCATCGAAGGCGGGATTAAAATGGCTAAAGTACCTGACGCTGCAACCAGACCGGCGGAGGTCTTGTTGTCATATTCGGCGTCGATCAGGCGGGGCAGGGCCAGACGGGTCAGCAGAACGACCGAAGCGCCCACGATACCCGAAGATGCCGCCAACAGGATGCCGATCACGAGCACCGACAGCCCAATACCCGATGCGCTGCCGCCCAACGAACGTTGAGCCGCTATGAGCGATCGTTCCGCGACGTCTGACGTCTCGAGGATCAGCCCCATGAAAATGAACATGGGGATCGCCACCAAAAGCCAGTTCGACAGCACATTGGCATAGATCCGGCTGACCAGCAGGTTGAAAAAGGCAAGCGGCAGATCTGAGATCAGGGTGAATATCGCCGCTGCGCCTGCAAGAACCTTACCCGCGCGATACCCTGCGAGGATGCCGCCGAGCGTCAGCGCCGCCGTGGCCAAGGGAAGGGCGGCTTCGCTCATCGGGCTTTCCGCATTAAACGCACTAGCTCGACTACGATCGACAACAGCAACAGCGCAAGTCCAAGCGGAAGGATGGCTTTGATGATCCATAGATCATTTAGCCCACCGTTCCGCGAGGCCTCATCCGAGGTCCAAGCTCGGGCTGTGAAATCCCAGGCCTCTGGCAGGATCAGAACGAAATAAGGGACGGCAAAGACGAGGTTTCCAATCAGGTTAACTCGCGCTTTCCAACGGGGCTTTTGCCGGGCGTAGAGAAAATCAACGCGCACATATTTGTCGGCCAGCCAGACCAACCCAACGGGCAATACCCCAACGATGACCAAGAGGTGCCATTGCAGATCTAGAAGCGAATTCAAGCTGATGGCAGAACCGCCGATCGGCAAGCTGCTCTCGAATTGCTTGATTGGGTTGATGTCCAGCGCACTGCAAAAAACCTGCTAAAAAATGGCCAGCATCAAAATCACAAGACATGCAGCAAGAACTGAAATGCTTACCCTGGCGCTCAAGAGCTCCTCCCCGAATATTGCTCCATATGGAACTATATTCTTCCATTTGGAGCAATAGGGAATTATCGTCCCGCCATGAAACTCATCGACATTCTCGACGCGACACGCATTCCGGTCGCCTATCGCATTTCCTTTCTCACAAATTTCTGGCGTGAGCCTTTATTGCGGAAAATGGAGCGTGAGACGGGGCTGATCCGACCGGAGTTGACGGTCTTGATTTGTCTGAGTTTCCGCGACAACCTTTATGCCCGTGACATCTGCGAGATCACCGAACAACCCTCGAACACCGTCAGCCGGGCAGTCACATCCCTCGTCAAAAATGGGTACATCACCCGAACCCGAGACACGGTCGATACCCGTCGCCAAGTGCTCAACATCACCCGGTCAGGTCGCGGCGTCCACGACGCCCTTATGGCAAAATTTTCAAAGGCAGAGGCCAAGATGCTGAAATGCCTAACAAAGGAGGAAAGATCCACACTGACTGCACTGCTCGACAAGCTGGCAAGAGACGTCAACCGATGGCGTTGTGAGTGATGTTTGTTGCGTTCAGGCTCTTGCGCAGCTTGCTCGCCAGAACGGTACTAATTTCAGCACGTGCGATACGCGGTCCTTATCAGACCTCCCGCCTAGTCCACGAATGCTGCGGTCGCAGCCTGCCTGGCGGATACTCGGTGTACCAGCTCAGTTTCAACAGAAACCTTGATCTCGATCGAGGACAAACCGCAACCTGACTTGAGCCCAACTATCTTCTTCTTTGTCCGTTGGGGCAAAGAAATCCTGCTAAGGGATTAAGCGTAGGGGGTCTTCAATGCAGGGACTTGCGCATAGATTTTTCAACTCTGGATCCGGCATGTTAACCAATGGGTCAATGCTATTCCTTTCCAGCGCTCGTGGGAGAATTCGGTAGCTATGCCTTCCGTATCGATCATAGTGACTCAATATTTCGCCGGTGCGGCTGGACTAAAGCTGACGCCAGTGGGACGTTTGTCGCAAGGCGAAGAGACCTTGCTGCAAGTGCCTGTTAAAAAAGGCAAGATCACGGTGAAGTCGCACTACGAAATTCTTGGGTTGGTCGCTCAGCGGGTGCCTGACCGGGCCGCCCTCTCAATCCGACATGCGCAGTCGATAGATATTGATAAGTTGGGCATACTTGCGTTGGCGTGCAAAGCAGCGCCGAACGTCCGAGGTGTACTGCAGCGGATGGCGCGGTATCACACGCTCCTTTCCGACAGCGTCCGCTATCATCTGGATGAGCAGGGTACGGCCACTTTGCTGAGGCAAGAGATCCTTGTCGGGTTTGGGCCCGGTTTGGTGTTTTCGCCCGAGGCTGGCCTATCGGCGATGTTTCAAGCCGTCGACCAAGTAGCGGCAGACAAGGTTACACCGGAAACGGTCACCTTCCGGCACGCGCCGCCACGAGATGCCCATTTATTTGAAGAGTTCTTTGGCTGTGCGGTGGAATTTGGCGCCAAGGCGGACGGAGTTTTGTTTTCTCAGTCGACCCTTGAGACTGAGAACAGACTTGGTGATCGCGCGCTATCAGAGTTCTTCACAAAACACCTCGAAGCCGAATTGAAGCAAGTCAACTCTGAACCAACATTGGTGCGCACGACGAAGGATGAGATCGCGCGCGTTTTGAGCGAAGGCCTCCCAAAGGTGGCAGATGTTGCCCGAGAATTGGGTTTCAGTGTGCGGTCTTTTCACCGTCGGCTAGCGGACCACGGTGTCAATTTCCAGTCTCTGGCCGAGGAAACTCGGTGTGAGATCGCACTGAGCATGCTGCGCAAGTCACCGCTATGGTGTTTCTCATCCTGATATGCGCCGGAACCCTTCGACGATGTCCGCAGTCGCACGCGCGTAGGACAGGCGGATCGTCCGCGCGCCCCGCTCCG
>JBCCTQ010000011.1:0-101967 GCA_039198225.1 Pseudomonadota bacterium
GAAAGGAGAAAAACTAAGGAAAGAACAATGAAACAGCGACGCTTGCTCAATCTCGGGCGCGCCGCATAACATCACAATCGATGAGACAGGCCGTCCTCAACGCAGTCAGCTCAATTGGACCACTTCATTTGATGACGGACAAGCTACGCGGCTGTGATCTGGTGAAGATAAAAGTAGTCGATGTCATGGCGTCCGGCCAGATCAAGGAGCGAGCGTCTGTGTTGCAAAGCAAAACGCAGAAACCTGTGCGTTTTGAGATTTCAGAAGGCACTAGAAGCTCGGTCGAGAAGTGGATGGAAGATGACCTCATGATTGGTTCAGAGTATCTTTGGCCGGGCCGCTTCCATGAGCGTCTTCATATTTCGAAACGCCAATATGCTCGTATAGTCCGCGATTGGGTCACATCGATCGGCCTCGAGGCAAGCGCATATGGTACACATTCGATGAGGCGGACAAAGGTAACCCAGATCTACAAGAAGACAGGCAACCTGCGCGCTGTTCAGCTTCTACTGGGGCACACAAAGATGGACAGCACTGTTCGATACCTTGGCGTTGAACTAGAAGATGCCCTTGCGATTGCTGAGGCTATTGAGATCTAGCAGTTTGGGCCTTCTTCACGGGCGGCCCTCTGCCGACCTTGAGAGCCAATACTTATGCTGCATTGCGGCGCAAACTAAGCAGACCTTGGGACAATCATGAAAACTAGTGCATTCTCCAAGCTGAAATCACGAAATTGAGAGTATTCATAGATGAAGGACTATTTACCTATCGGCATTTCTGCCTTGGCCCTATCAGTTTCCATTCTTGCTCTGGTCGGACAATCCCGAACGAGCCAGGAGACTGCCGAAAGGGAAGAGCTTATTGCTCAAATCAATAACTGCGTCACGCTTTCAGCTCACCATTTCGACGTACAGAATGACGGGGGAGAACTGGGAGGACGGTACATGTCGCGAGCCCGTTCTCTCGGGTTTTGTCTGTCCAGCGAAGACCCAATAGCTTGCCGTGCCGCCGAGAACGAAGGTGACCAACTCTGCTAAGTATGCGAACCAAAAGTCTGATCGGCCCTTACCGGACACTAAACACCCTTTCTGGATGCTGCGATGCAGCTTGCCGAACCAGTAATTCGCTGCGTAAGCGTATTGCATTGTGTTGTCTGGTCGAAGGCGCAACGCAGAAGTGCCTCGGGCGTAAGCGACGCGGCCACCCAATGCTATTACGGAAATGTAAAGGCACTACTGCTCTTAGGGTCTTAGGGTCTTAGGGTCTTAGGGTCTTAGGATATTCCCTTCCGCCCTATGGTCAAATCACCCTCGGGCTATAATGGTGCAGAGCCGTGGTCTCAAAGACGCTTGCTTTTTCATTGTTGGCAAGACCAAACTCCGCAATCGCTGCGTCGATGACGTGCCGCCAATGCGCAGGCGTGGCAAGTGCTGTCGCCACAGGCCAATTGCTCGAATAGCACATCCGTTCCGGTCCAAACTGGTCAAGAAGTACTTGTAGATGTGGCAAGGTCATCTCGATGTCCTTCTCCAAATGACCGGTCAAGGGCAATCCAGAGACTTTGACGATGGTATTCGGGTTCGCCGCGACTTTCGACAAAGCGTCACTCCAGCCGCGAAGATCTTCCATCAGTCCCGACGGAAGCCCGAAATGAGCCAGTGATACCATCGTATCAGGTGCCGTTCGCGCGATATCAGCGACAGCTGGCAAGAGCGGAGGTGCAGCAAGAACTTCCAGTACCTGACCCGAAGCTCCCAACACGAGTGACGCCTCTTCGACGCCCCTCGACCGCAAGAATGCTTCCGGTTCGGGATCGAGCACAGGCATAAGCCGGATTCCTCGAAAAATCCGATCCTTCGAGAATTCAGCAAGCTCTTGGGGCCAGTTCCCGCCCCGAATGTTGACCCAGCCGATGACAGACAGGAAGAAAGAGTGGGCGCGCGCCATTTCTAGGCAATGTGCGGTGTGACTAAGGCTTGAGGGTCCATGCACCAGTACAGCGGAAGACGCGCCTGTGGACGTCAGCATCTCGGGTACCTCTTCCGGCAGGAAGGCCTGTCCTGTTAGTTGCCGGAATTGTTTTTCAGCGATGAAGGTCTCGCCCCGGGTTCGGTCCCAGATGTGGATGTGGCTGTCGACGGCCTCGATCATAGCTGCCTAAGCGGGTTGGGGATGCCCAGCGCTTCGAGCGCTTCCCACAGCGCATTGGGCACCGGGGTCGCCGCATCAGCGAGGTTTTCACGCAGTCCGTCTGGCTCCACGATCCCAAGGACCAGCCGGGAAACCTCCTGATGCGCAATCGGGTAGTGCAATGCCGCGCGGCGGAGCGACACATTATGGATCGCACAGATTCTTTCGATTTCCCGTGCGCGTGCCCGGATGGCCTGGTCAGGCTGGGAATAGTCAAAACGCGTCGCAGCCTCGTCCGGACCCGCAGCCAGAATGCCGGAGTTGAAAGGCGCGGCCAGCTCCACGACGGCGCCGCGAGCCTCGGCCAAAGCGAGCAATTTGCCCGCGGCGCTCTGATCCAAGAGCGTGAGACGACCGGCCACCATCAGCACGTCCAGTTCAGCGGCTTCCAATAGTGCCTCATGAGTGGCCGCGACGTTCGAGCCACAGCCCACCGCGCCGGCGATCCCCTCTTGCTGCATCCTGCGCAGCTCCGGCAACGCGCCCTCCAGCGCGCCATCGATATGGGCGTCACAATCATGGACGAACACGATATCGAGCCGGTCCGTCCCCAACCGCTCTAAACTGGCCTCAACACTGCGCCGCGTCGCCTCCGCCGAATAGTCGTGCCAATCGCCCGGGTTCCCCTTCGGATCGGTCACTGCCCGCGCATAGTCGCGGAAGCGACCAGTCTTGGAGGATAGGACATACTCATTCCTTGGAAGACCACATAGCAGCCTGCCCAGGCGTTCTTCAGAAAGCCCCCCGCCATAGAGCGGCGCAGTGTCAAAGCGACGAATACCAAGGTCCCATGCTGTTGCGAAGATTGCCTCGGCGTCCGCATCGCTAATCGGGGCGGCGTTCGTTGTCCCCAAAAGGGCAAACCCCAGTCCGATCTCCGCATCGGTCATCGGATACGCGCGCCTGTCTCGCTGTCAAAGAAATAGGAATGCGCCATGTCGAGCGCCAATGATACGGTCTGGCCACTTGTGTATTTCGCGCGCCCGTCGGTCTTACCGATTATGGTCTCCCCTCCCAGCATGAAATGCACGAGGTTCTCGGTGCCCAGACCCTCGATCAGGTCCAGCTTGGCCTCGACCGTCACGGCCGCTGCGCCCTCAACGTTGGGGCGTATGTCATCAGCGCGTATGCCAAAGACAACCGTGTCCCCCGGCGACAGACGCTTGGGCACTCGGCAAGCGACGTTTGCGGTGCCAAGAGCCAGGCCGGTATCTGTCACTTTGCAGGTCGTCAGGTTCATTGGCGGGCTACCCATGAAACCGGCGACAAACTGCGTGGCCGGGTCGTGAAAGACTTCTTCGGGGGTACCCTGCTGTTCGATACGCCCGTCTCGCATGATCACGATCCGATCCGCCAGGGTCATGGCTTCCACCTGATCATGGGTGACGTAGATGATCGTGTTGTTCAACCGCTGGTGCAAGCGCTTGATCTCAGCACGCATCTGCCCGCGCAACTTTGCATCGAGGTTTGATAGTGGCTCGTCAAAGAGGAACACCTCAGGGTCGCGAACGATGGCCCGGCCCATAGCCACCCGCTGGCGTTGGCCGCCAGACAACGCGCCTGGTTTGCGATCCAGTAGGGGCCGCAGTTCGAGAATATCCGCTACTTCCTGCACCCGCCGGTGGATTTCGTCTTTAGGCATTTTCGCCATCTGCAAAGCGAAAGCCATGTTGTTGTAGACGGTCTTCGACGGATAAAGTGCGTAGTTCTGGAAAACCATTGCGATCCCGCGATCTTTGGCCTTGAGCCCGTTTACCACCCGGTCGCCGATCACGACCTCACCACCCGATATCGTCTCCAGCCCGGCCACCATCCTAAGCGTGGTGGACTTGCCACAGCCCGACGGGCCCACCAGGACGCAGAACTCGCCTTCTTCGATCTGGATATCGATGCCATAGAGAGCCTGCTGCGTGCCGTACATTTTGACCAAATCGCGGATTTCGATGCGGGACATGGGTTAGACTTTCTGCGCTTCGTTGCGAAGGTAAAGGACTGTGAATGCAGCTGATATGACCAAAATGGACACCGCCGCGGTCGCAGCTTGACTAAATTCGAAATCAACGAACGCAGCCCGGAAAGTCAGCGTCGACAGAACTTCGGTGGCGCGTCCAGGCCCTCCGCCTGTCGTCAGCCAGACAAGGGGGAACAGCTGGAACGTCCAGATAAGATCAAGCAGCGCGACCCCGTAGATCACCGGTTTCAGCTGCGGCACGGTGACGTGCCAAAACTTGCCCCAGAAGCCCGCGCCGTCAATCTCGGCCGCTTCATAAAGCTCGCGGGGGATTGATTGCAGACCTGACAGGAAGCT
Organism: Pseudomonadota bacterium; assembly: GCA_039198225.1. Taxonomy (GTDB): domain Bacteria; phylum Pseudomonadota; class Alphaproteobacteria; order Rhodobacterales; family Rhodobacteraceae; genus JASJAR01. The sequence continues at coordinate 4,499 of JBCCTQ010000011.1, forward strand.
CACCATGATGAATGGGTAGCCGCGCCACGTCGAAATGATCAGCAGTGACCACATTGCAAGCGCCGGGTCTCCTAACCAGTCCAATGGCTCGGAAATCAAGCCAAGCGTGTCCAACACGTAGTTGACCACCCCGAACGGGTTTAGCAACAACTGCCAATTCAACGCGACAACCACGGCGGTAAAGATCCAAGGTAAGATCAGCAGCGACCGGAAAATCGTCTGCGCGCGCTGCGGGATGTCGGCATTCACCAATAATGCCAGACCGGTGCCCACGATGATATGGCCGATGACTGAGCCCAATGTGAATATCACGGTATTGAGCGTTGCGGACCAGTAGCCCGGATCACTCAGGAGATCGCGGTAGTTCTGAAGCCCGACAAAGGTCGGATTGCGTTCGACGATCACGTTGTCAAAGAGCGAGTATTCAACAACCTTGTAGAGCGGAACACTCAATAGCGATCCGAGGACCAACAAGCACGGCAACAGAAACAGATAGGGCGTCCCGCGATCGTTGATCGTCCGAATGGTGTTGGTCACGCAAGGGCTCCGTCGCAAATTGGTGTGCCCGGCGAGCGCACCGGCCGGGCAAAGCGTGTTAGCTGATCAGTTCCATCCAGCGCGCCTGGACATTGGTGGCAGCCTCGGCAGGGCTTTGGTCGCCGTTCAGCATGGACTGGATCTCCTCAGTCATGATCGACCAGGAACCAACTGCACTAGGCGCCTGACGCAGCTCTTCAACGGGCTCGTCCTCGGCGAGGATCGCCATCTGTGCTTTTTGGATGTCACCTGCATCCATGGATACAGTCTCCAGCGCTGCGAGGTTACCCGGTAGCGCGTTCGATGCTTCGGCAACCCGTGCGTTGACGTCCTTGGACAGCAGGAAATCGATGAAGCGCCACGCTTCTTCCTTCTTATCGCTGCTTGCTGCGATTCCCAGCTCCCAACCGTGCACGCGATAGGCCGCGACGGTGTTCGTGGGCACTCGGACCACTGTGTAGTCAAGATCTGGGTTGCGTGACGTTATCGCGCTTGAATGGACCCCTGGCGAGATCAAGAAACCCGAGCGACCGGCGATAAACTCTTCCAGATCAACACCACCAGTACGTGATGCGGCGCCTGGAGCGATGCCTCCGGCATCATCCAGTTCTTTGATGAATGTCAGCGTCTCGACTACTTTCGGATTGTCGAAGTTTGGTGTCGTGCCGTCCATTATCCGGCCGCCGTTTGCATAGAGCAGGGGCAGGAAGGTCAGGATCGGACCGTTCGAAGGCGGCTGGCTGGAAAACGGCATCCCGAGACCAGAAATTCCGTCCCCGAGGCCAGAGATTGCGATAGCCTGTTCGCGCAGCTCCTCCCAGCTGGTGGGTGGCGCGTCAAATCCGGCGTCTTCCGCGAGCCCTTTATTGACATGCATCACGAATGGAAACGCATTCAGTGGAACCATCCAGGTGCTACCATTGATCTTGCCAATCGGGGCCTGCACCAAATCATCCACGTCAAAGCTGTTGCCATCAGCTCCCATATAGGCGTCGAGCGGCTCCAGAAGGCCGATATCCAGAAACTCTGCTGTCCATGGCATGTTGAGCCCCAGAACGTCCGAGCCAATGCCGATGGCGCTGTCGGTGACGATGCTCTCGCGGACCTTACCGAAGGGTTGGGTAACCAATTTCACCGAAATGTCGGGGTTTGCCGCCTCGAATTCTTCGACCAGCGCGCTGTAGAACCCACTGTCATCCTCAGCCGCGAACCATTGCAGCCATTCGATTTCGGTTTGTGCCGCCGCCGCCAGAGGCACGGCCATGGCCGTGGCGACCAGTAAACCTCGGATTGCATGTTTCATCTTTTATCTCCTCCGCTTTTTTGGACCCGTAGGCGATGACCGAACGGGGCCTCTTTTGATTGCGTCATCCTTTGATGCCACCGGCCGACAAGCCGGAGACGACGAACCTCTGGACCGCCATGAACAAGATCAGGACGGGCACAGAACCGATGACCGAAAAGGCCATCATCTCATCCCATTTCAGGCCGAACTCGCCGACCATCATGGAAATCCCAACCGGCACGGTGCGCATCTCGATCGATCGCGTTAGCGCGAGCGCAAAAAGAAACTCGTTCCAGGCCAATAGAAATGTGTAGACCGCAGTCGAGATGATCCCCGGCGTCGCCACGGGCAACAGCACGCGGAACAAAACTCCCAGGGGCGAACAGCCGTCTATCGTTGCCGCCTCGTCGAAGTCCTTCGGGATCGTGTCGAGGTAGCCGTTCATCATAATGACGGCGTAAGGCAGTGAGAATGTCAGGTAGGTTAGAACCAGACCCCACAGAGTGTCATAGAGCTTCAGAAAAACGATCACTCCGAAAAACGGGATCAAAAGAGTGATTGTCGGCACCATCTGTGTGGTGATGACAAAGAGCTTTGCCGCCTTGTCACCAAAGAACTGGTAGCGGGAAAATCCAAAGGCCGCGAGCGTTCCGATGACCAGCGACAGCGCCGTCACTGCTAGCCCGACAATGTAGGAGTTAAACAAAAATCTGCGGAACTGAGGGTCGCCGAGCACTTCGATATAGCCGCCCCAGTGAAACACTTTTGGCAAAAGACGCGGCGGCAGCGAGAAAGTCTCCACCGTTGGCTTCAACGAAACCGAGACCATCCAGAAGATCGGAAAAGTCAGAACGCCCGTGACAACGATCAAGGCCAGGTAGATACCACGTTGCCGCCAGGCACGGCGGCGCTCTTCGTTGATGGCCGCGCTGCGATCAATCTGTGCAGACACCTCCGCCATCAAAAGACCTTCAGCGTTGCATTGTCGATAAAATCCCAGTCCAGCGCGATCCCGAGACCCGAGGCTTGCGGCAGATGGGCCATCCCGTCGCGCACGTCGATGGGCTCTGACAGTCCCACATCGAAGAGGTGCTCGGGCACCAAGACTTCGAAGAATTCGTTGTTTCGGATTGCCGCACAGCAATGCAGGTTCACCAGCTCGAGCGGATGGTAGATCGCAGTGTGGATCTCGCAATTCATGCCGTGCGCTTCGGCCAGATGGGCTGTCTTTAAAAGGCCGGTGATCCCGCCGGACCAGCTCGCATCACCGCGCACGATATCGACAGCGCGATCCGCAATCAGATTAGCAACACCCCCGGGGTGATTTTCCGCCGTTTCGCCACCCACGATGGGGATAGACAGCGCGTCCGAGAGTGCCTTGAGCGAGCCGTGATACTCATCGAACATGGGTTCTTCGAGCCAGTAGTAATCCAGCTCTTCCAAGAGTTTCCCGAAGACGAGATTGCGGTGAAAATTGAAGTTCCCTACCGGGTCGCTCATCAGCCTAAAGTCGGGGCCCACGGCCTCGCGACAGGCGCGGTGCGCAGCCACGGTCATGTCCCAATCCGCGGGCGGATGGAGCTTGTATGCCCCCCAGCCGCGGTCGCGCAGCGCCACCGCCTCTGCCGCATAGGCATCTGGCGTTTCCAGAGTCATCGAAGAACCATAGATTGGCACCGCGTCATGCATCGCTCCGATGAATTTATAGAGCGGAAGCTCCGCCGCCTGCGCCTGCGCGAGCCAAGAGGCAATGTCATAGGGCGCGTAGGCATAGCCCGGCGCAAAGTTCCAAGCGCGATTCAGCCGCCGGAAATCAAATGCGTTGCGCTCGCGATAGGCAGGATTCCGACCGATGAAGAACGGCCGAACCATCTGGGCAGATACCTCGCCCATAGCCAGAGCACTGCGGCCCGCAAAGCCAAAGGTCTCAATGGACAGCCCGACGTCCGTCTCAAATTTCATCGCCAGGAACTCAAAGCTCACGGGCGACCCATCTTTTAGTTTGTGAGGCACGTCCGGCAGGTGCTTACAGGCTCTGATTTCAATTTCTGTGAACTTCATCTCAACCTCGCGACGTGTTGGTTGAAGAGGGGGTTTTTGACCGTCAGCCGACATCAGACCACTCCTTTGATCGAGTCGACCTGGGCTGAGGCTCCGGCCCTTAGAAAGCCCTGATCGGATCCGTTCGGAACCAAAACTGCCCCGCTGGCACGCAACGCAGCAGCATCGCGACCCGGATACGGCAAAGCGCCAAACATCTTACCAGCGGCCTGAACCCGTCGCTGGATATCCTCGAATAGGGCGATGAATTCGGGATGTTCCCACTGGCGAAACAGCCCCATTGTCGCCGACAGATCATTGGGCCCAATGAAAATCCCGTCGAGCCTTTCAAGCGCCAAAAAGTCGTCCAACCTACTAGCGGCTTCGGGCGACTCGATTTGCGCGATTATGGACAGCGCCTCATTTGCCCGGTGAAAGTAGAGATCTGGTGAAAAGCCCCGGTCTGACGCGGCAATCGCGCCCACAGCTACGCCCCGGCGACCCTCAGGCGGAAAGACCGCGGCCTCAATCACGTGTCGGGCCTCTTCGGCAGTCTCGACCTGCGGCACTAGAAGGGCGTTGGCGCCAGCATCAAGCACACGCTTTGTCGCCGCTGCGCTATGATCTGGCAGTCGCGCAAAAACCGCGCAATCGGTATGTTCGATGGCCTGCACTTGGCGGATCAGTCCGTCGACACCGCCCGCGCCGTGTTCTAGGTCTACCAGGAGGTAATCTAGTCCAGCCTGCGCCATGAGGCCTGCTACTTCTGCAGATCCCAGAGTCGACCAAACCCCCGACGTCTGACGGCCGTCCTTCCAGGCTGATCTGAGCGCGATGCCCTTCTGCAGCGATCTTGGTAAAGCGCTCATTTCATGCTCCGGGAATTGGGCTGAGCGCGCAGGCTGCGAAGGTTGTGGGTGTGGACGTGATCGCCCTTTATTATGGACGCCGTTGTCTGGCCTATCACGATGCCGCCGCGCCGAAGCGCTTCGCCCTCGGCCAGATCGCGTAAGGCGATCTTGTGATGGATCGGTATCGTGGCTCTTGCGGTCACGACAACTGCTCCATCGTCCGCCTGAACGGAACCGCCCGCAGGAGTCGCAGCCAATACGACCGCAACATCGTCCTGAGGATCGAGGCGCAGCGCCAGATGGGTCATAGCGTTGCTCCGAAACGGCTGAAGGCTTCGCTGCCCTCGCCCATGATCTCTCCGAAGGTAAGCATGCCTGAAGCCACCGCAGCCACATGGGTCAGTAGCCGATCCGTCACCTTATCGATGTCGCCCCCGGCCATCAGCTCCGAGCAATCGAAATCGACCTGTGTGTCCAGCCTTTTTGCAGTCTGCGCGTTCGCCGTGATCTTGATTGTCGGCATTAATGCGCTGGCATAGCTGTTGCCGCTGCCCGTCGAAAATAGCGCGATCTGGGCGCCGGCAGATGCAAAGCCCGTCAGTGATTCAGGTGAATAGCTCGGCTGATCCATGAGCCACAGCCCGGGTCCAGCCGGAGCCTCACCATGGGCCAGCATGCCTTGGATTTCTGCATTACCGGATTTCGCAATGGCTCCTGACGCCTTTTCCTCGATCGTTGTGAGCCCTTCTTCGATGTTGCGCCGGTTAGGGTTGACCCCCAAAAGATCGACGCCGGCCCGCTGGGCCATCGCTTCGCGCCGCGCGACGGCCGTCAGTATGGCGCTGGCTACCTCGGGCGATGCAGCACGGTCGGCAAGCACCTTTTCGACGCCCAGCCATTCGAGCGTTTCGCCCATGATGACGGTCCCGCCTGCCGAGATCACACGGTCGCTAAATTCGCCTATCAACCGGTTTGCGGCGATGCCCGATGTCGGGTCGGACAGGCCGCATTCCACCGCAAAGCACAGATCACCAAGGGAGAAGGGTGTCCTGTGCAGAGTGGATGCGGCCTGTGCGAGCCGGGCCCCCGCCCGGACGATGCGCGCGCTCAACGCTCCGGAGTCATGCGCAACATCGTCGATGCAGATGCCCTCAAACGCGCGCCCTTCACGCTCCAACTTAGCGCTGATTTCCTCTAGCCGCGTGCGATCCGCGCTGACCAGAACCACGGCCCCAGCATTCGGATGCATGGCGATACCCGACAAAAGGCGCGTCGCCGCCGCCAGATCTTCACCAACCAACCCCATGCCATAGGGGAAGCTCACCAGAACCGACCTCGGCACAGCCGCGCTGGCGCGCCTGGCGGCCATCTCGCTCAGCCCCGTCAGGTTCAAGATCACGAGGTTGTTTCGGACGCCTACCGCGCCGCTGTGGCGGGCGAATCCCGATAAACCAGCTTGGCTGCCCTCGATTGGAGCCGTGTGGATCATCAAAAAGCACCCCCCTATTTTTGGCAGCTTACTCTGGGCGCTTTACTGAGCGCTCAAATAAGATTTAAGGTAGGTATTCACATGCCGACCCGAATGTGTCAAGTCTGCGGAAAGCCATCGAGGTAAGACATTGCTAGAGATTGAGACCGACGTTTCCGACGACAACGCACCAACCGCCTCCTCCAGAAGTAACGCCCACCGCAAGATCATGGATGCCCTGCTTGCACGGCGAATTCGCCCCGGACACTTGGTCAGCCAGCGCGAAATTTCAGAGATCACAGGCGCCACCCTCCCGGCCGTTCGGGAGGCTCTGAAATGGCTCGAAGCCGAAAACGTGGTCCGTTTGATCCCGAAACGCGGCGTCTCAATCCGAGAGGTGACCCGCAAAGAAGTCGAGGACGCCTACGATCTGCGCATCCTCATTGAGATGCAGGCCATCGGACACTACGTCCGCTCCGCCGATAGCGGCGAACTGGCCCGCCTGAGGGTGGAAACCGAAGACCTGATCGCCGCCAACGCAGCCAAATCGGAACCGATCCTTGATCACTTCTCGCGCCGGATCGCGCTTGACGCGCTTTTGCACCATTGCATCGTCAAATCGTTAGAGAACCAATTGATCTCGGACGTGCATCAGAGCATCGAGACCGTGATGCTGCTCGCCCGGCTCAGTCTGCCACCACAGTTTCACGCCGACGGCCCTGCGTTCCACGAACACCGAAATCTGATCCAGAAGATCGCGGATCGCGACGAAACCGGTGCCCGCGACGCCCTGCTTTCGCATCTCCAAGGGGCCCGCGAGAGGGCCTCAAATTCGGTGAACCCTTAGCCCGCTACCGCCGCGGTGTAAGGGGCAAAACGGCCCGCCAATTCCCGTTCAAGAGGAGCAGCCCATGACCCTTCAATACGACTACGCCATGAACGCCGGCCCCTTTTACGACACTCTAAACCCGGCCCGACCAGCGCAAAACATCGGCCGCTACGCTATCCCGAGCGAGGCCGAGACCGCTGCCATGATCGACCGCGCCAATGCCGCCGCCGCCCAATGGGCGCGTGTGCCGGGGCTCGAAAGGGGCGAGCGGCTGGATGCCTTCCTCGACACTGTCGTCAGCCGCGTAGACGAGATTGCCGAGGCGATCACGCTCGAACAGGGCAAAACCTTCACCGAGGCCCGTAATGAAACGCTCAAAGGCTGTGCCGAGGGCCGCTTCATGGTGGGCGAAGCTGCCCGCATGGGTGCCACCGCGATCGCAACTGGGCGTGCCGGTTTTTCCAATCAGATCCTGCGCCGCCCGCGGGGTGTGATTTTTTGCATCTCGCCCTGGAACTTTCCAGCGATGACGCCCCTACGCAAAATGTGCCCGGCCATTGCATGCGGCAATGCGGTGATTATGAAGCCCTCCCAGTACACCCCCGCCGCCTCCTTCCTCTTGGCCGATATCGCCCGAGAATTCCTTCCCAAGGATCTCTTCCAGATCGCAATGGTCAGTGGTCGTTCGGCGTCCAAGATCATCGCCGAAGGCGACATTCATGGGCTCAGTTTTACCGGCTCGGTTGAGGTCGGCCGCCTTGTTTATGCCGCCGCCGCACAAAACCTGATCCCGGTGCAGCTAGAACTTGGCGGAAAGAACGCCGTAATCATCAACGATACCGACGACCTGGAGGGCACTATCCAACAAGTTGCGGGCGCAGCGCTCCAGACAAGCGGTCAGCGGTGCACTGCAATCAGCCGGGTTCTCATCCAAAAGGACCTCGCTAAACGGGCAGGCGACCTCCTCGCTGCAACAGCGGACGCAACCAGGCTCGGCGATGGCATGGACGCCGACACCCAAATGGGACCCCTATGCAATCTGCCGCATTGGGAGGGGGTCATCGCAAACACCAACAAAGCGATCAGCGAAGGAGCGCGCCCCCTCGCCGGGGGCGGCCCGCCCGAGGGCGCAGGCCTCGACGGCGGCTTTTTCTTCCGCCCCACGATCCTCGGCAGGGTCAATCATCAAAGCACAGCGTCTCAGACCGAAATATTCGGCCCGGTCCTTTCTGTGCTGGAGTATGAAAGCTTCGATGACGCGATCACGATGCTCAACGGCACCGAATTCGGCCTGACGTCAGCGCTCTTTTCCAACAATAACGCTTATGTTCAGCGCTTCCTCCGAGAAAGCGATAACGGAATGCTGCACGTCAATCACGGCACTATTCCCGACAACAATATGCCATTTGGTGGAGTGAAGAATTCTGGCGTTGGCCCCTTTTCTGTCGGACCTACAGCGATCAATTTTTATACTTCTGAGCAGGCCGCATACGTTACTTCGTAAAAAGAGAGGCAGCGCTTTTCCCTAGAAGCCTCTCTGACGTTTCGGCCCATTGCGGCCACTCGACCATGGGGATGGATGCTGCGATCGCAGCCCGCTTTCCAGACATTCGCTGCAACAGCACCATACAAAGGACCACCGACGTCGGGACCGCAGGACAAACCGGTCATTGAATAGCACCTCCTTAGAGACTGCTTTTGGGAACAGCCAAACCAACATACCCGTTCGCCGTCCGTTGTCCCAATAACCTCGGTCCAAGGGTTTTATGCTTGTTCGGCTAACCAAGCACGTGGGGGGCTTCCGACGACACGAAGAAATTCGCGGTTAAAATTCGATTTGGTGTTGAAACCGGATAGTAGCATCGCGTTGGTGACGGTCTCACCTTTCAGCATGGCTTCTTGAGCCGCTGTGATCCGCGCTTTGTTAATAAAGCGGGACACATTCTCTCCTGTCGTCAAGTTGATCGTCTCCGACAATGATTTCGATGGCACGCCCATTTTGCGCGACAGCCTGGCCAATGTCAGGTCAGGGTCGAGATACGGCTTTTGTTCTGTCATGAAGGTTTGAACGCGGTCCCAGATTTCGTTGTCGGCAATTTTTACCTTGGGTGTTTCGCCGAGCTGGCCATCGGTGACAGCTTGCAAGTGTGGGGAAAAACTTAGCGCCCCAATGATCAGGAGGTTGCCCACCGAAAACATGCTGATGATCCATAGCCGCAGTTCTGCATAGCCCACCATTTGGGATGCGACGATCAGGACATCGCTGAGCGCCGAAGCGATCAAGGCCGCTCCGATGACAAGCCAAATCTGTGCGGGTAAGTCACCGCTGGCCAAGAGCGCATCAGGTTGCGCATCGGCACCGTCTTTTGCAGAGGTCACAACCATTATGCCGTAGACCACGAAAAGACCTGGCAGCAGCACATCGAGAAACCGGGGGGCAACAAGAAGAGCCGCAGCTGCGGTCAACGGTCCAAGCCCGTGCAGGATGTCGGCACGAGACACGTGGTTTCGATACGCAATCCAAGCTGCCGGAGGGATCAACGAAGCCAAGAGTGGTTGAACGATGCGCATGCTGGCGACGCCGTAGTGTTGGCTGAGCGCAATGATCAATGACTGAGCGGCACATAACATAAGTAGCAAGATGATTGGGCTGGCATGTCCCCTCTGCCACCACAGCCGAAGACCGGCAAAGCCAAGCACGCAGGCCACGAACACTGGAATTGGAAAGGTTGGCACGTCGTTGCTCCACAGGATTTCAGCCTTGGATAGTCCTAGAACCAGATCATGACGACCTAAAACCGGATTTAGGACGCCGATATCGGACCTTGCAGGCAGTGAGGGGGCATCAACTCGATTATCAACGGAGAATGAAATGAAAACGATCCTATCATCTGCTGCGCTTGCCTGTTGCGCGTCCCACGCCCATGCCGATGTGGCCGGGGTGCAAATCACCGAAGTGTTCATGCCGCACCACGGTGCCACGAGCAGGGTGGCGATCTGGTATCCCAGCACCTCCGAACACCCGCCGACGCTATACGCCAACAATCCGGTATTCGAGGGTGTTGAGGCTCATCTGGACGCGACTCTATCGCAGGGCCAGCATCCTGTAGTCCTGTTCAGCCACGGTATGGGCGGGACGGATCGCGCGCAGGCGTGGCTTGCCTCCGCCTTAGCGCAACGCGGCGTGATCACCGTGTCGGTCAACCATGCCAACTCCACCTGGGGAGATTTCGATATGTCTAAAGGCGTTGCCCATTGGACCCGCGCGCAGGACATGAGCGCCGCTCTGGACGCGCTCGTTGATATGCCTAGCTTTTCGGACGGCCTCGATACGTCCCGAATTATGGCTGCGGGGTTTTCATATGGCGGGTGGACGGCTTTGTCCCTTGGCGGGGCGACTGGCAACCATGACGGGGTCGTTGATGCCTGCATGACCTATACGGATATGGAGGCCTGCGGGCTGCTCCTGTCAGACGAGGTAAATATGCAGGGGCTCGATCCCGAGGTCTGGAACGCCAGCTATGCGGATGATCGCGTCACCCATGTCGCCGCGATTGACCCGGGCTTTGTCTGGGGGTTGGAGTCATCGGATATCGCTAACCTTGTCCCTGAAACGCTTGTGATCGGCTTTGGCCGTGGTGGCGAACGGATGCTTGCAACGGACTTTGATCGCAGCGGGCTTACGGCCTTGCTTGGGGACAGAAGGATTGAGCGGTTTGACATCGCGTACCACTTCAGCGCGATGCCGATCTGCACCGAAGCTGGCGAAGCGATTTTGGCGGAAGAGAATGATGATCCGGTGTGCACTGACCCAGAAGGATCAAATCGTGAAGCGATTCATGCAAGCATCATTGGCATGATTGCAGAAGAACTCGGCCTTTAAAAAACGCTGCTCGCCTCTCAGTGCGGGCAGCCAAAACAGACAACAAGACATTCTCACGCGACGCAGCATCTGTCGAAATGGGCTCAAAGCCGACTTGGGGTGCTGCAGCACGGCCGATCCAGGTTCGGACGAACGTTCAGCGGGACATAGCTGCTGTTAGGCTAATGGCAGCTTTTGGTGAGTGGACACCGTCAACCTGACTTCGAAGTCGTCCCGTCTGACGGCATCGCACGGGTCGAAGTCTCATCGCTGGATTTTGCGGATACGAACGGTGGTATCGCGCGATTTGAAAAGCGCGGCGAGAATGAATCCATCTACGGATTTCTGGATCGGCGTTTGGGAAACACATCACCGTTGCGAGCGGGCGGCTGGACAATCCTCGCGGCAACGATCCGGATCATTCTCGCCGCTCAAGAGGGCAAACGCCAACGCACCTTGACCGTGACCCTGCGCCTGCCAAACACAACGACCTCTCCGAACACGACCGAAAGTGACAGGCAGTTTATCTTTGGATTGCTGGAGCGATGGGGCCTTCTCGCGCCTGCGTTCGAAGAGTTCGATGTTCTGGAGGCAGGGTAAGTGCAACCCATCGCGTTGCTTTGTGAGATCATAGCACAAGGGCGAAAAGTTGCCGCCTCGGCTTACACTGATGTACCAAGTTTTGCGGCTCTTTTGACCGACGGCTTTCTTGAAACAGCTGGTGTGATCCAGTCTATTCCTTGCTCGAACTGCGACGCATTGCACGATGCCGAGATAGTTCATCATGACGGGCGCGCCGGGTACTTTTGTGCTGAAGCGGGGTTCATTCCTGTCGGAATGAGCGAGATCAGCGCGGTCCGCGCCGGTGTGCCTATGATCATTGCTGCGCTGGCCGACGCCTTCGAATGTCGCGCGCGGAAGTCCTCGCCTATAGCAGGCGCCACTTGGCGTGTCGGCCGTGTGGCGAGCGACACGGGCGATCTTGTGATCTATTTCCATCCTACCTTGCAGACCGCGAACGACGTGACGGACGTTTTAGCCGCGCTGGCACTTGAACCGGGATCGACCTACCGACTGATCCTGTCGGGGACCGGCGATTTGCAGATGCCGGGAATGAAGACCGTGCCATTATCCGAAGTGATCGAGCTTGATACACCGGGCGCCGGGTTTCGGCCCATTGCCGATCTCCGGGACTTAGTTGGGGCTCCGCGCAAGAACCCAGGTGGCGCGCCGAGCCGCTATGGGGAGGCGCTAACCAGGTTGATCAATGAGCGCATGACGAGTGGAATGGCTTTCGAGGGCCGCAACGCGGAAGCCAAAGCTGTTCTTTCCAAATTCATTGAGTTGAACCCCGGTCAAAAGCCTCCCTCAACCTCTCTCGTTCGCGACTACGTCAGCAAGATGCGCACTGGACAATAACTGGACAGAAACCTCGCTTCTGTTCCTGTCTGACTTGCGTCCGTCAGGGTCCGCTCATGCTCTTACACAGGAGAATGAGCCATGACGAACACTATTGAACCGAAACGCCCGCTGCCTCCGATCGCCGTCTCGCCAGAGGAAGGTGCGCGCCTTGCCGGTGTGGGACGCACGACGTTCTACGCAGCCCTTGCGAAAGGCGACCTGCCCAGTATCAAGATCGGCACCCGCCGCCTGATCCGGGTGGACGCGATCCGCGAGTGGCTGATCAGTAACGAAACCGGCCCGAAAGCATAGGGGCCGGTTATGCCGAAGTCAGCACGCTTGACGGGTATCAAGTCCCTCCGCTGCTACCAAGTCCCGGAAGTCCCGGAAGTCCCGGAAGTCGCGGAGGTGACGGGCGTTACAGACCGCACCGTTCGCACCTGGATCAAGCAGGGGTTGCCAGTTTTTGCAATTGAGCGTCCAACACTAATTCGCGGAGACGATCTGATTGCCTTCATAAAGAAGCAACGCGCTGGCCGGAAGACGGACGTTGCCTTGCATGAGTTCTTCTGTTTGCGGTGCCGACAAGCGCGCGCCGCTGCAGGCAGTTTCGCCACTTGCCGGACGAATGGGACGCGCGTCGCCCTGAAGGCGATCTGCATCGAGTGCGAGGGCGTGATGAACAAACCGGTCGCCAAATCGCAGCTTTCTGCCCTGCGCAACAATCTGGAGCTGATTGATGAAGACTAAGTGGAAAAGCCACTTGCCCGCTATCATGAACGCCGCAATTGCGCTGGGCATCCGCCTGCAATTCCAGCACAAGACTCAACAATAAGGTAGCGGACACTGCCCCCCTGAATTTCCTCTTCATGCTCCCATTCAAGTCCCCGCTTTGTGACCTTCATATTCGCAGCAGAAAGGCGCCAAGATGACCAAACGTCCGAACGAGAAGAACGAACGCACCAAGCGCGACTTTCTGAATTACCGCAAGCACGCCAAACAGCTTTCTGAAAGGACACTGGACCGCGAGATTTCCGCGCTCGAACGCTTCGATGTGTGGAACGGGCGCAAGGATTTCACCAAATTCCACATCGATTGGGCAATGGGTTTTCGCGCCTATCTCGAACAGGCCAAGACGGCGACTGGACAACCTCTCAGCAAGTCTACCCGCAGAGCGATCATGGCGACGATGCGGGAGTTCGTGATCTGGCTGTCTCAGCAAGACGGGTATCGTCGGCGGGTCAAACTGGCGGATGCCGAATACTTCCGCCTGTCCTTGCGCGATGAGGCCGAGGCCCGCGCGGCACCGCATCGCCCAGCTCCGAGCATCAAGCAGGCGCAACGCACTCTCGCCATGATGCCCGAGGCCACGCCGCGCGATTTGCGGGACAAGGCAATTTTCGCCCTTCTTTGTCTGACCGGCATCCGTGTGGGCGCGCTGATCTCGCTCAAAATCAAGCATGTGGACGTTGAGGATAAATCCGTCACTCAAAACCCGCGTGAGGTCGCTACGAAGCGCGGCAAGTCCATCGACACGTTCTTTGCCAAGGGCTTCAAGGAGGCCGAAGAGGTCCTCGCAAGGTGGTTGACGTATCTCGACGAAGTGGCGCTTTTTGGCCCTGATGATCCGCTCTTTCCGGCGACGGCGCTTGAAGCGGAGGGCAACGACGGCTTTAAGGCCAGCGGGTTTAAGCGCCGCAATTGGACAACAACAGAACCCGCCCGCAAGATCGTCAATGCTGCTTTCAAGGCTGCAGGCTTGCAGGCGTTCGGTCCGCATTCGTTCCGACACATGCTCTCCCGTCATATTGCCCGGAATTGCAAATCGGTTGCGGAGTTGGTCGCTACGTCACAGAATCTTGGGCATACCGATGTTCTGACGACTTTGCGCAATTATGGTCAAATCAACCGGGACGACCAGCGTAAGCTTGTGACAGGTGAAGACCCAGACGACTTGATTGAATAATCTACCATCGACTGATGGTTGCATGTGGGAACATGTGTGGGAACGCTTTCTCAGGCTATGCGAAAAATCACATACATTTAGTAATTTAGCGTGAAAATATGGCGGAGACGAAGGGATTCGAACCCTCGAGACGGTTTCCCGCCTACTCCCTTAGCAGGGGAGCGCCTTCGACCACTCGGCCACGTCTCCACCGTACTGCCTAGAGATCGGTGGAGAATTGGACAAGGCCAAAGTCACCTATGGGGGTGCGCTCCTATTCGGCTGCGAGTTTTAACTCGGCAGGATGTAGAACAGGCTCGGGAACATCCGACGCGGTTTCGCGACGACGGATCAGGGCGTAGATCTGGGGTGTGAAGTAAAAGCTCACCGCTGTCGACAAAAGCACCCCACCTGCAATCGACATCGCGAAAGGCGGCCAAAAGCCGCCGCCGCCGAGGATCAGGGGGAGAAAGCCACCTGCCGTCGTCAGTGTTGTTGAGATGATGTGGCGGCTCGACCCCATCACCACGTCGGCCATGTGTTCTGGGTCTCCGGCCCGGGCGCCGGCGGAGCCCTGGAGACCCGTGAGGATGATGATGGCGGCGTTGATCGACACGCCGATGGAGCCGATCACACCAATCACGGAGTTTATTCCAAACGGATAGGCAAAAACCGCCAGCGACAGGATCGAAAGACCCGCCGCCAGCCCGGCTACGACGAAGGTCACGGCGGTCAGGCGGAAGGAGTTGAAGGTTAGGGCGACGGCTGCGATCGAAAGGGTCACAATCAACCCGATCGGGGCCAGGAGGTTCGACACGGTGTCGTTTCGCGCGTCGCTGTCACCGCCGATTTCCATTCGGTAGCCCGGGGGAAGGCGGAATCCAGCGTTTTCCAGGGCGGCCTGGGCTTCGGCCAGCACCTCTTCGGGCAATGCCGAAGGGGCAGTGAAGGCCTGAACGGTGTTCACCCGTTCCCCGTCGCGGCGAACGATCGGTGCAGCCGAGGGCACCAGCCGGAGCTCGGCGACCGCATCTAGAGGCATCGAGCCGCCGGGGGCCATGAGATCGAGCGTCGCGATCTGGTCAATTTCGGCCCGGTTCACGTCCGAAAGGCGCACCCGAACCGGGAGCTCTTCGCCAGCTTCGATCACTGAACCACCGACACTTCCATTGAGTGCGGTCTCAAGCTGGCGCGCAATCACTGCAAGCTCCATCCCAGTGAGCCGAGCCGCATCTTCGTCAATGTCGACGGCGAGTTTCGGCGCACCCCCTTCGTAGTCGGCTCGGACCGATGTGACCCGGTCGAGGCCCAAAAGGACATCACGAATCTCGTCGCCTTGGCGGCGGAGCGTTTCAAGATCGGGGCCGACCAGGCGGAACTCTACCGGCGCGTCAACGGGCGGACCTTGGACGAGGCCTCGGACAAGGATCCGTGCTGCCGGAAAGTCCCTGTCGAGGCGCGCTTGGAGCGGAGTGAGGAGGGCTGCGGTCACGTCCGCGCTTTCGGTCGTCACGAGGGCCTGGGCAAAGCTCGGCTCATTCTCGCGGGAGCCAACGATGTTGTAATAAAATGCTGGCGCACTTTTCCCGAGAACCCAGACCACTGTTTCGATCCCGTCCGTTGCCGCCAGGCTCCGGTCAATCTCTCTAACGAGGGCTTCGGTCCGCTGAAGGGACGTGCCGGGTTGAAGTTCGACCTCGATGTGGAATTGGTCGCGGTCGACGCCGGGGAAAAACTGCGCTGTGAGGCTGGGGAAGCTCATGAAACCCATGATCGGGAGAACCAGGGCAAAGCCGATGGATTTGACCGGGTTTTTGAGGCTCCAGACAAGGCTTGCCCGAAACGCCTGGCCGAGCCACCCTGACCGGATCCCACTGGCCCGATCGGCGGCGAGGAACCAGCCCGCGATGGCGGGCGTGATCGTCAAGGCAACTGCGAGGGACCAGCCGAGCATTAAGACCACGGCAATGGCAATCGAGCCCACGAAATCGCCAGCCGGTCCGGGAAGAATGATCATCGGGACAAAGGAAAGGGCTGTTGTGACCGTGGAGGCCAAGAGCGGTGCGGCGAGGCGGCGAACTGCATCGGACACCGCAGCAACCCGTGCCGTGCCCCGGGCCAAGCGCTGGCGTATCTCGTCCGTCATGACAATCGCGGCGTCCACCAAGAGCCCAAGGGCCACGATGATCCCAGTGACTGACATCTGGTGGATCGGGAGGCCGATAAAATTCATGCTCGCAATAGTGGCAAGGCTGACCAAAGGCAGGACCAGGCCCACGATCAACGCCGCCCGAGGCCCGAGCGTGACGAGGAGGACAGCGAGCACAAGGCCGACCCCGATGGCCATGTTGAGCCCCACTTCAGAAAGGCGCGCCTCAGTATATTCCGCCTGGTTGAACACCTGATCTAGGACCAACGATGCTGGGAGGTCGGCGCGGAACGCGTCGAGATCATCCTGGAGCCACCCCATCCATTGGTCGATCCGGAGCCCGTCTTCTGCCATGACAGCGATGAGGATCGCCGGTTTGCCGTCGACGAGGGCTAGGGCGTCAGCAGGCGTTTTGACGCCCCTTGAAACCTCCGCGATATCACCGAGCCGGGTCACAGTTCCCGCCCCGTCATTGGCAAGGACCACGTTCCGAACACGGTCGAGCGTTTCGAAATCACCGGTCACGTCGAGGAGGAAGTCCTGCCCGTTTCCAACGCTTCGGCCCGATTGGACCTTCGCATCCGCGCCAGCCAACGCAGCCGAAATGGCGTCCGGCGTCAGCCCAAGCGCTGCCATAGAAGCCGGATCAGGCTCCACGAGGATCTCCTCTTCGCCTTCGCCGAACAGCTCGACCAGTTTTGTCCCGGGCGTGTTGCGCAAATTTTCCGCCAACAGATCGGCATAGCGGCCTAGGATCGCTGGATTTGGAATAGAGGCGTCGGCGGTGAGCGTCAGGATCGCCGCATACGCGCCGAGCCGGTCGCTATTGACCTCTGGAGCTAGGGCGCCCGCGGGGAACCTTGCGGCCGCATCACCCACCGCGTCCCGGGTTTCCGACCAAATCCCCTCGATAAGTCTGGGCGCCACGGTCTCGATGAGCTCGACACTCACGATCGAGATCCCTTCGGCGGAGGTTGAGGAGATCACGTTGATCTCGGGGATTGCCCGGAGCGCTTCTTCGATGGGCCGTGTGACGAGGGTTTCCACCCGCTCGGGCTCCGCACCCGGATAGGGCGTGGTGATGACGGCGTTGATGTTAGTGATTGTCGGGTCTTCTTGGCGCCCGAGGGTGAGAAAGGCCGAAACGCCGGCGGCAATAATGACCAAAAGCGCGAGGACGACGAGGCGGGGGTTGCGGAAGGTAAGGGTTTCCATGGGTTTAGCTTCCGGCCTCACTGGTTACCGGCTGTCCATCGGCAATCCGATGGGGGGCCGCGGCCACGATATCGGTTTCGGCGTCAAGGTGACCTCGCACGAAGGCCCGGTCACCGCTCATGTGGAGGAGTTCCACCGCTTCGCGCCGTGCAACCCCGTCTTCGACCACAAAGAGCGTCCAAAGCCCGCGGACCCCTTCGCTTAAGGCTGCAAGAGGCACCCACGCCCCCGCCCCCTCGAAACGGCGTGGGAGGACCACCGTTCCGAGGGTCCCGTCGGAGAGATCGCCGCCGTCGAGGGCGAGGATCACGTCGCGGGTGCGGGTGGCGGCGTCGATATCGCTCCGGCGCCGGACAACCGTGCCGGTGCGCATATCGTCGCCGAGGCGGACCTCGACCGTGTTGCCGGGGATGAGGGTTTCGGCGACGGCGGCGGGGAGGCCGATGCGAAATTCGGGCGGGGCGGCATCGAAAAGCTGAAAGACGGCCTGGCCTGGGGCGAGGCGCGCGCCGTCATCGGCCAGGCGGCTGCCGATAACCGCATCGAAGGGAGCGAGAAGCTGTGATTTTTCAATCGCCACATCGAGTGTCGCGATCGACGCTTCGGCGCGGCGCACTTCAGCGGTCAATCGGGCGAGGCTTAACTCAGCCTCGTCCAGGCGTTGAGCAGAGGCAAAATCCCGTTCGGCGAGGGCGCGCTGGCGCTCCGCCGTCCGGCGGGCAAGCTCGACTTGGGCCAAAAGCGCGTCACGCCCCGCAAGCTCGGCGTCGCGTTGGGCTTCAAGGGTCCGAGTGTCCAGCACCGCCAGAACATCGCCGGCTGCGACCACGTCGCCTTCATTGACCAACACGTCGTCTACTGTGCCGCCGGCCTCAAAACCGATATCGACGTTCTGTCCCGCCTCGACCCGGCCCCGGTAGCGGAAGGCCACTTCGTAGCCGTCCTCGACCGAGATTCGCTCGGTCAAGACCTGTGCCGGGACCCGTTCTTCCTTTGCTGGAGTTTCGTCTGCTCGAAGGGCGATGGCCGACGATCCAGAGAATGCGAGCCAACCCGCTGCCGCGAGGGCGGCGATCGTAAGCACAAGGGTTCCAAGGCGGCGGAGCACTTGTTTTGCGATGCTGCTGACGCTCTGTTTCATTGCGTTTCTCCCTGGGAACCGGCGATCAGATCTTGCGGAAAGGCGTCTGAGCGCCTATGGTGTTAGAAGTTCTTACTTAGTTAGACGGTCTAACATTGGCGTCAAGAAACGGCAAAGAAAAAATTCCGAGGCCCTATGGAACAGGTAAAATCCAAGACCGGGTACCACCACGGTGATCTCCGCCATCAATTGGTGACGGCGACACGTCAGCTCGTGGAAGAGAAGGGGCCGGACCTCTTTTCCGTGTCCGAAGCAGCCCGGGCGGCGGGCGTCTCGACCGCTGCGCCCTATCGCCATTTTGGCGACCGAACCGAGCTCTTAATTGCCGTGGCCCACGAGGGTTTTGGAGAAATGACGGCCGCGTTCTCGAGTGCTGTTGCCGCCCACCAGCCAGGCACGAGCGAAGCCCTCGTCGCCGTCGGGACGGCCTATGTCGAGTTCGCAGAGGCCAATCCAGGGCTCTTCAAGTTGATGTTTGCCGGCGAACATAAGACCGAGGCTCTCGAAGAAGCGGGCCACCAATGCTACGGCGTTGTTCTGGGCCAGATTGCCCAGCATCTCGGCAAAACCGAAGTCGATGACGAGGTCATGCGGATCGGTTTCCCGCTTTGGACCTTTGTCCACGGCCTGTCTTTTCTCAGGATCGACGGCAAGGCGGATTTTGCAAAAATGCACGCACCCGTACATGAGATTGTGGCCTTCGCGACCCGCCAGCTTCTGGTCAAACCCGAAGGCTAGTCGCTGGTCCCCCGGCCCTCGGGCGCAGCGGTCGTGACCTCACTCCACGTGGCAATTGAGCGGCTTGTCACGATATCGACCGCCTTGCTGTCAAAGGCCTTGGCCAAATCGCTCGCCCGGAAGGCCTCGAAGGCTGCCTCATCCTCGAAGATCTGGATGAGCATCGCTTTGCTCGGCCGGGCCGGGTCGCCGAAACACTCGGCGCGGCGGCAGGACGGCTCTTCTTCAATGACCGCCCGGGCGTGGGCGCTGAGCATTTCAAGGAAATCTTCGAGCTGCCCGAGCCGGATCGAGAAGGTGACAGTGACCGCAAACATCCCGCGTCTCACGCCGCGTCCGTGTCGAGCCAGATGGTCACGGGCCCATCATTGACCAATTCGACCGCCATACTCGCCCCAAATCGCCCTGTCGCTACCGGAACCTTCGCGTTTTGGAGCGCCGCGGCAAAGGCGAGGTAGAGCTTCTCGCCCTCCTCAGGCGGTGCGGCGGCCGAAAAGCCGGGCCGATTTCCCCGCCTTGTGTCGGCGGCCAGGGTAAACTGGCTAACGACCAGGGCACCTCCCTGGACATCGATGAGCGAGCGGTTCATCCGGCCCGCTTCGTCGCGGAAAATCCTGAGTTTGGAGACTTTCCCGGCGAGGGCCTCGGCTTCCGCCAGACCGTCACCAGCCATGGCACAGACCAAAACGAGCATGCCTTCGCCCACCTCGCCGATGACCGCACCTGCGACCCGGACGCGTGCTTCGGAGACCCGTTGGACCAAAGCCCGCATCACAATTCGTCGCGCGTCGGCGGGTTGGCTCCGGCCCGCGACACGGTGACGGCAGCGGCCCGCGCGCCGTATCGAAGAGCCGCGGCGAGGGTTGGGTGGTCAATCTCTGCCAACTTTTCCTTAGTCAAGACCCCCGACGCATGAAGCGCTGCCATAAGGCCGGCATTGAACGTGTCACCGGCCCCCACAGTGTCGACCACCTCAACCTTTTCCGCTCCGACCCGGATAGAGCCGGTGGCGTGGTATCCGGTCACCCCCATGGCCCCTTCGGTCACGCAGACCACCGACACCCCTTGGGCCACCAAAGCGCGGCCCTGATCGGCATGGCTGCCGCTTCCGAAGAGCCATTGAAGGTCTTCGTCCGAGACTTTCACGATGTCGGCCATGGCGAGCATGCGAAGGAGGCGGGCGCGGTAGGCGTCTTCGTCGGTGACGAAACTCGGGCGAATATTGGGGTCGATCATAATCGCGCGGGTCGGAGCCGCCGCAGCCATGAGCGCTTCGAAGGCCGATCCGCATGGTTCTGCGACAAGGGAGATGCCGCCGAAAAACAACGCCTCTACGCCGTCGTCGAGATCTGGAAGATCCTCCGGCGCCAGCATGCGGCCCGCCGAATTTTCATCGTAGAACGTATAGCTCGCCTGACCGTTTTCGAGTTCGACGAAGGCCAGGGTCGTCGGTTTTTCTGACCGGACCGCCAGGGTTGGCGACACGCCGGCTTCGGTCAGCCGATCGGCCAAGAGTGTGCCGAAAAGATCCGAAGACAGCCCTCCGAAATATCCGGCCGGAGCGCCAAGCCGACCGAGGGCAATCGCGGTGTTATAAACCGCACCACCCGCATAGGGCGCGAAGGCCTCTTCGCCGCTCGCGGTTTCCCGCGGCAGCATGTCAATCAAGGCTTCTCCCGCACAGACAATCATGCGATTTCCTTTCTTCGCCCTTCCTATCCGAGCCCTGGGGAAGGCGGCAACGCATTGTCTGCATTACGCAAATTCCCGTGCAAGACCCCGCTGAAAAGTCACAGTGCTATTGGATCGCACCTTCGTTGAGGGCAATGAGATATCCCGCAATACCTGCAAGGATCAGCCCAAAAATAACCGCGAGGGCAATCTTGATCGTCGACCAGGGCCGCTCGCCTGAAACCTCACCGGTGCGGCCATTTACGACAAACCGGAAGGCCCGCCCGCGGTAGCGGTAGGCCGCGATCCAAACGGGCAACAGAACATGTTTGAACGTAACATCCCGGACGCTGGTATTGATCTCGTGCACCCTTTGGCGATCGCCCCCAATGTCCACGCGCACATCCCGGTGGATCACCCGGTCCATGATTGCCCGCGCGGCGGCAAAACCGCCTTTGAGATCCACCGAATAGGCTTCGGAACGAAATCCAGCGAGATAAACCGGTTGGTAGGGTTCGAGTTCGGCCAAATCCCAACGCCCTAGAGCAGGGCGGAACTTTTCGGGAAGAGCCTCGGAAGCGGCCACAAGCACGTCATCAAAGAACCGTGCCACCCGCCCTGACTTTGGACGCCAGTTCACTTTCGTGACTGTTACGGTTTCGGTTTTGCCGTTCCGCCTGACTTTCCGGGTGGATTTATGCTCGGTCCCCCGCTCGCCCCGGTAGGTCGAAGAGGTGTCGGCGTCGAAAGTCCAATAGGGCATGTAGACGCCTGACATCCGCCGCCCCTTTCGCGCATATTCCTGGAGCCCGCCTGGCGCAAACCAAAGCGAGCCCAGCCATTCAGTCATCGCGTCCCGCGCTTGGTCTTCGCTCAACTCGAAAGGCAAAAGGCCTTTAGGCTTGATATGGCGGTTTGCCCCTGTATCGGTCACCACCGGCGTGGCGCAAAACGGGCATTCGGCGGCGTGGAGGTTGGGGTCGAACTCGACCTCGGCCCCACAATTCTTGCAGCCCACAACGCGGGTTTCTTCCATGTCCTCGTCCGCAAGGCTCGCTTGGAGCCCCCGCTCGAAGTCCAACTCCGCCACCGCCTGGACGCGGCCCCAAGGCGAGCCGGAGATCGCTTCGGTGTTGCCGCAATGATCGCAAACCAAACTGTCGGTGCCGGGCGCGAAACGAAGGTCCGACCCGCAATTGTCGCACGGGAAGCGATGTTCTTCCCGGAGAGCGTTCAGGGCGTCATCCATTTTGCGACCGAGCCGGAAGTCGAGGGTCGCAATGCGCGTAGCAAGCCTCTGCGAAACGTTTGGTGAACTGGGCCAGCATGGGCGCGGGTCCGGACAATTACGTGTTCCTGGACCATGGCGCCCGGAGCAGGAGGGTGCAAGCAGGGGAGGCGAAGGGAGACGTCCCGGATCAAATCCGGGACGTTAGGGTTTTAGGGGCGGTCTCGGGTTAGGTCCGAGGCCTCGCGATTTGTCCAGCTTAGGCCAAGATGGGCTCGAGGAGGTCGTCTCCGAGATCTTCCTCTTCTGCCATGGCCTCGCCTTCATCAACCGGGACCGATGGCAGCTCGTCCTCGACAACGTCATCGGCAGCAGTTGGCTGGAATTCAATGCTCGCCAAGGTCCGCGCCGCGACGTCGTCTTCGATCACATCGACTTTGACGTTCTCGTCACCAATGCTGACCACCGTCTCGAAGGGCTGATCAAGCTCACCGCCTTCGAAGATCACCCGGTACGTTCCGGGTGGGAGGGCCAGGCTGTAGCCGCCGGAGCCCCAGGTGGACGTGCCATAGCTCGTCTCGCCGTCATAGGCCGTAATCCGTACCCCGCCCTGGCCTTCGCCCATATCGTAGGAATTGTTCTCATCTTCGTCGTCATAGACGACCCCGGTCAGATAGTTCTCCCCCCGATCGGAAAACATCTGGGTGGCCCATGTGGAGCCGTCGAGATCAAAGGTCTGACCGGTCTGAGGGCTGGTATAGGGCGTCGAGCCGTAATCGTAGCCGAGACCAATCTCGGTCCAGAAATCCCGCATCAGGTTCACCTGATGGCCGTCCGATTCCCAAAGATTGTTGTGATGGTTTTCGGCGCGGGACTGTTGCGCGTCCTCGCCATTGGGGCTCCGAGATGAGCCGATCCAACCGATATTCTCGCCCACAAAGCGTGACCCGTGGCCTTCTTCGACGGCGCGGTCGGCCGGGCTCTGGTTGCTTGGATTCGTGTGCGCGAAGAAGTCCCGGTTGTCCATGTCCTGGGAGTGTTCGCGGGAGGCATCGGAGAGCTCGTGTGTCACGGCGAGGGGCTGCACCGGGCTTGACGACACCCCGCTGGCGAGCCCGTCGCCGGCACGGCCCACTTCGCCGGTCGGATCCATCCGGGCTCGATTCACCAACTCGACCATGTATTGTTCTTCGTCCGAAAGACCGGCCCAATCGAGTTCATAGGCCGAGGCTTCGAGCCGGGGGACGTCTTCTCCGATGGAAACGTCGTCGTCCTCTTCAGGTGCTGAGAGCCCCGCACTGGAAGGCGCGAACGAAAACGAAGAGACCGGAGTGCCTCCTGAAGCGCTGGGTGCTGACCCGCTGGTGTCGTCGTCCGATGAAGACGATCCACCGCTGCTGCCCCCGCCGCTGCCAAACGCAAAGGCTGCGATCCCTCCGAAAATCAGAGCAAAATACGACAACATTAGGTCGGCCCTCCGCGTCGAGGAGCGGTCGTGCCGTAATCCGCAATCTTACAGGTGGTTGCCAGTGTGGCGCCCATCGCTTTCGCTCCAGATACGCCCCCACCGGCACGACCTAACAAGGGTTTGTTAACGGGATCAACCGCTAAGCTGGAAACAATCTGGGTGGCGGCGGTTCTTGGCTGGCGTACTTTGTCCGCGGCGCGGCGCTTCGGCTCAGCTCCCGGGAGGGGGCGGCGGTGGCATAATTGTGAAGAGTTGGGCCAATTCGTCCACGTCTTCGGCCTTCATCCAGCCATCCTGGCCCGGCGTCCAAACGTAACTCTCACGCTCGAGCGTGCCTTGCGCGGCCATCTGGCCGAGATCGGCCTTTGAGAAAGGTCCTTCGGTCTTTCCGTCCTTTGCCACATGCCAGACATGCTCGATCGGCGGAGGCGGCGGAGGAACCACGGCGGCCTGGGGTGCGGTTCCCCATGGCCCCGATTGGCCGCTCAACATGGCGTTGCCCATCTGGATCCCAAGCCCGGCGCCCATGCCAGCACCCATCGCATCGCCCATGGTACCGCCTTGGCCCATGGCTTCGGCAGCCTTCCATTTCAGATGCTCGTCCAAGCTTCCAGCAATGCCCCTGGAGGTCCGCTCGTCGAGAGCCGTTTCCACAGCAGGTGGGAGCGAGATGTTTTCGATGTAGAGCTCGGGCAAGCTCAGCCCGTAAGCTCGGATTGTCGGGTCGATCGCTTCGGCGACAAGTTTGCCCATATCGGCTGTGTTGGCTGCCATATCGAGAACCGGGATTCCCGATTTCGCGATGGCGCGGGAAAATTCTTGGACGATGATGTTGCGGATCTGGAAGGTGACTTCGTCCTTTGTAAACTCACCATCTGTGCCCACGATTTCGATGAGGAACTTGGCGGGATCGGCAACTTTCACACTGTAGGTCCCGAAGGCCCGGAGCCGTACGGGGCCAAATTCCGGATCGCGGCACATGATCGGGTTCTTCGTGCCCCATTTGAGGTCGGTGAACCGATTGGTGTTGATGAAATAGACTTCCGATTTGAACGGGCTTTTGAAGCCGTGGTCCCAATGGTTGAGCGTTGTGAGGATCGGCATGTTGTTGGTTTCGAGCATGTAAAGACCCGGGGTGAACACGTCGGCCAATTGGCCTTCATGAACGAAAACCGCCGCCTGCCCCTCTCTTACGGTAAGTTTGGCGCCGTATTTGATCTCATGGCCCTCGCGCTCAAACCGCCAGACCATGGTGTCCCGCGTGTCGTCAGTCCAATGGATGACGTCGATGAATTGGCCGGAGAGAAAGTCGAGAATACCCATTTGCGCGCCCACCGTTCTGAAAGTGTCGCCAAGCATACCGGGCGATCCAAAAAGGTTTAAGCCTCCGGCGGGAGTATTTTTCCCAAGATGAAGCGGCCTTTCGCCAAAAGGGCTTTCATCCTGGCCGAAACACTCTGGGGGAGGCCCAAAGGGCCGGGGGCAAAGCCCCCTCTTTCAGAGGATTTCGGCTTCAGCCTCCCGTATGGCTCATATGGCGTGAGACCTGGCCATCGGGGCGTTGGCGGGAATAGTCGAAATCGTGACCTCTGGGTTTCCGAAGAACGGCAGCTCGGATGGCCGCGTCAAGGGCGCCGTCATCGTCAGGGTTGGCCCGGATGGGTGCCCGGAGATCGGCCATATCTTCCTGACCGAGGCACATATAAAGCTCGCCCGTGCATGTTAGCCGCACCCGATTGCAGCTTTCGCAGAAATTGTGGGTGAGCGGCGTGATAAACCCGACTTTCTGGCCCGTCTCGTTCAACCTCACATAGCGGGCCGGGCCGCCGGTCCGCTCGAGAAGGTCGGTCAGCGTGTATTCCTCGGCGAGTTTTGTGCGGAGATCCTTCAGCGACCAATATTGGCCGATCCGGTCTTCGCCGCCGAGATCGCCCATCGGCATGACTTCAATAAATGTCAGGTCGAAATCTCGCGACTTGCACCAGGCGACAAGTTCAAAAAGCTCGGGCTCGTTGAAGCCCTTGAGAGCCACCGTGTTGATCTTAACCCGGAGCCCCGCCTTTTGGGCCGCATCGAGACCCTTCATGACCTGGGGCAGGCGTCCCCAGCGGGTGACACGGGCGAATTTGCCTTCATCCAGCGTATCAAGAGAGACATTTATCCGCCGAATGCCGGCCGCATAAAGTTGATCGGCAAAGCGAAAGAGCTGGGACCCGTTGGTTGTGACCGTCAATTCATCGAGGGCGCCGGTGCCCAAATGGCGGCCGATCCCCTCGAAAAACCCCATAATATCACGCCGCACCAAGGGTTCGCCCCCGGTAATCCGGAGTTTCCGGACCCCAAGGCGAATGAAAGCCGTGCAGATCCGGTCTAGCTCTTCGAGGGTCAAAAGCTCCTTTTTCGGCAGGAACGTCATCTGCTCGGCCATGCAATAAACACAACGAAAATCGCAACGGTCCGTGACCGAGACCCGAAGATAAGTGATCGCTCGGGCGAAGGGATCAATCAGCGGGGCAGGTGCGTCTGCGAGCAAGGCGGGCTGGCGTTCCATGGGTGAGACCCTAGTGATCCCTCGCCGATGGGCAAGGCAAAGACCTGTGATGCCTATGGGTTTCGAACCTAGGCGGCCAGGGCGTCGGAGATCTGGGAAAGCCGGGTCACCCGCGCGGAGACCTCCCCGAAGTCGTGTTCGGCGTGCATTTCGCCCGGGAATGCGATCACTCGGAGGCCCGCGCGGCGCGCTGCTTCCGCACCGTCCGGATTGTCTTCGATGGCAATGGCGGCTTCCGGGGCAAGTTCCAAGCGTTTGAGCGCCAATTCATAGGCGTCCGGGGCAGGTTTCCCACGTTCCACCTGGCTCTGGTCGATGATCGATTTGAAGTCCGTGCGCTTCAGGTGGTTCGAGAGCGCGTAGAACAGTGCGTCGATATTGCCCGGACTTGTCGTCGTCACGAGGGCGGCCACTTTGGCTTCGGCCACTGCCATCGAGACGCCGGGCCGCGGTTGGACGGGCTCGGTGCGGAGAAGTGCCTGGAAATGCGCAGATTTCGCCGCATGAAGCTTCGCGGCATCGACCTCCGTTTCGCGGGCGGCGGCAAATTCGGCGATACGGTCCCGTCCGCCAGCTTTTAAAAGCATAGCGCGGTAGGTTTTTTGATCCCACATCCAGTCGAGCCCGGCCTCGGCGAAGGCGCGATTGAAGGCCCGACGCTGGAGGTCGGAGGTCTCTGCGAGAACGCCGATCGAGCCAAAAAGAAGGGCGGTGTCCATAGGGTGGAGGTCCTTTCCGAGAGGCTGGGCCCGGCGCCTAGCTCAGGTGAGATAGCGCCCGGCTTCTCGACGTGCAAAGGCTTTCATATCGGCCCCGTGTTGAGCCAAGAATGCCCGTGTCGCCGCCGGATCGCGTTTCGAGAGTTCCCGGAGCCACCATGCGATAGCCTTTTGGATAAACCAATTGGAGTCGGACACATATCCCGCGGCCCACGAGAGAATCCGGCTGCGGGTTGCAAGCTGATTTTCGTTTGATGACTTAAGGCGCGGCCATGGAAGGGTGAACACGAGGGCAGCCCGACGGGTCCAGATATGGGGCGAGGTGGTCCAGGTCTCGACCTCATCGAGGCGGGACGGATCGGCCAAAAGACGCTTTTGGCCCGCAATTGCTGCGTGATCGGCAATGGCCCAAGCATCAAAGTCAGGCACCCAACCGGCGATCAGAGACCAGACAGGCGCGTCCTCATCGTTGAAGCGGGCTTGGGTGAGGAGTTTGGCAGCAAGGATGCGGGCTTCATGGATATCGCTGTCCCATAAGGATTGAGCGAGATCGAGGCGGGCGGACAAAGAAGGAGAGGGCAGCACCGGGCCACCAATTTGTGGCGGGGTTTCCGCCATTTCGGCCCGCCACGCTTTCCCAAACCCGTCGAGGACCGGGTTGGCAACACCAAGATAGGTGCGCGACGCCTTGTGATAGGCGGCCATCTCGGCAGCCTTTTGCGGATCTCCGGCCGCCCGAAGTGCGGCGATCGCGTCGTCGGGGCTCACTCGGCCAGGTCGGCGCCGATCCCGGTCGGGAAGCCGTCGATCGTGACTTGGTTTTTCTTCTGCCAATAGGCCGAAACGCCTGCCGGGCCCTGATGGTCTGCCCAATCGATAAGTTCGTCGCGATTGCCCTGCGTCGCCATCATCGGCACGCCAAAACCGCAGGATGTCTGGACGAGATCGACGGTCACATCGAACACCTGCCGGTTGCCATGGCTATCTGGAAAGTGTGCCGAGAGCGCCTCCCAATCGGGGGCACCGGGATGGACTGCCCGGGCCGTCCCATAGGCGCGAAGGATCATCGGGCGTTCGGAAAACGAGCACCACATGAGGGTGATCCGAGGGTTCTTCAAAAGATGGCCCGCGGTCTCGTTTCCGGATCCGGGGAGGTTCATCCAAATGATCCGGTTCGGATCGAGGACCTTCAGGCGCTCCATGCCCTTAGGCGATAGGTTGACCCGTCCTTCTGCCGCCGCGGTTGCCACGAAAAAGAGAGGGCTTTCCGCAATGAGCCGCAGATGCGGGTCGCGGAGTTTTGGAAATTGGGTCGCCATGGTGCTCTCCCGGCCGGTGCCGGGAAAGCCTATTCGACGGTCACTGACTTGGCGAGATTTCTCGGCTGGTCCACATCCGTCCCTTTCGCGACGGCTGTGTGATAGGCGATCAATTGGGCCGGGATCGCGTAGAGCATGGGCGCCAGAAATTCCGAGACAGCTGGCATTTCAATCACATGCCACGCGCCTTCCCCGGCTTCGGCACGACCTTCGGCATCGGTGACCAGGACGATCTTGCCGCCTCGGGCTGTCACTTCGGCCATGTTGGAGGCGGACTTTTCAAACAGGGAATCCTTCGGTGCCAACACGATCACCGGCACGTGGGAATCGACGAGCGCAATCGGCCCGTGCTTTAACTCTCCAGCGGCGTAGCCCTCGGCGTGGATATAGCTGATTTCCTTCAGCTTGAGCGCGCCTTCGAGGGCCATCGGGTAGAGCGTTCCACGGCCAAGGAACAACACGTCTTGGGCCTCGGAGAGGTCGTTTGCAATGGTCTGGATGTCGGCCTCGCGGTCAAGCGCTTGGGAGAGGATCCCGGGCATGCGGCGGAGATCGGAGAGATGTCCGGCGAGCGCATCTGCGCTGATCTGACCCCGATCGGAGGCCGCCCTAAGGGCGAGGATTGCAAGGACGGCCAGTTGGCAGGTGAATGCCTTGGTCGACGCCACGCCAATCTCAGCGCCCGCAAGGATGGGGATGGCCACATCGCTCTCACGGGCAATGGTCGATTCAGTGACATTCACCACCGAAACGATCCGCGCTTTCTCCGCCACGTGCCGGAGCGCTGCGAGCGTATCGGCGGTCTCCCCCGACTGGCTGACGAAAACGGCGAGCGTTTTCGGCCCGATTGGTGGGGCGCGGTAGCGAAACTCGGAGGCAATATCGACCTCGACCGGAATTCCGGCCATGCCTTCGAAC
This sequence comes from Pseudomonadota bacterium, assembly GCA_039198225.1. GTDB lineage: Bacteria > Pseudomonadota > Alphaproteobacteria > Rhodobacterales > Rhodobacteraceae > JASJAR01. The sequence goes on from JBCCTQ010000011.1 coordinate 33,834, forward strand.
CAGTACTTTGCAACGGCACAGGCGTAAGAAGCCGTCCCGCACGCGACCATGACAATCCGGTCGACCTCTGCAAAATCCGGCAGATCGGCCGGGAGGCTCAGCTCTCCCCCCGGGACATGGTGCGCCAAAGCGTCCGCCAAAACCGTGGGCTGCTCGGCAATCTCCTTGGCCATAAAGTGCTTGTGCCCGCCCTTTTCGATTCGGCTCGTGTCAATCTGGACGGTTTTGATCGGGCGGTTGGCGAGCCGCCCGCCCCGGTCAAGGATTTCGACGTCCGCGCGGGTCAGGATCGCCCAATCGCCCTCTTCGAGATAGGTGATCCGGTCGGTCAGCGGTGCAAGGGCGATGGCGTCAGAGCCGAGATACATCTCTCCGTCGCCGTGGCCCACTGCAAGGGGCGAGCCTTTGCGGGCAGCAATGATGAGATCTTCTTCGCCGTCGAACAGAAAGGCCAGCGCGTAGGCGCCGTGAAGTCGGGCAATCGTCTGTTCGGCTGCGTCGCGCGGGCTGAGCCCCTGATCGAGGAATGACTGGGTGAGAAGGGCGATGATTTCGGTATCGGTCTCGCTTTCAGTTGCATAGCCCTTGCCGGCCAGATCTTCTCGGAGAGCTTTGTGGTTTTCGATGATGCCGTTATGGACCACCGCCACGCTGCCCGCCTGGTGGGGATGGGCATTGCCGGTGCTCGGGGCGCCGTGGGTGGCCCAGCGGGTATGTCCGATGCCCGCTTTCCCGGGCAGTGGCTCATGGACCAATAGATCCGACAGATTGACGAGCTTTCCAACCGCCCGACGCCGGTCGAGCTTTCCATTGGCCACCGTCGCGATGCCGGCGGAATCGTAGCCCCGGTATTCCAGGCGTTTGAGCGCTTCGACCAAAACCGGTGCCGCTTCGTGATCAGAAAGGATGCCTACAATTCCACACATGCTTAACGCTCCAAATCCAATTTTCTCGCCCGAAGCTCGGCCATGATTTCCGCGCCGCGTCCGGATTTATTGACCTGTTTGCCGCGCCCTATGGCGAGATCGCCGTCGGGAACGTTTTGAGTGATGACCGAGCCCGATCCGGTGACGGCCCCCGCCCCAACGCTAACCGGGGCCACGAGCATGGTGCTCGACCCGATGAAGGCATCGGCTCCAATTTCGGTGCGGTGTTTGAACACGCCGTCGTAGTTACAGGTAACCGTACCAGCACCGATATTGGCGCCAGGCCCAATCTCGGCGTCGCCGATATAGGTGAGGTGGTTTACCTTGGCACCTTCGGCAATCTCGGCATTTTTTACCTCGACGAAATTCCCAATCCGTGCACCCGGCGCGATCTTGGCGCCAGGTCGGAGCCGCGCATAGGGTCCCACAATTGCGCCTTCCCCCACATCACAGCGCTCAAGATGTGAAAAGGCGCGGATATGTACGTTCTTTGCCACTCGAACACCCTGGGCAAATACCACATGGGGGTCGACCACGGTATCCGGGCCGATCTCCGTGTCATGGGAGAAAAAGACCGTCTCGGGAGCCGTCAGGGTCACACCCGCGGCCATTGCGGCCGCCCGGGCCTCGGCCTGAAATACCGCCTCGGCGGCGGCGAGATCGGCCCGGCTGTTAACACCCAGCGTCTCGGCTTCATCGCAGGTCACGACCGCTGCTTTGAGGCCCTTGTCCCGGCCTTGGGCCACGATGTCGGTCAGATAGTATTCGCCGGCCGCATTGTCGTTCTTCAAGCCCGCGCAGAGCTCGAAAAGGGTGTCTGTCGGGGCAAGAACCACGCCGGAATTGCACAAGGTGATGGCCCGTTCGGTCTCGGTTGCGTCGTTGAATTCGACAATCCTGACCAAGGCATCCCCTTCTGTGACGATCCGGCCGTAGCGGCCAGGTTCCGCGGCGTGAAAGCCGAGGACGACGATATCTGCGCCCGCCTCCCGCCGCGCTGCCATCGCGGCAAGGGTGTCGGGGCGAATGAAAGGCGTATCGCCGTAAAGGACAACAGTATCGCCTCCAAGGTCCTTCAAAGCGTCCTCGGCCTGGGCCACCGCATGACCGGTTCCGAGCCGTTCTGCTTGAACAACCGTAACAATAGCGGGGTCTTCCGCCTCGGCCGCCGCTGCCACTGCCTCGGCGCCGTTGCCCACCACAACCACCTTTCGGCCCGTGCCCAAAGCAGCAGCAGAGGCAAGCCCATGGGCAAAAAGCGGCCGTCCGGCCACTTCGTGCAGCACCTTCGGCAGGTCGGATTTCATCCGTTTGCCCTGTCCGGCTGCGAGGAGGACTAAATGGGTCGCCATACTCTCCGAACTTTTCTTCCCAGCCGGTTCGTTTTACGCCAGCCCCTGGTTCTGGCAAGGGCCCGGACCTCGCGAGATTTTACAGGCTGTTGCAAGAACATGGAAAAGCGATGCGTGGTCTTCGACCTCGACGGAACCTTGGCGGATACCAGCCGCGACCTAATCGGCTCTGCCAATGCCCGATTTGAGGCCCTCGGCCACGGCGCGCTGCTAGATCCGATCGACGATGCCTCCACGGCCTTTCGTGGCGGCCGAGCGATGTTGAGACTGGGATTCTCGAGGGTGAACGGTACGGCAGACGAAAACGAGGTGGAGCGAGAATATCCTCTGCTTTTAGAGGCTTATGCCGAGAGGATCGATCTCGAAACCGTTCTCTATCCTGGAGCGGAGGCCGCTGTTGAAGCACTGCTTGGGGCCGGGTACGCAACCGCGATTTGCACCAACAAGCCCGAAGGATTGGCCGAGACGCTGATGCGCCGGCTCGGGGTGCGGGATCTATTTGGCTCATTGATCGGCGCCGACACCTTGGTCCCCAAACCCGATCCCCGGCCCTACCGGGCGGCGGTTGAACGGGCCGGGGGGGCGGTTGAACACTCATGCTTGATTGGCGACACTCTTACCGACCGCGACACGGCGCGGGCGGCGGGTGTGCCTGTGGTTCTTGTAACCTTCGGGCCCGAAGGCCGGGCCGTGGCCGATCTCGAGCCGGACGGGCTCCTAGGCAGCTATGACCGGCTTGGCGGTGAAATCGCCCGCTTGATCGGTTGACCGGCGCAACCGCCCGGTTAGGGTCCGAGCATGGCGGAACGGTTCGAAAAATCCTTTACCCAGCAAGCGCCGATCCCCGAAGCGGGGATAGAGGCGGCTTTGGCCGTGATGCGGTCAGGCAAGCTCCATCGCTATAATACCGACCCGGGCGAGATCTCCGAGGCGGCGGCACTCGAAGCGGAATTTGCGGAGATTACCGGTGCGACCTACGCCCTAGCGGTCACATCGGGGGGCTATGCGATGCGCCTTGCTCTCCGCGCCCTTGGCGTCGGTCCGGGGGACTTGGTGCTTTCGAACGCCTTCACCTTGGCGCCGGTGCCAGGCGCCATTGCGGCCGTCGGCGCGGAAGCGGCTTTTGTCGGCGTGACCGAGGACCTCACGATTGATCTTGATGATCTCCGCGCAAAGATCGACCGCGCAAACGTGCTCCTTCTGTCCCATATGCGCGGCCATATTGTTGATATGGACGCGCTCGTGGCGATTGCTGATGGCGCTGGCGTGCCGGTGGTTGAGGATTGCGCACATACGATGGGGGCGGCCTGGCGCGGCACGCCTTCGGGTCGGCACGGGGTGATCGGGTGTTTTTCGACCCAGACTTACAAACACGCCAATTCCGGCGAGGGCGGGTTTGTGGTCACCGATGATGCCGAACTTGCTGCAAAAATGATTGTGATGTCTGGAAGTTACATGTTGTTTGACCGTCACGGCGCCGCGCCCGATCCCGAAGAGGTGGCCGCCATTGCCGACGGGATGCCCAACATGTCTGGGCGGATGGACAATCTTCGGGCAGCAGTCCTTCGCCCGCAGCTACAATCACTCGACGCTAATCGCGCCGCATGGAACGCGCTATATGGCGCGCTGGAAGAAGGGCTCCGGGATGTTTCCGGATTGACCCTAACTCAACGACCGGAGGAAGAGAGTTACGTCGGTTCCTCATTTCAATTTCTCCTTCTCGATTGGCCCGTTTCGGCCATCGAAAAAGTCATTGCCGGTGCGTCCGTCCGGGGGGTCGAGCTAAAGTGGTTCGGTGCGACTAGGCCGCGGGGTTTCACGTCCGTCTACCGCCATTGGACATTCGCCGACCCGGCGCCAATGGCCGCCACGGATCGGGTGTTGGCCGGGCTCGTCGATCTTCGCTTGCCTCTGACCTTTTCCGCCGATGATTGCAGGCTTATCGCGCGGATCGTCGCCGAAGAAGTGACCCGGGCCAAAAGCCGGATCGCCGCCGAGTAAAACCATTGCTAGCCGATAACGGCGCCGTCCGGCTCGCTGCTATGGTTTAGCAGGGGCTCTGCCGCCACACCGGGGGAAGATCGAAAGGGAGGAACCCATGTTTCGACTTCTCGCCCTTATCGTGATGGTGGTTTTCGTTGCGACAGGCTACGCCGCAAGTGCAGAGCGTTCCGGTATATGCCAGTTTGAGGCATGTCGCGTCCGATGATCCTTGGCCTTTCAGTGCTGTTGACGATGGCCGGAGCTCTCGGCGTTGCTTTGGGCCTTTGGGTGGTCCGGCTTGACGAGTCGCAGATCATTGAGCGGGCCGCGCGCGCCCATGTCGCCGAAGGCGGGAAGGCCGAGGAGTGTTCGGCCCGAACCGGCGTCGCGCCAGTTTGGATCATGGTCGCCTGCGGGTCGGGCGATCGGGTCGTGTTGCGTGCCTTCAACCGCTGGGGTCTACAGATACCCGCCGAACCCGGAAAGGGTCCGGGGACCTGACCCCTAGGCGAGGATCCTGTCAGCGCTTAAACTAAAGAGATCCAGTGCCGAGGAGACCCTCCGCTATGAACGATCTGCCCGACCGGGCCCTGGCCGCCCTTCTTTCCGAGCAAGACGCCTATCGCACCGCGCCGCCGCCGCCATTGCCTCGGATGTTCCGCGGGCTTGCCCGGCCAGTGTCTTTCTTAACCCAAAGGCTTATTCCAGCCGAAGCCGTGGAAGCGGCGCTTTACGGGGCCGATTGGGCGGCATCGGCATCGATCCGCGGAGTTAGCCTCGGCCATGACCGGGCCGCATTGGCTGAATGCGAGGCCGCCGCCCTCGACATCCGGCGCTGGGCCATCGGTTACGCGGCGACCGGGGGCGGAGCAGCCGGTGCTTTTGGCGCCTTCGGGCTTGCGGTCGATATTCCAACAACGATCACCCTCGCGCTCAGGACAGTGCGGCTGACCGGTCACGCTTATGGATTTCCAGGTGAGACGCCCATGGAGCGGATATTTATACTCGACATTCTCCAATTGGCCGGCGCAAATTCGCGGGAGGAAAAGCGCCAGATCCTCGCACGTTTGAACGAGGAAAGGGCGGATCTTGCACCGGAAACGGCGTCGAATATTGTCGGTCTGACGGGCCAGGCTGCGGGCACCCATGCGGCGATCCGGCGGGTCGCCTCGACCCTTGGGGTCAACCTTTCAGCCCGAAAATTCGGCCAACTCGCTCCGGTCATTGGCGCAGCCGTGGGGGCCGGTGTGGGCGCCTCGTTTCAAAATGACGTTGCCCTCGCCGCGCGCCATGCGTACCGCGAGCGCTGGGTTGCTCGTCACGAGGGTCTGATCGAGGGGGAGGCCACTGCATGACGCTCGACGAAATCAAATCCCGCTATCCCTCGGCCGTGACATTCACGTTTGGTGACAGCCAGGAGATGTCAGATCAACTCCTTGCCCTTGTCCGCGCCGGACAGAAAACCGCGACCTGCGGCGCACTCCGTGATTTCGGAGACGGAGGAGAGCCTCAACCGGTTGTTGGTCGGCGCGACATTGCTCTTGAATGGGACGGCAGGCCGGGGGTTCTTATCGAAACGATCGACGTCTCGACCTGCCTTTTTGAGGAGATCGACGCCGAATTCGCCTTGGCCGAAGGCGAAAATGACAGCCTCGAGGGCTGGCGCCGCGATCACCGCGCTTATTTCGAACGTCACGGCGGATGGGATCCGAAAATGGAGCTCATTTGTGAGCGGTTCCGCATGGTTGAGGACTTCGCTTAGCGGGGCTTCATCCTGGAAAAAATACTCCCGCCGGAGGCGAGAGTCTTTGGGAAAGAGGCGGGGGTTTCACACCCCCGCACCCCCGTGGAGTGTTTGAACCAGGATGAAGGGCCCGTGTTGCGTCAGAAGAGAACTGGGATCGTCGAGGCAACAAGGAGGATCGCCATTGTCCAGTTGAAGGCTCTAAGGCGGCCGGGGCCATCGAGCCAACGGCGGATGGCTTGGCCGAGCCAGGTCCAGATGCCGACCGAGGGGAGATTGACGGTGGAAAAGGTGAGCGCAACTGCGGCCATCGCGCCAATACTGTCGCCGGGCGCGTAGGTGCTGACGGCAGTGAGCGATAAGGCCCAGGCTTTGGGGTTCACCCATTGGAAGGCTGCCGCTTCGAAGAAGGTCATGGGCCGCCCTTTACCCCGCGACCCGTCTGGCGAGGCGGCCTGGGCGATCCGCCAGGCGAGCCAAAAAAGGTAGACGAGGCAAATCGCCTTTAGAGTGGGTTCGGCCCAGGGAAGAACGTCGAAGATCCCGGCAAGACCCACCCCAACGCAAAATACCTGGAAGGAATGCCCGACCGAGACGCCAAGAAGGTGGGGTATTGTTCGCCGGATTCCGAAATTCGCGCCCGATGCCATAAGCATCATGTTGTTGGGCCCCGGCGTGACCGAGCCCACAAAAGCAAAGACCGCCAGGGCGTAGAGAAGGCTGAGATCGTCCATAGCCGTCCGGAGCTACCGCCCGGCGCGCGGCATTGCAATTGCCTCCGGCTTGCCCCGGACCGGCCCCGGACGATATAGACCGGTCCAATCAGCCGAGCGACGGAGACCGGAATGGCAGGCCATTCAAAATGGGCGAATATTCAGCACCGCAAAGGGCGACAGGATGCGGCCCGTTCGAAGCTCTTTTCGAAGCTCTCGAAGGAAATTACCGTGGCGGCAAAGATGGGAGACCCGGACCCCGAAAAAAATCCCCGTCTCCGGCTTGCGGTAAAGGAAGCAAAATCAAACTCGGTCCCTAAGGATGTGATCGAACGGGCAATCTCAAAATCCCAAGCCGGGGATGGCGACGAATATGAAGAGATCCGCTATGAAGGCTACGGGCCGGGCGGGGTCGCGGTGATCGTCGAGGCGATGACCGACAACCGGAACCGCACGGCCTCTACCGTCCGCTCCACCTTCGGCAAGCATGGCGGCAATTTGGGCGAGACGGGTTCGGTCAGCTTCATGTTCGAACGCAAGGGCGAGATCCTCTACGGCGCAGAAGCCGGCGACGAGGACCAAGTCATGGAGGCCGCCATCGATGCCGGCGCGGAAGATGTGGAATCGTCCGAAGACGGCCACGCCATCTACACGGCCGATACGGATCTCAACGAAGTGTCGAATTCCCTTGAAGGGGCGCTTGGCGAAGCGGATTCGACCAAACTCATTTGGAAACCCACGACCACCACAGAACTTGACCTCGACGGGGCGCAAAAACTGATGCGGCTCATTGAGGTCCTCGAGGACGATGACGACATCCAGCGGGTGACAGCGAATTTCGAGATTTCCGATGAGGTGATGGCGGAGCTTTCGGCCTAGGACGGCTTCCGGACCGAAAACACAATCCGGTTCACCGAGAAAAAGTAGCGGTTTTCGTCGTCGAGCCGCTTTTGGTCGGCCAGAAAAGCCGCAACGTCTTCCGTTTTGAAATCACCGCCCGGAGCCCTGAGCATTCCGATCCGATCTTTGCTCACCCTGGCATAGCTTCCGTCCTGGCGGTCAAAAGCGCGGAACGGAAAGGCTTCCCGCGCGGTGATCTCAAGCCCCGCGGCGACGGGATCGGCTGAGAGTTTCGGGGGGATGTCGGTGAAGGTCATGGGCGACTGGAGGAGGCGGCGCGCGCGAGAAGCTCCGGGACGTCGCTGGCCTTGGCGAGCGTCTCCCAATAGGTGTCGCAGATCACGGTGCGCCGGCTCGTTCGAACGGCAACGCGGTTCCGAAGGAAGGCGCGCAGGCGCCGCAAATGGGTTGGACCATTGTCCAACCGTCGCACCCAGACATGCGATGCGAAATGGGCAGCAGACCTTGGCATTTCGAATGGCCTTCGCCGAGGATGTGTCGTTAGGTGCCGGCGAAAGGGCGAAGGGCAAGCGATGGCTGGGACACGGACACGGCTCGGGGTCGATATCGGTGGGACATTCACGGATGTGGTTCTTGAACGAGCCGGCGCACTCACATCGGCGAAAGTGCTCACCACATACGCGGCACCCGAGGATGCAATCGTCGAAGGGATCGGTGAGGTCACGGCTAAGGCCGGCGTGGCGCCCGGCGAGATTGACCAGATTATCCACGGGACGACCTTGGCCACCAACGCGCTGATCGAGCGCCGCGGCGCGAAGACCGCGCTCATTACCACCGAAGGGTTCCGCGATGTGATCGAGATGCGAACCGAATCCCGGTTCGAGCAATACGATCTCAACCTCAATCTACCCGAGCCCCTTTTGCCTCGGCACATGCGCTTTGTCGTGCCTGAACGGGTCAATGCCATGGGCGAAGCGATGGTGCCCCTCGACATGGTCGCATTGGAAGCGGTGATCGACCTAATCGAAGAAGCCGGGTTTGAAAGTGTGGCAGTGGGGCTTCTCCACTCCTACCTCAACCCGGACCATGAGCGTTTGATCCGCGACCGGTTGACGACACGGCTCCCTGGCCTCTCCGTATCGATTTCCTCCGAAGTCAGCCCCCAAATGCGAGAATATGAGCGGTTCAACACGGTGGTGGCCAATGCCTACATCAAGCCGCTGATGGCGTCCTATCTCGGGCGACTGGCCGGGCGGCTGGGGGCCGAGGGCATCGGCGGCCAGATCTTTCTCATGCATTCGGGAGGCGGGATCATCTCTCTCGAAAACGCCGCTGAATTCCCGGTGCGGCTTGTCGAATCCGGGCCTGCGGGCGGGGCAGTTTTTGCTGCCGACATCGCCGCGCGGCATGGGCTCGACAAGGTGTTGTCTTTCGACATGGGCGGGACGACCGCCAAGATCTGCCTGATTAAAGACCGCACGCCAAAGACCAGCCGGGTTTTCGAAGTGGCGCGGACCTATCGGTTTAAGAAGGGTTCGGGCATGCCGATCTCTATTCCGGTGATCGATATGGTCGAGATCGGGGCGGGAGGTGGGAGCCTTGCCCGGGTCGATGCCATGCGCCAGATCCGGGTTGGGCCGGAAAGTGCGGGATCGGAGCCCGGGCCCGCTTCCTATGGCCGGGGTGGGACTGAGCCTGCGGTGACGGATGCCGACCTGTCCTTGGGCAAGCTCGATCCGGGGAACTTCGCCGGAGGGGCCATCGTCCTCGCGCCCGAGCGTGCCGCGGCCGCGCTGAAGGATGCGGTCGGGGCAGGTCTTGGGATGGAGCCGGTCGAGGCAGCCCATGGGGTCTCGGAAGTGGTCGATGAGAACATGGCAAATGCGGCCCGGGTCCATGCGGTCGAGAACGGTGAGGATCTTGGCGAATACACGATGATCGCTTTCGGGGGGGCCGCCCCCCTCCACGCGGGTCGCCTTTGCGAAAAGCTGGGCATTTCGCGATTATTGGTGCCGCCAGGGGCCGGGGTGGGATCAGCTATCGGGTTTTTGCGTGCGCCCTACAGTTTTGAGGCAAACCGTTCGGTCTATATGCGGCTATCGGATTTTGATGGGCCGAAGATCCGAGCGCTCTTAGCTGAACTCAAAGCCGAGGCGACCGGTTTTGTGCGAAGCTGCGATCCGGTGGCGGAGATCCTGTCGGAATACAAAGTCTACATGCGGTATGTGGGCCAAGGCTGGGAGATCCCAATTGAGATCACCGAAGCCCAGGCCGAGGCGCCGGAGCTTGCGACGTTCGAAGCGCGGTTCGAGGAGGATTATACAAGGCTTTTCGGCCGCCCGGTCGCAGGGCTCGATGTTGAAATTACCGTTTGGGCGGTGAATGCGACCACACCACCCGAAGACGTGGCCCCAATTCGTCCCGCCGAACTCGCCGGCGCGGCCGCGGAAGATGGGGCGCGCCCGATTTTCGATCCGGCCGAAGGGCGTTTCCTTGACGCCGCGGTCATTGACCGAATGAAGATGGAGACCGGCCAGCGCGCCGATGGCCCGGCGGCCATCACCGAAGCCGAAACCACCATTATCGTCCCCACGAGCCGAACCGCGATCCGCCAGCCCGATGGCTGCATCGATCTGACCGAGAAAGGCTGAGCCATGGCCGAAACCCCATCGAACGTTGCTTACCAGGTCATGTGGAACCGGCTTATTTCTATCGTGGAAGAGCAGGCCCAAGCTCTGATCAGGACCGCGTTTTCGACCTCGGTTCGTGAGGCCGGAGACCTCTCCGCAGGTGTGTACGACGTCGCAGGCAACATGCTGGCCCAAGCGGTCACCGGGACACCTGGACATGTGAACGCGATGGCAGACGCGGTGGCCCATTTCATTCGCCAGATCGGGCGCCAGAACATGTTTGATGGCGACACCTACATCACCAACAACCCCTGGCAGGGCACCGGCCACCTGCATGACATTACCATGGTCACCCCGTCCTTTTACAAAGGCCAGCTCGTAGGGTTTTTCGCCTGCACGGCCCACATCGTCGATATCGGCGGGCGGGGGTTTGGGGCCGACGCCCAGAGCGTTTATGAAGAAGGGCTCCATATCCCGATCATGAAATTCGCGGAGCGGGGCAAGGTGGACGAGACGCTCACTGCTATCATACGCGGCAATGTGCGTGAGCCCGACCAACTCATCGGCGATGTCTACGCGCTGGCGACGTCAAACGAGATCGGGCACCGGCGGCTCATCGGAATGATGGAGGAATTTGGCCTTGACGATCTTCACGGTGTCGCCGAATTCATCCTCGAGAACTCCCGCCGTGCGACGCTAGAGCGGATCGCCGCACTTCCGCAGAAGGCGGCGACCGGCGAGATGACCATCGATGGGTTCGATACCCCGATCACGCTCAAAGTCACGGTGACCGTTTTCGAAGACCGTATACTTTCTGATTTTGAAGGCACGTCCGGGCTCGACCGGCACGGCATCAACGTGCCGCTGGTCTATACGAAGGCCTATTGCTGCTACGCGCTCAAATGCGCCATCGCGCCGGAAATCCCCAACAATGCGGCCTCCTTGGCACCGTTCGAGATTGCCGCGCCGGAAAATTCGATCGTGAACGCGGTCCATCCTGCACCGGTCGCCCTCCGCCACGTGATCGGGCATTTCGTGCCCGACACGGTCTATTCCGCCTTCGATCAGATCGTGCCGGGCCTCGTGCCGGCCGAGGGTGCGGGATGTCTTTGCAACTTCCAGGTCTCGCTTCGTCCGCGGACGGACGGGCCTGCCCCGGAAGGCGCGCGGCGCTCCGAAGTGCTGACCTTCAATTCCGGCGGGTCCGGGGCGCGGCCCGACCATGACGGGCTGAACGCGACCGCGTTTCCGTCCGGTGTTATGACGATGCCCGTAGAGGCAACCGAGCATGCCGGGCCCGTGATCATTTGGCGGAAAGAGCTTCGCCCGGATTCGGGCGGGGCCGGGAACACACGGGGCGGGCTTGGGCAATTCATGCATGTCGGTGCGATGGAGGGCCATGAGTTCGACATCCAGGCCATGCTCGACCGGGGCGATCACCCGGCGCGCGGCCGGAGAGGTGGGGGCGACGGAGCGCCGACGAATATCGCCATGGATGACGGCACGCGGATGAGGGTCAAAGGCAAGCAATTCGTACCGCACGGGCGGCGGGTCGAAATGGCCTTTCCAGGCGGGGCAGGATACGGCCCGGGGGAAGAGCGCTCGCGCGATAAGGTCAAACGGGATCTGGCACTGGGCTATATCTCCGCTGAAACCGCCCGAACGCTTTACGGTCTCACCGAGACAGAGATCGCGGAGGTTGAGGCGTCGGTCCGCCGAGGCGAGACTTTCTGAAGGCGCGTTAGTAGCCTGCCTTTCGGTCGACCACATGGAGAAACGGTTCGCCAGCCTCGCCACGGCGGATGTTCTCGGCCACGACCCTAGAAGCAGTTGCCGGGCGGGTCTCAGACGCGATGTGGGGCGTTACGGTCACTCTCTCATGGGTCCAAAATGGGTCGTCGAGCGGTAAAGGTTCGGTTCGGAACGTGTCGAGCGTGGCATGGGCCAAATTGCCACTGTCGAGGGCTGCGAGAAGGGCCGCATCGTCCACGAGCCCGCCCCGCCCCGGATTGAGGAGGACGGCCCCCTTTGGCAGCCGGTTGAGTGCCGCGGCATCGATCAGATTTTCCGTCTCGGCCGTGAGCGGCAGAAGAAGGACCAGGATTTCGGACCGGTCGAGGATCTCCGCAAGGCCCGCTTCGCCCGAGAGGCAAGTAAGACCAGGGAGGTCTTTCGGCCGCCTGGCCCAGCCGGCTACGTCGAAATTGAGTGCGCTCAGTGCCTTTGCCGTGGCGGCGCCAAGTTCGCCGAGGCCAAGGACACCGACGCGGCGGTCGCGCGCAAGAGGCGGGATGTATTTCTCCCAGCTCCCCGATTGGGCCGAAAGGCAGGCGTCGATCCCCAGATGGTGGCGAAGGACATGGCCGGTGACCCATTCGACCATGCCTTCCGTCAATCCCGGATCGACCATGCGGAGGAGGGGGACCTTGAGCGTCGGGTTTCCAACCACGTTTTCGACCCCCGCCCAAAGGTTCTGGACTGCTTTGAGGCAGGTGAAGGGGGTAAAGTCATGGACGTCGGAGTTTGGAGCATAGACGACGTAGTCCACCGTCTCTGGCGGAAACTCCGTGCCGAGCTCGATGTCTAGCCCGGTCTCGGCGAAGGCTGCGCGCAGGTCAGCCTCCCATTCCGCCCAGCGATGGGCAAGGGCGGCGAAAAGGATCCTTGGCATTGGGTGCGCGCCGTCAGGCGCCGCGGGGGCGGTGGATATGGGCCGATTGGACGAGCCCGAAGGCTATCATCAGCACGAGCATCGCCGAACCACCGAAGCTAACCAGCGGCAAAGGCACGCCCACCACCGGCGCAAGCCCCATGACCATCGACATATTGACCGCGAAAAAGAGGAAGAAGGCCGCGGCAATTCCCAGGGTCAGGAGTGCACCGAACCGGTCGCGATTGCCGAAGGCCGAGACCACGCAGAAGAGGATGATGAGGCCGTAAAGCGCCAAAAGAGACATGCCCCCGATAAAGCCGAACTCCTCGGCCAAGGAGGTGAAGATAAAGTCTGTGTGCTGCTCGGGGAGGAAATTCAGCCGCGACTGGGTACCTTGCATAAAGCCGCGCCCGGTCCAGCCACCCGAGCCGAGAGCGATCTTCGATTGGGTGATGTGATAGCCCGCGCCCAAAGGGTCGGAGGCGGGATCGAGAAACGTGTCAATCCGGCGAAACTGATAGTCTTGGATGAGCTGCCACTCGGTGCCGCGCGACGAGAAGACCGTGCTGACGAGCCCGATGGCGGAGGCCGCCACGGCTCCAAAATACCACCAGGACACCCCAGCGAGAAACATCACGATGCCGCCACCCACCAATAAAAGAAGGGCGGTGCCGAGATCGGGCTGCTTTAAAACAAGCATCGTCGGGATCAGGATCAACGCCACAGGGATCAGCACCCAGAGAGGACGCGAGACCTTGTTTAATGGCAACCAGTCGTAATAGGCGGCCAGAATCATAACGAGGGTGATTTTCGCCATTTCCGAGGGTTGAAGCCGCATGAACCCGAGGTCGATCCAACGCTGGGCTCCCATGCGGGTGTCGCCGTAAAACTCCACGACAACGAGGAGGGCTAGGGAGACGAGATAGGCTAGACCCGACATGTTGCGCCAGAACCAGATGGGCACCAGGGCCACGACAAACATCGCCAATGTCCCCATCGCAAAGATCGTCATCTGGCGTTGGGCATTGCCTTGAAGCTGTCCGCCAGCCACCGAGTAGAGCATGAGAAATCCGATCGAGGCGACCGCCGTGATCAAAAGGACCAGTGCCCAATTGACATAAAGGATCTTCCGCGCCCCAGTCGGGATGCGTTTGACGGAATTCTCGAGATAGCTCACGCCCGGCTCCGGGAGGGCCCGGGTTTCGGTGGCGGCCGAAGATCAAGCTCTTCCTGCATCACCTTGATCCGCTCGCGCTGATCGGCCGGGTAGGCTTCGACGGGGGGCATCCCGTTGTGGAGCGCAAAAAGCAGTATGTCACGGGCAGGGGGCGCGGCGGCAGATGAACCTCCGCCACCGTGTTCGACAACCACCGAGACCGCGTATTTCGGCCGATCGAAGGGCGCATAGCAGACGAACAGCCCGTGGTCGCGTCGTTCCCAGGGGAGGTCTTCGTTCTTGAAGACCCCTTGGGCCCGTTCAGCGGCAGTAATGTTACGCACCTGGCTCGTGCCGGTTTTGCCCGCCATCTCCATCGTCTCGGTCACGATCCGCGAGCGTCGAGCGGTGCCCCTTGATGAGTTAGCCACGCGGTACATGCCGTTTTGGGTGGCGCGGAGGACGCTTCCGGGAACACCAACTGGCTCGGGTTCAGCGATCGTCGTTTCAACCCCGTCCACGGATTTGACGAGGCGGGGCATAACTTTGCGCCCGGTCGCGAGGCGCGCGGTCATTACCGCCAATTGGAGCGGTGAGGAGAGGACGTAGCCCTGGCCGATGGACGCGTTGAGCGTATCGCCTGGACGCCAGGTCTCGCCGCGCACCTGAGCCTTCCATTTCGTCGACGGCACGATCCCTTCAGCCACCGCCGACATCGGGAGGTCAAACCGTTCACCGAGGCCAAACTCGCGACATGTCTCAGCGATGGCATCGATGCCAACGCGCTTTGCGGCTTCGTAGAAATAGACGTCGCAAGATTCGACGATGGCTTTGTCAAAATCGGTCCAGCCATGGCCGCCGCGTTTCCAGCAATGGAAGCGTCGCCGACCGAAATTCATGAAACCCGGGCACCATACCGTTTCGTTCCGACCGATGGCCCCGGCTTGGAGCGCAGCGATTCCGGTCATCATTTTAAAGGTTGAGCCCGGCGGATACGTGCCCTGGACCGTTTTGTTCGCGAGGGGCCGGTAAATGTCTTCGGTGAGTACTCCATAGTCGTTGGTCGAGATGCCGCGGACGAATTTGTTGGGATCGAAGGCTGGCGCCGATGCCATCGCAAGAAGGTCGCCGCTCTCGCAATCGATCACAACGGCGGCAGCACTTTCGCCGGCAAGACGGGCCTGGGCAAAGTTCTGGAGGCGCCAATCGGTGGTCAGTTGAAGGTCAACGCCAGCGGTGCCGGGGTCGCGTCCCAGTTCGCGCATCACACGGCCGGCGGCGTTGATCTCGATCCGGCGCGTGCCGGCTTTACCGCGGAGCCTGTCTTCGAGTTTTGTCTCGACCCCGACTTTGCCGATCTGAAACTTTGGTATCTGGAGCAGAGGATCGGGGTCGTCGATTTTGGAGAGGTCGTAATCCGAGACGGGGCCCACATAGCCGACGATATGGGCAAAATCTTCCGCCATGGGATAATGGCGTGACAGGCCGACTTCGGGGGTGATCCCGGGCAAAGCCGGGGCATTTGCCGCAACCCGCGCAAAATCCGACCAATCGAGCCGGTCGGCCAAGGTGACAGGCACGAAGGGGCTCCGCCGATCCATCTCGCGCAACGCCCGAGCGAGATCATTTTCGTCGAGGGGTATGAGCGACCTGAGGCGGCGGACGATCTCGTCCACGTCGCCGGCATCCTCGCGGACGATGACGATCCGGTAGTTTTGTGCGTTGTCCGCGATTGGAATGCCATTGCGGTCATAGATCACGCCGCGTGCCGGTGGCAAAAGTCGGATATTGACCCGGTTTTCTTCCGCCAAGAGCCGGTATTCGTCGGCCTCTTCGACCTGGATCTGGCGCATCCTAAGAGCGAGGCCGCCCATGAATACAAGTTGCACCCCGCCAAAGACCATGCCCCGCCGTGTGACCAGCCGGGCGCTCTCGTCGACCTCTTTGATGGTGCGTTTCATGGCCGGGCTCCAAATTCACCTTCTCGTCCCGAGGCCCGGGCGACGCCAAAAATATAGAGCGCGGCAAAAAGCGTGATGGGATAGGCGCCGATCGTGAGAATGAGACGGATCAGCGTGTGGCCGAGGGTGGGTTGCGGGACAAAGAAGACCGCCAGAAGGAGCGCGTTGGCGGCTACAATGGCCACGATGAGCGCAGCCCCTATGAGCCATTCAAGCACGAGCGGCAGGTCGCGCCATTGCCCTTCCCGGGCGCGGATCACCTCAACCGCGATCACAGTGAGGGCCGCCATCAGCCCCGGAGGCCGCATCAAGAGAAAGTCCGCCAAAAGCATCGCAGCGGCCACCAAAAGGATCGGCAGATGGTCGGACCGGCGCATGGCCCAGGCAATGGTCAGCGCGAGGATGAGATCCGGACCGGGAAGGCGTCCTGCCGACGGGCCGAAAGGCAGCATGAGGATCAATACGATGAGCAAAACCGCACCGACATAGAGGCCTCGATAACCCCAGAGTTCAAACGCGCGCCCGCTACCCATCGGTCGCCTCCGCGAGATCCGGCGCAAGATCCTCGGGCATAACCGGGCCCACGAGTTCACCCGGAGACATGATTGGCTCGGGCGGGGCCGAGCGGAGGACCCGGAGAAATTCGAGGCGCTCATAATCGGCTGCCAGGCGCAAGCGTTGGCGCCCGTCGGGCCCGAGGGCCACTTGGCCAACGAGAAGACCTGCCGGGAACACATCGCCGTCCCCCGACGACACTACCCGGTCGCCGGGGCGCACCGCTTCGGGCACTTCAACGAATTCAACGAGGGGGAGGCGGGTATTGTCACCGGTCAAAACCGCGTTCTGACCCGAAGGCTGGATCGTCACCGGAACACGGCTCTCGGGGTCGGTCAAAAGGAGCACGCGTGAGGAGTTTGCCCCCACGCCCGATATCCGGCCCACGAGGCCCAGCCCGTCGGTCGTGGCCCACCCGTCGATAATGCCGTCCCGCGCGCCGACGTTTAAAAGAACCGATTGGCGGAAGGTCGAGCCCGCATCGGCCAGGACGACGCCGGTGACATAGGTCAGTTTCGGATCGAGGCGGACCTTGTTGAGGTCGAGAAGTTTGGCGTTTTCCTGTTCGAGCTGAAGGGCAGCTTCGCGCCAGGCCCGCATTTGCCTCAGCTCCCGGCGAAGTTCCTGGTTTTGGTCGTAAATTTGGGCATAGGAGCGCGCACTTTCTAACATGTCGGCGCCCTTTGAGATCGGCACCATGGCCCATTCCAGAGAGGGTACCACCGCGTCGACCAGAGCCGCTCGAAGCCGTTCGGCGCGGGGGCTGTCGATCCGCCAGAAGAGGAAAAGGCCAAAAAGGACGAGCAGAACCAATCCGGTCAGCAAGCGCTTGACCGGGCCGGCATAGTTTTCACTTCCGCCGCGTCCGTTCGCCAATCACCTCTCCTCGGCTAGTCCGGGGTCAGCTCTCGTAATCTATGACATGGCGTAGGATTTTTTCATATTCCAACGCTTTGCCAGTGCCCATTGCGACGCAATTGAGGCTCTCATCGGCCACAGAAATCGCGAGGCCGGTCTGTTCGCGCAGGGCCAGGTCCAACTCGCCCAAAAGCGCGCCGCCGCCGGTCAGCATCACACCTCGGTCGACGATGTCGGCCGCAAGATCAGGCGGAGTGGCTTCGAGGGCGGTCATCACCGCCTCACAGATCGCCTGTACGGGCTCGGCCAGTGCTTCGGCCACCTGGGCCTGGTTGATCTCGGTTTCCTTCGGGACACCGTTCAAAAGGTCGCGGCCGCGGATTTGGAGTGCGGTACCCCGCCCATCGTCGGGCATACGCGCCGTGCCGATGGTGGTTTTGACCCGTTCCGCAGTCGATTCCCCGATCAAGAGGTTATGCTGGCGCCGGAGATAGGAGATGATTGCCTCATCCATCCTATCGCCTCCCACACGGACCGAGCGGGCGTAAACGATGTCGCCCAAGGAGAGCACGGCAACTTCCGTGGTCCCGCCGCCGATATCGACGACCATGTTGCCAGTGGGGTCAGTGATCGGCATCCCCGCGCCGATGGCTGCTGCAATCGGTTCAGGAATAAGCCCCGCCTTGCCTGCACCCGCCTTTTGCACCGAATCGCGGATCGCGCGTTTTTCGACCGGTGTGGCCCCGTGGGGTACGCAGACGATCACCTTCGGCTTGGAAAACGTCGTGCGCTTGTGCACTTTCCGGATGAAATGTTTGATCATTTCTTCGGCGACGTCGAAGTCGGCGATCACGCCCTCGCGCATCGGCCGGATCGCTTCGATGGATCCGGGCGTGCGCCCCAGCATCAGTTTGGCGTCTTCCCCAACGGCCAGAACCTGTTTTTTGCCCTCTTTGACGTGGTAGGCCACCACCGAGGGTTCATTGAGGATTACGCCGCGGCCTTTGACATAGACGAGCGTGTTCGCCGTGCCGAGGTCGATCGCCATATCCGAAGAAAACAAACCGCCGAGGGCCATTTTGCGCCTGCCTCTTGCCTCACTGGGCGGAGCAGCCCGTTTAGGCTTTTTCGCTCCCCGTGTCTCTATATGCTCAGCGCGCGGGGACGGGAAGGCCCCGTCCACCGTATCGAAATCCGTGACTGTCAATTTAGTTCCGCCTCATTGTCCACAGGTCCGCATCAAAGGCGAGCAGCCTTAATTCTCGGCTAACGGGATAATCCGGCGACAATATGGCGACTGTTTCCAGCGGCCTTGATTTGCGCGGTCTTGCGGTTCTGGATCAGGCGGTTCGGGGAACGATGCGTCGACCTAGTGAGATCGCCGCCGCGCCCACGCCAAAAGGCCGAGGGCGCCAAGAAGAAGGGGCCATCCCGACGGCAAGGGCACGATCGTGGGGGCGCCGTCCGTTTTCCTAACAAGGCCGGAGGCGTCCCATTCGATGTCGGAGCCGTCGGGCCCGTCAAGCGACAGGGCCAGGAATTATGAGCCTGCGCCCAACGGGTTGGAGTCGGATAAAAGCGATCCGCCGTCGTCAAAATCATAGATGGCGGACGCGATCTCGGCGAGGCCGTCGCCCGACAGGAGGAGTGCGCCGAACCGCCCGCTGAAGGGGCTGTTCACCAAGCTAGAGGCAAACGTTTGGTACATTTCGAAGCCCGTGGGGATCGAAAACCGAAAGACATCGAAGAGGTCATCGTCGCAGTTCGCCGTTCCACCGCAGGTTTTTGACAGACGACCACTCACCGAGTTTTCGCTGTCGTCGAACACCCCGACATCGACCGAGGCCCCGCCCTGGAAGGGAAAATTGCCGAAGGATTGTTCGGTGACGACGACCGCGGACGCGGATGTTACAAAACACGCCGACATCGCCAAGGCTGCGAGAAAACTGCGCGTTGGAAATCTCTCTAATAACCGGGCGGCACGCGCCCAGACGCCTGTGGATAGTCTAGGGGATATCCAAAACCTGGCTAGGGCGCCGCCGCAGCGGCGCCAAAACCGGCAATTATCCGGCGTCCTTATAGCTTACTTGCTTAACATCGACGTCCGGATCGGACTTCTCGCGCCGCACCAAAAGCCGGTTCAGCGCTTTGACGTAAGCCTTTGCCGACGCGACGACCGTGTCGGTATCCGCGGCATCCCCGGTCACGATCCGGCCGTCTTCTTCCATCCGGACACTGACCGTTGCCTGGGCGTCGGTTCCTTCGGTCACCGCGTGGACCTGATAGAGTTGGAGCCGCGCGCTATGGGGGAACAGCTGTTTGACAGCGTTGAACACTGCATCAACAGGGCCGTCGCCCTGGGCGGTGACCTGGTGGTCATCCTCGCCGACCCGCATCGTCAGATCCGCCGATTGGGGCGCTTCGGTGCCGCAGATCACCCGGAGGAATTTCACTTCGAGATGCTCTTCTGGGTCCTGGCCCGAATAGTCGCGCATCAAGGTGATGAGATCGTCTTCGAAGACCTCTTTTTTCCGATCGGCCAAAGTTTTGAAGCGGACGAAGACGTCGTTCAACTGGTTGTCGGCGAGTTCATAGCCGAGCTCTTTCAGTTTCGATCGGAGGGCGGCGCGGCCGGAATGCTTGCCCATGACGATGGATGTTTCCGACAGCCCGATATCCTCGGGCCGCATGATCTCGAACGTCTCGGCGTTCTTGAGCATCCCGTCTTGGTGGATGCCGCTTTCGTGGGCGAAGGCGTTCTTGCCGACGATGGCTTTGTTGAACTGGACTGCAAAGCCAGACACGGTCGCAACGCGCCGCGAGATATGCATGAGTTTCGTCGCATCGACGCCAGTGTGGAAAGGCATGATGTCGTGGCGGACTTTCATCGCCATGACCACTTCTTCCAGCGCCGTATTGCCGGCGCGTTCGCCTAACCCGTTGATCGTGCACTCGATTTGGCGCGCGCCTCCTTCGACGGCAGCCAAGGAGTTGGCCGTCGCCATGCCGAGGTCGTTGTGACAATGGGTGGCGAAAGTAACCTCGTCGGCCCCGGGCACCTCGGCGATGAGCATGCGTATGATTTCTGCGCTTTCGGCCGGAGCCGTGTAGCCCACCGTGTCGGGGATGTTGATCGTCGTCGCCCCGGCCTTGATGGCGATCTCGACGACGCGCTTGAGATAATCGCGCTCCGTGCGCGTGGCATCCATCGGCGACCATTGGACATTGTCGCAGAGATTGCGGGCATGGGTAACCGTGTCGTGGATCCTTTCCGCCATCTCGTCCTGGGTGAGATTGGGGATCGCCCTGTGGAGAGGCGAGGTGCCGATAAAGGTGTGGATCCGCGGGGCTTTCGCGTTTCGGATCGCCTCCCAGCACCGTTCAATGTCCTTGAAATTAGCCCGGGCCAGACCGCAAATCACCGAGGTTTGCGCTTGTTTGGCAATCTCGCTGACCGCTTCGAAATCGCCGTCCGATGCGATTGGGAACCCGGCTTCGATGATATCGACGCCCATCGCGTCGAGGAGCCCGGCGATTTCGAGCTTTTGTTTCAGCGTCATCGTCGCACCTGGCGATTGCTCGCCGTCGCGAAGCGTCGTGTCGAAGATCAGGACGTAGTTTTTGTCGGCCGCCTGGGGCACGGAACTGTCTTGGGTCATGAGGTTGTTCTCTTAGCCTGGTTTTTTCTGGGTGTTTCCGGCGCTGTCTCTCCCCTGAGCGGTCGCGCCAAAAGGCACGCTCAGAGGCGGCTAAGGAGAAGGAGGCCGAGAAGGCGCTCGGGAGACGGCAGAGCGGTCATGGGACAGAGCATACACCTTCACGCAGCGATGAACAGACCTCAAACGTATGTCTTGAGGTCCTTCCGGTCGGGGTGGTCAAGATGGGGCACGGCGTTAAAGCCAGAAAGAAAGATCCCCGCTTCGAGGACGCGGAACCGGTGGATCGAGGAATTGGAGATCGGCAGGAGGATCTGGGCCAAGCGGTGAATGTCGAGGCCTAGGGCGATGCGGAGCGCCATGGAAATGACCCCGCCAGAGGTCACGCAAAGCACCCGGCGGCCGGGCTCGGCCGCTTCTTCAAGGACCGCTGACACCCGGCATTCGAAAGCGTCGAAGGGCTCAGTGCCGGCGATTTCTGCCTTTTCCCAAGCGGCAAGGGTTTGGGGGAGATGCGTCGCGTAGTCCTGCAAGCCTCGCGGCTGAGGGATGCCATGGTTGATCTCCATGTCCCGGGCCAGGGCGAAATAGTCGACCTCGTTCAGGCGAGGATCGGTGCGCTCAGGCTCCAATCCCAACCCCTTGGCGGTCTCGATATGGCGCCGCATCGTCCCCGACAGGACGAGATCGAAACCCGGTTCGTGGGCACGCATCCACTCGCCGAGCCAGACGGCCTGAGATTTTCCCAAATCCGACAGCCGGTCATACTCCTCCTCGGTCATCGCGCCGGAATTGGCCTGGCCGTGGCGCACGAGGACAATTTCGCCCATGGGACCCTCCCGTCAGATGCCGGACGTGACACGGGGATTTGAGGCCCGCAAGGCGAGAATTAGAACATCATGCAATCGGCACCCGGCGCGAGGTCGTCCGCACCCGCGGGGAGGGTCGGCGTATAGGTGAAGGATGAGATCTGGGCGCCCTGATCGAAGGCCAGGAATAGCTCGTTGCTGCCCGGCCGGATCGCGATGCCCTCTGGGTCCAGCCCGTATTGGGTGAGCGATTGGGTGGCCAAAAGCGCACCGTCGGCGTCGAATTCGTAAAGCGCGTTGGTGCCTTCGAGGTCGTCGACGATGAGAAGGTGTCCGGTTCGGGGATCGCGCGCGATGCCCTGGGGCTCGGTGAGCGGCGGGTCAAGGTCTTTGGTGTCGATCTGGCGGATCACTTGGCCGTCGGGCGTGAGCCAGGTCAGGCGCTCGGGGTCGTCTTCGACGGTGATGAGCGTGCCATCTTCGGTGACCGTGATCCCTTCGGTATCGGCCCAACCGCCTTCTTGGGTGAAGGGCTGGCCCAAGGCGGTGCCGTCCTTGGCAAGCCTCTGAAACGCGCCGAACCCGTCGGCGACGAGGAGGTGGTTCTCTTCGAGGCTGATCGCCTTTATGCGGCGGAGATCGCTGCCGAAGCGACGAAGTTCGTCGCCGTCCAGTGTCACAAGGATCACTTCGGGGCCCTCATTGGCAATCCAAAGCCCGCAGAAACTGGGATCATAGTCGAGGCTTGCGGGGCGGTTGAGCTGGTAGGTGCCCGTCAGTTCGAGGTCTAAGGCGATGGCTGGCGCAGCCGAGGCCATGAGCAGGGGTAAAAGTAATGCGCGCATAGTGCTCCCAACGTTTGGCTAGCTGCCTTCTGAAGTGGCGCGCGGTCGCGTGGGGTCAAACAGGCCCGCGCTTGCCCCAATGGCGCACGGGGCGGGGCCGGTGGGGCAATTGCGTATTTTTGAAGAGATGAAGGCCACTTGGACACGTGTCATCGGTGGTCGCTTTCCGCAGAGACGGGCCTATCTTCCGGCCCGATGACAGGAGAGGCGGTTCGGACTTGAAACGGGCATTGATCATAGGGGCGAGTGGCGGGATCGGGTCGGCTCTATCGGAGGCGTTTTCGGGGCGAGGTTGGGCAGTGACGGGACTGTCGCGGCGCGAAGACGGGGTCGACGTGACCGATGAGGCCGCTATCGAATCCGCTTTGGCGCGATTTGATCAGCCGTTCGACCTGATCTTCGTTGCCACAGGGGCGCTGGTGATTGACGGAGCCGAACCTGAGCGGACGATCAAAGCGGTAACGCCCGAGGCCCTCGTCAACCAATTCCGAGTCAATGCCATGGGCCCGTTTCTCGTTTTGAAACACGCTCTGCGACTTCTTCCGAAGGATCGGCCGTCAACCTTTGCCGCGCTCTCAGCCAGGGTCGGATCGATCGGTGACAACTGGATCGGCGGATGGGCGAGCTACCGGACCGCGAAGGCGGCGTTGAACCAACTCCTTCACACCGCAGCGATCGAGCTCCGCCGCACCCATAAAGAAGCGAGGGTCCTCGCACTCCATCCCGGTACGGTGGCGACTGATTTTACGGCCAAGTATGCCGGGCGCCATAAGACGGTGACCCCAAATGAGGCGGCCGAGAACCTTGCCCAAGTCATCGAAACCGCCACCCTCGAAGAGAGCGGCGGTTTTTACGATTATGCGTTCAAAGAAATCCCTTGGTAGGGGGTTCTACTGGCTCTGGCTTTCGGCGCTCTCTTCTTCGGTGAGCGCCCCATTGACCCAAGTTCCAGTGGCTTCTTCGCCCGACGCGTAGCGGATCGTGCCCTCGCCCTGGCGTTTGCCGGCTTTGAACATGCCTTCATAGACATCGCCATTGGCATAGGTCGCGGTGCCTTCGCCCTCGATCTCGCCGTCGACCCAAGCGCCGGTATAGGTGAACCCGTCGGGCATGGTGATCGTGCCCGCGCCTTCGCGCTGGCCAGCGACAAAGCTGCCTTCATAGATGGTGCCGTCGGAATAGGTGGCTGTGCCGTTGCCCCACCGCTGGCCGTCTTGCCACTCGCCCTCATAGCGATAGCCGTCTGCAAAGGTCATCGTGCCCGAACCGTGCATTTGGGCGTTTTGGAAGCCGCCTTCATAGACGAGACCGTTGGAATAGGTCGCCTTGCCCATTCCTTCAATGACGCCCGCTTTCCATTCGCCGGTATAGGTATTGCCGTCGGGATAGGTGATCGTTCCGGAACCGTCGGCAAGGTCATCCTTGAACGAGCCCTCATAAATTGAGCCGTCTGGATAGGTCACTTTGCCCGATCCTTCGATCCGGCCTTCGGTCCATTCGCCGAGATAGAGGTAGCCGTCCGTGCCGGTGAATGTGCCTTGGCCATGGCGGCGGTCACTGTCGAAGGCGCCTTCATAGACATCGCCGTTGGCATAGACGACCCGGCCTTCGCCTTGGCGCTTGCCGTCCACGAGGTCGCCCTCATAAACATCGCCGTTGGGTTGGGTCAACTGGCCGGTGCCATTGATCTGCCCGTCGCGCCATTCGCCCACATAGATCAGCCCGTCGGGCATGGTCAGTGTGCCGCGCCCTTCGCGGGCGCCGCGAATGAGGTCGCCTTCGTAGACTGCGCCGTCAGGATAGGTGATCTTGCCTTTGCCTTCCTTGATGCCGCCGGTCCATTGGCCTTCATAAACGTAGCCATTGGGGCTCTGCATCCGGCCTTGGCCGTCGTGGAGGGCGTCAACGAAGCTTCCCTCGTACTGGACGCCATTGGCATAGATCGCCACGCCTGTGCCGGTGATCTTGCCGTCCAGCCACTCGCCTTCATAGGTGCCGCCATCTGCAAATGTGATCTTGCCGGCCCCTTCGGGTTTGCCGGCCGCGAAGGCGCCTTCATAAACCGACCCGTTCGGGAATTCGGCGCGGCCCGTGCCGCGGATCTCACCTTCGACCCACTCGCCGGTATAGACGTAGCCGTTAGGCAGCCTGTAGGTGCCTGTGCCGTGCTGTTTGCCGTCCTTGAAGGTGCCTTCGTAGATGCCACCGTCATCATACTGCTTTGTGACAATCTCTTCCGATTGCGCGGCGACCGGGCCTCCCGAAAAGGCAACCGCCAGCGCGATGGGCGCTGCGGCCCAGATTCCAAGCTGATTTTTTTGTCCCATTGTCCTTGCTCGCGACCCCGCTCAGGTTTGCGCCAGTTCTACCGACCCCCCCATAAGCTCGCAACGGTTTTAGTTGCGGCCTTTTCCCGGGCGCCGTGTCTGCTAAGTCTGGCATCGAAATGAGGCATGGCAATGGCCGATACATTCAAACTCACGCTGGCACAGCTTAACCCCACCGTGGGTGACATTCGCGGAAATGCCGACAAGGCCCGTGTGGCTTGGGCCGAGGCCAAGGCCGCCGGCGCGGACATGGTGGTGTTCACCGAAATGTTCATCCTCGGCTATCAGCCCCAGGATCTGGTTATGAAACCGGCGGTGGAGGCGGCGTCGGCGAAGGCCATCGCCGCCCTCGCGACCGATTGTGCCGACGGCCCGGCCCTTGGCATCGGCGCGCCGTGGGCCCACGGGGACAAACTCTATAATGCCTATTTCATCCTCGAAGGGGGCGAGGTTAAGGCCCGGATCCTTAAGCATTTTCTGCCCAACGAGACAGTGTTTGACGAGGTCCGTCTTTACGAGCCTGCGCCGATTTCGGGGCCCTACCGGATCGGACCGGTCCGGATTGGGACGCCGATTTGCGAAGATGCGTGGCATCCGGATGTGGCAGAGGCCCAGGCCGAAAGCGGGGCGGAAATCCTCGTCGTGCCCAACGGTTCACCCTATTACCGGGGGAAGTTCGACCGCCGGATGGGGCTCATGGTTATGCGGACCGTCGAGACAGGGTTGCCGCTCGTTTATCTCAACATGGTCGGTGGACAGGATGACCAGGTGTTTGATGGCGCGTCCTTCGTCCTAAACCCCGGCGGTGCGCTGGCCGCGTCGCTCCCGGCCTTTGAAGAAGCCGTGGTCCATGTGGACTTTGCCCGTACTGAAAATGGCTGGCGGGCCGTGGAGGCCGAGCGGCAGGTCTACCCCGACGCTTGGGAACAAGACTACCGGGCCATGGTTCTGAGCCTTCAGGATTATTTCCTAAAGACAGGTTTTGCCAAAGCGGTGCTGGGCCTTTCAGGTGGGGTTGATTCCGCTCTCGTGGCCGCGATTGCCGCCGATGCGCTCGGCCCAGAGAATGTACGCTGTGTGATGTTGCCGTCGCGGTTTACCTCCGAGACCTCCCTCGAAGACGCCGCCGCGGTGGCCAACGCGCTGGGCTGTCGGCTTGATACGGTGCCGATCTCGGGCGGTGTTGTGGCGGTGGGCGAGGCACTGGGCCCGCTCTTTAACGGGCACGACGAGGATGTGACCGAGGAGAACATCCAGTCGCGTTTGCGGGGCCTGACCCTCATGGCAATCTCGAACAAATTCGGCGAGATGCTCTTGACGACGGGCAACAAATCCGAAGTCGCCGTGGGATATGCGACGATCTACGGGGATATGTCAGGCGGATATAACCCTCTGAAGGATCTGTATAAAACTAGAGTTTTCGAGACCTGTCGCTGGCGGAATGCCAATCACCGGGACTGGATGAAAGGGCCGGCGGGGGAGGTGATCCCGCCTCGGGTGATCGACAAACCCCCCACCGCCGAGCTTCGCGAGAACCAAACCGATCAGGATAGCCTGCCGCCCTATGAAGATCTCGACCGGATGCTTGAAGCTCTGATCGACTCCGAGGCAAGCGTCGCGGACGTGGTCGCGATGGGCTATGATCGCCAGACCGTCGAGAAGGTCGAGCGTTTGATCTATATCGCCGAGTATAAACGGTTCCAATCGGCGCCGGGTACGCGCCTTACGCCGCGGGCGTTCTGGCTCGATCGCCGCTATCCGATCGCTAATCGATTTCGAGATCTCGTCGAGTAGGTATTCCCCGCAATCGTTAGGGAGCGCATGCCGGTCCAGCCAGGATTAGGCCCGTTGTCGCTTCCTCAGCCCCAGAGCGTCCAAAGTCGGCTCGTAATGACAAGATCCAAGCAGCCAGGGAACAAGATCGAAGCGCAATGAGGGAGATCTTGGCCTTTTCCGGCGTAGGCTGGGGTAAGGGTCGTTGTCGCCGCAATAAGGGTGACGATCGCGATTTTCTTCATCTCAATTCTCCTGCGTAAATGTGGAGAGCGAACGCCAATACGTACCGCTGGTCAATTGCGGAATACCCTCCCTCGTTCAGATCGCCTCGCAGGTGCAATCCTTGATCAGACTGGCGACGGTGTCTTTGTCGCAAAGCCGCGTGGCTTCGGTGGCCACTGCGGCGCTGGCAGCCGCGACGCCGTGGCGAAGGCAGTCGGGCAAGGGTTCGCGCCGGGCCAGGCTCAAAGCAAATGCGCCGACAAAACTGTCCCCAGCGCCGACTTTCGAGATCACTTCGACCGGCGAGCTTTGCACCGAATGCCACCGGCCATCGGCCGAAGCCAAGACTGACCCATCGGCTCCCCGGGCCACGATCACGATGCGGGCGACGCCTTTTGAGACAAGGCTTTGGGCGAAATCCGCCGTGTCTTCGCGGGTTGGAAGATCCTTGCCGGCCAGCTCTTCAGCCTCGGCATCGTCCATCCGAAGGACCGCCACCGCTTCACGTGGTTCCTCAGCGAGGTGAAAGAGGGCGGGCCCCGACGTGTCGACCAAAAGTTGAGCACCCCGGTCGCGGACGTGATCGGCCAGGATCGAAGGGAAATCCTTGGCCACCCCTGGTGGCTGGGAGCCCGACAAGACCACCAGCGTGCCGTCCCCCGCCGCTTGGTCTATCGAGCGGAGACCCCGGCCCACATCTCCGTCTTCCCATGAGGGGCCTGGCGTGACGAAACGGAACTGTTCTTTCGTGGCTTCATCGATGACCGACATCGACTGACGCGTCTCCCCGGGGCCTTGAAACGCAACTGTCGGAACACCTTCGAGGGCCAAAAGCTGCAAAAGATGCGCCCCCGTCGCGCCCCCGATAGCCACCAATGCGGTAGCCTGGCCCCCCAAGAGCCGGATGGCACGGGCCACATTGATCCCACCGCCGCCCGGATCGATCTGCGGCTCGGAACAACGGAGCTTCAATTCCGGGAGGATCTTCGGCGCCGTTGTCGCGAAGTCCACCGTGGGGTTGAGGGTGATCGTAAGGATATCGGTGCGCATCTGGGGGCTCCTCGGCGGCGCGCCCCTTGTGAGATGTTAGCGCCAACATTGCAAGCGCCGATCTAGAGCGTCTCACTCCACCCTTTGCGCGCCACGATGCTCAATGATTGTAAATCCCTCGGCGGGGTTAGGGGGTACAAAATGCTTGGCAAATCGCCAATATTGCTCCTCCGAAACATGGAATTGATGCGCGGCCTCGGCATTTCTTTTGCGCAGGCGTGCAAGGCACTCTTCATCGGGCGGCATTAGGACATGAAGTTTGTGCTCGGCCCCAGTCTCCTCCAGGATCTCCCGCAGCCACACACGGCTGTCAACCGTGTTGGCCGGAAAATCCAGAACAAGCGATGTCCCCGCATTCAAGAGCGCCGAAACGTGGCGACCCATGATCTTTCGCAGTTTACCCGCACAGCGCGCATAATCCTTGGGGAGGGAAAGCTGATCGGCAAATAGCGCGGCGAGCCAATCGTCTTCGGAGATCAAGACGGCGTCATCTTCCTGGGCGATCCTGGCGGCCAGCGTGGATTTTCCCGCGGCGATCTTTCCGCAGAAAAGGTGAAGGATTGCGTCGCCCATAGCGGTGTCTCCGGCTCCTTAGGTCCACCATTCGTCGATCGACGCGATATCGGCATCCGACCAACCGAAATGATGCGCCAAT
The DNA here is from genome assembly GCA_039198225.1 of Pseudomonadota bacterium. Classification (GTDB taxonomy): domain Bacteria; phylum Pseudomonadota; class Alphaproteobacteria; order Rhodobacterales; family Rhodobacteraceae; genus JASJAR01. Next base: position 62,566 of record JBCCTQ010000011.1, read on the forward strand.
TCATGCACATAAACATGGGTGACCAAGGTTCCGAGCGCCACATCCCCCCGCGCCACCCATTCCTCTAAAATGGCCCGTCGAAAAAGCCAGATCGTGTCGGGGCCTTGCGGCTGGTCCATCACCGATTTTTCCGTGAGCGGGATCCCGTCATAGAGGCCGGTGAGCGCGAAAGGGTCGTCCATGTCTAGGCCCGCTAGCATTTCGTCCGAGGCGAAGTCTTCGATCCGCAGCACCACTTGGGCGGCAGCGTCTCGGAACGCCTCTGGCAGGCCGGCAATGGCCGCTTTTACAAGCGCCTCGAAATCGGCGGCATCGGGGGCGGTGTCCTCGGCGAAACGCATGGCCGCGATATGGACAAATCAGGGCCCCTGTGGAAGAGCCGACGGCCAGGAGGCCCCCATGACCGTCACCCGCTTCGCTCCGTCCCCCACCGGCTATCTCCATATCGGAAACCTTCGGACGGCGCTTTTTAACTACATGATCGCGCGGAAGGCCGGGGGCACGTTCATCCTCCGGCTCGATGACACCGATCCCGAACGGTCAAAACCCGAATTCGCCGATGCGATCCAGGAAGACCTGGAATGGCTTGGGCTCACGTGGGACCGGGTCGAAAAGCAATCCGACCGGCTCGACCGCTACGCCGCGGCCGCCGATGCCTTACGGGAGGCGGGGCGGTTTTATGAGGCCTTCGAGACGCCGACCGAGCTCGACCTCAAGCGAAAAAAGCAACTCAACATGGGCAAACCCCCGGTCTATGACCGGGCAGCCCTGGCGCTGTCGGACGAGGAAAAGGCGAAGCTCCGCGACAAGCGGGGCGAAGGTGTCTGGCGGTTTCAGCTCGATCATACGCGGATCGAATGGCATGACGGAATCTTGGGCGAGACCTCAATTGACGCAGCCTCGGTGAGCGATCCGGTGCTCATCCGCCAGGATGGCCAGGTGCTCTATACACTTGCTTCCGTTGTCGATGACACGGAGATGGGGGTGACCCATGTGGTGCGGGGGTCCGACCACGTGACCAACACCGCGACCCAAATCCAAATTATGGAAGCCTTGGGCGAGGCGCCTCCGTCCTTTGCGCACCATTCGCTTTTGACCGGTCCCCAGGGCGAGGCACTGTCAAAACGGCTCGGCACGCTGGCGCTCCGCGATCTTCGGGCGCGGGGCATTGCACCGATGGCCGTCTTGTCGCTTCTCGCGCGGCTCGGGTCCTCGGATCCGGTGGAGCTTCGGGGCTCAATGGATGAACTGATCGAGGGGTTCGACATTTCCCGCTTTGGTGCGGCGCCAACGAAGTTTGACGAGGCCGATCTCGATCCCCTAACCGCTCGCCATCTCGCGGGGCTGCCTCTGTCGTCGGTCAAAGGCCGGCTGAGCGAGATAGGCGTTCCCGAAGAATTGCAGCTCCATTTTTGGACCGTCTGCCGAGAAAACATCGCCATCCTCGACGATCTTGGCGCCTGGTGGACGCTTTTCCGAGACGGAGCGGTGCCGGAGATTGCCGAGGACGACCGGGATTTCGTGGCCGAAGCCTTAGCGCTTTTGGGCGCACCGCCCTATGACGGCGAAACCTGGGGCGCCTGGACGGGCGCGGTCAAAGAGGCGACCGGACGGAAAGGGAAGGGGCTTTTCATGCCCCTTCGTCTCGCTGTTACGGGTCGGACGCGGGGGCCTGAAATGGCAGATGTGATGCCGCTCTTGCAAAAGAAGCCGAGCCTTTCCGAACGCGAGGCGTAAACGCCACCGGCTTGATTACCGTCAAACTTTGGCCCAGGACTGGGCTCTGGAGGGGCCATGGCCGAGCAGGCAAAATTCCTTGAGGGCAGTCTTTTGGGCCATGTGACCGTCATGTCGCTCACGGCTTCGATCGGGCTTATGGCGGTCTTTGTTGTCGATTTCGTCGACATGATTTTCATCTCGATGCTTGGCAAAGACGAATTGGCGGCGGCCGTCGGATATGCGGGCGCGATCCTCTTTTTCACCACCTCCTTCGGGATCGGTATGGCGATTGCCGCCGGAGCGTTGGTGGCCAAGGCCCTCGGAGCAGGGGATGAAGAGCTTGCAGCCCAGCGGGCGGCGACCTCGCTCTTTTGGGGTGTCGTTTTCGGCGCGGTCTTTGCCGCCGTGGTTTGGGTCAATCTACGGCCCATCGCGGCTCTGGTGGGCGCGAGCGGGGTCACGCTCGATCTCGCGGTCGGGTATCTGGCGATCATCATTCCCACCATGCCGGTTCTCTTGGTCGGTATTGTGGGCTCGGCCGTGCTCCGCGCCCATGGGGCGGCACGCAAAGCGATGACGGCGACACTCATCGGCGGGGCGATCAACGCCGTGCTCGACCCCATCCTGATTTTCGGGCTCGACATGGAACTTGCCGGAGCGGCCTGGGCCTCGGTGGCGGCGCGGTTCGGGATCGCGGCCGCTGCGATCACGGGCATTCTCCGCGACCATGGCGGGCTCAAGATGCCCCCTGCGAGCGCTCTTTTTGGCGATTTCCGACCGATCCTTGCCATTGCGGCCCCTGCAATCCTCACCCAACTCGCCACGCCCATCGGGCAAGCCTATGTCACCCGGTCCATGGCTGAATTCGGCGAAGCGGCGGTGGCAGGCATGGCGATTGTGGCCCGGATCACGCCGGTGGCCTTCGGGGTGATCTTTGCCTTGTCCGGTGCGGTGGGGCCGATCATTGGCCAAAATTACGGGGCAGGGCGCCATGACCGGGTGCGCGAGGCTTTCCGGGACGCGCTGGTATTTACGGCGAGCGTGGTCATCGCGATCTCGATCGCGCTCTTTCTCCTTCGCGTTCCCATTGTCACGCTCTTTGAAGCCGAGGGCATCACCCGAACGCTGGTGTTTTTGTTCTGCGGGCCCCTGGCGCTGGCGTTTTTCTTTAATGGTCTGATCTTTGTCTCAAACGCCGCGTTCAACAATCTTGGCCATCCTTTTTATTCGACTTGGATCAATTGGGGTCGGCATACTCTGGGGACCATCCCTTTCGTGATAGCCGGAGCGGCCTTATTCGGCGCGCCGGGGGTGCTCATTGGCCAGGCGGCGGGCGGGTTTTTGTTCGGAATGATCGCGCTCTACCTGGCCCGCCGCGTCATCGGGCTCGAAGGAGAGAAAGAGGCCGAGAGCCTCGACGATTTCGAGCGCCAGAAACGCACATTCCAGATGTTCCACCACCGGAGGTAGGAGCCGCTCCGCTGCCTGTTCCTTCTGCGACCACTCTGCGGCTTGTCGAAATTGACGCGAGCCGCTACACGGAATTTAAGCGATGGGAGACGCGGCGGGGAACCGTCGGGCCGAAGGAGCAACCGCCCCGGTAATCTCTCAGGCAAAAGGACCGTCGCGAACAGGAAACTCTGGAGAGTGGTGCGGATGCGCCCGCCGAAGGGATAGCGATCTCAGGCGAAAGGACAGAGGGGGCACCGACGAGCCGGTTTGGGCTCGCTTACGGTGCCGGGCGACCGGCCGCGAAAAACGGTGCGCCATGGGCGAATTGAAGCGAACGGGGCTTTTCGACCTCCATTTGGAACACGGTGCCAAAATGGTGCCGTTCGCGGGCTACGACATGCCGGTGCAGTACGCGGCCGGGGTCATGGCCGAGCACAAGCATTGCCGAGCGAAAGCGGGCCTCTTCGATGTGAGCCATATGGGCCAAGTGATCCTCCGGGGTGCGGGTCGCGCTGAGGCACTTGAAAGCGTTGTGCCCGTGGACGTGGCGGGTCTTGGCGAAGGGCGTCAGCGCTACGGATTTTTTACGAACGAAGCGGGCGGGATCCTCGACGATTTGATGGTCGCCAATCGGGGCGAAGATCTCTTTCTCGTGGTCAATGCCGCGCGTAAGGACCATGATCTTGAACTTCTTGCGGGGCTGAAAGGCGCCGAAGTTACGCCCATTGAAGACCGGGCTCTTCTCGCGCTCCAGGGCCCAGCGGCCGAGGACGTGTTAGCCGAGACCGTACCCGAAATCCGCGATATGCGGTTTCTCGACGTCATCGTGGCGGGCGATCTTTGGATATCCCGGTCTGGCTATACTGGCGAAGACGGGTTCGAGATCTCGGTGCCAGAAGCCCGGGCCGAAGCCTTTGCCCGTGAATTATTGACACATGACGATGTTCTCCCCATCGGCCTTGGCGCCCGGGACAGTCTCCGCCTCGAGGCCGGGCTTTGCCTTTACGGCTCCGATATCGACGAGAAGACCTCGCCGGTCGAGGCTGGGCTCGTCTGGGCGATCCAAAAGGTCCGCCGGACGGGCGGGGCGCGGGAAGGCGGGTTTCCCGGTGCCGCGCGGATCCTTTCCGAGATCGCCGAGGGACCCGCCCGGAAACGGGTGGGGCTCTTGCCCGACGGCCGGGCGCCAATGCGGGCCGGGACCGAGATATTCGCCGATGCCGAGGGCGGCACTGCGATCGGTTCAGTGACGTCCGGCGCCTTCGGGCCAAGCATCGAACGGCCCATATCGATGAGTTATGTGCCAACCGAACACGCGGCCCCTGGCACAGCTCTTTTCGGCGAGGTCCGCGGGAAACGCCTGCCCCTCGCGGTCGCCCCCCTTCCTTTCACCCCCGCGCAGTTCAAACGCTAGGAGACCCCGATGAAATTCACCGAAGACCACGAATGGCTCACTGCGGACGGCGATGTCGTGACCGTCGGCATCACCGAACATGCGGCCTCCCAATTGGGCGACGTCGTGTTCGTCGAACTGCCGGAGGTTGAGGCGCAAGTCTCAAAGGGCGACGAGATCGTGGTGATTGAAAGCGTGAAGGCGGCGTCGGATATCGTTGCTCCCTTGGACGGTGAGATCGTGGAGGTGAATGAGGCCATTGTCGAAACGCCAAACTTGGTTAACGATGATCCGTTGGGCGGTGCGTGGTTTTTTAAGATCAAGGTCGCCGATCTCGGCCCGATGAACGAGCTGATGGATGAGGACGCCTACAAGGCGTTTGTGGAGTAGGGGACGGCGCGATTTGACCAGCTCTCCGACCACTTTTCAGATGTCTCGCCCGGTGGGCACTGCCGAGGAGCGCGCACCCGCTCCGGTCCAAGCGGATCGGGCGCAACCCCGCTCGGAAATGTTTGCCCAGGCGCCCGTCCACCTGAGCAACCTTGATGAAAATCATGAACCATTCGCGTTTGTCCGCGGCCCCATCTCGGACGATATCAAACCCAAACCGCTGCCCGGCACCCATCTAAGAGGAGCCTAACCCTTTGTCCTTCGCGCCCACCGAATACGATCCGTATGATTTCGCCAACCGTCGCCATATCGGGCCGAGCCCAGCTGAAATGGCTGAGATGCTCGCCGTGATCGGTGCACCGAGCCTCGATGCATTGATCGATGAGACCGTTCCCGCCTCGCTCCGCCAAACCGATCCGTTGACCATTGGCAAGCCAAAATCCGAGCGCGAGCTTCTCTGGCACATGCGCCAGGTTGCCCAAAAGAACAAGGTTTTCACCACGATGATCGGCCAGGGCTATTACGGCACGGTCACCCCGCCCGCGATCCAGCGCAACATCCTTGAAAACCCCGCCTGGTATACGGCCTATACGCCTTACCAGCCGGAAATCAGCCAAGGCCGCCTCGAAGCGCTTTTGAACTACCAGACCATGGTGTCCGATCTCACCGGACTTCCAGTGGCCAATGCCTCGCTTCTCGATGAGGCGACAGCGGCGGCCGAAGCCATGGCGATGGCCAAACGCGTCGCAAAGTCAAAGGCGGCGGCTTTCTTCGTCGACGAAAACTGCCATCCCCAAAACATCGCGGTGATGAAAACGCGCGCAGCTCCTTTAGGGATCGAAATCGTTGTGGGCGCACCGGAGGATCTCGAGCCCGCTTCGGTCTTCGGGGCGATCTTTCAGTATCCAGGCACTTACGGTCATATCCGCGATTTCACCGATGCGATGGAGGCACTCCACGGCGAGAAAGCCCTCGGCATCGTTATTGCCGACCCTTTGTCGTTGACGCTTTTGAAAGAACCGGGGGCCATGGGCGCCGATATTGCCGTGGGCTCCACCCAGCGTTTCGGCGTGCCCATGGGCTACGGCGGGCCCCACGCGGCCTATATCGCCTGCCAGGACGCAATCAAACGCGCCCTTCCTGGCCGCCTCGTGGGTGTCTCGGTCGATGCAAGGGGGAACAAGGCCTACCGGCTCAGCCTCCAGACCCGCGAACAGCACATTCGGCGCGAAAAGGCGACGTCGAATGTCTGCACGGCCCAGGCGCTCCTTGCGGTCATGGCCTCTTTCTACGCGGTGTTTCATGGGCCGAAAGGGCTCCGGGCCATCGCCGAGAGGGTCCACCGGAAGGCCCTCCGGATTGCACGGGGGCTCGAAGCTGCGGGCTATGAGGTTATGCCCGAGGCGTTTTTCGACACGATCACGGTCGATGTGGGGGCCCTTCAGGGGGTCATTATCCGGGCTGCCAAGGATCGGCGGATCAATCTTCGACCCGTGGGCGACACGGCCGTGGGCATTAGCGTCGACGAGACGACCCGCTTTGCCGATATCGATCGGCTTTGGGAAGCGTTCGGCATCAAGATCGGTGCGCCGAAGAGCAACGATATGCGGCTGCCCGACGGGATGGAGAGGCGGACCGAGTATTTGACCCATCCGGTGTTTCACATGAACCGGGCCGAGACCGAGATGATGCGCTATATGCGCCGGCTCGCCGACCGGGATCTGGCCCTCGACAGGGCAATGATCCCCCTCGGCTCCTGCACGATGAAGCTGAATGCGGCCGCCGAGATGATGCCGGTCACTTGGCCGGAATTTGCGAATATCCACCCGTTCGCCCCGGCCGATCAGACCGAGGGCTATGCAGAGATGCTCCGCGAGCTGTCGGCCGTGCTCTGCCAGGCCACGGGCTACGACGCGATGTCTATGCAGCCCAATTCCGGTGCCCAGGGCGAGTATGCGGGGCTTTTGACCATCGCGGCCTATCACCGGGCCCGGGGCGATACGGAGCGCCATATCTGCCTCATTCCCACTTCGGCCCACGGTACCAATCCGGCTTCGGCGCAAATGGCTGGGATGGAAGTGGTGGTCGTCCAGGCGGCCGAGAACGGTGATATCGACGTGGAAGACTTCCGCGCCAAGGCAGAAGCGGCGGGCGAGAAACTCGCAGCGGCGATGATCACCTATCCCTCGACCCACGGCGTGTTCGAAGAAACCGTCCGCGAGGTCTGCGACATCACCCATGCCCATGGCGGGCAGGTCTATCTCGATGGGGCGAATTTGAACGCGCTGGTGGGCCTCGTGAAACCCGGCGAGATCGGCGCCGATGTGAGCCATCTCAATCTCCACAAGACATTCTGCATCCCCCATGGGGGGGGTGGTCCCGGCATGGGACCGATCGGTGTGAAGGCGCACCTTGAGCCCCATCTTCCCGGTCATCCCGAAACCGGGGGCGGCGAAGGCCCGGTGGCGGGGGCACCCTTTGGCTCGGCATCGATCCTCCCGATCTCCTGGGCCTATTGTCTGATGATGGGAGGCGACGGGCTTACCCAAGCCACAAAGGTCGCGATCCTAAACGCAAACTACATCGCCAAGCGCCTCGAAGGGGCCTACGAAATCCTCTTCATGGGCGCCCATGGCCGTTCGGCCCATGAATGCATCCTCGATACCCGGCCTTTCGCGGAAATGGGCGTGACGGTGGATGATATTGCCAAGCGCCTGATCGATAACGGTTTCCATGCACCGACTATGTCTTGGCCGGTGGCCGGAACGCTGATGGTGGAGCCCACTGAGAGCGAAACCAAGGCCGAGCTCGACCGGTTTATCACCGCCATGCTCGCGATCCGTGATGAGATCCAAGCGGTCGCCGACGGAAACCTCGACCGCGAGAACAATCCCCTCAAGAATGCGCCCCACACAGTCGAAGACCTCGTGGGCGAATGGGACCGGCCTTATTCGCGGGAAGTCGGCTGCTATCCGGCCGGGGCCTTCCGGGTCGACAAGTATTGGCCACCGGTCAACCGCGTCGATAACGCTTACGGCGACCGCCATCTCGTTTGCACCTGTCCTCCGGTCGAGGAATATCTCGAAGCGGCGGAATAGGCTGGGCGACGCAGGGCGCGCCCCGGACTTGATCCGGGGCCTCCTGGTTGGGATTTTTTAGTGTAGGGGTCCCGGGTCACGCCCGGAACGGGGGATCACTCACGTGCTTCGACGAGCAACGCTTCAACGTCGAGCGGGCTGTTGTCGATAATGGGCGTGCCGTCCGGGTGGAAGGTCCATTCCGACCTCGGCCGGTCGCGGTAAAGCTCAAGCCCGTTGCGGTCGGGATCGTCGAGATAGACCGCTTCGCTCACATTGTGGTCGGCCGCACCAGTAAGTTCTATGCCCGCATCTCGGACCCGGCCGATGGCCTGGCCGAGGCTCTTCCGGTCCGGGAAGAGGAACGCAAGGTGATAGAGCCCCGTATGGCCCCGCGGCGGCGGTGTGCCACCGCCACTCTCCCAAGTGTTGAGGCCGAGGTGGTGATGGTAGTCGTCGAAAGCCAAAAACGCGGCCCTGCTGCCGTAATAAGCCACCAGCCGCATCCCGATCACGTCGCGGTAAAACGCCACCGCCCGGTCGAGATCGCTGACTTTCAAATGCCCATGGCCTACGGACGCACCCTGAACGCCCTTGCCTTTTTCAGTCACAGTCGAACCCTCCTTTGAACTGGAGACTGGCTGATTTGGGGATTGGATGCGACCGCTTACTGATCAAGCGACGGATTGGGCCGCCGCTCGAGCAACAGCGCACCGAGCCCCGAAAGTGCGATGAGGAGGAGACCGGCCAGGGCAATGGCATCGGGCCATTCACCGAAAACAAGGACGCCTAAGGCGGTCGCGGAAAAAAGCTGCGTGTAGACCAGCGGCGCCACCAGGCTTGCCTCGGCCCTTTTGTTGGCGAGGACCAAAAGGAAGTTGCCCGCCGCCGAGCCGAGTGCACTGACGAGAACCAGGGCAGAGACCGACCAATTGAGCGACGGGAGCTCCGCGCCGAGCCCGATGGGCAGAAGGAGCACCGAGCCAATGAGAAGCTGCGACATCAAGAGAAGGCGCGGTCGATACGCTCCCGCCACGGCCCGGGTCATGGCCAAGTAGGCGCCGTAACACGTGCCCGCCGCCACGGCGAAGACCATACCCGGCGACATGCCGAAGCCCGGTTTGACTACGAGGAGCACGCCAAAAAATCCTACTGCTAGAAGTCCCGTCCGCAACCGTGAGGGGGTCTCGCCGAGAAAAGCGATCGCAATGACATAGGAAACGATAGGCCCGACAAAAAAGGCGCCGAAAACATTGGCAATGGGTTCGGTTTCAAGGGCGGTGAGGATCGAAGAGATCCCGACAGCGATGAAAGCGGCCCGGAGCAACACCCGCCAATTGAAGAATTTTGGGACTTCCCGGAACGTCAGACCACTGAAGGGGAGGATCAGGAGCGCTCCAATAAAGAAACGCGACCAGGCCACAAAGATCGGGTCGACCCCCTGGCCGGCCAGGAGTTTCCCGGCCGTGTCGCCGATGACCACGAGGGTCACCGCGGCGAAAACGAGGCCCGCCAGACGAAAAAGATCGAGCGCAGTCATGGGATGAAACTTCGGTTGTAAGGAACTACGTCAGCCTATCAGGCTACTGCTCTGTCCGAAAGGCGATCACGCACTCGGGCGTCAAACGCGGCAGGAGAGCCGCCGTGGAACCGCCTTTGGTTTAGTTGGCAGCCAAGAGCGACGGGTTTATCACCAGGTTCCGCACCCCATGGGCCGTGCGTTCTTCAAAGATATTGTTCCCCAGCCAGGCATCGACCGACTGGATGCTGACCTTGATGACCTGGGGGCGCACGCTCCATGTTACTTGGTAAGGAGAGCCTTTCTCATTGTAGCCCGGCCCGGTGGTCGAGCCCGGATATTGCACCGGCGTCCCAGTATTGTTCGGGATATTGACCGCCTGATGAAATCCGTTCCTGAGGGCCACCTCGTTGAGTTCCACGAAATCGGCAGCTCCCTCGTCATTCACGATCACATAGACCTGCGCTTCGACGCGGAGTTGCGGGTTCAGGATCGCTTTGCTGAGGCAGGCTCCGAGCGTGGGGCCAGGATTGATGTCTGCGGTAGTGTGGACGTAGTGAACCTCGATCGTGTCCCCAACTTCGAGCGTGCCGTGCTGGCCCGCGCCCACTTCCCATGGATAGGGTTCGAGTTCGGCATCAGTGAGGGAGCCGTTGTAGAGAAAGCCCGTGCCACTGCCCTCGCCGTCGCCATTGCCGGCATAGGTGGTAAATTCGCCGCCCTTGTGTTCGGCACCTTCATGGAAATGGATATTGCAAAGATGCATGTCCACATAGGCCGGGGCGGGCTGGAAGACGCGGGGATTGGTGCCGCGCAATTCGTCGATGTCGCGGGGGGCCTGCGGTCCAAAACCTGCACCCGTGGTCGACGCGGCCAATGTGGCGCGCTGCTCCTCAATAATCTTGTCGTCGACGACTAAGTCTTCGGCCAGAGCTGAGGTGGCCAAGGCCGTGCCCACGGCCGCACCAACGAGAACGTTTCTCTTAACCGATTGCATGTGAACGTCCCCCATGGTCATGGTCCATGACTTTCTCGAATAAATCTCCCTGATTGAGGGAGCTTAGCTCGCGATTCTTTCCAGGCAAAACACCAGTTTCAGACGTAGCACCGCCCAGTCCTGCGGAAAAGGACCGTCGGATCTGTCGGAAAGTTATTGGACAAAAATGCCGACATGGCTGCCCATCGCGGCCGTCATTTCGGCTGGGCTGTCCGACTTGACAGAATTTGGGAGATCCGCAAGAACCCCGCGTCGGAAGGGGCCGTAGCTCAGTTGGGAGAGCGCGTCGTTCGCAATGACGAGGTCGTCGGTTCGATCCCGATCGGCTCCACCAAAAACCTGATGCCGAACACTTTCAGTCGATCCTCTAGGGTTGGCCGGGCGTTCTCCGAACTTGCAGTGCCCCCGCCCGGACGCTATCCGGCGCAGCATGCGGATCGTCCGAAAATACCAAGGGCTAGCGGCCGAGGACCGGGCCGGGGCGGCGGCAGCCATCGGCAATTTTGACGGGGTCCATTTGGGCCATCAATCGGTTCTTAACGTTGCCCGCGAAGCGGCCCATCGGGCCGGGGCGCCATTGGCTGCGGTCACCTTCGAGCCCCATCCCAAGGAGCTTTTCAAACCCGGTGCAGCCCCGTTCCGGCTGATGAATGCCGAGGCAAGAGCAAACCGGTTCGGAAAGCTCGGTGTCGATATTTTGTATGAATTGCCATTCGACACCGCCATTGCGAGCTTGTCGGCGGAGGATTTCGCCGGGACTATTCTCGCCCGGGGGCTGGGGCTCTCGCATGTGGTTACGGGGCCTGATTTTCGGTTTGGAAAAGATCGGCGCGGCGACACCGATGCTTTGGGTCGGTTGGGCCCAAGACTCGGCTTTGAGACCATCGTCGCACCCTTACTAGAAACTGACGGTGTCGAAGTCTCCTCAACCCGGATCCGCGCGGCCCTGAGCGAAGGTCGCCCTGACCGTGCCGCCGAGATGCTCGGACATTTCCACCGCATCGAAGGACCCGTCATCAAAGGCGACCAGCGCGGCCGGGAATTGGGCTATCCGACAGCGAATATGTCGATTGCCGGCCTCCATCCGCCCCGTTTCGGCGTCTATGCGGTGTGGGCGGATGTGTTGGCGGGACCCCATAAAGGGCGCTACCCGGCGGTGGCCTCCCTCGGGGTACGCCCCATGTTTGGAGAGAACGTCCCGAACATCGAAACCTTCATTTTCGATTTCGAAGGAGATCTCTACGGCACGCATCTTTCCATCGCGCTGGTCGAATTCCTCCGCGACGAGTTGAAATTCGACGGTCTTGACGCATTGATTGAACAGATGGATCGAGATTCTGAAAACGCCCGGGCGGCGCTCCGATGAAAAGGCGGCCCAAAATTGAGAGCCCTTACCGGGGCCGAAGCGAAGCTGGGCCCGATAGAGCCGGTCTGCGCGAGCGCTATTGGGAACGGGTTCCGATGGCCAATATGACAAAGAGGGAGTGGGAAGCGCTCTGCGACGGCTGCGGTCGGTGCTGTCTCAATAAGCTCGAAGACGAAGACAGTGGCGAAGTGGCCTTCACGCGGGTGGCTTGCCGGTTACTCGACGGCGATACGTGCCGCTGCGCCAATTACGAGATCCGCCACCATTTCGTGCCCGAATGCGTGGTGCTCACACCCCAGACCATGGACGACGTGGCCTATTTCATGCCGCGCACCTGCGCTTACCGCCTCGTTCACGAGGGAAAGCCGCTCTACGATTGGCATCCATTGGTGTCAGGACAGTCTGAAAGCGTCCACGAGGCGGGTGCATCGGTCCGGGGCTGGACAGTTCCGGAATTCGAAGTCGACGAGGAGGAGTGGGAAGAGCATCTCATTGAGGCTTCGGCCTGATGCACTTTGCCTCCGACAATACGAGCCCCGCCCATCCGGCGATCCTTGAGGCCATGGCGGAGGCCAATAGCGGTCGGTCAGCCGCCTATGGTGCTGACGCGCTAACCCGTCGGGCCGAAGCAGCGCTCCGCGACCTCTTTGAAGCGCCCGAAGCCCGCGTCTATCTCGTGGCCGCTGGGACCGCGGCCAATGCGATCCTTCTTTCGAGCCTTGCCAAACCCTGGGAGACGGTTTTTGCGGCGCGCACTGCCCATATCGAAGAGGACGAATGCGGCGCGGTGCCGTTCATGACCGGCGGCGGGACGATCACACTGGTCGATGGGCGGGACGGCAAGATCGACGCGGACGCGCTTGGCCAGGCAATGGGCGCATTGGGTGGGCGCGATGTCCATGGTCACGCGCCGGGGCCGGTTTCGCTCACCCAGGCCACTGAAAAAGGGACGCTTTATCGACCCGATGAGCTTGCCGAGATCGCCACGCGTACCAAAGGCGCGGGCGTGCCGCTCCATATGGACGGCGCGCGGTTTGCCAATGGGGTGGCAGCGCTCGACGTAAGCCCGGCCGATCTCACCTGGCGCGCGGGCGTCGACGCGATTTCTTTCGGGGGAACGAAAAACGGCTGTGTTGGGCTTGAGGCGATGGTCATCTTTGATCCGGAGCTTGCGCCGGACATAGAGCGGCACCGTATGCGCTCGGGCCACCTGCTGTCCAAGCAGCGCTACCTTGCGGCCCAATTGCTGGCCTATCTCGAAGAGGGCCTCTGGCTCGACCTCGCCCGGCAGGCCAATCAGAGCGCAGCCCATCTCGCCAAAGGCCTTTCGGGCAAAAATGAACTCCGCCTTCTTTATCCCGCCGAAGCCAACATCCTTTTCTTCGACGCCCCAAGGGGCCTGCATCGGAGGCTTTTCGCCGCCGGTGCCGAGTACCATTTATGGTCCGGTCCCCTCGACGGCGGTCCCGAGGACGACTGGCTGACCGCGCGCCTGGTCTGCGATTGGTCCATCGACAAAGGCGATATCGACAGGTTTCTCGACCTCCTCTGATCCCTTCCCCTTGCCCTTGCCCGGCGCATCCCTATAACCCTCGCCAATTTGCCGAGGGCTGGGGTAAGACATGCCAAAACGCACCGATATCAAATCGATCATGATCATCGGAGCGGGGCCCATCGTCATCGGCCAAGCCTGCGAGTTCGACTACTCCGGCGCGCAGGCCTGCAAAGCACTCCGCGAAGAAGGCTACCGCGTGATCCTGGTCAACTCGAACCCGGCCACTATCATGACCGACCCCGACATGGCCGACGCCACCTATATCGAGCCGATCACGCCAGAAATCGTTGCCAAGATCATCGAAAAGGAACGGCCCGACGCCCTCTTGCCGACCATGGGCGGGCAGACCGGGCTCAACACGTCGCTGTCGCTTGAAGAAATGGGGGTCCTTGAGAAGTTCGGCGTCGAGATGATCGGGGCCAAGCGAGATGCCATCGAGATGGCCGAGGACCGGAAGCTCTTCCGCGAGGCGATGGACCGGATCGGGCTTGAAAACCCCCGCGCCACGATCGTGGCCGCCCCCAAAGGACCCGATGGGCGGTTCGACATCGCACAAGGTCTCGCCGAGGCGATGGCGGCCATCGAAGATATCGGTCTCCCCGCGATCATCCGCCCGGCCTTTACGCTGGGCGGTACCGGGGGCGGCGTGGCCTATAACCGCGACGAGTATTTTGAGATCTGCCGCCGCGGCCTCGAAGCCTCGCCCGCGGGCCAAATCTTGATCGACGAGAGCCTTCTCGGCTGGAAGGAATTCGAGATGGAGGTGGTTCGCGACACTGCCGACAACGCGATCATCGTTTGCTCAATCGAAAACGTCGATCCGATGGGTGTGCATACAGGGGATTCGATAACCGTCGCCCCGGCGCTGACGCTGACAGATAAAGAATACCAGATTATGCGGAACGGCTCGATTGCTGTTCTGCGAGAGATCGGCGTCGAGACCGGGGGCTCGAACGTCCAATGGGCGATTAACCCGGAAGACGGGCGTATGGTCGTGATCGAGATGAACCCGCGCGTGTCGCGGTCGTCCGCGCTGGCGTCCAAGGCCACCGGATTCCCGATTGCCAAGATCGCGGCCAAACTCGCCGTGGGCTACACGCTCGACGAGCTCGACAACGACATCACCAAGGTCACCCCCGCAAGTTTCGAGCCGACGATTGACTATGTCGTCACCAAAATCCCGCGTTTTGCTTTTGAGAAATTCCCCGGCGCTGAGCCGACACTGACCACGGCGATGAAATCTGTGGGCGAGGCGATGGCCATCGGCCGGAGTTTCCACGAAAGCCTCCAAAAGGCGTTGGCGAGCCTCGAAACCGGTCTGAACGGCCTCGATGAGATCGAGATACAAGGTGTTTCGGGCGACCTTGATGCCGCCGGGCGCGCAGCCCTCACTGCGGCTTTGTCTGCCCAGACGCCCGACCGGCTGCGCATCATCGCCCAGGCCATGCGGTTGGGCCTTACAGATGACGACATCCAAGTTGTGACGTCCTTCGACCCTTGGTTCCTTGCGCGGATCCGCGAGATCATCAACGCCGAGGCCCAGATCCGCCAGGAGGGTCTTCCGGTCACCGAAGAAGGGCTCCGCGCGCTTAAATCCATGGGCTTTTCCGACGCGCGGCTTGCCCATCTCACGGGCCGGGACGAAGACCAGATCCGCCGTGCCCGTCAGAACCTCGGCGTCACGGCAGTGTTCAAACGGATCGATACCTGCGCAGCCGAGTTCGAAGCCCAGACCCCTTACATGTACTCAACCTATGAAGTCCCCGCCATGGGCGACGTCGAGGACGAAGCCCGTCCTTCTGGCGCCAATAAGGTCGTCATCCTGGGGGGTGGGCCGAACCGGATCGGCCAGGGTATCGAGTTCGACTATTGCTGTTGCCACGCCTGTTTCGCCCTGACCGAAGCCGGGTTCGAGACCATCATGGTCAATTGTAATCCAGAGACCGTCTCGACCGATTACGACACCTCCGACCGGCTTTATTTCGAGCCCCTCACTTTCGAGCATGTGATGGAGATCCTCCGGGTCGAACAATCGGCGGGGCGTTTGGCGGGCGTGATCGTCCAATTCGGCGGCCAGACGCCGTTGAAACTCGCCAATGCGCTGGCCGAGACCGGGATCCCGATCCTCGGCACTCCTCCCGACGCGATTGACCGCGCCGAAGACCGCGAACGCTTCCAAGCGCTCGTTGAGAAGCTCGAGCTGAAACAGCCCAAAAACGCCATCGCCTCCACCGACGCCGAAGCCCTCGCCGCCGCGGAAACCATCGGCTTCCCGCTGGTCATTCGCCCCTCTTACGTCCTCGGCGGAAGGGCGATGGAGATCGTCCGCGATACGCCGTCGCTTGAGCGCTATATCCGCGACGCCGTGGTCGTCTCAGGCGACAGCCCGGTCCTCCTCGACAGCTATCTCTCGGGCGCCACAGAAGTTGATGTCGATGCGCTCTCGGATGGGGACGCGGTCCATGTGGCGGGCATCATGGAGCATATCGAAGAGGCGGGCGTTCATTCGGGCGACAGCGCTTGTGCCCTCCCGCCCCATTCCCTTCCCGACGAGATCGTCACAGCGCTCGAAGCCCAGACCAAGGCACTGGCTTTGGAACTCGGCGTCGTGGGGCTGATGAACGTTCAATTCGCGGTCAAAAACGGCGAGATTTTCCTCATCGAGGTGAACCCACGCGCGTCCCGCACCGTGCCATTCGTCGCCAAGGCGGTGGCCTCGCCTATCGCCTCTATCGCGGCCCGGCTGATGGCGGGCGAAAAGCTCACCGCCTTCCCTCCGGGCCCGGGTGGCCTCGTTGACCCTCGGATCGACACATATGCGGTCAAAGAAGCCGTCCTCCCCTTCGCGCGCTTTCCTGGGGTCGACACGCTTCTCGGCCCCGAAATGCGCTCAACGGGCGAGGTGATGGGGTCGGATGCCAATTTCCACCGCGCCTTCCTCAAAGCCCAACTCGGCGCGGGCGTGACATTGCCGAAAACTGGGTCGGTCTTCTTTTCAATCAAAGACGACGACAAGACGCCGGCCCTTATCGAGACCGCCCGCACCTTAAGCGAATTGGGCCTTTCAATACTCGCCACCCGCGGGACGGCTTCGTTCCTGACAGAGAACGGCATTGATAGTCTTGTGGTCAACAAAGCCTATGAAGGCGGGCGAACAATCGTCGACGTGATGAAAGACGGCGAAGTAGATCTTGTCATGAACACCACAGAAGGCGCCCAGGCGGTGGAAGACAGCCGGTCGATGAGGAACGTCGCCCTAATGGACAAGATCCCGTATTTTACCACAGCCGCGGCCGCCCATGCCGCAGCCCTTGCTATGAAAGCCGCCGCCGAGGGTGAGATCGGGGTCAAGAGCCTCCAAGCCGCGGGCTGACCCCATGGCCAAGCTCTATTTCCACTATTCGACAATGAATGCGGGGAAATCGACGCTTCTGCTCCAGGCCGCCTACAATTACCGCGAACGCGGGATGGACACCTATCTTCTCACCGCCGCCTTCGACGACCGGGCGGGCCAAGCCAAGATCGCCTCCCGCATCGGTATTGAAGCGCCGGCAGACACTTACGGGGTAGAAACCGATCTTTTCGCCAAGATCGAGGGGCGTCTCGCGGAAGGCTCCTGCGCCTGCGTCTTTCTCGACGAAGCGCAGTTTCTCACCGAGCCCCAGGTCTGGCAATTGGCCCGGGCCGTCGATGACCTTTCCGTCCCGGTGATGTGCTACGGGCTCCGGGTCGACTTCCGGGGGCGGCTTTTTCCGGGGTCGGCCACGTTGCTGGCCTTGGCCGATGAACTCCGCGAGGCCCGTACGATATGCCATTGCGGAAAGAAGGCGACGATGGTGGTCCGGACGGATGATGCGGGCGAGGTGCTCCTCGAAGGCGCCCAGGTCCAGGTCGGCGGCAATGAAACTTACGTCTCCCTCTGCCGGCGCCACTGGCGGGAGGCCGTGGGCGACCGGGCAAAGCCCGCCGTGGGCTAGAACCTCGCTTCGCCTCGAGCGCTCCTTCATCCTGGGCAAAATACTCCCGCCGGAGGCGCGCCGTCCTCAGACGGCGTTGGGCAGGTCGCGGCCTTCTTCCCAAGCAATGAGGTTTTCAACCGCCATCAGCCCCATCGCCTCGCGCACTTCGAGTGCTGCCGTCCCAAGATGGGGCAGGAGCGTGACATTCTCCATCGCCCGAAGTGCCGCGGGCACCTTGGGCTCGAACTCATAGACGTCGAGCCCCGCCCCCGCGATCTGGCCGGTCTCTAAGGCGGCGATCAGGGCTGCCTCATCCATCACATCGCCTCGGGCGATATTGATCAAGATCCCCGTAGGTTTCATCGCGGCGAAGACTTCCGCATCGAAGAGATGGCGTGTTTCGGGGGTGGCCGGCACCGCTGCGACGAGAATGTCTGCCGCCCCGGCAACCTCCGCGACCGTAGCCAAAGCCTGGGCCGGCACGCCGGGTTCGGCCACGGGGCTCCGGTTTAAATAAACCGCCTCCATCCCAAACCCTGCAACCGCGCGCTTGGCGATGGCTTTCCCGATCCGACCCATTCCGACGATCCCAACCGTTTTCCCCCCGAGGTGGAGACCCAAAAGCTGGGTCGGATGCCAGCCCTCCCAAGCCCCCCGGCGGACGAGCCGTTCACCTTCGCCGGCCCGGCGCGCGGTCATGAGGATGAGCGTCATCGCGATATCGGCCGTCGCGTCGGTCACCGCACCGGGGGTGTTGGTCACATGGATTCCTGCCCTTTGGGCCGCCGACACGTCGATATGATTATAACCCACGCCGAAATTGGCGAGGATCCGCGCCCGGATCCTCCCCGGTTCCGCAAAAGCCGCCGCACCGTAAGCATCGCCCAAGGTCGGGAGGACCGCGTCGAAACCCTCGAGAGCGGCGACGGCCTCATCGAGGCCCATCGGGTCGGTCCCGTCGCGCACGGTAACGTCAAACCGAACCCGGGCCGCGTCGAGCACCTTTTCGGGCAGCGCCCGGCTGATGAATACCCGCTTCATCCTAGTACATGCGCCCGCCGAGGGGGACGTCCTTGTCGGGGCTCAAAAGCACCACTTCCCCGTCCGCGTCAGGTGCTCCGAGCACCAAAACCTCCGACCGGATCGGGCCAATTTGGCGCGGAGGGAAATTCACCACGGCCATGACGAGGCGGCCGGGCAGCTCTTCGAGCGTATAATTCTGGGTGATCTGAGCCGACGATTTTTTCTCGCCGATCTCCGGGCCAAAATCGACGAAGAGCTTGTAGGCTGGTTTTCGGGCCTCGGGGAACGGTTCAGCCCGGAGGATGCGTCCAACCCGAATATCCACCTTCATAAAATCGGCAAAGTCGATTTCAGAGGGCGGTCCCTCGCCGCTCATTGTCGGAGGTCCCGGCTTCGGGCCGCGGCGGCGGCCACGGTGCGGGCGATCAAGGGGCGGAGACCGGCAGCCTCGTCCATCAACACACCGAGGCCCGCGGCGGTTGTGCCCCCAGGCGAGGTGACGTTTTCCCGCAGGACGGCCGGGTCCTCCCCGGCAATTTCTGCCAGCGCGCCCGATCCTGCCACCGTTGCCCGGGCCAAGATCAAGGCGAGATCGGGCGACAGCCCCTCTGCCTCGCCGGCCGCAGCCAAAGCCTCGATCAGATGGAAAACATATGCTGGACCCGATCCCGAAACGGCCGTGACCGCATCCATCTGATCTTCCGCGTCAAGGCCGATGACTTGGCCCACCGCCGACAGAAGCGTCTCCGCGGTCTCGTAGGCATCTTCGCTCACGGCCTCGTTGCCGAAAAGCGCAGTGATCCCGCTCCCGACGGCCGCGGGTGTGTTGGGCATTGCACGCACGACCGGGGTGCCGGGCCCGAAAGCAGTCTCAAAGGCAGCGATGGGCGTCCCGGCTGCGATGGAAATGACCAAGCTCGATCCGCCGCCATAGGCTAAAACCTCTTCGACCGCTTCGATCAGGATCTGGGGTTTTACAGCCACCACCAGGACAGCCGGATCTTCGGGGAGTTCGCCATTGAGCGTCACGCCGGTCCGCTTCAGCCAAGCGCTCGGTCTCGGTTCGAGCACATGGACGGCCTCAGGGGCGATCCCCCCGTTGAGCCAACCCCCAAGAAGCGCGGATCCCATCCTGCCGCACCCCAAGAGCACAAGTCCCCGGGCTGCAATTTCATCAATTCGCATGTCACACCCCCCACAACGGCCCGACACTACCTCTCAGGCTGCGCTTGGGGAAAGCCCAGACGGGGAACACCGGCGCGATCCAGCGCCTTCAAGCGCGGCCGTAGGCCTCCGCAATGGCAATCTCCATCGCTTCTTCCGGTTTCTGACCGCCCCAGGCCACCAATTGGAAGGCCGGGTAGTAGCGCTCGGCGGCCGCCACTGCGACGCCGATGGCGGTTGAGATCTGATCAGCCGAGGCTGTTTGTCCCCCGGTCAAAACCAAGCCGTAGCGCCAGACCATCAGCTTTTGGGCCCGCCAGTAGGTGAACGCGCCAGCCCAGCACATGTCGTTCGTGGCGTTGAGGGTTTCGTAGAGCGCGGGCAAGCTATGTTCTGGCGGGTCCATTTCGAAGGTGCAGATCAGGCGCAACGTCTCATCGGACGGCGACCAGGCCAGCGTGATCGAATAGGTCCGCCACTGGCCCTCCACGGCCATGGCGATTTGGTCATCCGCGACCCGGTCAAATTCCCAGTCATGGATGGAGGCGATTTCTTCAACGATGTCGATCGGATGGATGTCATCGGAAGTTAGGTACTGCTCGGAAAGCGACATGCTTGGCCTCATGGGTTGTTGCCGAAGCGGTTATCGTGACCACTAAGGCTTGGTACCTGCTCTAGGAGCGGCGGTTCTCTGCCCCACTCCTACGAGATATGGTGGGCGACCGACGACTCACTGTAAAGTGTTATTTTGCACCGGAAGACATTTCCCCGGGGATAACGCGCTTATCCCCAACCGGGTTCGGCGAGGCTGCCAAACCGCCCCCAACATGGTCCCGAAGAGCGGTCGCAAAGACGCGCGTTTTGAGCGGCTCGTAGCGCCGCGACGGGGTGAGAAGCCACGCCGCATTGTCAAATCCTGTGGCCGTGACGTCGTAGGCGGGAAAGAGATCGACGAGCCTGCCCGATGCCAGATCTTCGGCGACGAGCCACTCGGCCAAGAGCGCCGGTCCGATCCCCGAGCGCGCGGCAGCGGCGATAGCCGCCGCGCCGGTGACTTCGAGGCGGCCATTTATGGGAACGTCGATCACATCGCTGCCTTGCCGGAACCGCCAGAGATCCCGAAAACCCGGAAGAGCGAAGAGCAGACAATCGCAGGCTGAGAGATCGCCCGGCTCGGCCAGGGTGATCGGCGGGCGGTAACTGGGCGCGGCAACGACCCGGTAGCGTGTCGCGCAGAGTTTCCGGATGATCGTGTCGGGCGGCGCTTCGGGCGTGAGACGGATCGCAAGATCGAGCCTGTCGGCCACGAGGTCGACTTGCGCATCAGTAAGCCTCAGATCCATCGAAAGATCGGGGTAGGAGGCGAGAAATGCGCCAAGCATCGGCACGATCACCCGTTCACCAAAAGCGGTCGACGCCGAGACCCGAAGTCGGCCCTTTGGTCCTTTGCCGAGATCCTTGGCCGCCTCAGCCGCGTCGTCGAGATCGCCCAATACCGGCGCGACACGTCCGTGGTAGAGCGCCCCGGCTTCGGTTAACGCGATGTGCCGCGTGGAACGCTCAAAGAGTCTCAGGCCCAGGGACGCCTCAAGGGCTGCAATGCTCCGCGACACGGCAGAAGGGTCAAGATCGAGCGCCCGGGCGGCGGCGGCGAAACTGCCCCGCGCAACGCATTCCTTGAAGATGCGAAGGCTCGAAAGGTCCATTAATGCGTATTCCGCAAGAGTAAATTGATTTTCTAACTATGTATTGTGCATGGCGCAAGTATTAGACCAAAACCGAGCAACGAAAGGACATCCCATGGCGAACATTGGTTTTCTCGGTCTTGGTGCAATGGGGCGCCGGATGGCGGCGAACTTTCTGAGCGCGGGCCATTCCGTGACGGTGTGGAACCGAACAGCGGCAGCGTGCGCAGACCTCGTGTCAGCCGGAGCGACATTGGCCGACACCCCCCGGGAGGCGGCCTCCGGGGCCGAGATCGTTATCAGCATGCTCACCGATGATGCGGCCTCCCGCGCCGTCTGGATGGGCGAGAATGGCGCAATGGAAGGCCTTGAGGCTGGGTCCCTCGCTGTCGAAGCAAGCACCCTTTCCCTCGATTGGATTAGCACGCTTGGCAGAGCTTTGGGCGGGCAGGGGGTCGCCTTCCTTGACGCGCCGGTGGCGGGGTCGCGTCCCCAGGCCGAGGCGAAGGAACTCATTTTTCTCGTCGGTGGGTCGGACGCAGACGTCACCCGGTTCGAGCCGATAGCGAAAGCCACCGCAAAAGCCGTTCTCCATGCCGGACCCCGGGGCAAAGGGGCAGCGCTCAAACTGATGGTTAACGGATTGCTGGCGGTTCAGACCGCGGCCCTGTCCGAGATCTTTGAATTTGCCGCCGGGGCCGGGATCGACGCCGTACGTGCCGCCGAGCTACTGGCGCCGGTCCCTGTGACGAGCCCGGCAGCGGCCTTTGTGGCCAATCAGATCGCAGCAGGCGCCCACGATCCGATGTTTACGATCGATCTGATGGAGAAGGACCTCGGATATCTGACAGCGAACGGGGCAGCACCACTTCTTTCAGAAACACGGGCACGCTTTGCAGGGGCCAGCGCGCGAGGCCATGGAGGGAAACATATCAGCGCGGTGGGGCTTACCTAGTTTGATAGACCCAAATCGCCTCCGGGGCGGGTGACGGACGGACTTAAGGGTTCCATGTACCCGTCCCGGGCTTGGCCCGGGACTTATGTCCTCGGACTACTTCTTACCTTCGATCGCCTCGATCCGCGCTTTCAGTGCCTCATTCTCGGTCCTTGCTTTCTCGGCCATGGCGCGGACAGCGTCGAATTCTTCGCGGGTCACGAAATCACGGTCCGCGAGCCAGCGGTCAATCAGCGATTTCATCGCAGTTTCTGCCTCTTCCCGCGCCCCTTGGGCGACACCCATCGCGTTGGTCATCAATTGGGACACATCGTCGAGGATCTTGTTGCGGGTTTGCATGGCGCCGCCTCCTTTGGCTTAGAGGCCACATATGGCCATCGGTCTCGGGGGCGGCAAGGCCAGTGGTCCTGAGGTTGACAATGGGCCGCAACCGAGCGACCCCGCGCCCCATGGTGGTGGTGGCGGCAATCCCGTTTCCGAATATCGGACCCGAGATCTTCACGATCTCCTTCGGGAGCTTTGATTTCGCGCTCCGCTGGTACGCCCTCGCCTATATCGTCGGCATCGTGATCGGGTGGCGGATGGCGGTCCATGCAGTGGCCACCGACCGACTTTGGGCGGGGAATTACTCTCCGATGGACCCCGACGATATCGAGGAGCTTCTCACGGCTATCGTGATTGGTGTGATCCTCGGCGGCCGCCTCGGCTACGTCCTGTTTTACCGCCCAGACTACTATTTGGCGAACCCGCTGGAGATCTTCGTGCTCTGGGAAGGCGGCATGGCGTTCCATGGCGGTGTCATAGGCGTGGTGCTCGCGGCGGCCTGGTTTGCCTGGCGGCGAGGGCTTCCGGCGCTCTCGCTTGCCGATGTCGTTGCCTACGCCACGCCGCCGGGTCTTCTCCTTGGACGGATCGCGAATTTTATCAATGCCGAGCTCTGGGGGGCGCCGACGCGTCTGCCCTGGGGCGTCGAGTTTCCGGGTCTTGCTGCCCAGGATTGCCCGGCAATCGAGGGGATTTGTGCCCGCCATCCCTCGCAACTTTACGAGGCGGCCCTCGAAGGGCTCGTCCTTGGCCTCGTGCTGATTTGGATGGTTTGGTGCCGCGGCGCATTGCAGGTGCCCGGCAAAGTCGCCGGGACATTCCTTTTGGGCTACGGGCTCGCCCGGTTTTTGGTCGAGTTCGTCCGCCAGGCCGATCCCCAATTCATCACGCCCGACAACCCCATGGGCCATGTGCTCCGCGCGGGCGAGTTTGGTATGTCTATGGGCCAGATCCTGACTTTACCAATGATCGCGGTCGGGCTTTTCCTCCTTTTTTGGTCGGTGCGTCGGAGCCAGCCGGCTTGACCCTGCCGGGCGGATGGGCGCACCAAGGTGGTGAGCTGAAGGGCATCCCCATGACACTCGATATGATCACCGCCGACGCGCTCGAACCGTTCCGTCACGGGTTTTTCGGGCGGGCCGGAGGTGCGTCGTCGGGCGTCTTTGACGGGCTGAATTGCGGTGTCGGATCGAGTGATCAGGCCGAAGCGGTTCAGATCAATCGGGGCCGGGTCGCCGAGGCGATGGGGGTAGGAGCACGCGACTTGGTGACCGTCCACCAGATCCATTCGCCCGTCGTCGTCACCCTCGATGGGCCGTTGGAGGGGCACCGGCCCGAGGCAGATGCCATGGTGACCGCCACACCGGGCCAAGCCCTGGCGATCCTGACGGCCGATTGTCAGCCGGTTCTTTTTGCTGACCCCGAGGCTCGGGTTGTCGGTGCCGCCCATGCGGGGTGGCGGGGGGCGCTCGACGGTGTTCTCGAAGCCACGCTTGACGCCATGGAGGCCCTCGGAGCGGACCGGTCGCGGGCCCACGCGGTGATCGGGCCCTCCATCAGCCAGCGCGCCTATGAGGTCGGCCCGGAATTCGTCGACCGGTTTCTTGCCTCCGATCCCGACTATGCGCGGTTTTTTGCAGGCGGCGACGGGGGCCGGGCCCAGTTCGACTTGCCGGGCTTCGGGCTCCATCGGCTTCGCGAAGCCGGGGTTGGCGACGCCGCCTGGACCCGCCATTGCACCTATTCCGAGCCGAACCGCTTCTTTTCGTACCGCCGGAGCGTTCACCGCAAAGAGGCCGATTACGGGCGTTTGATCTCTGCGATCAGGCTTTGAATTCTGGCAAAATTGAGCTCGGTGGGGCGTTTGATCCGCCAAAGTCCTTCTATGGTTAACCAAATCGTAACGAAGCTCGGTGAGCGATCGCGGCGGCCTGCCACAACCTTGCCTGGATTGTTGGCCATACTCTGCAGCGACCAGGGGAGTATTCCATGACCAAGCGACGTTGGCTCTTGAGCGCGATCAAATCGGCGAAGACGTTTGACGTGGCCCTGCCTTGGACTGCGCCCCGGTCGAAAGAACGCGCTGACGCCTGACTGGCGTGATTCGAACGACACTTTGCCAAATCGCCTCTGACTGTTCGCCCAATCTCGACAAAGCCGGGTTGGGGTCCGGGATTACCTGAAACGATCCCGCCAATTTGCAGAAATTTTTGACATAGGCCTTCGGATCGGCAAACCTCCGCCTAGTCTGCTGATCCAGGGTGGGGGCGCCCGTGCAGGCGGCACAGACCGAGAGGACTGTTAAAGTGAGTTATGATCGCCCTATGGCGCCCCGTTCGGCGCCCCGTGCCCATTCTTATCCAGCGAATAAACCTTGGACCGTGCGCAATAATAGCCGCAGCCTAAAACCGCCGGTGCAGTCGCGGCCCTTGCCGTTGACCCGCCGGTTCGAGCTTGAATGGCTCGATGGGGACGGATTTCCCCAGGATCTGACCAAAATTGCGCCAGCGCTTCCGGTGTTTGAAGAAGCGTTCGCGGCATTCACCCATGGCACATTGATCCAAACCGCCGACGGACCCGTCGCGGTCGAGGATCTAGCACCGGGGAGCGAGATTGCCCGAACCGACGGCACGTCCGTGCCGCTTCTGTGGAAGGGTGCGATTACGATTGTCCCAGGGGCACCGACGCTCCGCGAAGCGCCGGAAAAGCTCTACCGCGTGACCGCGGATGCCTTTGGGCTGGGACGCCCGGCCCGCGACATCCTTCTCGGGCCCGACGCTAGGATCCTGACCCGCGATGCCGGTATTCGGGGCTCGGTGGGTTCCGAAGCAGCCTACGTGCCGATCTCGGCCCTTGCGGATGGGGAATCTGTGGTCGAAGTCACCCCGATGGCGCCGGTCCGGGTCTATCACCTGGTCACTGAGCGCCATGACACGATCTTGGCCGGTGGCCTCGAAGTTGAGACCTTCTCACCGCGGGCCGATCTTCACGAAAGCCTCAGCCACGAGATGATGGCGGTTTTCGCGAGCCTTTTCCCGCAGTTCGACACGCTCCGCGAATTTGGCCGGGCCCGTTGGCCGCGTCTGTCGCGCGAGATGATGGACGGTCTGGGCTAAGCCCTATCCGGCCGGGGCGGGCTTGCTCGCCCCTGGCCAACCTTGCGCTTCAGGCCTGAAGCGCGATCCGGTCTTCCAAAACGCCGAACGGTACGCCCGGTTCGACCTTTGCGCCGCGGATCACGAGCGATGTCTTTACACTCGCCACGTTGTCCGCGGCCGTAAGTTCTTCCGTGAGAAAACTCTGGAAGGATGACAAGTCGGGCGCGGTACATTTAAGGATAAAATCGACTTCGCCATTTAGCATGTGGCATTCGCGGACCAGTGGCCAGGCCCGGCACCGGGCTTCGAATGCCGAGAGATCCGCTTCGGCCTGGCTGACGAGCCCCACCATCGCAAAGACCTGCACTTCAAACCCCAAGGCCCTGGAATCCACATCCGCGTGGTAGCCCCGGATGAAACCCTGTTCTTCGAGGGCCCGCACCCGGCGGAGACAGGGCGGGGCCGAAATCCCCACCCGGCTCGCCAATTCGACATTGGTCATCCGACCGTCGGCCTGGAGTTCTGATAGAATCTGTCGGTCGATCGGATCGAGCTTGTGTCCCGCCATAACCATCCCCGCGTTTTGCGATCCTTACCGCAGGGCCGCCGAATGCGCAATATTATAACCAATTATTGAACAAAAATAACGCCCGGCACCGGGCCGGGCGTTACGAAACGCTTAGGTTGGATCGTGCGCTAGCGAGCAGCTGTGTCGAACGCCACGTCGTCCTTCGTTGGAAAGGACAGGCCCTCGCTGATGTCGTAGTGGACTTCGGTGCTTGTGCCACGGGGGTAGTCGAGGCCTTCACTGACATCATAGTGCATTGCAAAGGCGAAGCCCGGGCCTTCCGGGAAGTCGAGACCTTCGCTGATATCGTATTCCGCAGAAGCGGCACCAGCGCCGGCCACGGAGGCCGTCACGAGGAGGGCAGGGATCGTGGCGAGGAGGGTACGGGTCATAGGAATCATCCTTGATAAACTAGTATTAACCTTAACCGTGCCCGGTAAATGCGGCCCGGGAAGGGCAGGCTCAGGACAATGAAACGGCCGATTGGACGATTGCGCTGACAATCGGTTTTCGGACGCCTGACTGTTCCTAAAATCGCAATCCACGCGCTCCCAATTGTCGACCGGCCGCGCCCAAACGCGCGCTCTTTTGATCCATTGGCCCTTCAAATCCAGCGCGCCGACCCCTAATCATCTCTACGCTGTCATTTGCGAGGCTCCCATGTCTGACACCCGCCATTCCCGCGTGCTTATCGTCGGCTCCGGCCCGGCCGGATACACAGCTGCCGTCTACGCGAGCCGAGCGATGCTCGAACCGGTGCTCGTCCAAGGGATCCAACCGGGCGGGCAACTGACAATCACGACCGAGGTGGAAAACTGGCCCGGCGACACGGAGGTCCAAGGCCCGGACCTGATGGTGCGGATGGAAGACCATGCCCGTGCCGTGGGGACCGAGATCATCTCGGACCATATCCAGTCGCTCGATCTCAGCCAGCGCCCTTTTGTTGCCGCCGGTGACAGCGGGACAACCTACACCGCCGATGCTTTGATCTTGGCCACTGGGGCGCAGGCCAAATGGCTCGGTCTCCATTCCGAAGAGCATTTCAAGGGCTTTGGCGTGTCGGCCTGCGCCACCTGTGACGGGTTTTTCTACCGTGGCCAGGAGGTCGCGGTGGTGGGCGGCGGCAATACGGCGGTCGAAGAGGCGCTGTTTTTGACCAATTTCGCTTCCAAAGTGACGCTGATCCATCGCCGAGACGAGCTGCGAGCGGAGAAAATTCTTCAGAAGCGCCTTTTCGAGAACCCAAAGGTTGAGGTGATCTGGAACCACGAAGTCGACGAAGTGATCGGAACGGACGCGCCCAAAGGTGTCGAAGGGCTGAAAATCAAAGCCACGGACACCGGCTCGGTGCGTGAGCTTGCCGTGAAGGGCTTCTTCGTCGCCATCGGTCATGCGCCCGCATCTGAGCTCGTTAAAGACCAGCTAGAAACCCATATGGGCGGCTATGTGGTCACAAAACCGGACTCTACTGCCACCAGTATTCCCGGCGTATTCGCCGCCGGCGATCTGACGGACCATATCTACCGCCAAGCCGTCACCAGCGCGGGCATGGGCTGCATGGCCGCCCTCGAAGCCGAGAAGTTCATCGCAGAAATGGATGCGAGCGTGGCTGCGGCCGCGGAGTAGATGCTGCCTGCAGGTGTCGCGAATTCCGGAGTTTAACGAGCGTACAGCAAAGCGGTTATCGCCGCGTTTATACTTCCTTGCGCAGCAATTGTCGCTCTAGGGCCGGGCATCGTTCCCAAAATACTTAAAAATTTCCGCGAACCTATGCAGGTGCAGAAAAGTGTGACATGTGTTCACGTGTGAACATACTTTGAGTCGCTAGATGGCCGCGCCGAAATTCTCACATCTTGAAGATGAAGACCTGCTCTTTCGCTTGCTCCGCCAGCTGGACGAGGCACCGGAAGCATCGCAAAGGGCGACGTCGGCGGCTCTCGGCATTTCTCTCGGCCATCTCAACGGCCAACTCAAAGCCGCCGCCGAGGCGGGGTTGATCACCATCCGCGAGCGCGACGGGCCTGACAAGCGCCAGCGTTTTGCCTACGCGCTCACCGCTCGCGGGGCGGCCGAAAAGCTCCGGCTGACGGACCGGTTCCTCGCCCGGAAATTCGCCGAATACGACGCGCTCCATGCGGAACTTACCGGCTCTACCAGTGGATTAGTTTACCGAAAGTACAGGACGACACCGATGCAGAATAACCATGCGCCTATCCCCGAACTCTACGTGTCCTACGAAAGCGCCCAAAAGTTGAGAGTGGAGGCCGGCGAGCTGCCGTCCTGGGACCTCACACCGCGCCAGATCTGCGATTTGGAGCTTTTGATGAACGGGGGGTTTTCGCCGCTCAAGGGCTTTCTCGGTGAGGAGGATTACAACAGCGTGCGCGACACGATGCGTCTGGCAGACGGATCGCTTTGGCCGATGCCGATCACGCTCGATGTCAGCGAGGAGTTTGCTGAAAACATCGCGCCGGGCCAGGACATCGCCCTCCGCGACCAGGAAGGCGTGATCCTGGCGATTATGTCGGTGAGCGACAAATGGAGCCCTGACAAAGCGTTAGAAGCTGAGAAGGTCTTCGGTGCTGACGATCTGGCCCATCCGGCGGTGAATTATCTCCACCACCACGCGGGACCGATCTATCTCGGCGGGCCGGTGACCGGGATCCAACAGCCGGTCCATTACGATTTCCGTGCGCGCCGCGACACGCCGAACGAGCTCCGCGCCTTTTTCCGGAAACTCGGCTGGCGCCGGGTGGTGGCGTTCCAAACCCGGAACCCCCTCCACCGCGCGCACCAGGAACTCACTTTCCGGGCGGCGCGGGAAGTCGAGGCCAACCTTTTGATCCACCCGGTCGTCGGCATGACCAAACCCGGCGATATCGATCACTTCACCCGGGTTCGTTGCTATGAGGCGGTGCTTGACCAATACCCGTCGACCACCACCAGCATGAGCCTTCTCAACCTCGCCATGCGGATGGCGGGGCCCCGGGAAGCGGTCTGGCACGGGCTGATCCGTAAAAACCACGGCTGTACCCATATGATCGTGGGCCGCGACCATGCGGGGCCGGGCAAGAACTCTCAAGGTGAGGACTTTTACGGACCTTATGACGCCCAGGATCTCTTCCAGGAGTACCAGGAGGAGTTGGGCATCGAGATGGTGCCGTTCAAACAGATGGTCTACGTCCAGGAGCGGGCCCAATACGAACCGGCCGATGAGGTCGAGGACGGCGCAACGGTGCTGAACATCTCAGGCACCGAGCTTCGCCGGCGGCTGAATGAAGGCCTCGAAATCCCAGATTGGTTTTCGTTCCCGGCGGTGGTGAGTGAACTTCGCCGCACCAAGCCGCCCCGGTCGCAGCAGGGGTTCTGCGTCTTTTTCACAGGCTTTTCAGGATCTGGAAAGTCGACGATCGCCAACGCTCTTTTGGTCAAGCTAATGGAGATGGGCGGGCGGCCGGTCACGCTGCTCGACGGCGATATCGTGCGGAAAAACCTCTCGTCCGAGCTTGGGTTTTCCAAGGAGCACCGCGACCTCAATATCCGCCGGATCGGGTTTGTGGCGTCAGAGATCACCAAAAACCGTGGCATCGCGATATGCGCCCCGATCGCTCCCTATGCAGCGACCAGGCGGGCGGTGCGCGAAGATATCGAGCATTTTGGTGCATTTATTGAGATCCACGTGTCGACCTCGATCGAGGAGTGTGAGCGGCGCGACCGGAAGGGCCTCTACAAGCTCGCCCGCGAAGGCAAGATCAAGGAATTCACGGGGATTTCAGACCCCTATGACGTGCCTCAACATGCGGAACTCGTGCTCGACACGGAAAATGTGTCGGTCGACCATTGCGCCCATCAAGTCATTTTGAAGCTTGAGCAATTGGGCCTCGTCGCGGCCTAAGCTGGCGGGGTGGGCAACCTGCCCACCCACCACTTCGCGGTCTTAGCTCCGCGCGTCACCGACGAGGCGCCAGATCACCGGGAAGGCAATAACCGCCGCGACGAGTTTCAACGCATCGACCCAGAGGAAGGTTTTAACGCCGTAGGCGTACCAGTTCTCCCAGCCGTAGCCCATGAATGGTTCGGCGATGCCGAAGCCCGACCCGAGAAGCGAAAATCCCGCCGAAAGCCAGATAACGCCCGGCACGTAGACACAGACAAGCCCGACGGCCATGGCGGCAGCCATGGTAAAGGGCGAACGGTCCCACCCGGCGCGGGCCAGGGCACCGACGGCCCAGGCCGCGATAATGAAGCCCAAGAGGTAGCCGCCGGTCGGTCCGAGAGCGTAAAGGAGGCCAATCCCCCGTTCGGGCGTTCCGGCAAAGACCGGCAGGCCCTGGATCCCGAGCGCCACGTATCCGGCGACGGTCGCTGCCCCAAGACGGGGTCCGTAGGCCGCTCCGATCACCATGATCACGAGCATTTGGAGCGTGATCGGCACCGGCATAGTCGCGATTTGGGTCTTGGCGGAGATCCAAAGGGCAAGGATCCCAGCGACGAAAAGCACCAGCCGCTTGGTCCAAACACGGGCGCGGTCATCCGCCCAGAAAAGGTCGGTGAGCACCGGGCGAAGGGTTGTGCTGGCCATAGAAACGTCCCTGTCGATTGATGGTTAGCTGTGTATCGCACCCGCATTCAGCGCCTGCAAGCGTCGGTCCTCATTCCGGGCGCCGAAAGACGGTCCGCATCCTGTAGGCTTTTCTTGGCCCCTCGACCTGCCATTCCGTCTCCCAAACCGGCCATTGGGAGAAATCATAGGCCACTTGATAGCGGTCTGGCGGACAGAGATGGACCGTCTCGTGGGTGGGACATGCCAAAGGAAAGCTGTGGAACGGGCGACCGTCGTCGAAAGAGACCTCAACCGCGCCCTTGGCGTCGCGCCAAATATAGCTGCGGGTGGCAAAGAAGGGCGTGCCCCCATCCAGGCGGAGCGTGCCTTCCTCGCGATAGGCCAGGCGCCCGGGGCCGATGGGGCCGAGGGTGGCCTCACCCTCAAAATGCCCCCGTTGGCCTGAGGCCTGGAGGATCTCGCGGGCAACCGACCAGCGCCCTTCGAAGGCGGTCATGGCGCGGGGCAGGGCTTTGGCCCCGGATCCAGCCGTGCTGCCGTCCACATCGCGCCTCCTTGTCGCCTCTCGCGGTCAAGTCTATGACCGGGCGCGTTAAGACGGAAGGCTCCGATGATCCCGCGATATTCCCGCCCCGAAATGACGGCGATCTGGTCGCCGGAGACCAAGTTTCGCATCTGGTTCGAGATCGAGGCCCATGCCTCGGATGCCCAGGCCAAACTCGGGGTGATCCCCGAAGAGAATGCCCGGGCGGTCTGGAAAGCTAAGGATTCGACCTTCGATGTGGAGCGGATTGCCGAGATCGAGGCTGTCACCAAACACGACGTTATCGCGTTTTTGACCCATCTGGCCGAGATCGTCGGTGCTGAAGAGGCCCGGTTCGTCCACCAAGGGATGACCTCGTCGGATGTCCTCGACACGACGTTCAACGTCCAGCTTGTGCGGGCGACGGATCTCTTGATTGGCGATCTCGACCGGCTGCTTGCGGCGCTGAAAACCCGCGCGTTTGAGCACAAAGATACGGTTCGGATCGGTCGGTCCCACGGGATCCATGCCGAGCCCACGACGATGGGGCTCACCTTCGCGCGCTTCTATGCCGAAATGGCGCGGAACCGGAACCGGCTTGAAAAGGCGCGCTATGAGGTCGCAACCGGCGCTATCTCCGGCGCGGTCGGGACGTTCGCCAATATCGACCCCGCTGTCGAAGCCCATGTTTGCGATAAACTCGGCCTCGTCACCGAACCGATCTCGACCCAGGTGATTCCGCGGGACCGCCACGCGGCCTATTTCGCAGCCCTCGCGGTGGTCGCGTCCTCGATCGAGAATATCGCCACCGAAGTGCGGCATATGCAGCGGACCGAGGTTTTAGAGGCTGAAGAGTTTTTCTCGAAGGGCCAAAAGGGGTCCTCGGCGATGCCCCATAAACGGAACCCGATCCTCACCGAAAACCTCACCGGGTTGGCCCGCATGGTCCGCTCGGCGGTGGTGCCGGCGCTCGAGAATGTCGCACTCTGGCATGAGCGCGATATTTCGCATTCTTCGGTGGAACGGATGATCGGACCCGACGCCACGGTGACCCTTGATTTCGCCCTTCATCGGTTGACGAATGTGGTCGAAAACCTGGTCGTCTACCCAGACAACATGCTGGCAAACATGAATAAATTCCGCGGCCTCGTGCATTCACAGCGTGTTCTCCTTGCTCTGACCCAGGCTGGGGTGAGCCGGGAAGACGCCTACGCAATGGTGCAGCGGAACGCGATGAAAGTCTGGGAGGACGGGGCCGATTTTCTCGCCGAATTGAAGGCCGATGCCGATGTGGCCGAGGTCCTGCCAGCGGCCGAACTCGATGCCGCGTTCGATCTCTCTTACCATACCAAACATGTCGACACGATCTTCGCGCGGGTGTTTGACACCTAAGGCATCACGGTTTTCCTTTGACGGCGCGTGTCGGCAAGCTAACCTTAACTTGGTAGCCAACAGGAATGGATTTCCGATGAAAACTCTACTGACGGCTCTGACCCTTGCGGTTCTGCCCTCATTGTCTTTTGCAATGGGCTGTTCCGGCTATGGTCACACCAACACCAGCACGACTGCGTCGATCAGCTGCGTGGAAGGGATGACCTACGATGCAAGCACGCAAAAATGCGTGCCATTGACCACGGGTTAGGACTACTATCCTTGTGCATGAGGGCGGCTCACGGAGCCGCCCCTTTTTTGCTGGAGGGAAAAACATGCGCGCTGCACTCGGAGCCCTGCTCGTCTCCTTCGCCGCGACCGGCGTGTATGCGGCCGGTAGCGTTTCGTCGACGCCACCGAAACCGACCAAAACGACGACGGAATGCGCCGAAGGTTTGGTTTGGGACGAGGACACGGCGACTTGCCTGAAACCTCAAGACAGTTCCTTCACGGATGACGAACGCTATTCGGCTGTCCGCGAACTGGCCTATGCCGATCGTTACGTGGAAGCCTCGGCTGTCCTCGATACGATGACCGACCAGCGTGACGATAGGGTGCTGACTTATCGGGGCTTTTTAGCACGGATGGACGGCAATCTCGTGGAGGCCGACCGCCAATACCTCGCGGCGATCGATAAAAACCCCGATAATATCCTGGCTCGATCCTATTACGGCCAGGGACTCGTGGAGCGCGGGCTCCGCGGTTCGGCGATTGGGCAGCTCTATGAAATCCGCGCCCGCGGCGGGCGGGGGACCTGGGCCGAAGAGGCGCTCCAGCACACCCTCGATGGCGGATACGCATACGGCTATTGACCGGGTCTAAAGTTGAGGTCGGGCGGGGTTTGCCCCGCCCGTTTTGTGTTTTGGCTTAGGCGGTTAAAACCGCTGGCCAATTGGCATCACCCTTGGCGATGTTTCCTGGAATATCCCGGCTCCAGCGGCGTTGAATACGCTTGGAGAAGTTGAGGTAGAGCTTCCCGTCATGGATTGTCCAGGCTTCGGGCACCGTGGAGGCCGTGTAGCCGCTGGCCACGGCAAAGGCGCAATAGCCGCCGTATTGGGGCGCGAAGGCTTCTGGATTGGCGTCGAACTTTGCTTTGTTTTCAGCCGATGCGAAGCGCCAGGTCGCCCCGTTCCATTCGGATGTGAACTCTTCGCTTCCCGGTACGGGCGCGCCTTCGGTGAAATAGGCAACCGTGTCGGTCCCGTCGATGGCGACGCCGCCTTCGGCATAGGTTTCAGGGGTGGCAGCAAAAGCAGGCTGTGCGGCGATGGCCGCGAGGGGGAGTGCTGCGGAGAGCGTCAGGAAATGGCGGCGGGATGGCATCGGAGTATCCTCTGGGTTTCGCGTATGCCGAGAGAATGGGAGCCCAAGCGCCTTTCGGAAAGTGACTTCGCGTAACCGTGAGGACGCGTTAGAAGTGTTACATTAGTCAAAAATGTCTTCGATCACGTCAAACGCCTCCTCGAGCATCCAAGCACCGAAGCCTTTTTTCTTCTTTTTCCGACGCTTGGGTGAGCGGGGGTCCATTTCGGGGCGCTTCTTTTTCGGGCCCGCGCGGGCTTTGTCGTATACGTGCTCCTTGTGGAGCTGTTTCAGGTTATGGAGCGGTGCACCGCAGGCCGAACAAGACAATTCATGCCGATCGGTGCCCGACAGGACCAAGGCGGCTCTCGTGCCGCAATAGCAGCAGGTCGCAATTTTAGGCGTCTGGCGCATTAGATCTCCGTGGCAGTACTGACCGCATATAGGGCAACAGCGGCCGCATTGGAGACGTTAAGCGAGGCGAGACTGCCCGCCGCGTCTATCTTGGCTAGAATGTCGCAAGCGGACTGGACGCCCGGACGAAGCCCCGGTCCTTCGGCGCCAAGGACCATTGCGAGGGGCCCGGGCCGAGCCACGGCGGCACGGATATCCATCGCCGCCTCGCCGTCCAAACCGATGGTGGTAAAGCCCCGTTTCTTAAGCTCGTCGAGCGTGCGGGCCAGGTTTGTCACGCGAAGATAGGGCTGGCTTTCGACGGCCCCCGAGGCGGCCTTTGCCAAAACACCGGTTTCCGGGGCCGAATGCCTGCTGGGTGCAATGACAGCCGCCGCACCAAAAACGGCGGCCGAGCGAAGGATCGCCCCCACATTATGCGGATCGCTCACCCGGTCGAGACAGAGGATCACCTGCCGATCAGCCGAGGCCGCAGCAAGGCAGCCGTCAAGCCCGCCCCAATCGAGCGGTTTGGTCTCGAGGGCCAGCCCTTGGTGAACAGCGTCCGGACCGAGCGCCACAGGAAACCTGCGGGCATCGGCGAGCTCAACTTCGATGTCGTGTGGCGCGTCACCGAGCCGATCGAGGGCGTTTCGCGTGGCAACGAGCCGGAGTTTTTCCCGCGCCGGATTGCGAAGGGCGGCTTCCACCGCATGGAACCCGTAGAGCCAAATCGTCGCCCTGGACGCGTCGCGCCGCGCGCGCTCTTTCTCCACCACCCATGTCGGTTTTTTGCTCACCGTTGGGGCCTGCCACAGAGCGGGGCGCGGCGAAACCCCGGGCCAGGCATTTCCAGTTGACGGAGTTAGGGGGCACCGCTATCGAACGCCACGCGTCGGCCAAGGCCGCCGCGATGGGCGACGTGCTGCAAGGTGCGGCAGCGGACTGTAACTCCGCCGGGGAGACCCATGCCTGGTTCGATTCCAGGGTCGCCCACCATTCCTACCCCAAGCCGTTCGGACACAATAACTCTGATTGGTCAGGGCTAGGAAGAAATACCGACGGTGATTTGGCGGGTGGTGGAGCCAAGGGGAGTCGAACCCCTGACCTCTTGCATGCCATGCAAGCGCTCTCCCAACTGAGCTATGGCCCCATGGCCGGGGTCACTAGGCCAGACGGGGCGCTCGCGCAAGCTGGAAATGCTTCGGTTCAGTTATCGTCGTCGTCCGCGGCGACATCGGCAATTTCGTCAAGCGAGACGTCGTCGCTGTCTTCGTCCTCTTCGAGCACGTCATCGCCGAGATCGACATCGCTTTCGTCATCGTCATCGAGAACGACATCTTCTTCTTCCTCGATCTGCTCTTCTTCGCTCTTTTTGTCGGCTTTGTCGGCGGTGATGGTCCGCGAGGCTTTGCCGGTCTCAAGATTGACGACTTCGCCCGTATACGGGCTTACGATCGGGTCGCGGCCGAGGTCGTAGAACCGGCGCCCGGTGGTCGGGCAAACACGCTTCGTTCCCCACTCCTCCTTCGGCATGTCGCGCCCTTTCATTTTCGAGTTTCGTTCGGGCGCGCTCGTGCCATAGGTGCTTTGGCCTGTCAAAGGCTTTTCGGTGCCGTTGCAAGTCCAGGGGCACCCCCCTAGCATCTGCGTGGGCAAGGGAAAGAGGCAATGGACGACGCGACGCTAACGGGCGATCCAGACATCCCTTTGACGCTTCGGCGAAACGGCCGGGCGCGGCGGATCTCGCTCCGTGTATCGCGCCTTGACGGACGAGTGACGCTGACCTTGCCGTCCCATGTGCCTGAACCCGAAGGCCTGACCTTTGCCGAGGCAAAAGCCGGGTGGATCCGTCAGCATTTGGCTAAACTGGCCGGACCGGTTCCGGTGGGCCCGGGGACGCTCTTGCCCGTGGAGGGCACGCCGAGGCGCGTTACCCTTCAAAATGGACCGGTGGTCCTTGGATCGGAGACCCTCGTCGGCGAGAGCCCGGCGGCGCTGAGGGCCTATCTGAAGGCTCTTTGCCGTGACCGGCTGGCGGAAGCCCTCGACACCCTTTCGAAAAAGCTCGGCCGGACGCCGAGCGGGATCCGCCTGGCAGACCCGCGGTCGCGTTGGGGGTCATGCAACATTACCGGACGGCTCATGTTCTCTTGGCGCCTGATCCTCGCGCCACCTGGCGTTTTGTCTTACGTGGCCGCCCACGAGGCGGCCCATCTCATCCATATGGACCATTCGCCCGCGTTTTGGGCCCAAGTTGGCGATATACGCCCCGGCTACCGCGAGGAGCGCGATTGGCTTCGACGCGAGGGGATGGGCCTTCATCGCTGGATCTTTGAGCGATGAGCGCATCCGCCGCTACACCGGGTCTGAGAAGTCCCGATGGGTCGGCGGCCCATGACCGTGTTTACCGCACACTGCGTTCCCAGATCATGCATGGCGAGATCGGACCTGGAGAAGCCCTGACGTTGCGCGGGATCGGGCGGGATTTTAATGTGTCGATGACCCCGGCTCGGGAGGCGGTGCGACGCCTCGCGGCGGAAGGGGCGCTCACCCTGTCTTCGTCCGGCCGGGTGTCGACCCAGGATCTTTCGAATGAGCGGATCGAAGAATTAGCAAGCCTCCGCGCGCTTATTGAAACCGAATTGGCCAGCCGCGCTTTACCGCGCGCCCATATGGCGCTGATCGACCGGCTCCAATCCATCAACGGTCTGATTGCCAAAGCGATCGCAGCGGGCGATGCGGTGGGCTATATCCGGACCAATCTCGATTTCCACCGGACGCTATATCTCCGCGCCCAAGCGCCGGCTATGCTGGCCATGGCAGAAACGGTTTGGCTTCAACTAGGACCAACCATGCGCGCCCTCTACGGACGGCTTGGGCGGACGGAAGTCCCTTCAAATCATAGGCTTATTGTGGCAGCTCTGCGCGCGGGGGACGAACCGGGCCTCCGGCTTGCGGTGCGGACGGATGTGACCCAAGGGCTCCGGATGCTGGCCGCTTAAGCTCTAGCTGTGGATCGGGCCGTCGCCGCAGGCCAGGGCCGCCTCGCGGACCGCTTCGGAATAGGTTGGGTGGGCGTGACAGGTCCGGGCCAGATCTTCCGCGGCCGCACCGAATTCCATGGCAACGCAGATCTCGTGGATCAGATCGCCCGCCATCGGTCCAATGATGTGGGCCCCGAGGATCCGGTCAGTCTCAGCATCGGCGAGGATTTTGACGAACCCATCGGCGGCAAAATTCGCCTTAGCCCGGCCATTGCCCATAAAGGAGAATTTGCCCGCTTTGTAAGCCCGGCCGGCATCTTTCAAAGCCTCTTCGGTTTCGCCGACGGCGGCGACTTCGGGATGGGTGTAAATCACGCCCGGAATGACGCCGTAGTTCACATGCCCGTGCTGGCCGGCGATGGTTTCGGCCACGGCCATCCCTTCATCTTCGGCCTTGTGGGCCAGCATGGGCCCTGCGATGCAATCGCCGATTGCCCATATCCCGTTGATATTAGTGGACCATTTGGCATCTGTTTTCACCTGGCCGCGCTCGGTCATCTCGATGCCGACCTCGGCCAAACCGAGCCCGTCCGTGTAGGGTTTCCGGCCCGTGGCAACGAGGACCGTTTCGGCGTCCAAGGTCGCTTCGCTGTCGTCCTTGCGGAGTTTGTAGGTGACTTTCGCCTTGGTCTTCATGACCTCGACCGATTGGACTGCGGCCCCCATGATGAAGGTGAGTCCTTGCTTTTTCATCGTTCTCTGAAAGGTCCGCTGGACCTCAGAATCCATGCCGGGGGTAATGTGGTCGAGGAACTCGACCACCGTCACCTCAGAGCCGAGGCGCGCATAGACCGAACCCAACTCGAGCCCGATCACGCCGGCCCCGATCACAACCATTTTCTTTGGGATTCGGTCGAGTTCGAGGGCACCGGTCGAGGAAACGACAGTCTTCTCATCGATTTCAACACCGGGGAGCGTGGCGACCTCGGACCCGGTTGCGATGACGATGTGTTTGGCGTCGTGGACGTCGTCGCCGACTTTCACTTTGCCTGCTTCCGGAATGGATCCCCAGCCTTTTAGCCAATCTATCTTATTCTTTTTGAACAGGAATTCGACGCCTTGGGTGTTTTGGCCAATGGTGCTGGCTTTGTATTCCAGCATCTTCGCCCAATCGACTTTGGGGGCCGATCCCATGAGCCCCATCTTCTCGAAATTCTCGTGGGTCTCGTGGAGTTGATGGGTGGCATGGAGAAGCGCCTTCGACGGGATGCAACCCACATTGAGGCAGGTGCCGCCCAGGGTTTCGCGGCCTTCCACACAGGCCGTTTTGAGCCCCAGTTGCGCGCAACGGATAGCGCAGACATATCCCCCGGGACCGGAGCCGATTACGATGACGTCATAGGCAGCCATGGGATGTCCTTTCGTGCGGTTTTCGCGGTGTGCGCCGTGGGAATTGCGTATTTGTAATGCGGTGAAGGTGGCTGTGCGGTGTCCCGGCTGGGTCTACCCCGACCTTTGCTCTTTGGGAGCGCCTCACCATTTGAGTGCTTTGGCCTCAACCTCACAAATCCATCAAGAGCCGCCGCGGATCCTCCAAGGCCTCTTTCACCCGCACTAGGAACGTGACCGCGCCTTTGCCGTCCACGATCCGGTGGTCGTAGGAAAGCGCGAGGTACATCATCGCTCTGGTGACCTTAGCGTCAAGCCTCAGGCCCTTCTCGATGCCGTGGAGCCTCTACTCTGCGCTGCGTTTTGTCACAGCGACGGAAGCGTGAGAGACACAAGCCTGGATCTGTGGCAGTCTGTGTTCGGCGGAGCCAATAGTCTCGAATACTCCACTCGCCTCAAGTAGGCCACGTCTGTCTACCCCCTTGTGTCACGCGTAGCGGCATTCATGTCCACTAAGTGATTGCTGCAGGTCTGTAATGGCAGCCGTGCGCCAACTCTCGGCAGAC
>JBCCTQ010000012.1:0-101245 GCA_039198225.1 Pseudomonadota bacterium
CCGGAACCCGTCGGCCGCCGGCGGCCAGACCGCGACCCAAGTTATCGGCATCGCCTTTGCCGAAGCCCTGGGGATTTTCTCGTTCCTCGTCGCCCTTCTCTTGATGTTCGCCGTCTGATCTGACGCGCTTGACGGCGGGGCCTTGGCCTCGCCGGACCATCTATGAGGAGGCGCCGATGGCCACCGAAGCAGGGGCAGAGAAGGCCGAAGTCGGCCTGCCGCAGCTCGATTTCTCGACCTTTCCGAACCAGATCTTCTGGCTCGTGGTCACCTTGGTGGTGATTTACTTGATCCTCGACCGGATCGCGCTGCCGCGGATCGCATCCGTTTTGGCCGAGCGACAGGGCACAATCACCAACGATGTCGCGGCGGCCGAAGATCTTCGCCAGAAGGCCACCGAGGCGGAAGCGGCCTATGAAAAGGCCCTCGCAGATGCGCGCGCGGAAGCCCAAGAAATTGCCGCGAAAGCGCGTGCGGAGATCCAAGCCGATCTGGACGACGCTATCGCCAAGGCCGATGCGGAGATCGCGGCTCGGGCCGCTGAAAGTGAAACGCGGATCAACGAGATCCGGGATGGGGCCGATGCGGCGGTGATCGATGTGGCCAAGGAGACGGCGTCGGCCCTTGTTTCGGCTTTGGGTGGTTCGGCGGGCGCAGACGCAGTGGCGTCCGCTGTTAATAGGCGGAAAGGGTAGGGCATGGCGCGTTTACTTGCAGGTCTCCTGATCGTCGCCGCAGGCCCGGCGTTTGCAGCGGACGGCCCGTTCTTCTCGCTGTCGAACACCGACTTCATCGTCACGATCGGATTCCTCCTTTTCGTCGGCATCCTGATCTATTTCAAAGTGCCTACGCTTTTGATGGATATGCTCGACAAACGAGCGGACACGATCCGGTCGGAACTCGATGAGGCCAAAAACCTCCGGGAAGAAGCCCAGAGCCTTTTGGCCTCGTTCGAGCGGAAGTCGGCGGAAGTCAAAGAACAGGCTGCCAGGATCGTGGAAGCGGCGGAAGAGGATGCGAAGGCGGCGGCTGAACAGGCCAAGATCGACCTCGAGACCTCGATTGCCCGCAGGATCCAAGCTGCGGAAGATCAAATCGCCTCGGCAGAGGCATCCGCCCTCCGCTCGGTGCGCGACCGTGCTGTGTCGGTAGCGGTGGCCGCGGCGGGTGAGGTTTTGGCCCAGGATATCGACGGCGCGCGGAAGGATCAGCTCTTTGAAGAGGCGCTGGCGACGGTGGATGCCAAGCTCCACTGAGCCCGGCCCAATGCCTACAGAGCGATGTGCCCCGGGCTCGACCCGGGGCCGTTTCTTTTGGCGGGAGCTAAGACGCCCCGAGCCCGGCGATTTGACCGCCCGACACGGGCGTTGGCACGCCGGTCGTGCCCGGCGCGCTGGTGGGAAGGCCCCGCAAAACCCGCACAGCCAAATAGGCAAAGGCCTGGGCCTCGAGCATGTCGCCGTCGAGACCGGCTGCCTCCACAGGGGCTACCGGAAATGGGAGCTTTTGCGAAAGTGCAACCATGAAGGCTCGGTTCCGCCTGCCGCCCCCGGTGACAAAAAGCTGGTCCGGCGGCGCTGGGGCATGTTCGAGACCCAAAGCCACGGCTCGGGCCCCAATTTCGACGAGGGTAGCGGCGGCATCGGCATCGCTAAGCCCCGCAACCCGATCTAAGAGATCCGGAAAATCATCGCGATCGAGGGATTTGGGCGGGACTTTCGCAAAGTAGGAGTGTTCAAGCGCGCGAGCGACAATGCCTTGGTTGGCCTGCCCCGCTTCAGCGAGCGCGCCGTCTCGGTCGAAGGCCTCGCCGCGCCGGGCCTGGACGAGATCGTTGATCGGAGCGTTGGCGGGGCCGGTATCGAAGGCCAGGCACGCGCCCGGTGCATCGGGCGAGGCTCGGGTCAGATCCAGAAGCGTCAGATTACCCACCCCGCCAAGATTAAGAACCGCTGCCGAGGAGCCGATGCCAGCCTGGGCAAGGGCGGCGAAATGATAAAACGGTGCGAGGGGGGCGCCTTCGCCGCCCATCGCCACATCGGTCGAGCGAAAATCCCAGATGACCGGGAACCCCAAGGCCGCCGCGACGATCTCGCCCGACCCCAATTGCCGTGTGCCCCGACCCCTCGGGTCGTGGGCGATGGTCTGGCCGTGAAAGCCGATCAGATCGATCCCCTGAAACTCGGCCAAAAGCTCGCAATGGGCTGTCTCAATCACCTCGGCAGCGGCCTCGACCGCTTCCGTTTCGCCCCAGGCCCCAAGAGCCTTCCGGATCGTCTCGCGTTCGCTGCTCGAATAAGGCCTATAGGCGCATTTCCCGGTCTCGTAGATCGCTTCGCCATCGGTCACGATAAGCGCGGCATCAATCCCGTCGAGCGATGTCCCCGACATCGTGCCTAGCGCGCGAAGTGGGCCGTCTTTTTGGATGTCCGGCACTCCTTCCCCTCCTTCGACCGCGCCGATATAAGCGCCGAAATTCCCGATCCGAGCATAGACTGCCTGCCATGACCTACCACCCGAAATCGGAGTTTCTGGCCACGATCATGGCCCGCGGATTCCTGGCCGATTGCACTGCTCTCGAAGAGCTCGACGAGCGTTTCGCCAAGGAGGTGGTGACGGGGTATATCGGTTTTGATCTCACCGCCACCTCGCTCCATATCGGCAATCTCGTCCAGATCATGCTGCTGCGCTGGATGCAGAAGACCGGGCACCGCCCGATTACCCTGATGGGCGGCGGGACGACTAAGGTCGGGGATCCTTCGGGTAAGGACGAGATGCGTAAGATGCTCTCGGTGGCCGATATCGAGGCGAATGCGGATGGAATCCGCCAGGTCTTTGCGAATTACATCTCCTACGGGGACGGGCCCACCGACAGCCCGCTCGTCAATAACGCCGAATGGCTCGACAAGCTCGGCTATATCGAATTTCTGCGCGATATCGGGCGCCATTTCACTGTAAATCGGCTTTTGGCGTTCGAAAGTGTCAAGTCCCGGCTCGACCGAGAGCAGGCGCTTTCGTTCATTGAATTCAACTACATGCTGCTCCAAGCCTACGATTTCCTCGAGCTCTACCGCCGGCATGGCTGCATCCTTCAAATGGGAGGCTCCGACCAATGGGGCAACATCGTCTCAGGCGCCGATCTGATCCGCCGGGTCGAAGCGGTGGACGCCTATGGGCTGACCACGCCCCTGGTCACCCGGTCGGACGGCAAGAAAATGGGCAAATCGGCGGAGGGTGCAATTTGGCTCAACGAAGACCGGATGAGCGCCTATGAGTTCTGGCAGTGGTGGCGGAATGTGGACGATGCCGACGTGGGCAAGTTCCTGAAAATGTTCACGGAACTTCCCATCGAGGAATGCGAACGCTTGGGTGCGCTTGGTGGGGCGGAGATCAATGGTGCCAAGATCCGCCTCGCCAACGAGGTGACCGCCCTCTGCCGCGGCGCCGATACGGCCGTCAGTGCGGAAGCCACGGCACGGGAGGTCTTCGAACGGGGTGGGGCGGGCGGCGATCTTCCCACACTCGCATTGGCGGCCGAAGATGTGGGCGACGGGATCTCAATCGTCCAACTCATCGTAAGGGCGGGGCTCGCAAAGTCGGGGAAAGAGGCCAAACGGTTGATCGCTGACAACGGCGCTCGGATCGACGATGCGCCCCTAACCGATCCTGCCCTCATCCTCGATGCAGCGGCTCTCTCTTCGCCGGTAAAGCTCTCGGCCGGCAAAAAACGCCATGCCATGGTGCGCCTCGACCCCTAAGGCTTGGGTGCCGGCCCCTTCATCCCGGCCAAAGTACTCCCGCCGGAGGCGATCCGAGGCCAAACAAAGGGCGCCAAAGGGTTTGAATGGCATAAAAAAGCCCCCCACTGGCGCGAGGGCACTGCGCGCCTTACATTCTCCTCCATGACCAAGGTGACCTTCATCGCCGTAGACGGGACCGAGCACATCGTTGACGTGCCCGAAGGTCATACGCTCATGGAGGCGGCCCGGGATGCCAGCGTGCCTGGGATCGACGCCGATTGCGGCGGCGCCTGCGCGTGTTCCACTTGCCATGTCTATGTCCACCCAGATTGGGTCGGGCGCCTTCCCGAGATGGAAGGGATCGAGGAAGACATGCTCGATTTTGCCCGTGCGCCAGATCTCAGGCGGTCACGGTTGACCTGCCAGATCAAGGTGACCCCGGCCATGGACGGTTTGGTTGTCGAAATGCCGGAGAAATAGGATGCGGGTCTTGGCTTTGGCCCTTTTGTTAGTGGGGTCGGGTGCCGTGGCAAGCGATGCCATAGTCGACGCGCGCTACGAATCCCCTACCACGCGTTATGCCCACGGCGTCCTCGGGGACGCCGTTGAATGGGGCACCCTCGTTCTGGTCGCCGAGAGCGGGGCAGAGGCGATGGTTGTGCTTCCCGAAGAGCGGGTGTTTGAAGATCTCACCCCGCGGCTCGCCGATCTTGATGGGGACGGCGCCCCGGAAGTGATCGCAGTGGAGAGCCACCAATCCTTCGGCGCCCGCCTGTCGATCTATGGGATGGACGGGCTCATTGCGGCAACCGATTACATCGGCACCCGGAACCGCTGGCTCGCCCCGATTGGGGCCGCCGATCTTGACGGCGACGGTGTGGTCGAAGTGGCCTTTGTCGATCGGCCCCATCTCGCTAAGACAATCCGGATCTTTGGGTTTGAGGGGGGAGCGCTCGAGGAAGAAGCAGCGTTTCGCGGATTCTCGAACCATCGGATCGGCGAGGATTTTATCTCCGGCGGCATCCGCATCTGTGACAGCCAGCCACAAATGGTCGTGGCGGAAGGGGATTGGTCTGGTATCGCTGTCATCTCTTGGGACGGGTCAGGCTATGTTAAAATCCCAAGCGACTTGGCCCCGACACCCAAAGGGTTTGATGCTGCACTAAGCTGTTGATAAAGAAAGCTTTTTGCGCGGGTGGCGGTATACTCCACCCGTGTTTTCGGACATCTACTGACCGAAGAGGTGGTCCATTGTAATCGAGGGCTGGGTGCAGCCCGCTTCGCCCACCACCCGGGCCGGCACGCCCGCCACGGTTTTTTTCGGCGGCACATCGTCCAACACCACCGAGCCCGCAGCGATCCGGCTGCAATCGCCCACGCGGATATTGCCGAGCACCTTGGCACCCGCGCCGATCAACACCCCAGACCCGATCTTTGGATGCCTGTCTTCCTCTTCTTTCCCGGTCCCGCCGAGGGTCACCGAATGGAGCATCGAGACATTGTCGCCCACGACCGCCGTCTCGCCGATGACAATGGAATGGGCGTGGTCGATGAGAATGCCTTTCCCGATGCGCGCGCCGGGATGAATGTCGATCCCAAAGACTTCCGAGACCCGGGCCTGGAAGAAATACGCCATGTCGGTTCGCCCAAGGGTCCAGAGCCAATGGCCAATTCGGTAGGCTTGGAGCGCCTGGTAGCCTTTGAAATAAAGGAGCGGCTG
This sequence comes from Pseudomonadota bacterium, assembly GCA_039198225.1. GTDB lineage: Bacteria > Pseudomonadota > Alphaproteobacteria > Rhodobacterales > Rhodobacteraceae > JASJAR01. The sequence goes on from JBCCTQ010000012.1 coordinate 5,461, forward strand.
CATCAGCCGGTGGCAGGCCGGGTCACGGTCGAGAACCGCAACGAGGTCAGCCCGGGCCGCGTCGCCGAGCCTTGGGTCCTTGCCATAGCCGTCCGCTACCACTTCGCGCAGGAGCGGGGCAGACATGTCGCCGGCTTCGAGTTTCATCGCAATCCGGTAGGAAAGGGCGCGTTCAAGGGATTTGTGGTGGAGGATCGACGCGTGGATCTGGCCGCCGAGGAGAGGCTCTTCGGCCACTGCGCGCTCGGCCTCTTCGACAATGCGGGTCCAGACCGGGTCAACGGCCTGAATTTGAGGTTTCGCTTCCGCCATGGCACGGTCTCCTTTCGCGGTAGGCGGAAGATAAGCCTTCGCTGCCGGATGCGGAAGGGGGCGTGCGATGGATTGGACGGATCCTGCAGACGTGGGCCGGCGTCTCGATGCGCTCGATGCGGCTCTTTTAGAAGAAACCGCGGAAGGTGCTGCAGACCGGGCCGTGGTGGATCTCGATCAACAATCGGTGGGGCGGCTCAGCCGGATGGACGCCCTCCAGCGCCAAGCCATGGCCGCGTCCCAAGAGCGTCGCCGCATCGCCCGGCGCCAGCGCATTCAGGCCGCCCGCGCGCGGCTCGAGGCCGGGGAGTTTGGCTTTTGCGAGGAATGCGGCGACGATATTGGGGCAAATCGCCTTGAGACTGACCCCACAACCCCGCTCTGCATCTCCTGTGCGCGGGGCTAGGTGCTGGTGCCCCGACGCGCCACCGGGTCCGATCCGAAAACGCTGCCAAAACTCCGCCTGAGGGCTGTGTCGAGATCGTCTAACGTGACCGGAAGGCCGAGATCGACCAGGGACGTGACGCCGAATTCCTCGATCCCGCAAGGCACGATCCCGTCGAAATGGGAAAGATCCGGCTCCACATTGATGGCCAGCCCGTGGAGGCTGACCCAGCGGCGCATTCGGACGCCGATGGCAGCGATCTTTGCCTCATGGGGGGTACCGTCCGCGTTGGGTGGTCTTTCCGGCCGAACCACCCAAACCCCAACCCGGCCCGGGCGAAGCTGCCCTTCGACATTGAGGTCCGCCAGCGTTTCCAAGACCCAAGCTTCCAGTTGATCGACGAAGCGGCGCACATCTCGGCCCCGGGCTCCGACATCGAGCATGGCATAGACCACACGCTGACCCGGCCCGTGGTAGGTATACTGACCGCCCCGCCGTGTCTGGTAGACGGGAAACCGGTCTGGATCGCGAAGATCTTCGGCCTCTGCGGACGTTCCCGCCGTGTAGAGAGGCGGATGTTCTAGGAGCCAAATCGCCTCGTCGGCTGCGCCGTCCGCAATGGCCGTCGCGCGCTGGTCCATTTCGCCTAGGGCAGCCTCGTAATCAACGGGGGCAGTGGATGTGATCCATTCGACCATGTTCCGGCTAGATCCTGGCTCAGAGGGCGATCGCGAACGCGCAAACTAAACGGCTCGAGGGTGCCTGCCAAGGCTGAGCAAATCTGCATGTCTCAAACCGGTTTCCGTGGCGAAGACCCTGGCAAAAGCGATTACCGCTCACCCCTCCCTTTCCGCTTCACATCGACCGGGTCAGTCGCTAAACACCGGCCAGTCTACACGGACGATGCGTGCGGTCGTGGCGGAATTGGTAGACGCGCAGCGTTGAGGTCGCTGTGGGGTAACACCCGTGGAAGTTCGAGTCTTCTCGACCGCACCAAAAAAGATCTGCGTATGCAATTCCACCCTTAACGCCATGTGCGGAAACGCAATTGCGGCGGTTCCAGCACCTTTTTTTCAGCAGAGCGCGATGGCAAATTGAAAGGCCCTTTTCAGCGCCAACAGGCCAAGGGCAGTGTGGCCGGTTTCCTAGAGATTTGAAGAGTTTGCGAGGAACGAGTGCGCTGCTTCCTGTTTATCTTCTTTGATCTTTCTTCCTTCCTCCAAGATCCTCGGCGCGCGCCCGAACTTTGCGTTCGCCGGTGTGATGTTGCCGAGGCTCATCGATCGGGCGGATTATCGTTTGATCGCGGTGTCGTTACGGTGGGCGCTGGTGGCGAGCCGACGGGTGGCTTTGGTCCCGGGCACCAATATTTCGGCTTTGCGAAAATAGGCACGGAGCTCGTGTTTTGAGATCCCGAGCACTTTGCGCGCTTCGGCGACCGTCATCGATTGCCAAGGTTCGTCTTCCATCGGGATGAGGTGGAGGTCCTTATTGTTGAGATTGTCGACCGCGAACCCCACGCCGAGGCGGAAGGAATTGATATGTTCGGGCTCGAAACGCCAGTGTTTGGGGTATTCTTCGGTCGAAACCCGGATGAATGTGTCAATGGCGTCGTCGGTAATATCTGAGGCGGCCCCCATTGTCGCGCCGATCACGAAAGCTTCGTCCTGGACATGAAGCCCCCGTCCCACCAGCACATGGATACAGTCGTGACGGTCAAGATGGATCGCACCCGGAAGGGCGTCGGGCGAATCCGGATTCTCGTATTTCTTGATAATTTCTGGAACTTCCGTGGCATCGGAGGCCGGCATCGTGGCCAGAACCTCGCGGAGGGTCATGTCATCGGTATCGAGGCCCGGGTTCCATTCATCCCATTTCAGATCGACGCGGCGTCCCATTATCCATCCTCAAAGCTGGTGATTGCGGAAAAGTCCTGCTCCTCGGCAATGGCGTCCCTAAGGGCGCCCGCCAGTTGCTCGATATTATCGATTGCGACGAAGGCGGCGAGGTCGGGGCGGCGGAGAATATGGTCGCCGCGGATGCCGACGCCGATTGTGGCCACTTGGATCGGCGTGGTGCGGGCGATATCTTCGATTTCGGCGCGAAGGGCCCGGGAATCGTCGGCCTCACCATCGGTGGTCACGAGGATCCGGTAGGTCCCGAACCCGCCGGCCACGGCGGCCTCTTGGGCCAGGGCGCCTCGGGCGGCGTTGACGGCGGAAGTCAGCGGCGTGCCCCCGGAACTTTCGACCCGCCGGAGATTGTCCACCAAGGCGGGCAGGGCGTCGGCCACGGCCGTGAATGGCAGGATGACGCCCGTATTGAGCGCGATCACCGCGACCCGGTCTTCGGGAGCCATCTCGTCAAGGGCGGCGACCACGGCTTCGCGGGCCGGGACGATGTCTCCCCCCATCGATCCGCTGTCGTCGAGGACGATGGCTGTGAATGTCCGGTTGGGATTGGGCTGGGCGTCAACATCGCCTGCCTCAAGGCCCGGCCAGGCGTCGATGGCGGCCCAATCGGGATCGATGGGCACGCTTTCTTCCACCACGACCTCTTGGCCCTGGTTGGAAATGGCCGCGTAGACCACGAGCGCTATGACGAAAAAGAGGATGGTGGTGGCGGAGGGCGCTTTCATCCCCAGCCCCTATTGCAACGGCGCGAAGGTGGTGGCCTCCGCTTGGACTGTGAGGACCCGGAAGATCACCCGCATATTTTCGCGCCACTGCGCTTCGGTGGCCGGCGGATTGTGGCGCGGGTTTGCGATCCCCACCCCGTCGACGGTGAACTGGTCGGGGTTCATCCGAAGATCGACATCGCCCGCATAGCCTTCGAGCGCATCGACCACCGCAATCGAGCGGTCCATCGAGAGGTTCTGGGCACTCGTCCGGATCGCCCGGAGTTCGGCATTGTCGGCCCCGTCTTGCTCGCGCTGGAGATAATAGAGCGGGTCGGAATGGCCCTCGACGGTGATGATAGCACCGGAATAGGTGGACGCGAGGCGCAGGATCTCCTGGAAGTCCTCTTCATAGAGCGCAACGGGGAATTCGGTGGAATCGGGGGCGAAATAGACCTCGAAATCAATGCGCGTATTGGCGTCGAGCTGGCCGGTTCGGCGGAGCGTGCGCACGGCGGCGGCGGCGGCTTCGGGGTCAAAGGCGGCGATCTGGCGGTCGTCGAGGTCGGTGAGCCCGTCGGTCAGAGCGGTATAATCCCAGCCCGCGCTGTCGAGGAGGGCAGGGGCGGTAAGCCGATCGGCCCCGCGAAGGGCGACATTGACCTCTTCGAGCAACACGTCAAACCGGCGCGGCTCGCTTTGGTCGGCGAAATGGCTGGCATTGCCGGCCCATCCGTCCGTTATCGCGTCCTGCCAAAGGAAGACGCCTTCCTCTTCAGGGAGCCCGCCTAGGAATTCGCTGGCCATGAGAGCTGCCATATTGGCCCGTCGGCTATCGCCCGGATCTGCCATGAACCGGCGCATGTCTTCCTCGGCTCGGAAAAGGATATTCACCAGCCGCGCGATGTCGTCCCGATTGGCATCGAAATAGTCGGCGCGGACCGCGATGTAGTCACTGATGACCGAGGCCGCTTCCTGGGTGGAAATCAAGATCGTCGCCCCCCGGATCGAGCCTTCGGCGCCAGTGCCAACGGTGCCGTCGGAGGTGAGGAACCGCGCATCGGGAAGGATCACCGCCGCCGCATCGGCCCGGCCATCGGCCATGGCAGCTGAGGGCGTGTCACCATCACCGGTCAGATCCGTCGTCCAAACGATCTCGACATCGGCAAATGACAGCCCGCCATCGGCCAACACCCGGCCAATAAAATCCACATGGGGGCCATCCGCCTGTACGGCGATCCGCTTGCCGGAAAGATCGGCGATCTTTTGGATACCGTCGCCGCCGACGATCCCGTCCCCGGCGGAAAAGGAATGCTTGTAAAAGACGATCTGCTCGGTCCGGGGGTCGGCCTGGGTCACGGGGGCTGCGGCGGCGAGCATTCCGAGGGTGCCACGAAGATAGGGGGTCTCGCAGCCGAGATAGGCTTCGAGTTGGGCCGCGAAATTGTCTTCGACAGTGAGGTCGAGGCCGAGCCCCGCCTCGGCGAGGGGCCCATCGCCGCCGGACAGCGATGCGCCATTGGCAAAGGCCACGACACCGTCGGCTCCCCAGGCGATCAGGGGCATATTCGAGTTCCATCCGGACGCACAATCGCGGACCGGTGCGGTTACGGTCTCGGCCAACAGCGCACCAGGTTCTGCAAAACTCGGCGATCCCACCGCCTGCATCACCGCTAAAGCGGCAAGTATTTGCGGGATCCGAGCGATGCGCGTCATGGAATGTCCTCTCGTTAGTGTCACGCTTATGTGTGCTCTCTTCGCGGCGCGAGCAAGGTTTCGGCCGTCTCTGAGGACACAGTCACCTCGTTTAAAATGCGGTTCTGGACCCGCTCCTCGGCGGCATCGGTTGCCCCTTGAAACGAGGCGAGGGCCCGGCCGAGGGTTTCCCTCGACGCCTCGATTTGAGCGCTTTCGGACCGGCGTTGGCGAAGCTTTGCATGGGCGCGGACCGCCTCTTCGATAAGATCTGACCGGATCAGGTTTTTCCGATGAATTTCAATTGACGGCGGGTCATAAAAGATCTCACGGGCGGCCCCGTCGAGCCGATCGGCCACGTCATAAGCGGCGTCCTTAAGATGGGCATTGAACCCGGCGGCTTGTTCGCGCAAGGCCGCCGCCCGGCCATGGGCGGTGGTGATTGCGGAAAGGGCTGATTCCGCCCGGTCGGCCGAAATCTTGTGGCGTTTGCGAAAAGCATGGGCCAGGCGCTCCGCATCGGTCCAGATCCAGGCGGCGGGAAGGAATTGGACAAGCGTGAGCGTGATGCCAAACGCCAAAAGCCCCGCCGCGACGGCCGCAAACCCCTCAAAGGGCAGGGGCAATCGAAGAAAGAGCGCGAAGGCGGTTGCTGCGAGAGCGCCGAGTATCGCGCTTGCCCAAATGCCCAACCAACGGGTCACTTTCGGACCTGGAGTGTGACATCTGCCCGGGCGAGGGAGGTTTCGTGGGCGCGTGCCGTTTGCCCGTCTTCCCGTGGCAGTGGCGTGCCGCCTCCCGCACCCCCGGTGCTGATCCGTCCGGCGTCGATCCCGAGGCTTTGGGCAATGGCGCGGATCGTTTCGGCGCGCTCTTCGCTCAAGGCGATATTGGCGGTCGCTTCGCCCTGGGTCCCGGTATGGCCGAGGATCACGACGGCGATCCGGTCATCCTCTGTGGCCGTGGCCAAAAAACCCCGGAGCCGCGTCTCCTCCCCGTTGGCGAGGCTTACGCCACGCGAAAAGCGGAAACTCTCGGTCGTCGCTGTCGTTAGCCCGCCCAGCGTCGCAAGAGCCGTGGCCCCTCCGGCCACGAGGGCGGCAGTGAGACCCGCGATAAACACACGGCGGGGCAATCGGGGGGTCGGTTCGCCCATAGGTTCGTTCCCTTTACGACAGGGCGAAAATATGAGCCTTTGCCCCGATTGGAAGGGCCGGCGGGCCCTTGCGACTTGGATGTTGCCTAGTTGCTGAGCGACGAGGTGATGCGCTCGCCGCCGCAGGTATCGTGAAAAATGACGCCTTCGATCGGGTCGAACGGGTCGTTCCAGGGCGCGGCTTCGAGGGCCCGGCAGGTATGTTCATAGCCCGCCGCGGCCCGGGCGGCGACGCCGTCGGGGCTGAAGTCGATGTCTTTGAGGTGATCTTCGTTTTCCAGGGTTGGCGCCAAAAACCGCACAATATGGTTCCGCGTGAGGCACCCCCAGGAGGCCATCTCGTCTACGGCATCGGTTTTCAAGTCGTCCGGAATTGTATTGGCCAATTCCTTAATAATGTGGCGGAGCTTGTGGAGCTCTTTTTGCCGCGCGACTTGGGTCTCGGCGCGGCTGGCATATTGGATGTCTTTTTCGCGATTAAAGACGTCCCACATCGACTGAGGTTCCGATCCGTCCTGGTTCCAGAGCTGGACCGAAAAGATGATGTTGTCCATGCGGGGATTGGCATCGAGCACCGCCTCGATAGGTGTGTTCGAGAGGATCCCGCCGTCCCAATAGAGTTTTCCCTCGATACGGACCGGCGGAAACGCAGGCGGCAGAGCCCCCGACGCCATCACATGATCGACCGTCAACGTCGTCGGCTCATTGGCCCGGGGGTTGGGTGGTCTTGAGTGGAAGTAGGTGAGCTCCCCGTCCGACACAGACGCCGCACCAACCGACAGATCGGTCCCATGTTTGGCGATGTTGGTGGGATCAACAAGATCGCTCAACGTTTTGCGCAGCGGCTCCGTGGAGTAGTAGCCCGCTTCTTCCGGTCCCAGCGGGTAAAACGGGTTCATGAAGGCCATTGGATTGGGGCGGAAAAACCCCGGGAGCCCCGTGGTGAAGGTTTGCGCATTGAGGATCGCGCGCTCGAAATTCGGGAAGAACCGAGCCAGAGCCGTATCGCGGGTGACCCGCTCCCAAAAGCTCTCGAGGGCAGCAATCCGGTCGTCCCAGGCATTCCCGGCAATCAGGGAGGCGTTGATGGCACCGATCGAGGTCCCGATGACCCAATCGAAGTCGATCCCGGCTTGGTGGAGCGCGCGATAGACCCCCACCTGGTAAGCCCCAAGCGCCCCACCGCCCTGCATGACCAAGACCTTTTGGCCAAGCTCACCAATATCGGCCGCAACGTTTTCGAGTTTCATGGGGCACTCCTTTACCGGCACGCCTTTCTCGCCCTTCACCTACTATGCGCGGAGCCATTGGCAAGCGCCCCGGAGTTAAGGGAGCGTCTCGCGCGGTGGACAGCCGCGGATCCGGTCGGATGCTAAGCGTTCGGCCAGAGACCTGCCGAAGGTTGGGGCGGCCATCGGATGGCATCCGGTCCGCATTTGGCAGAGATCCGCATTCAGTAAGTCCCGGCTGACGCCGGATCCGCGACTAGACGACGACTTCGAGCGGGGTCTGGGCGCCGACGCCGAAAACCCGTTTGTAGCGCTCGATCTCTTCGGCCGGCCCCATGGCCTTGGCCGGATTGTCGGAGAGTTTCACCGTGGGGCGGCCGCCCGCGGCAACGGCTTTGCAAACCAGCGAGAACGGATCCAGCCCATCGTCACGGACAAGGCCACGGAAATCGTTGGTCAAAAGCGTGCCCCAGCCGAAACTGACGCGGGCGCGGCCTTCGAACCGGCGGTGGAGGTCTTCGATTTTCTCCACATCGAGCCCGTCGGAGAAAATGATGAGCTTTTCTTTTGGGTCTTCGCCCCGTTCTGCCCACCAGCGGAGCGCGGTTTCGGCCCCCGTCGCCGGGTCACCGGAATCGATGCGGATCCCGGTCCATCCGGCGAGCCAGTCCGGCGCATTCGCAAGAAACCCCTCGGTCCCGTAGGTGTCAGGGAGGATGACGCGGAGGTTGCCGTCATGCTCTTCGTGCCAATCGGCCAGAACTTCATAGGGCGCTGCCGCGAGCGCGTCGTCCGAGCGGGCGAGGGCGGCATAGACCATCGGTAGCTCATGGGCGTTGGTCCCGATTGCTTCGAGTTCGCGTCGAAGCGCGATGAGGCAGTTCGACGTCCCGGTGAACGCCGGCCCGAGGCCTTCCTGCATCGCCTGGACCGCCCAATCCTGCCAGAGGAAGGAATGGCGTCGGCGGGTGCCGAAATCAGCGATGAGGAGGTCGTCGAGCCGCCGGAGACGCTCGATCTTCTCCCAGAGCTTGGTCATGGCACGGGCATAGAGTACTTGGAGTTCGAACTTGCCGAGCGCGCCCAACACCGCACGGCCCCGGAGTTCCATCAGGATCGACAGGGCCGGGATCTCCCAGAGCATCACCTCGGGCCAAAGCCCTTCGAAGGTCAGCTCATATTGGTCGCCCACCCGTTCGAGATGATAGGGCGGCAGCCGAAGCGCCTCGAACCACTCCATGAAATCCGACCGGAACATCTGGCGCTTGCCGTAAAACGTGTTGCCGCGGAGCCAGGTCGATTCCCCCCGGCTGAGGGAGAGCGAGCGCACATGGTCGAGCTGCTCGCGAAGCTCTCCTTCGTCGATCAGCCGGGCCAAGGGGATCGATGCTGTCCGGTTGATGAGCGAGAAAGTCACCCGTGTGTCGGGCCGGTTCCGAAACACCGATTGGCACATGAGGAGTTTATAGAAATCGGTGTCGATCAACGATCTGACGATCGGATCGATCTTCCATTTGTGGTTCCAGACGCGGGTGGCGATATCGACCATGGGGAAGTTTTGCCTGACCCGCTCCGGTTGGCAACACCTCCCGCTAGGCGCGGGTGAGGCGGGCAAGGAAACTCTGGGTGCGGCCGTGGACGGGCGCTCCGAATATGGCGTCGGGCGGGCCTTCTTCGAGGATCCGCCCAGCGTCGAGAAATGCCACGCGATCAGCAGCTTCGCGGGCAAAGCTCATCTCGTGCGTGGCGAGGATCATCGTCATCCCGTCGGCCCGGAGCTGGCGGAGGACATCGAGAACTTCTCCTACGAGTTCGGGGTCGAGAGCTGAGGTGATCTCGTCAAAAAGCATGATCTCGGGCTTCATCGCGAGCGCCCGGACGATGGCGACGCGCTGTTGTTGGCCGCCCGACAATTGGTCGGGATAGTGGCCCATCCGGTCGGCGAGGCCGAAGCGGTCAAAAAGCGCCTCGACCTCGGGGCGGAGGTCGTCGCGCCGCAACCCATGGACCCGTCGGGGTGCCAGCATGACGTTTTCGGAGGCCGACATATGGGGAAAAAGATTGAAGGATTGAAAGACGATCCCTATCCGGCGGCGATAGGGCTGGGGGTCGAGATCGGGGCGGGAGATGTCTTCGCCGTCGAGGAGGATCTGGCCCTCGTCGATGGGTTCAAGGAGGTTGATGCAGCGCAAAAGCGTCGATTTCCCCGACCCAGACGCTCCGATGAGGCAGACCATTTCGCCGTCGGCCACCTCGAGGTCGATCCCCCGGCAGACATGCGCCTCGCCGAAGGATTTCGTCACACCTTTCAAGTCGAGCCGGGCCATCAGCTCCGTTCGCGGGCCTGGCGGGCCAAAAGGTAGTCGGCGTATCGGGTGGCCGGAATGGTGATTGCCAGGAAGATACAGGCGGCGACCACGTAGGGCGTAAAGTTCGCAAGAAGCGATTTGTAGACCCCCGCCTGGCGGAAGATCTCCACAGGGCCAATAAACGACAAGAGCGCCACGTCCTTTTGGAGCGCGATCAACATATTCATATTTGCTGGCACCACCCGGCGGATCGCCTGGGGGAGAATGACGTCGCGCATCATGTCCCGCTCGGAAAGCCCGAGGGAGAGGGCCGCACTCCGCTGGCTTTGATGCACCGATTCAATGCCCGATCGAAAGATCTCGGCCACATAAGCCGAATACGTCAGGATCAGAGCTAAAGAGCCCCAAATATAGGGCGAGTTCCACGGTCGGGGGAGGCCAAGGCCAGGGATCCCGAAGCCAATGAGATAGATCACCAAAATCACCGGGATGCCGCGGAAAATATCCGTGTAGAGCGCGCCGAAAAGGCGAAGCGGGTAGAGCGAGGGCGCCCTCACGTCCCTGCAAAGGGCGATGGCAAGGCCGAGCACGGCGATGGCTGGGGCGCACCAAAGAAAGATCGCCACATCAAGGAGAAAGGCTCGAAAGAGCGTAGGGAAGGTCTCGGCAAAGACCTCGCCTGAGAAGAAGCTCCGCCTAACTGCGTCCCAACCCGGCGCGAGGGGCACCAGGAGAACAAGTGCGAGGACCACCGCTGCCGTGCTTGCCCCGGCCACCATAAGGCTCCTTTGACGGAGCCGCTTTGCATAGGCGTCGCGGTCCCCCTTGGTTAGGGGCGCGGTCTCCGCACTTGCCAGAGCCATTTACTCGATGACCGGGACGCCGGTGGTCTCTGCAAGCCAGGTCGCTTCGATTTCGGCGAGTTTGCCCGACGCGTCGAGGGCGGCGATGGCCTCGTCGACACATTCTTTCAGTGCGGTGCCGTCCTCCATTAATAGCCCGAACTGGTCGGGGTTATCACTCCGGTCGGCTGGGAATTGGCCGAGAACGACCCCGTCCTCAAGGGTGACGGCGGCGAGAAAGAGGGCGGTCGGAAGATCGAAAAGCGCCGCATCGATTTGATTGGCCTTCATTGCTTCGACCACATCGGTGTTGTCGTTATACAGCAACGGATCGCTCTCAGGCTGGATCAACCCTTGGAGCATAGGCACGGCGGTGGTGTTGGCATCGGCTCCCCATTTGAGCCCCCGCAGGGCCTCAATGCTGGCCGTCGCGCCCGCGTCCACCACCGGCTGGCGGGTCAGAACCGCCATAGCGGCCGAATAGTAAGGCGCTGAGAAATCGACCATTTTCTCCCGATCCTCGGTGATCGAGAATTGCTGTAGGTTGAAGTCGAAATTCTTCGCACCGGGCTGGATAGATTCGTCAAAACCCGCCCGGACCCAGACAACGTCGTCGGCCGGAAAGCCCATTTCCTCGGCCACGGCATAGGCCACTGCGGCTTCGAAGCCGTTGCCCTCTTCGGGCGCGTCGTCGAGGACCCAAGGGAAATACGCGGGATTGCCGGTGGCAATGGTCAGTTTGCCTTCGGTGAGGGTTTTGCCGGCCGCGCAATGGCCTCCGGCAAAAGCCGCCGTTGCGGCAAAGCTCACCGACACCGCAAGTGCTATCGTCCGTCTCATCATCTCTTACCCCCGATCAATTGGAAAATTCGGAAGAAAGACTGCGGAGACCGGCCGGAATGTCCAGCCTTTTCCTCAGGCCAGTCGGACCCCGGCCTCGACCATGCCGGATTTTGCGGCATCGAGTGAGCCGTCGAGGTCGATGGCTCGGGTCAGGCTTTCGATGACTGTCGCCTTGAATCCGAGCTTTGCGGCATCGACAGCGGAGAAATTCACGCAGAAATCCGTGGCAAGCCCAACCAGCACAACCGTGTCGACGCCTCGGTTTTTGAGGTAGCCGTCGAGCCCCGTGGGCGTCGTATGGTCATTCTCAAAAAAGGCCGAGTAGCTGTCGATCTCGCGCCGAAAGCCCTTGCGGATGATAAGATCGGCCGGATCGGTGCGAAGGTTTTGGTGAAACGCCGCCCCGTCCGAGCCGATAATGCAATGGTCGGGCCAGAGAACCTGGGGGCCGTAGGGCATCTCGGTGACAGAGAACGGGTCGAGCCCGTCATGCTGGCTTGCGAAAGAGGAATGCTCGGCCGGGTGCCAATCCTGGGTGTAGACCCGCACCTGGTATTCGGGGATCAGCGCGTTGATCGGGGCAACGATTTCATCGCCTCCCGTCACCGCCAGCGCTCCGCCAGGGCAAAAATCGTTTTGAACATCGATCACGATCAAGGCTTCGTTGGCGGGGCGCATCTCACTCTCCCTTGGTTCGGACCCGGGCTAGGCAGACGCGCGCTGCCGGTCAAGCCGATCTTGGATCGACGGACGCGCGAGGCTAGGAAGCGGCATGTGGAGCATTGCCGCCCTCTATCAATTCACCCGGTTTGACGACCCTGCCGCCTTGGCGGGGCCCCTTCGTGATCTCGCCGAAAAAGGCGGGGTGAGAGGCACGCTCCTTTTGGCCCGGGAGGGCGTTAACGGCACGATTGCGGGGCCTCCGGATGGTATCGACCGGGTGCTCGCCCATATCCGCACCTTGCCGGGTTGTGCGGAGCTCGAGGTTAAACGCTCCGAGGCCGCGGCGATGCCGTTCAAGCGGCTCAAAGTGCGGCTGAAACGCGAGATCGTCACCATGGGCCGCCCGGAGGTCGATCCGAGGCGCGCCGTAGGCCGCTATGTTGCCGCCGAGGATTGGAATGCGCTGATCGCCCAGCCGGACGTGGCCCTCATCGACACGCGCAACGATTACGAGGTTGCTATCGGGACCTTTGACGGCGCTATCGACCCCGAAACCCGGGCTTTCGGTGATTTCCCGGCCTGGTGGGAGGCAAATCGAGACCAATTTGAAGGCAAGCGCCTGGCGCTGTTTTGCACTGGCGGGATCCGATGCGAGAAAGCGACGAACTATCTCCTCGGCGCCGGGGCAGGGGAGGTCTTCCACCTCAAAGGCGGGATCCTTCGCTATCTCGAATACGTGCCGGAGGCCGAAAGCACTTGGCGGGGCGAGTGCTTTGTCTTCGATGAGCGGGTGTCGGTGGGCCATGGGGTCCGGCCAGGGACCTTGTCGCTCTGCCGCGGCTGTCGCCGCCCGCTTCGTCCGAGCGATTTGGAGCGCCCGGAATTCGAGGCAGGCGTGGCCTGTCATCACTGCATTTCCGAGACGAGTGCGGCGCAAAAGGCACGGTTCCGCGAACGTCAAGCGCAATACGAGCGGAAGAGCGACGGCAATCCGCCGACGCGCTCCGGATCCTAGCCGGGTTTCGCCGATAATCCGAGGAAGCCGGCGCGTCTCCTTGTCGGATAATCGCCAGGGTGCCACCGTCGCCCGACAGACGGGGAGCAGTAATGGAAAGCATATTGAGGGGCTGCCGAGGCAGGCGGTCCGAGCAGTATAAGGAAGGCGAGGCACTGATACGCGAAGGATCGCGGTCAGGCCATCTATTCGTCCTCGAAGAGGGCGAAATCGAGATCTCTAAAGGCATGGTCGAGATTTTCCGCAGCGCGTCGCCCGGCACGATTGTCGGCGAGATGGGGGCACTTCTCGACGTGCCCCATACAGCGACCGTGACGGCCGCGACCCGGGTCAAAGCCTACCGGATCGATGATCCGGGTGCGTTTCTGGGCTCTGACCCTGAAATCGCGCTCCATGCGGCCACGATCCTCGCCCGTCGGCTCCATTCGGCGACGAATTATCTTGCCGAATTGAAAGAACAACACCGGGTGAAAGGTGCCGAACTTTCAGCGGTCAATGATATGCTTCAAATGCTTTTAAAGCAGCCCGCCCCCTCGGAGACTGTGGCAGCGGAGTAGGCAAGGCCCCGGGGCAAGCCCGGGGCCTCTCCGTCCATTTTCGAGGACCGGCTCCAACTCATACGCCTAGACGTCGAGATTGGCCACGCTTAGCGCGTTGGTTTGGATAAATTCCCGCCTCGGTTCGACCACGTCGCCCATGAGTTTGGTGAAGAGATCGTCCGCCTCGGCCAGATCTTCGACCTTCACTTGCAGAAGCGTCCGCGCTTCGGGATCGAGCGTGGTTTCCCAAAGCTGGTCGGGGTTCATCTCGCCGAGCCCTTTGTAGCGCTGGAGCGCGAGCCCCTTTTCGCCCTCTTCAAGGATCGTCTCGAGAAGATCGAGTGGCCCGAAGATCGGGGCCACCCGGTCGCGACGGACCAGTTCGGCCCGCAAGCCGTAAGTTTCTGTCAGGGCATCTGAGAACCGCCCGACCTGGCGGGCCTCGCCGGAACGGAGGATCGCACCGTCGAGGGTGCGGACCTCTTCGACGCCCCTTACCGTGCGCGCGAGCCGGATCCCCCGGTCTTGGGTGATCCGCCCGGTCCAGCCCCGTTCAAACTCTTCCGCAATGAGATCGAGCCGGCTTGCCACCCCGTCTGCTGTCCCTTGCAAATCGCCGTCCGCCTGGCCCGGCCGGAACGCGCCCGCAATGGCCGCCTGTTCGACGATCTTCGACGTGTAATGGGTCGGGAACATATCGATGGCCCGCCTGACCTGGCGCGCCTCTTCAACGAGGCGCACGAGGTCTTGGCCCGCGATCTCTTCGCCGGACCCCAGCCGGAGCATTGCCCCATCCACCCCTTGTTGGACGAGATAATCGTCAAGGGCTGCCTGGTCTTTGAGATAGACCTCGGATTTACCGCGCGCGACTTTGTACAGAGGCGGTTGCGCGATATAGAGATAGCCGCCTTCGATCAGCTCGGGCATCTGGCGGAAAAAGAACGTCAGAAGAAGGGTCCGGATATGGGCCCCGTCCACATCCGCGTCGGTCATGATGATGACCTTGTGGTAGCGGAGTTTTTCGATATCGAACTCATCCCGGCCGATACCGGTGCCGAGGGCCATGACGAGGTTGCCGATCTCTTGGCTCGAGAGCATACGGTCAAAGCGAGCCCTCTCGACGTTCAGGATCTTACCTCGCAGGGGCAGGATCGCTTGGGTCCGACGGTCACGCCCCGTTTGGGCCGAGCCGCCCGCGCTGTCGCCTTCCACAAGGAAGAGCTCGCGCTTTTCGGGGTCTTTCTCGGAGCATTCCTTGAGCTTGCCAGCGAGGAAGTTGACGTCGTTTGACACTTTCTTCCGTGTCATCTCGCGGGCTTTCCGCGCCGCTTCCCGGGCGAGGGCCGCTTCGACAATCTTCGAGACGATCATCCGCGCGGGCTGGGGGTTTTCCTCGAACCACTCGGCGAGCTTTTCGTTCATCAACCCTTCGACCGCCGGGCGGACCTCGGACGAGACGAGCTTGTCTTTCGTCTGCGACGAAAATTTCGGGTCGGGGACTTTGACCGACAGAACGCAAGTCAGGCCCTCACGCGCATCGTCACCGGTGAAGCTGACCTTTTCCTTTTTCGCCACGCCCGACTGGCCCGCATAGAGGTTGAGCGTCCGCGTCAGCGCTCCCCGAAAGCCCGCCAAGTGGGTGCCGCCATCGCGTTGGGGGATGTTGTTGGTGAAGGGGAGGACCATTTCATTGTAGCCGTCATTCCACCACATGGCGACGTCGACTGTGATGCCGTCCCGCTCGCCGGTCACATAGATCGGCTCTTCGATAAGTGGGGTCTTTGAGCGGTCGAGGTAGCGCACGAATTCCCGCACGCCGCCCTCGTAATGCATCTCTGCGGTGAGCGCCTCGGCAGGCCGCTCATCGCTCAGGCGGATGAGAACGCCGGAATTGAGAAAGGCCAGTTCCCGGAGCCGGTTTTCCAAGGTCCGAAAGGAGTATTCGAGGTTGGAGAACGTGGCGGTCGAGGCGAGAAACCGCACTTCCGTCCCCGAGCGCCCGTCCGCATCGCCGACAACCTTCAAGTGCTCGCTGGTTTCGCCCCCTTCGAAGCGCGCAACATGTTCTTTGCCGTCGCGGAAAATGCGCAGTTCGAGCCAGTCCGAAAGGGCATTGACCACCGAGACACCCACTCCGTGGAGGCCGCCCGAGACCTTGTAGGAATTCTGGTCAAATTTCCCGCCCGCATGGAGCTGGGTCATGATCACCTCGGCCGCCGAAACGCCCTCTTCGTCATGGATCCCAACGGGAATGCCCCGACCATTATCGGTGACCGAAATGGACCCGTCATCATGGATTGTAACGCTAACTTCGGTCGCATGGCCCGCCAGAGCCTCGTCGATCCCGTTATCGACAACCTCGTAGACCATATGGTGGAGGCCCGACCCGTCGTCGGTGTCACCAATATACATTCCTGGCCGTTTACGTACGGCCTCTAAGCCTCTGAGAACTTTGATGGAATCTGCGCCGTATTCCTCTGGCGCGGATATGGGGTCCGCCATTCAGCGTGTCCTATGTGGTGGCGTGCCAAATATATGTGTTTTTGGGGTGAATGTCACGGGTTAGACACAATATTTGGTGGTTGGACGTTAACGAAATCTATGGGCGGAGAGGAGGTCGGTTGGCGGCCTCGGACGGCCCTCTGTGACGGATGGCCCGCGGTGGAGCTAGGCGGGCCTCACGGCCGATACGCCGTCTTCTTCGGTTACTTCAAACCGCAACGCCTCGTCCCCCAAAGCCTCGAAAAGCTCGGGGCCCGTGCCGGTCATCCAGGCTTGGGCCCCGAGGGCTGCCACTTCGCGGTAAAGAGCGGCGCGGCGCTCGGCGTCGAGATGGGCAGCCACCTCGTCGAGCAAGAGAACCGGCGGTGCGCCGGTATCTTCTGCCAGCGCGCGCCCATTGGCGAGGATAAGGGAGATCAACAGAGCTTTCTGCTCGCCCGTCGAACAGGCTTTGGCCGGAATACCTTTGGCCGCGTAAACGGCCGCGAGGTCGCTCCGGTGGGGGCCTATGAGCGTCCGCCTCGCCGCGAGGTCGTGGCGACGTCCGGCGGCGAAGGCCTCTGCTAGGCCCCCCTCTGAAAACGCGGCCGGTGCGCCTTCGGGGTCGACCAAGGCGAGATCGGCCGCTGGGAAGGCCGAGCCCGCGCCCGCCTCGGCCGCAGTGATCCGTGCCACGGCCCGCGCGCGTGCGGCATGGAGCGCAGCCCCCGACCGCGCCATCTGGGTCTCCAGGGCCTCGTACCAACGAGGATCGGACACACCGTCCTTCAAAAGCCTGTTCCGCTCGCGCATGGATTTTTCGTAGGCCAACACCGTCTCGCCGTGGCGGGGCTCAAGGCTCATCGTCATCCGGTCGAGAAATCGTCGCCGCCCATCCGCCCCTTCGGTCCAGAGCCGGTCCATGGCCGGGACGAGCCAAAGAAGGCGGAGCCTTTCGGCCAGGGCAAGTTGAGGGGCGGTCTTCCCATCGATGCGCACCTGGCGCGCCCCGGCCGGTTCGACCCAGGTCTCCACCTCCACCGGAGGGGCGCCAAAAAGATCGGCCGTGATTTTCCAACCCACATCGCCCGGTGCCCGCGCCAGATCGGCCGCCGCCACCCGGCGAAGCCCCCGCCCCGGCGAGAGCATCGACACCGCTTCGAGAATATTGGTCTTGCCGGCACCGTTTGGCCCGTAAATCGCAACAGCGCCCGGACCCGCGCCGATCTCGGTCAAACGGTGTGAGCGAACATGGCTGAGTTTTAGTCGGGTGACCGCACTTTGGCCCATGAGGGCGAGGCCTTAGACCCGCATCGGCATCACGACATAGACTGCCGATGTGTCATTGCCTTCGCGCATCAAAGTCGGATCGGCCGCGGAATTAAAGAGGAACACCGCGTTCTCCCGGTCGACTTGGCTCGCGATCTCAAGGAGGTACTTCGCGTTAAACCCGATATCGAGTTCGTCGTCGGAATAGGCGACTGCCAGTTCCTCCTCAGCCGCCCCACTGTCGGGGGCATTGACCGAAAGAACCAACCGGTCTTCGGCCAGCGTCATTTTCACGGCGCGCGAGCGTTCTGAGGACACCGTGGCCACCCGGTCGACGGCTTGGGCAAATTCCGACGCATCTACTTCGAGCTTTCGCGTATTTCCCCCGGGTATAACCCGCGTGTAATCGGGGAAGGTCCCGTCGATCACTTTCGAGGTGAGGGTAATCCCAGGCGCCGCGAAGCGGACTTTGGTCTCCGACACGCTAACGGCGATTTCCGTGTCGTCATCCTCGAGGAGTTTTCGCAACTCGCCCACCGTTTTCCGAGGCACAATAACCCCGGCCATGGTTTCGGCACCCTGGGGCAGGTCAGCGTCGATCCGAGCGAGGCGGTGGCCGTCTGTGGCCACACAGCGAAGCGTTTTCGCGCTGTCACCATCGGCCACATGCATGTAGACGCCGTTGAGGTAGTATCTTGTTTCCTCAGTGGAAATTGCAAATTTCGACTTGTCAAAGAGGCGCCGGAGCACAGGGGCAGGGCAGGCGAAATTGGCGTCATATTCCGAAGAGGCCATGATCGGAAAATCGGCCTTGGGAAGCGTGGCGAGAGTAAAGTTCGACCGCCCCGCTTCGACCGTCAGCCGTCCTGACGCGCCGTCATCAGTGAGCGTGACCAACGCGCCATCGGGGAGCTTCCGAACGATCTCATGCAGGGTCACCGCTGCCACGGTCGTGCCCCCGGCTCGCTCCACCTTTGCGGGGGCAATGTCGATCACCTCGATGTCGAGATCGGTGGCGCGAAAGCTCACCTGGTCGCCCTCGGCGTCGACCAGCACATTGGCTAGGATCGGGATCGTATTGCGCCGTTCCACCACCGACTGGGCCTGGCCCACGGCTTTGAGAAGGGCGGCGCGCTCGATTGAGAATTTCATCGCTTGGGCTCCCACCTGCTCCGGGACCGAGACACTAAACCCAAGCCTGGCGAGTGCAATGGGTTTTGCGGGCCCCGTCGCCCATAGCTCCGCGACCGGCGCCCAATTGCAAAGGTGACGATGCCGGGGAAGGGACGCTTTGTCCGAGCGCCTGCGCACGAAAAAAGGGCGGCACAAACCGGCCGCCCCTTCACCACTGCCCGTGGTCCTGCCTTAGGCTTCGAGAAGCCTTCTTAGAAGTTCCAGGTCGTCGGCCAATTGGCTGTCTTGGGTTTTCAGTTCTTCGATCCGGCGCACGCCGTGCATGATCGTGGTGTGGTCGCGGCCCCCGAACCGGCGCCCGATCTCGGGTAGGCTCCGGGTCGTGAATTGCTTGGCCAGATACATGGCCACCTGGCGGGGCCGTGCGAGGCTCCGCATCCGCCTGGGTCCGATCAGATCGGAGAGGCGAATGTTGTAATGCTCGGCCACCTTCCGTTGGATCTCTTCCACGGTGATCTTCCGGTCCGAGGCGCGGAGAATATCGGCCAAACAATCCTGGGCGAGATCGAGCGTGATCTCCCGCCCGACCAGGGCCCCGAACGCAAAGAGCCGCATCAAAGCCCCTTCGAGGACGCGCACATTGGTCGAGATCCGATGGGCGAGAAACTCGAGCACCCCGTCGGAGATCTCGAGGCCTTTGAACTGGTCGGAGTACTGTTCGACCTTTTGCTGGAGTATCCCAAGGCGCAACTCGTAATTTGTCGGGTGAAGATCGGCGATCAGACCCGACTGGAGCCGACTGACGATCCGCCCTTCGATCCCCGGGATCTCCGTCGGTGCCCGTTCGGACGAGACGATCACCTGTTTCCCGGAATCGACCAGCGCATTGAACGTGTGGAAGAACTCTTCCTGGGTGGCTTCCTTGCCGGCGATGAACTGCACGTCATCGACCATCAACACATCGACCGAGCGGAAGAGCTGCTTGAACGACATCATGTTCTTGTCGCGCAAGGCTTGAACGAAGCGATACATGAACTGCTCAGCCGAAAGGTACACAATCTTGGCTTCAGGGGTCCGCGCTTTGAGTTCCCACGCGATGGCATGCATCAAATGGGTCTTGCCCAGCCCCACGCCGCCATAAAGAAACAGCGGATTGAATGTCACCGGACCGCCCTCGGCCACCCGGCGTGCGGCCGCATGGGCCAGTTCGTTCGGCTTTCCCACGACGAAGGTATCGAATTTAAATCGCGTATCGAGGGGAGCCCCAGGAGTGTCCCCCGATCCACCATTGGCAACCACGAGGGGCGCCGCATTTTTCTTGGCCGGGGCCGGTTTGGCCTGGCCATTGGGCACCGCGAATTCCACCCGCGACACCGTTTCACCTGTTTTGCTGATTTCGGCCATGATCGTATCGCCGAAGTTACGAGACACCCAGTCACCCATAAACTGTGTCGGTACGAAGAAGGTCGCCACACCATTCTCCATTTCCGAAAATTCTAGGGGTTCGATCCAGTTTACATAATTGTTCTTCCCAACACTTTGGAGAAGGCTCTGTTGGATCTGCCCCCATGTCTCTTCTGTCATATGCTATTGACCCGTTTTGCTCGCCTTTGTCTAAAGCTGGCCCCACGCCAGCCCCCGGGCTTTCCATCCATTGATGGACCCCCGGTGGTTATCCGGATCCAGATCACCCTCGAACCCTTCGGCCACGTTCAAAAGCTGAGGGACCTGACCACCGGACAGACCGGCTTCCCCCACAGCTTCCGCCGCGCTCAACGACCGAACGCCCGATCGACAAAGGAACATCAACACGGAGGGGTCGGACCCCTCCAATGCCTCTTGTACCTCCGCGACAAAGCGCGGGTTTTGTGACATGTCCGGCCAAGCCGCCCACTCCACGAGGAGCAGGTCATGGCCCAGCTCGGATAGGTCAGGAACGCCCACGAAGCCCCACTCCGCGCGAGTTCTGACATCGATGAGCCGGGCGTTGGGATCCGTCTTCAGAAGGTCCCACGCGTCGGTCGGCAGCACCGCTCCGACGCCCGAACCTGGGCCCCAGCTCACCTCATGTCCCCCCAAGACAATATGAATCGCTTGATCAAGTAGCCAGGCTGTCGCCCCCTTAGCAACAACTCTTCTTGCTTGACACTATTGTGGATGACAAAGAATCTTCGCTTTTGCTAAGTCTTTGTAAAAATCCGCAAAGCGCTGATATTAAAACAAAAAAGGCGCCGATTTTTCGGCGCCCTCAAAAAAATTACCGTTTTGTGACGCGGCCTTAGCCGATCGCCTTTACCCGAGCGGAAAGTCGCGACATTTTTCGAGAGGCAGTGTTTTTATGAAACACACCCTTGCTGACGCCGCGCATCAGTTCGGGTTGCGCTTCTTTGAGCGCCGTCGCGGCTGCGTCCTTATCGCCTGACGCAATGGCCTCTTCGACCTTCCTCAGATGGGTGCGGATCCGCGACCGCCGGGCCTTGTTGACCGCGAACCGGCTGAGGTTCTGGCGCGCGCGCTTTTTCGACTGGGGCGTATTCGCCATTGGGGCACTCCGATCCGTGCTGAAACCGAAGCGGCTGAATAGGACCGAGGAGGGAGCCTGTCAACGCCCGAGCCCGGGTTTTTGCCCTTGATTTGCACCGATGTCAGGTCTGGCAGACCGCACAGTAAAAGCTCGACCGCCCCGATTGGACGATCCGGCGCACTTGGCCGCCACAGCCAGGCCTTGCGCAGGCTGACCCCTCGCGGTCGTATACGCGAAACGCATGTTGGAAATAGCCGAGTTCGCCATCGGCCTGTCGGTAGTCGCGCAACGACGAGCCTCCGGCTTCGATGGCGTCCTCCAGAACCTCCCGGATCACCGGTGCCAGGGCTTCGATCCTTGCTTTGGAGATCCGCCCTGCGTGGCGTTTCGGCGAAATCCCCGCCCGGTGGAGCGCTTCGCAGACATAGATGTTGCCGAGGCCTGCCACGACCCGCTGGTCGAGAAGGGCCGCCTTGATTGGGGTTCTCCGACCTTTGAGCCGTTTGGCAAGATACGCGCCCCCGAACCCATTGCCTAAAGGTTCCGGGCCGAGATTGGCAATCAACCAATGGCTCTCAAGGGCGTCGGTCGGTGCAAGATCCATCGCCCCAAACCGACGTGGGTCATTGAACGTCACCTCCGCGCCATTTCCCATCCCGAAGACCACGTGGTCATGTTTGGGATCGCCGCCCGTGCCGTGGTGGAACCGGCCATGGATCTCGCCCGAGATCACGATCCGACCGGACATGCCGAGGTGAATGATCAACGTCTCGCCGGAGGAGAGATGGGCCAAGATATACTTCGATCGCCGCCCCAGATGGGTGATCGTTTGGCCCCGGAGGCGTGCGGCCATATTCTCGGGAAACGGCCAGCGAAGATCGGGCCGGCGGATCTCGATCTCGGCGATCTCGGCGCCGGCCATCACCGGTTCGAGCCCGCGGCGCACCGTTTCCACCTCTGGCAATTCAGGCATGCGCGTCCCCAGATCGCACCCAGGCGTCCATTGTTCTCGCCTTGCGGGGACCTATAAGAAAGGTCAGTTCAAGATGGACGCAAGAGCTATGGCAGAAAATTCCGCCAAAACCACGCACTTCGGCGACCGAGAGGTGCCGGAGGCAGAGAAGGCCGGTCTGGTACGGGGCGTCTTTACGTCGGTGGCCTCGAAATATGATCTGATGAACGATTTGATGTCCGCGGGCGTCCATCGGCTCTGGAAAGACGCGATGATGGACTGGCTCGCGCCCCGGCCGGGCCAACGGCTCCTCGATATGGCCGGCGGCACTGGAGACATCGCGTTTCGGTTTCTCAAACGCGCGCCGGGGGCGACGGCGGTGGTTTCCGATCTGACGGAAGAAATGCTGAGCGAGGGCGCTCGCCGAGCCGAGGCAGAAAACTATGCCGGCGCGATAGAGTGGGTCGTGGGCGATGCGATGGCGCTGCCTTTCGAAGATCAGAGCTTTGACGTCTACACGATCAGTTTTGGCATCCGGAACGTCACAAGACCCCAGGATGCCTTGTCGGAGGCCTTCCGCGTGCTCCGCCCTGGGGGTCGGCTCATGGTTCTCGAGTTTTCCCAATTGCCCAATCCCGGCCTGCAACGGCTCTACGATCTTTATTCCTTCAATGTCATTCCTGCCCTCGGCCAGGCGGTGACGGGCGACCGGGAGAGCTATCAATACTTGGTCGAATCGATCCGAAGGTTCCCAGACCAGGAAACCTTTGCCGGTATGATCGGCGCCGCCGGGTTCGATCAGGTCCGCTACCGTAACCTCTCCCAAGGTGTCGCCTGTCTCCATTCGGGCTGGAAGCTCTAAGGGTTGCGCGGACCCCACAATATCATTCGCCTGATCCGAACCGGGGCGACATTGGTGCGGACCGGGGCGATGAATGTCGTGCTCGATGCCTTCGATGCGCCGCGCCCCTTACGGGCCATCGCATGGGTGCTCGGCGCGCCGTTTTCCTGGCTCGGGATCAAAGGCGATCCCACATTACCGCCCGCGACCCGGGCCATAACCGCTTTGGGGCCGGCCTATATCAAGTTCGGGCAGATCCTCTCGACCCGGCCCGATGTGGTGGGGGCGGAACTGGCCGCCCAACTTCGCGTTCTTCAAGACAACCTGCCGCCCTTTCCCACCGCCACGGCCAAAGCCATTGTCGCACGGGAATTGGGCGCGCCGGTCGATGATCTCTTTATTGAATTTGGCGACGCGATCGCGGCCGCCTCGATCGCCCAGGTCCATCCCGCGCGCCTCGCCGAGACTGGAGAACGCGTTGCCGTCAAAGTCCTCCGCCCAAAGATTGAAGCGGCGTTTCAAAAGGACATTGACGCCTTTTACTTCGCGGCTTGGGTGATTGAGCGGCTGTCCCCCTCGACCCGGCGCCTCCGTCCCGTTGACGTGATCGCCCATTTTGAAGCCACGGTCCTCGGCGAATTGGATCTTAGGCTCGAAACCTCCGCCGCCGCAGAATTCAAAGCCAATACCGAGGGCGACAAAGGCTTTGCGGTGCCATCGGTCCATTGGTTTTTGTCCTCCCGCCGGGTGATGACGCTCGAATGGGTCGAGGGGATCCCGATGGGCGATGTGACTGCGATCCAAGCGGCGGGTTTTGACAAGACCGAGATCGGCACCAGGGTCTTACGGCTCTTTCTGTCCCAAGCCCTTCGGGACGGGTATTTCCATGCCGATATGCACCAGGGCAATCTCAAGCTCGGGCCCCGGGGCGAAATCATCGCCATGGATTTCGGGATTATGGGCCGGATCGACGAATATACTCGACGGGTCTATGCGGAAATCCTCTTTGGCTTCATTCGGAAAAATTACCGCCGGGTGGCCGAGGTTCATTTTGAAGCGGGCTACGTCCCGCCCGACCGTGACGTGGATGAATTTGCCCGCGCCCTCCGCTCAGTGGCCGAGCCGATTTTCGGCATGGATGCGTCCCGGATCTCAATGGGTCGGCTTTTGACCTATCTCTTTGAGGTGACCGAGCGGTTCGGGATGGAAACACGGACCGAATTGATCTTGCTTCAGCGGACCATGGTCGTGGTCGAAGGGGTGGCGCGGAGCCTCAACCCGTCGATCAATATGTGGGAGGTCGCCCGGCCGACGGTCGAGGATTACATCAAGGAAAATATCGGTCCAAGGGCCCTGCTCCGCGATCTCGGCAATACCGCGCGCGTGGTGGGCCGGTTCGGGCCGCGACTGCCGCAACTCGCCGAAGACGCACTCTTGGGCCGGGCCCGTCTGCCGCAAAACGCCCCTCCGCCCACTGCCAATCCGTTCCTTTGGATCTGTGTTGGCGGTGCCCTTGTGGGGGCAGGCGTGGGGCTCGGATTGCTCTTTTGAACGGGGGCACTTTGGGCTCGGTTGGTCGTTAGCACCTGCAACCACGTGGCCCAAACCCGACTGAGCTTGGGACTGTGCCGCTCCGGTCGGGTTTAGGCAGAAAGACCAGGAACCTCACGCCGTCGAGGACACTATCCTCAATCAAGCCCCGTCGGCGGCCGCCGGATCGCGGAGGGCATTCACAACATCCGACGACACTGTGATCCCGCCCGGGAGAACCAATTCGACCCCACCATTTTCAAGTCGGGCTTCCGTGACCCGGCCATAGACTTCGACAATGTCTGTCGCCAGAATCTGGTCGCCCGATCGGCTTTCGACGGTGAACTCGTAGGTGCCGTATGGGAGCGCGCTGCCGTCGTTTGTAACCCCGGCCCATTCCAAGGGTCCGGCCGTCGTCGGAAGATCAAGCCGTTGGATCAGGGCGCCATTGGCGTCTCGGACAAGGAGGCTCGCCCCGTCCGCGCCCTCGGCCGGTTCAGGATAAAGCGTGATCGGCGCGCCGTCGAAATATCCGTCCATCGGTGCCCGGATATCGCGCCCGACCCAATCGGCCATTTGACCGAGACTGTCCGCCCCCATCGCCGATGACAGATCTTTTAGAAGGTCATTGGTCAGGACCTGTTGCTCGACGCCGGAGAAGGTCGCGAGTTGGGTTGAGAAATCGGTCGACTCAAGGGGATTTAGGGGATCCTGGTTTTCAAGTTGCGCCGTGAGCAGGCGGAGAAAGGTTTCAAAGTCCGAACTGATGAGACTGTCATTCTCAGACGTGCTTGGCTCCGTCGCTGCAACTGTGCTGGTTTGGCTTTGTTGGGTCGTTGTCGTGCTCGCCACATCCATCGGCGGGTCCTCCTATAATCTCATGTCGAGGCCGGTTGGGGCCGCTTGGGGTGGCGCCCAGAGTTCGTCGGCGGGTGCCGCGATCTCGCCCGGGGAAGCGGCGCCGGCTCGGCCAAACTGCCCCTCGAAGCTCCCGCCTCCGTCCGATCCCGAGCCTGCGAAACTAAAGTCGAGTTTCCCAAACCCCTGGCCCTGGAGGTCACGGCTGAGAAGATCGATATGGCGGCGGATCAGGTCGAGCGTTTCAGGCCGCTCGGCGAGGATCGTGACGCTCATTCCGTAATCACTCGGCGCCATGGTGAGGCGGACGCGGCCCAATTCTTCGGGCGACAGCGTGATTTCGATCTGCCCGTCCTGCCGGGTCCGCGCGGCTTCGGCGATTTGCGCTAAGACAGCTTGCGCCTTGGGTGCGGGCTGGCGAGGGGCATCGAAAGCGCTTGCGCTTTGGGGGCCCGTCGTCTCGCGGAGAACGGTTTCGGTGGCCACGAACTCGGCCTCTACCGGCATGTCTCCTGGGCTAAGCGCCGTATCTGGAAGGGCGAGGCCGCTGTTTTGGCGGAGGGTTTGATCTCCGTGCGTTGGCAAGGCCACTCGCTGGTCGGGCGGGGACGCGCCGTTCTGGCTCACGTCCCGCCGAAGGGTTTTCCTAGTGTCCAGGCTCTCTGTCTCCTCCGCTGGGTCGGTCCGCCGATCGGGGGCATCGCCGGGCGTCGTACCCGGCGCCCTGGCCGAGGCCTGGGGTCGGATCCCATCAATCACACCGGTCGCTGCCGCGCCGCTCGACACGCCTGCTCCGGCAACGGGCGGCGTTGCGTCGGCCCTTGGAATGGGAGTGCTTTCCGGACCGTCGGCGGCTTGCGGCAGGGTTAGCGGCGTAGCCGGTTTGGGTTCCGAACTCCCTTGAATGCTGACTGGGCGGTCCCAACTGGCGCTGGTCCCTTCTGGACCCAGGCGGAGCAGCGCACCCTTCGCCGCCCCATCGCCTTTTTGAATGGGCCTTTCGAGGGTGGCCTCTCGCGCATCGCCGGTCGCGCGAACCTCGGCAGTTTGCCCATTTGAAGTGGCCGCATCCCGGCCAAGAACCCGGACCGCGACCGGTTCGAGTTCCGTCGGCGTGGACTGCGTTTTTGGTGGAGGCGGTCCTTCTTTCGCTTCGACACGGGCAGAAACCGGAGCGTCGGTGGCCCCCGGAGGCGTCGCTTGGGCTTGCAGCGCCTTCGTCGGGGCCGACGCGGCACTCTGGACGGATTTGATCGGCTCCTCGAAGCCGGCTGTCGAAAGGGCTGGCCTTTGTTCTATCTCAGCGACTTGAAGTTGACCGGACGGTGGAATTGACGCCGAGGATTTGGGCGTGTCTGGCCGGACAAACTCAAGGGGTTCGGAAGCCCGGCGCAGGCTGCCGATATCTGATGTCTTCTGACCAGACCGCTCTGCCCCTGGGATTTTGGCAACTTGAACGGTGTCGGAACGTGGGGCGTCCTCATCTTTTGTCCCAAGCTTTGGATCTGAGGACGGCGATATGGAAGGGATCGGGTCTGACGGGAGCCGCCCACCAGGTTCTACTAGGTCCAGGCGCTGAGCTGCGGCGGCTTGGGGTGACAGCTGATTAGAAGTCTTTACGTTGGAAGATAGCAATGGTGGCGCATCATCCTCGGGTGGAGCTGCACTTGGCGTTGCGTCACCGGGGAGCAGGGGAGCGACCGACAGGTCTTGAAACGGAGCCGGTGCGTTCGCCGCTTTTTGGGGCAGACCATCCACTGGAAACATTGGTTGAGGCTCGGCCGAGGAGGGTCGGCCGTCGTTTGCCTCGACACCCGCCTCACCCTTGTCCGCGCCGTCCTGAGGCACGAGACGGCCGAATGTCGATCCGCCTTGGGCGCTATCCCCATCGGTGCCTTGGCCGTTTTCGCCCTCGACCGGCAGAGCCCCGTTCGCCCGGTGCACATTCCCGGAATTTGCGACCGTTCCGGTCAACAGCGATGCAATTGATGACGTGTCCATTCTGGTCCCAACTTTCTGTCGGTACTGTCGGATTTACGCCCCAGGAGTTACCTGACCTTTACCGGTTGTCCGGCAAAAGGCGGAAAGTACCGCCAATTGGAAGGACCTCCGATGCAGCCCACCGACCCCGCTTTGGCCGCGCTTCGGCCTTTGATCGTGCAGAATGCCAAGCCGGATACGTCCGACGGTGCGCTCCGAGCCGCCGCCAAGGAGCTCGAGGCGGCGTTTTTGTCGGAAATGCTCGCAGCCGCGAAGGTCGGCGAGATGCCAGGCGAGTTCGGCGGCGGGATCGGCGAAGAGCAATTCGTCTCGCTCCTTCGCGACGCCCAGGCCGAGGCCATGGTCGAGGCCGGCGGGATCGGTCTGGCCGAGCAGATCTTCCGCGCAACGGCGAAAAAGGCATAGAGAATGGCGGATGCGAGAGACCATCTCGACGCGCTTGAGGATCTTCTTGAACGGGAGCGTGCCCTCTTGCTCTCAGGCTCGCTTGACGGGCTTGCCCGGTTGGCCGACGAAAAGACCCGGTTGCTCACCAAGGCGCCCTTGGGCAGTGATCCCCGCCGGGTGGCCCGGCTCCGGTGGCTGGCCGAGCGGAACGGGAAACTCCTCGAAGCGGCGGCCAAAGGCATAAGGTCGGTTGCGGCTCGGCTCCAGGCGGTGCGGGACGGTCCAGAGCCCCTATCGACCTATGGCTCCGATGGCGGGCGCCATCAGATTGGCCCGGCACGGCGTTCGGTCGAGAAACGCGCCTGAGCCAGAGACCTCAAGTGATCGCTAAAATCCAACCGGTTTTCCAAAGCCGAGATTAGCATTTCCTTAGCCATTCCACGCGAACGTCGAAGTGCATCCCTGGGGGAGAGGATGGCGTGGGCTCGGCGTCGCACCGGCTCACTGACGTCAGAATGACGCGCCGCCGCAGAAGTGGCAGATCCACTGTAACCGGCGCGAAAACGCCAAAAGGAACAGGAGCCGGAAATGGCTAGTATTCTGACTAACACCAGCGCGATGGTTGCGCTGCAAAACCTTCGGACCATCAACAACAACCTCGTCGACACCCAGAACCAGATCGCGACCGGTAAGAAGATCGCCACCGCGACCGACAACTCGGCGATCTGGGCGGTGTCGAAAGTCATCGAATCTGACGTGAACGCATTCAAAGCGATCTCGGACAGCTTGAACTTGGGCGACTCGACCATCGGTGTCGCCCGGGAAGCAGCCGAAACCGTCACCGACATTCTGACCCAACTCAAAGGCAACATCGTCGCCGCCCAGGAAGAGAACGTCGACCGGTCGAAGATCCAAGCCGACATCGACACCCAGGTCGCCCAGATAGAATCTATCATCAGCGCGGCTTCGTTTAACGGGCTTAGCTTGGTTGAAGGCACGGAGGACGTGACGATCCTCGGCTCGCTCCAACGGGACAGCTTGGGCGTTGTTTCGTCGTCTGAAATTGCGATTAACCGGAATGACCTCACCACCAATGCGGGGACATACAACTCCTCCGGCACGCAGATCGGTGACAGTTCGGTTGGTACGGCGACGTTCAATACAGCGCTCTCGGGCACAAACATTGCCAATACGGGGAACACGGCCGTAGTCACCTTCGAGGCCGGGACCGGTACGGGCGGTGTCTATACCGGTGGCGATACGCTTTCGGTGAGCGTCGGAGGGGTGCAGATCGACTTTACCAGCACCGCAACCGATACCATTGCCGACGTGGCCGCATTTTTTGAAGGTCAGATCAACGCCCTCGGGATCCAAGACGTGACCGCGTCTGTCTCGTCCAACACGCTCGTTGTTACGTCGACCAACGCGTTCAGCACCGTCGATGTGGCAATCTCGGGTGCGAGTGCGGAACTTGACGCGACCGCAATTACCTCTGTGAACGGCGGTGCGCCCTCCGCGCCCAACACAGGCACTGCGTCGACGATCGCCCAGCGTGCGGAATCGATCACTTTCTCCGCCACCGCGGCCGTGGTCGACGGCGACGGGTACCAGGCGAGCTTTGGCGGCAACGTCTTCCGCTACATCGCTGGACCCAACGAAGACTTCGGCGACGTTGCCCGGGGCCTGAAGGCTGCGATCGATGCCGGCAATGTAACCGGTGTGACCACCCAAGTGACCCAAGACGCGACCACCGGGGCCTTTACCCTGTCGATCGACAACTCGGATGCCGCAGCGCTTACGCTCGCGGTGGATGGGCGGTCGGGCGGTCAGGCGTCAGGTGGTCTCTTTGGCCTCAATGGCCTTGATGTCACGTCGAATGACAGCGCAGCCTCCGCGCTTGCCAATATCGACACCTTCATCAACACCGCCATCGATGCCGCGGCCTCCTTCGGTTCGGACCAGTCCCGGATCGATCTCCAGTCAAGCTTCATTTCTAAGCTCACGGACTCGCTCAAAGTCGGTATCGGCTCTCTGGTCGATGCGGATCTCGAAGCGGCGTCGGCCCGATTGCAGGCCCTCCAGGTTCAGCAGCAGCTCGGCGTTCAGTCGCTGTCGATTGCGAACCAGGCCCCGCAGTCGATCCTTTCGCTCTTCCGGTAAGCGGAACGGGCCGGGGCGCCTGGACGGCGCCCCGGTGAACCGCGGGCAAAAATGCCCGTTCCTTTGGCTTCATTCTGGAAGGAATTGTCGTGAACGCCATCGACATGGCCCGAACGGCCTATACCAGCGCCTCCACTGCCCCTATCAAAACCCCCCGTCGCCTCGAATTCGACGCGCTCGCAAAAATCTCCCACCGCCTCCGCCGCGCACTCATGAAAGGCAAGTCCGACTTTCCAGGCTTGGCCGAAGCGCTCCACGACAACCGCCGGATCTGGACGATGTTCGCCGCCGCCGTCGCCGAGGACGACAACGAACTCCCCGCCGATCTTCGGGGCCGGATCTTTTACCTTTTCCAGGTCACCGACGAGTTCACCAAAAAGGTGCTTCGGGGCGAGGATGACGGAGCGGTCCTCATCGAGATCAACGCCGCTATCCTTCGGGGTCTTGGGCATGGGGACGGGGAATGAGCGGCCTCGTCCTTAAACTCGCGCCGAAAGAACGGATCCTCATCAACGGTGCCGTCATCGAAAACGGCGACCGCCGGTCGCGGCTTTCGATCATGACGCCCAACGCCAATATTCTGCGGCTCCGCGACGCGATCCACCCCGACGAGGTGACCACGCCGGTCCGCCGGGTCTGCTATATCGCCCAACTTGTCCTGTCGGGCGATGTGGATCCCGAGGAGGCCCGTCTTCAGTTGTTGCGCGGCATCGAGCAATTATCCCAAGCGCTCAATGACGATGACAGCAAGGCCTATCTCGCCCAGGCGACCGAAGCGGTGACCAACAACCAGCATTACCAGGCGCTGAAAGCACTCCGGGGCCTTTTGCCCCGGGAGGAACGGCTCTTGGCGGCCGATGCCCAATGACGTTCCAGCCGGTCGTCCCCTTTAACGGCAATCTCGGCTGGGCGTTTCTGCAACGGACCCGGGAGACCCAGGAAGCCGCCTTCACCGAAAGTGCGGTGGTCCAGCGCGACACGGATTATTTCCGCGACAATATCGGATCGATAACCAATGCCGAAGAATTGGTCGCCGATCCGCGGCTTCTCAAAGTGGCCCTCGGCGCTTTCGGGCTCGACGATGACCTGCCCAACAAGGCCTTTATCCAAAAGGTTCTCGACGAAGGCACGCTCGCCGATGACGCCTTTGCCAACAAACTCGCCGACAAACGCTACGCGGCCATGGCCGAGGCGTTCGGCTTTGATCTCGCACCGTCGAACATCTCAATTTCGACTTTTCCCGAGGAAATCATTTCGGCCTATGAAATCCGCCAATTCGAAGTGGCCGTGGGGAATTCCAACGAGAACATGCGCCTCGCCCTCGGACTCGGCCGAGAATTGGAAACCATATCGGCCGGATCGATTTCAGAAGACGGGCTTTGGTTTACGATCATGGGTACGCCGCCGCTCCGCGCGGTGTTCGAAGCCGCCTTCAACCTCCCTACCTCTTTCGGCACGCTCGACGTGGACCGCCAATTGGAAGTCTTCAAAGAGAAGGCGGCGGCGAATTTCGGCGATAGCAGCGTGCGTCAATTTACCGATCCGGATAAGCAAGAGGAACTCTTGCGGAAATTCTTTGTCTCCTCGGAGTTGAACCTCCAGAGCGCGAGTGCTGTCCGCGGCTCGGTCGCGCTGTCGCTTCTCCAATCGAGCGTCTCACCCTTCTGATCCGGGTCCTCCGGCGGCCCCGCCGGCCAGACAGAGGGCCAGCGCCTCGAAGCTCGCAGCGACCCCGTTATGGGAGGCTTGACCGATGAAGGCATCGAGCCCAGGCCAGACCGAGACCGCCGCGTCCAGTTCGGGGTCCGCGCCGGCCTGATAAAGCCCCGATTGGACCATCAGTGCACCGCGGTCATAGGTACCGAGGCGCCGCCGGGCGAGGGAGATCAGCGCATTCTCTTCGGCCGAGGCTGCCTCTGGCAGAGACCGGCTGACCGAGCGGAGCACATCGACCGCCGGAAAGCGGCCCCGTTCGGCAATATCGCGGTCAAGCACGACATGGCCGTCCAGGACGCCCCGCATCATATCGGCGACGGGCTCTTCCATGTCCGATCCTGCCACCAACACGCTGAAGACGGCCGTGATATCGCCCTGGCCATCGCTTCCGGGTCCGGCCCGTTCGGCCATAGAGGCCACGAGGTGGGGAAGGCTCGGCGGAAACCCCTGAAGGCTCGACTGTTCACCGGCCGCCAGTGCAACTTCCCGGTGGGCTTCGGCGAAGCGGGTCACGGAATCTGCCAAAAGCAACACATGGGCTCCGCCGTCGCGGAAATGCTCGGCCACCGCCATGGCCGTGCCAAGGGCGCGGCGGCGGCGGAGGGCCGGAAGATCGGATGTGGCCGCCACCACCACCGCCTTTTCCATGCCGCGTGGCCCAAGGACGTTCTCGATAAAATGGCGAACCTCGCGGCCCCGTTCACCCACCAGGGCGATCACCACCACATCCGCCTCAACCCCTTGGGCCAATTGCGCCAGTAGTGTTGATTTTCCGACGCCCGAGCCTGCGAAAAGGCCGATCCGCTGGCCTCGAACCAGGGGAAGCATCGTGTCAAACACGGCCAGTCCAGTGGCCATCCGCGCGCCGAGCCCCCGCCGCCCGGTGGCCGCATCCGGCGGGCGGTTGATGGGGCGGGGGTCGGTGCCCGAAAGAAGTGGGCGGCTGTCGAGCGCTTTGCCCGAAGGGTCAATGACTCGGCCGAGCCAGGACGCATCAGGCGCAATCCGGTCAGAGCCGAGAAGGATGGCACGGTCATCGGTGCTGTGTCCGTCGGCCGAGCCGTCCATCAAAATAGCAATGTCGTCAGGGCCGAGGGCGACAACCTCGCCTTCGGTGGGGCTCCCTACGTTGGAAAGGAGCCGGACCCGGTCGCCCATGGCCGCATGGGCAGAAAGTCCGGTCACGCGCACGAGACCAGCCGCGATATGAGAGACGCGCCCGGCCGGGCGCACGGTGTCGACCGATTTGAGTTCTGCCACGATGTGACCCAGCCCTGGGCCAGCCATGCCCGTTCTCCTCTGCTTCAAGGAACGGTTTCTAAACGAATCGAAGTTAAGCCTCCGTCTACTGATCGAGGGAGAAGCCCCGATGTTTGAAAGACTGGAGATCTTGGCGATTGCGCGTGACCTGGCTGTCCATGCCGGCGCCCGCCAAACCGTTACGGCCGAGAATGTGGCCAATGCCGACACGCCCGGCTACCGGGCCCGTGATCTCCCCGACTTTTCAGAAATTTACCGAAGTGGCAAAATGGAAACCTCGCTCCGGCAAACCCGAGCGAGCCATATGGACCTTGCAAGCCGCGGGATGGTGGCTTTCGCCGAAGACACGGACGGCGCGGCGAGCCCCAATGGAAATACAGTTTCGCTCGAAAGCGAGCTTGTCCGCGCAGCCGATATAAGAAGCCAGCACAACCGGGCCCTGTCGGTCTATGGCGCCTCGTTGGACATGATCCGCGCCGCGATTGGGCGGTCGAGGTAAGCCATGGCCGATTTTTCAACATCGCGCGCGATTGCGGCCAGCGGCATGGCTGCCCAAGCCGAACGCCTGCGCTTTTTGTCCGAGAATATATCGAACGCCGATACCCCAGGATACCGCCGGAAGACCGCCTCGTTCCAAGAGGTGCTTGATGCGGGACAGAGCACCGGAAAGGTGCAAATCGGTCCGGTTGAACTGGACCAAGCGGCCCTTGAACGGGTCTATGACCCCAGCCATCCGCTGGCGGGGGACGACGGCTATTATGATGGATCGAACGTCAATCTGGTGGTCGAAATCGCTGACGCGCGCGAAGCGCAGCGCAGCTATGAGGCGAACCTCCGAGTGTTCGACCAGGCGCGGCAGATGAGCCGCAGCCTGTTTGATCTGCTCCGCCGCTAGGGAGGCCCAAAATGGAGCTGAAATCATCCCTTGCGGCCCAGCAATACGCGGCAACCCGTTCGGCCACGGCCCCCAAACCGGGGTCGAACGGGGGTGCGGAACTGCTGGGGTCATTCGAAAAAACCCTGAAAACCGCCGAGGACACGGCCAAAGCCGCCATGACGTCGGGCGCCGACCCCCATGCTTTGGTGCAAGCCTTGGCCGAAAGCCAACTGGCCGTTGAAACCGCAGCGACTGTCCGCGACCGGGTGGTCGAGGCCTATCAGGAAATCCTGAGGATGCCCGTTTAATGGATGAAATGGTCTTTTATGACACGCTCCGCCAAGGGCTTTGGGCGGCGGTTGTGATGTCGCTCCCGATCCTTCTTTCGGCCCTTGTCGCAGGCCTTGTTGTGGGGCTTTTCCAAGCGCTGACCTCGATCCAAGAGCTCACCCTCACATTCGTTCCGAAACTCGGCGTCATGGTGGGGGTCTTTTGGGTGTCGATGGCGTTCATGTCGGAGACCCTCACCGGGTATTTCACCGGAATTGTGATCCCATTGATCGCCGGAGGCTGAGAATGGAGGCGTCCGGTTATACCACTCTCACGCGGCTGACGGGCCTCCTTCGGGAGATGGACAGCGTGGCCAACAACTTGGCCAATATGTCTACAACCGGGTATCGCCGCGAAGAGATGGTGTTTGCCGAATTCGTCAAGGATGTGGGGCCGGGAGAGCCGTCGCTTTCAATGGGGGCGGCGCGGGCGCGTTGGAGCGATCTGGGCCAGGGGGCGCTGACGCAGACCGGCGGAACTTTCGACATCGCCATTGAAGGCGAGGGGTTTTTCCTGATTTCCACGCCCGAGGGCGAGATGCTGAGCCGCGCTGGGGTGTTCGCGCCAAACGCTTTCGGTGAAGTTGTCACGCCGGACGGCCATCCCTTGCTTGACGAAGGCGGCGCTCCGGTTTTCGTCCCGGCCGGTGCGGCGAGCATCGCGATCGCCGCCGACGGAACCCTCAGTGCCGACGGGGCCCCCTTGGGCCGGATCGGGCTTTATCGGCCGAGCGATCCCAATGACCTTAGCCGACAAGACGGGGTTATGTTCGACGCACCCGGTGGGATCGAGCCGGTCGAGGGGCGGATGGTGCAGGGCTTTATTGAGGCTTCAAACGTCAATCCGGTTGCCGAAATCGCCCGGATGATCGAAGTCCAACGGGCCTACGAACTCGGCCAGGGCTTTCTTGACAAAGAAGACGAACGGGTGCGCGCCGCACTCCGCACGCTGACGAGCTCATAGGAGGCACTTGATGCGCGCCCTTTCTATCGCCGCGACCGGCATGAACGCCCAGCAAACCAAAGTCGAGGTCGTCTCGAACAACCTCGCCAACATGTCGACCACCGGCTACAATGCACGGCGGGCGGAATTTGCCGATCTTCATTACCAGCAAGCGGTGCGTGCGGGCACGATCAACGCCGCCGACGGCACGGTCTTGCCCACCGGCGTCCAATTGGGTCTCGGCGTTCGGCCGACATCGGTGAATGTCGAATTGGCCCAAGGGTCATTGGCAGCCACCGGCGGCAATCTCGACATCGCCATTGAGGGCAACGGCTATATTGAGATCACCCTGCCGTCGGGCGTGTCCGCCTATACTCGCGACGGGGGATTGAAGCGCTCGGCCGATGGTCAGGTCGTCACGTCCGACGGGTATCCCCTCGTGCCTGACATCACTATTCCCGACGATGCTCGCTCAATCTCGATCAGCGCCGATGGTGAGGTCTTTGCCTATTTCATCGATCAAACCCAGCCGACCCAGCTCGGTCAGATCACGCTTGCTGGGTTTTCAAACCCCAAAGGTCTCGAGGCGATTGGGTCGAACTTATTTGTCGAGACCGCCGCCTCCGGCGCCCCGGTGGTCTCGCTTCCGGGCACGGACGGGCTCGGAACGCTTCGGCAAGGTTATATCGAGGAAAGCTCCGTCGATCCGGTGCGGGAAATCACGGAATTGATCAAAGCCCAGCGGGGGTACGAGCTCAATTCAAAAGTGATCACCGCCGCCGACCAAATGCTTGGCGCGACCACTCAGATCCGCTGATGCGCGCGCTTGTTCTTATCCTTGCCCTTTGGGGCACGCCGGGTCTGGCCGAGACGGTCATCGCTGCGCGAACCATTCGCGCCCATTCCGTTCTCGGCCCAGACGATCTGGCACTGGCCAAAGCAGAAATTCCAGGCGCCTTAGAGGATATGGCATTGGCCATCGGCCAGGAGGCACGGGTCATGATCTATGCAGGCCGGCCGGTCCGCGCCGGCGACCTCGGCCCGCCTGCACTTATCGAACGCAATCAGATTGTGATTCTGCGCTTTGTTGCCGGTGCGCTCACCATCACGACCGAAGGCCGTGCCATGGAGCGGGGCGCCGTAGGCGACCGCATCCGGGCCGTCAACGTTGCCTCGCGCCTCCCCGTTTCCGGACGCGTCACGGCCGACGGCACCCTCCACGTGGATGGGTCGACGCCTTAAACCCCTGAAAGGAAGCGCCGCCCATGCGGAAATTATTATTTGTCGTTTTTCTAGGATTGGTCGCCTCCTGCGCGCGTCTCGACGATGTCGGAAAGGCACCGGACTTCACGCCGATCGACAACGGAATCGAACACCGCGCCATGGCCCAGCCCATGGCCGTCGCCGAGCCAGATTTCCGGATCCCGCGCGACCGCGCCTCGCTTTGGTCGAGCCGACGGGGTTCCCTTCTGGGAGACAGAAGGGCAGGGCGTTCCGGCGATATCCTGACGGTCGTCATAGAAATCGACGAGCGCGCCGAGATCGCCAATTCCACAGCCCGGTCCCGAGGCGGGTCCGAAAGCAGCCAAATTCCCACGTTCTTCGGCTTGGAGACGATAGCAAATAACGTGCTGCCCGGATCGAACGCGCTCACGAGCGGGGCCTCGGCGACCTCTTCTTCGAGTTCGAACGGAACCGGCTCGGTCAGCCGAAACGAGCGGCTCGAACTTCGGGTTGCGGCGACTGTCACCGAGACATTGCCGAACGGTGTCCTCCGGATCCAGGGGAGCCAGGAGGTCCGGGTCAATTTCGAGATCCGCGAACTTTTGGTCACCGGGTATGTCCGCCCCGAAGACGTGTCTCGCCGCAACGAGATCACCTATGACAAGATCGCCTCGGCGCGCATTTCCTACGGTGGCCGCGGACAGATCACGGATGTGCAACAGCCGCGCTACGGCCAGCAGGTGGCCGACATCATTCTGCCGTTCTAGCTGAAGCCATGGGAAAGATCCTGCCCCTTCTTCTTTTGCTTGTTGGCATCGGAGCCGGTGTCGGAGCGGGGTTGAGCGTTGCGCCGGATGGTTCGGAATGCGCGCCCCATGCCGCCGCTCCGGCGGGCCAGGAGGGGGAGGCGGCAGAAGACTGTGAGCACCCTCCCGAAGAAGAGGCTAAGCCGGAGGCCGAAGAAGAGGCTGTTGAGGATGTCGATTTCGTTCGGATGAACGACCAATTCGTCGTCCCTGTCTTGGTGGACGGAAGTGTGCGATCCCTCGTTGTGATGTCGATCACTCTGGAGGCCGATCTTGGCTCATCTGCCGGGATATTTGCCATTGAGCCCAAATTGCGGGACGCGTTTCTCCGCGTACTTTTCGATCACGCGAATAGCGGGGGGTTCAGCGGTGCCTATACCGAGGCCGGACGTATGGACCGACTGCGCCGGGCGCTTCTGGAAATCGCGCGCAAGGTGGCCGGCGAGCAGGTGCGTGACATCTTGATCCTCGATATGCTCCGCCAAGAGGTCTAGCGGAGAAGGATTTCAAGGCGCAGCCGTGAATTGGTGTGTCTCTAGTGCCCGTTGCCGCTGCTCTGGCCACGGGGCAGGCGCCTTATTCGGCCATATCTGTCAAGGCTATTTTATCCGGCGCCGCTTGGTGGATCGTAGATCTGAGAGGAGCTGCTCCAGTACCTCAGCGCGGGCAACGCCGCGCCGTGCCTTCTCGAACGGGGTCGCAAGCTCCGCCTCGGCCCGCGCGAGGGAGGCTGCGGCCTGTGCTACTCGGAGCCTGCCATGTTTGAGGGCGGCTTCACCTGAACCTGGCCAGTCAAGCGCGTGGCGAGGATCTTCTTCCAACGCGCCTCGCAATCGGTCGAGCGCGCCCGAAGCCCGTTCTTTGGCGTGCCGCGCTTGCTCCGACTGCGCCACTGCATCCGCCAGAACCGCAAGATCCAGGTCTCGGTGAAGTCTGGCGAGACGCAACAGGTCCTTGAGGCGCCGCATCGGGCTAGCTCCGCCGGACCAGGCTGCGGCGCGCCCGCTTTCTGACTGCTTCAGCAAACCGGATGGCGGCGGCCACGGGGCGGTAATGCTCGGGCAGCACCTCATCGCCGATATCAAGTGTGGCGAAAAGGGCCCGTGCGGTCGGCGGGTCTCTGCGAAGCGGCACGGCATGGGCCGCCGCCGCCTCGCGGATCCGCCCGGCCACTTCATCGACCCCTTTGGCAATACAAATCGGCGCGCGTCCCGAGCCCCGGTCCCACTTAAGCGCGACAGCATAATGGGTTGGGTTGACGATCACGACATCCGCTTGCGGCACGTCAGAGATCATTTGGTTCGTCGCGATGTCATAGGCCTTTTGGCGCCGTCGCTGCTTAAGGTGGGGGTCGCCTTCGCTGTCTTTGGTCTCGTCCTGCAGCTCTTTATGGCTCATCCGATTTTTGCGAATGTGCTCCGCGCGCTGCCAGAGAAAATCGATGAAACCAAAGCCAAAGGACACGACTAAGACCACGGCCAAAAAGTCGAACCCGAGCGCCATCAGAAGGTGAATGTGGCCCGCCACGGAGGTTGCTGCCGAACTCAGGATCGTTGGGAGATCGCGGTAGATCGCGTATCCGAGGATCGCACTGAAGATCGTGAGTTTGACAAAGCTCTTAGTGAAATTGAAAAGCCCGTTCCGGCCGAATTTCTGTTTTGCATTTTCAAGTGGCGAGATCCGAGACAATTTAGGCTGGATCTTCTTGGCCGACATCGTAAACGCCTGCTGCGCGACAACGGCAATCAGAACGCCCAGTACCGGAAAAAGGAGCCAGGGCACGCTGCTTTTGAGAACTGCCCCGAGAAAGGCCCCGATCGGCGCCTCGGGAGAATTGCGGAAAACCCGCGCTGACAGCGTGTCGGCCTGCGCGAGTAAACCGGCCAGGTCCTCGCCCACGCCGGTCAAAAGCGAGGCGCCTAGCGTCCCGGCGCAAATGACGAGACCCGCATAGGCGCCTGTGGTCGTCAGATCTTGCGACATCGGGACTTCGCCGCGCTTTCTCGCGTCGTCGAGTTTTTTCTGGGTCGGTTCGTGGTTTTTGTCGCTGTCGTCGTCCGGGCCGGCCATCAGGGCCCCCAAAACGGACGGGCAAGAAACCCGTCAAGCGCGGTGTTCCAAGCGCCGAGGAGCAAGGGCAGGCTGAGTGCCATCAAAAGGAGGGCGGCGAAGGTAATCGCAGGGGCGCCGACAAAGGCAACCATCAATTGCGGCATGGCCCGATTGATGGCGCCGAGGGCAAGATTGTAGAGGAGCGAGACGATCACGAAGGGCGCTGCAAGCGTGAAGGCCAAGGCGAACATCGCACCGGTATGGCCTGTTCCCCAGATCCTGAGATCGACCGCATTTGGAAGGGAAGCAGGTGGGAAAAGTTTATATGAAACAATGATATATGAGACGATTTTAACATGAAGCCCGAGAATTACGATCAGTGCCAATCCGGCAAGGACCATCACATGGGAGAGCGCCGGCTGCGGATCGACGATCGCCGTTCCGAAAATCTGCGCCAGGGATGTGGCTTGGGCTGCAATCGTACCGGCGGTTTGAAGGGCGAGGACAAAAAACCGGATTGCTAGGCCCAAAAGCAGTCCAGCGATTATCTCGCTTCCGAGAAGAGCAAGCGTCCCTGCGCCCCGTGACAAGGCCCCGTCTATTTCGGGGAAGGCGGCGGGTGCCACAACGAGGGAGAGCGCCGCCGCAAGGGCAATGCGCACCCGTTCAGGCACACTTCTTTCCCCAAATACCGGAAGGACTCCCAGCATGGCACCGACCCGGAGAAAGACGAGCCCACCGACCAAAAGCTGGCCTTCGACAAGCTCGAAGAGGGAGGCGGCCGCCTCACTCATGTGGGCACAAGGCCCACAAGGGCAGGGCGCATATCGGCCCCCAATTCTTCATAAGATAAAACCGGGTTTAGGACGCCTTTGGCCGACAACGCCGTCCGAAGAAAGCGGCGCCGTTTTACGGAGGTGACAATGCCGGGATAGTCACCGGCCTCAGCACTTTTGCCGAGCCGTTCGGCCACCGCTTGAACCAGCCGGTTGAACGTGTCGGGCGGCAAGGCGATATCAGCGGGGCCCCCGGCAGTGTCCACTTCGTGTGAGGCAAAGGTTTCTTCCCAGGCGGGATCAAGCTGTACGAG
The DNA here is from genome assembly GCA_039198225.1 of Pseudomonadota bacterium. Taxonomy (GTDB): domain Bacteria; phylum Pseudomonadota; class Alphaproteobacteria; order Rhodobacterales; family Rhodobacteraceae; genus JASJAR01. The sequence continues at coordinate 45,500 of JBCCTQ010000012.1, forward strand.
CGGCACTGTCCCATCCGTACGGCGCAGTTCCGAGACAATTTGGAAGCCGAGGCGCTGGCGCACATGTTCGCAAACCGCTTCGGGGCTTCCTTGGCTTGGCCGCGCTTCGGCTATGGCTTCAAGGATCAGGGGAAGGTTGCGGATCGATACGCGCTCTTCGAGAAGAAGCCTCAGCACCGATACCAAGAGGTCGACCGGTACTTTCTCGGGCACCAATTCATCAATCAACTGGCGGTTGGCTTCCGCCCGCGCCGGGTTGGTGAGCGCGCCCAATTCGTCCAAAAGTCGGCGGAGGGATTTCAATCCAAAGAGCCGCCCGAAATTCTGTTTGAGGACTTCAAGAAGATGCGTCGCCAGCACTTCGACCGGCGTCACAATGGTCGCCCCATCAAGGGCCAGCCGGTCCTCTGACCCCTTGGGCACCCAGCGGGCCGGCGCCCCATAAACCGGTTCTTTCACGACGTCGCCCGACTGTGGCGCGTCCGGGCCTACCAAGGCTAAGACGCGCTCGGGTTCTAGCCTGTCTCGGGCCTGTTCAACCCCCTGAATTCGGATCGAATAGGTGCCGGGTGGCAAGGACGCATCGTCGGTGAGGCGGATTTCGGGGAGGATCAAGCCGAACTCCGTGGCGATGTGGCGCCGCATGTTGTCGATCCGAGCATCGAGCCCGATTCCAGGATCGAGGATCATTTCCACGAGGTCGGGCGCGAATTGGACGTGGATCTCGTCGAGATCCAAAAGATCACCGATCGGAGCCTCGGGCGCCTGCGCCGGCCCATCTTCCTTTGGTTCCTCAGCCGGGGCAGGCTGTGTGCGGGACACCCCCCAGGCCGCAGCCCAAAGGGCGGCAGCTCCCGCTATGAACGGCAAAAACGGCATGCCGGGCACAAGTGCGAAGAGCGCCATGAGCACACCCACCGTGCCGAGAGCCGACGGAAAGCGTCCCAATTGGGAGAAAACAGCGAAATCCGTCGATCCCGTCGCACCTCCACGGGCCAAAAGGAGCGCCGAAGCAATGGAGATGATCACGGCAGGTATTTGGCTGACGAGCCCATCTCCAACGGTGAGGATCGCATAGGTCTCAAAGGCCCGCGCGAGCGCCATGCCGTGAATAAGTGTGCCGATCACCAGCCCCATGACGAGATTGAGGAGGGTGATCAATAGCCCCGCCACCGCATCGCCTTTGACGAATTTTGATGCGCCGTCGAGGGATCCGAAAAAGGTGGTTTCGGCCTGTTCACGTTCTCGCCGAACCTTGGCTTCGGCGTGGTCTATCGCGCCGGCGGCCATATCGCTGTCGATGGCGAGCTGCTTGCCGGGCATGCCGTCCAAGGCAAATCGCGCGCCCACCTCTGCCATCCGCGCTGCCCCTTTGGTGATGACGATGAAATTGACGATCAAAAGAACGCAGAAGACCACGAGCCCGAGAAACACCGAGCCCGACATCACAAATTGCGCGAATCCTTCGATCACGTCTCCGGCCGCGCCCGTCCCCGTATGGCCTTGGCCAATAATCAGTTTCGTGGACGAAACATTGAGGCTGAGGCGGAGCATTAGCGAAGCGAGAAGGATTGTGGGGAATGCGGAAAAATCGAGCGGGCGCTCTATAAATAAGGTGATCGTGAAAATGAGGATTGCCAAGGCAAAGGAGGCCGCGAGCCCCACATCCAGCACCCAAGCTGGCACCGGCAAGATCATCATCACAATGACCGCCATCAAGGCGAGTGCCAAAAGAATAGTTGGTTTGAAAATACCCGCCATGTCGCGTTAGCCCGGCTGCTCTGGTTGTATCAGGGCCTGTCCAGCCGCCGGTGTGGCGGTGAGCGGGACAAGCGAGCCAAGCGCCCGAGGCGCGCTTTGGTGGCTGAGAAGTGGGAACCTATTGGGTCGCTGTGCCGCCGCAGGTTGGTTGGGCGCGACGCCTGGGAATTCTGGCGGGGCTGGCGCGCTTTCGGCGAACTGGCGGTCGGCGCGGAGTTTTTTGCGGAGACTGTCAAAACGCGCCCGGTAGACTTTGGCGAATTTCGGGGTGCGGGAATGGTAGGCTCCGGCGACCCTGCTCCAGTCACTGAATTCCTCGAAGAGTTCGCCGAGAAATCGGGCCGCGTAGCGCCCATTTGCCAAGGGGTCGAACATCTCCTCCAATGAGGCGAAGGCTCCGCCGTGCCAGCGGTAATTGATCTGGAAGCATCCGATATCGAAACTCCGCGCGCCCGCCCGGTGATGGCGCGCAATGAAGGTTTCGGCCGTTTTCCGATCGTCGAACCAATAGCCCTTTCCGTTGATGTTTACGGTCCATGGCCAGGGCCGGGCGCGCCCGTTCCAAGTGCGGCCGGTCTCGGTTAGCGTGATGGCGAGAAGAACGTCCGCGGGAATACCTGTATCCCGGGCTATGCGGTATGCGACCGCTTCGCAGATCGCGGCGGTCTCTTCTGGGTCGGCCAATGCTCGGGCCGGTGTTCCTAAAACAGCAAGGGACAGGCACAGGCAGAACGACAGGATCGGCCCGGCTGCCCATCGGGCTTGGGTGTCCACTCTCAGGTGGGAGCATTTCCCCCGGTTGGTAATGTGCAATGTGAACACGGCTTCTGCCCTCTTCCCCTTGCAATTTTTGCAAGCGTCCCACCGTGCTTACGGGAGAGGGATTTAAGTTCCGTTTCTTTCGTCCATCATTTAATTGGTTGCGGTCTCGGCGGTGGCGTCGAGCAGTCGAGCCACATCGCCGCGAAGACCAGAGGCCACTTCAATCAGATGGCGCTTGTTGGCCAATTGGCCGGGATCGTCGCCCATGGGGGGATCTTCGATCACCTCTTCGGCGGCTTGGCCCACGGGCCCGGCCGCGTCACGCCATTCGCCGGCCCGTAAGTAGGTCTGCTGGGATGCATCGAGGTCGCCGGCTGCTAGATAGGCCTGCGCTGCAGCCCGGAGCCGGCCGAGCTGGGCCAGCGCTTCGCCCCGGAGCCGGGCTCCCGCCGGTCCTTCAACTGCCGCAAGATGGCCGATGGCGGCCTCAGGCAAGCCGAGGGCGAGGTCGGCCCGGGCGAAAAGCACCCGATCGGCTTGGCTCAATTCAGTCACCTGGCCAAGAAGTCCTTCCGATAGGGTTGGCAAACCAAGATCGAGTAGCCGCGACGCCAGGGCCCGGCGCACCGGATCGGCGGCGTCATTCACCGGCAAGCGCGCATCGGCTTCGAGACCGTAGCGAATGACCTGGCGCGTTGACCCGCGCCTGGCAATGGCACCGTGAAGCGACAAGGTGAGCTCTAGCGCATCCTCTTCGGTCAGCGCCCCGGCAAACTGGGCCCGGGGAATTTCGTTTCGGGTCAGATCCCATTGGCCGAGGGATATGCGTCCATTGAGTTCGGCGATCTTGAGGTCGCGCGCCAGCGGCGTCCCGCGGTTTTCAAATGCCAAGGCGGCGGCGGATTCAACGATCCCTGGATCGATGGTCGCGCCGCGATTGAGCCGCGTATTCAAGAGACGGACCACCGCCTTTGGTGCGTTGAGTGGGCTTCCCGCTTCAAGAGTGCGGTACCCAGCTTCTGCACTCCCTTGCGCGCCTGTGGCCAAATCGAGATCGGCCGATGCCAAGACAAAGCTCTCGCCGTGATCTCCGGGCGCCCGGTCAACCGCGTTCCAGATTTCGCGTGCTGTGTCCGGGTCGTCGAGGCTTAGGAATCGGTCGACCAAAGTCGGCCCGAAATGGCGTCGGAGATGGAGGGGCAGATCGGAAAAGCTGAACACGATATTGGACTTTGATATTTCTGCCTGTTTCGGGGGCGGGTTCACAGCAAGAAGCGCCCAAAGCGCTGCACGATTGGGGCAGCCGAGAAGCCGCGCGGCTGGATCGTCCGTATCGCGTTCCTCCCCGTCCGCGACCGAGGCGAGAAATTCGAGGACGGCGCGTTCTCCGTTTTCGGGAATGTCGAAGGCTTCGAGACTGGCCCGCGCCTCGGCGCCAAAGGCCAGATAAATGTAGGACCGCGCCAAGCCCAGCGCGGCTCCCTGGTCGGGCAAATCGAACTCGCCCACGATCCGCGCCCGGGCATTGCCGAGTTCGAAAAATGGATCATCGCCGGTTCCCCAGGATCCCACATCGAGATCATAACCTGCCAGGCACCCGCTGCCGGCGGCCTGATCGCTCAAAACGCCAGCAAGGCGCGCTAAATCTCGATCGAGGCTGGTCGACACCCGGAGGCTTGAGCCTTCGTCGAGGGGCAAGGGTAAGGGCAGGCGCCGTCGATGGCCGGGCAGGGGCTCCACCGCCTCCTCGGCCCTTTCAGGCAGGTCGATCAGACCCTGTTCAGCGGCCCGTTCCAGCGCATTGGTAAGGGCCGCGCTCGCTTCGCCAATGCGGTTCAACTCGTCAAAGGGAGGGAGACCGCCCGGCAAAGGCCCTCTGCGGGCATCGGTTCGGTCTGACTGAGGTGCTGGTCGGCCGGGCGCATTGAGCGGCAGTAAATCAAGCGCGTCTCGAAGACCGTTAAGGCCTGGATCTGCGTCGAGATTGGGCAGCGCGCCGGGTGTCGGGCGATTGAGCTGGTGGTCACGCGTTAATTCACGGGCAAACGGGTTTTGAAGTTCGGGCGACAAAGCAAGGTTTGGGGGAGGCGTCCAGTACCGATCAAATCGGTCATCGACGGCATTCCCCGACGCAACGCTCGACTCAGCAAGGCCGGTGGGGCTTGCCGCGTCGTCGGCGTCAAGTGTTTCGCTCAATACGAGAGGTTCTGCAAAGCCTGCGCCAGTGTTGGTATTGCGCTCGCTATAGGCCGCACTTGCGGTGCGGGTGACGGGCCTCGGCGCGCCCACCACATCGATCACCAACCGGCCGCCGGGCAGCGTATCGGCGGAAACGACGCAATTGCAATTCAAGCGGAGATCGAGCCAGCCCGGCCCGGTGTCGAGGCCCGCGATGCGTCCCCGCCCGATCCGGCGGAACACCCCGGAAGTGTCGAATTCTACACCGCGATCGATCAAGTCGATGCGCCGTGAGGTGCCGGACCCGTCGAGGCTCCATTCGGGTATCGATCCAAGATCTAGAACCAGCCTGCTAAAGCCGGGATGTTCGCCGCTGCGCACCGTCACGACGTCGGCCATTCCCGGATGGGCAATCGCAACAAAGAGGAAGGCGAGGGGCAGGGCCGCGAACGGGCGTTTGAGGGCGCGCAACATCTTCCTCATGCCGCATCCGACTTGGCGTTCTTCATCGCTTCCTCGAGGTCTGAAAAGCTCGGTCGCATGTGGCCGGGCGTATTTTGGCGCCCCACCTCAATGCAGATCGCCGTCGCATGGTTGTGAAGGTTGGCCACCAGCACTTCACGTATGAGCTTATAAAAATGGGCGTCTTCCTCAACGACGATCGCCACCCGGGCCGCGAAAGGGCCCACCAGCGCATAGGCCAGGAACACGCCGAGAAAGGTCCCCACCAAGGCCCCGCCGATCAACTTGCCCAAAACCTCGGGCGGCTGGTCGATCGAGCCCATGGTTTTGATCACGCCAAGCACGGCCGCGACAATGCCGAGTGCGGGAAGACCGTCGGCGACGGTCTGGAGCGCATGGCTCGAATGCATGGCGTGATGGTGGTTGGCCTCCATCCGCTTTTCGAGCACTTCTTCGACCTGGTGGGGATCGTTGTAATTCATCGACGCCGAGCGCAGCGTGTCGCAGATCAGGCCCACCGCTTCGCCGTCGCCGAGGATTTTCGGGTAACGGCTGAAAATGGAGGAATTTTCAGGGGCTTCGATGTGTTCTTCGAGGCCCACAGGGTTTTGCCGAGCGAGGCGGACCAGTTCGAAGAGAAGGACCAGAAGATCACGGTAATCGTCTGGCTTCCATTTCGAGCCTTTGAAGACTTTGCCCACGTCTTTGACGGTATGTTTGGCGCCGCCGCCGTCATTGCCGATGAGGAACGCGCCGAGGGCCGCGCCGCCAATCATCATGAACTCAAACGGTAGGGCCTTCATGATGATCCCGAATTTCCCGCCCGCCAGCAGATAGCCACCGAACACCATGACAAAGACCACGACGATCCCAATGATTCCCAGCATCGCTGCTCACCCAACTCCAACGTCTCCTTTATCGGATCGACATGGCTGAAAATGATTAAGAAGCCCTCTCGCACGTCTCATTCCGTGGGCACCAAGGCATTCCTTCCGGCAAGGATCACGCTGATTTCATAGGCTTTGGTCGGCTCGAGCCCTGAAAGGACGGCGGCGGCGATATCGGCCCGCATCCGACCGAGAAAGCCCGCCGCGAATTCCGGTGTCATCTGGTCGAACAAAGCTGCCGCTTCTTCTGGGCCCATGTTTTCGTAGACGGATGTCAATTGAGTGAGATCGTCCTCGGCGGCCCGTTCGGCCAGGGCAATCGTGTCCCGGAGCTCGGCTTCGGCATCTTCGAGCCGGGCGATCTTTTCATCAATCCGAACTTCGATGAGGGCAAGGGCTTCGGCGCGGGTGTCAAGTTGGGCTTCCCGCTGGGCCACCCTCGCCTCACGCCCGTCAAGGGCGGCGATCACTTGATCGACATCCTGGACTTCGGCTTTTAGTGCCATTTCGGCGGGTTGCTCGGTCTCGACGGCCAAGGCCGAGCCCCATGTATCATGCAGCCGGATGGCGCCCGATCCCATCAGGAGAACTGCGATCACGAAAAGCGATCCCCTCCCGTTCCGCGCGGGACGGCGTTTCTTCGCCTTGGGCGCGGGTGCGCTTTGCGCGTCCGCCTTTTCGTCCCCTCTCTTCTTGCGGCCCATACGCGATTTCAATCCGATCATGGCTCGTTCCCCACTTTTGCGCGTCGGCTTTGGAACGGAACCGTTTGATCTTCCTCGCCGGTCTCGCCTTCAATGCCGGACGGGGGCCGATCCGGCGCGGGCTCGCTTGCATCTGGGAGGTCATGCATTGAGGCCACCAAAAGCTCGAGCCGCTTGGCGACCCCTTCGGCGCGTCCGGTTAATTCATTGAGGGAGCCCGAGGAATCCCCGGCGGATTTCTGGGCGGCTTCGAGGGTGCGCGTCATATCGTCGACCTGGGCCGACAGGACCGCAATCGCCCCGCCCATTCCCTTTTCGAGGTCGTTGAAACGGTTGAGCCGCCGGGCCAGCACGATGCAATAGGTGCCCGCGCCGAGGGCCCCAGCAATCAGCAGGATATCGGCGATCAGATCCAAGGGTCAGCTCACAACGAACTCTTGGACCAGAAGGTCGTTGACGACCCCGTCGCCTGTCACGATCTGCACCCGTCGGAGCATTTGGGCACGGATCCGCACGAGGGTTGCCGGTTCGGATATGTCGTCCGTGTCGATGGCGCGCAAATAGCTATTTAAGACATCCATGATGCGCGGCATCAGTGCTGCCACATCGCTCGCATAATCCGAGGAGACCTCCAATTCGAGGCGCATCTGAACCTGGGAGATCCGTCCACCCCGGGTGATCGAAATGACCAGGGGGTCGACCGCAACGAAGCTCGTTTTGCCCGAGACCAAGGGTGCTTTGGGCGCCGCACCGGCCTCTTTTGACCCGCCAATCAGCCCCGAGGACGCCGCGAAAAAGCCTCCCGCGCCGCCGCCGGCAGCCAGGACGAGACCGATCAGAAGGGGCATCACAATGCCCTTCTTTTTCGGTTCTCCTTCGTCCTCGACGTTCTCGTCAGCCGCGTCGGCCATAGGCACTCCTTGCCAATCAAGCCCCCTATAGCCCGGCGTAACTAACCGATTGTTAAGCGCGAATGGCTTAGGGAGGGTGTGGCCCGTCAGAAGGCGGGTGGGCAGTGGAGTGGCCACTTGGAGCAGCTTCTTTCGGTCTGGTCGGCCTTGAGCCTTGGGCGACGGATCACCGTTTTGGCGGCGAGCGCGGCGGTTTTTATGGCCGTTCTAACCCTCGGGCGCATGGCGAGCGCGCCGACGATGACGCTCCTTTACGCCGGGCTCGAACCCCAGGCCACTGCGGATGTGATCGCCTCCCTCGAAGGCCAGGGTGTGGCCTATGAGGTGCGGGGCAACGCGCTATATGTCGAAGCGGCCCGGCGCGACCGGCTTCGGATCACGCTGGCGGGCGAGGGGCTCCCGGCCTCGGGCGCCCAGGGCTATGAGCTTCTCGACCAATTAACCGGCTTCGGCACCACGGCTCAGATGTTTGACGCCGCCTATTGGCGCGCGAAGGAAGGCGAATTGGCGCGCACGATCACCGCAAGCCCGCTGATCCGCTCTGCGCGCGTACATATTGCCAATCCGGCCGGCCGACCTTTCCAGCGTGACCAGACCGCATCGGCCTCGGTTACCGTGTCTGCGGCCGGCGGCGGCTTGCCAGCCTCCCACGCAAAGGCGCTGAAGTTTCTCGTCGCCTCGGCGGTGGCGGGGCTCTCTCCCGAGGACGTCACGATCATCGACAGTAACGGTGGGCTCATCGCTTCCGATGAGCCCGGCGACGGGGCGGCCCTCGGCGGTGAGGATCGGGCGGCGCTGATGAAAAGGAAAGTCGAGCGGATCCTAGAAGCCCGGGTCGGCTACGGGAACGCGGTTGTCGAAGTGAGCCTGGACACCGAGAGCGCCCGGGAAGAAATCATGGAGCGGGTGATCGACCCCGACAGCCGCGTGGCGATCTCGTCGGAGAAAACCGAGACGAATATCAAGTCGAACGATACGCGAAGCGGCGCGGTCACCGTGGCGTCGAACCTGCCCGATGGCGACGGCGCAGGCGGGTCGGGGGCGGCCTCATCGTCGAATACCGAAAGCCGGGAATTGACGAATTTCGAGGTGTCCGAAACCCAGCGCGAAGTTGTCAGGAGCCCCGGCGATATCAAGCGGTTGACCGTGGCCGTGTTAATTGACGGGGTCCAAACCGTGGCGGCTGACGGTTCGACCACGTGGGCGCCGCGCCCGGCAGAGGAACTAAACGCGCTCCGGTCGCTTGTAGCCTCCGCAGTGGGGTTTGATGCGGCCAGGGGCGACGAAATCACCATTCAATCCCTCGAATTCGAACCGGTGCTGCCGGAAGGGTCTGCGCCGACGCCAGGCTTGCTCGACGGCCTCGCCATCGACGTGATGTCGATGATCCAATTGGCTGTCCTTGCGATCGTGGCCCTGGTTCTCGGGCTTTTCGTTGTTCGCCCGATCTTTGCCTCGGCCTCTTCGGGCGGGAGGAGCGGCGGCCCCGTTGCAGAGCTCGCACCACCCCCCGCAAGCGCCCCGCTCAACGTGGCCGATCCTCCGCCCCTTCCCGCCCTCAATGGCGAGATCTCAACCGGGGGGCCCGGTCCAGACGTGGGCGGATTGCCAGCACTGCCCGATCTTGCCGATCTCGGCGATTTCAGTCCCGCCGGGTCCGGTGCCGTTGAGCGGCTGAAAGAAATGATCAGCGAGCGGGAAGAAGAAACCGCCGAGATCCTGAGGACTTGGGTCGAAAACCCGAGTGAGGCTTCCTAATGAGCCGTCCGGTTGAACTTGAGACCTTTGAGATCGGGGGAAAGCGCGCAGCCACCGAAGCCCCCGGTATTCCACCCGAAGCGGTCGAGGGGGCGCGGATCGAAGGCTATGACCAGGGTTACAAGACCGGCTGGGACGACGCGATGCAGAAATGCGAGGCTGACGGCACCCGGATCGGCGCGGAATTCGAACGCAATCTTCGCGACCTGGGGTTTACCTTCGAAGAGGCACGCGCCCATGTGCTCCGCTCTCTTGAAGGGCTGATCGGTGAGATCGCCGAGACCTTTCTTCCCGCTCTCATGGCCGAAACGATCGGGCCGATCCTTCTCGAAGCGATGCAAGACCTCGCCGGCGATGCAGCCAATGCCCCGGTGCTCATTCGGGTCTCCCCGGGCGAAAGCGCTCGGCTATCGGCGCTGATCGATGCCGATCAAGGGATGCCGTTTCAGATCGTTGACGAACCCTCTTTGGCCGAAGGCCAAGCCTATCTCAAACTCGGCGCCGAAGAACGGCAGGTGGACCTTTCCGAACCCCTGACCCGGATCCGCGAGGCAATCCGCGCCCTCGGCGACGTCACCGAAAGGACATTGGATGAGCGACGCGCCGGATAAAGGGGAAGACAATCCCTTCACGGAAGTCCCGATCGAGATCACCGTGTCGGTCGGCCATGCCCGTCCCACGGTGCGGGAACTTCTCGATCTCAGCCACGATGCGGTACTTCCCCTCGACCGGGGCGTCGACGATCCGGTGGAGCTCTTCGTTGGGGATCGGCTGATCGCGCGGGGCGAGTTGCAGGAAAGCGACGAAGACCAAGCCGCCCTTCTGGTACGGATTACCGAAGTGGTCGCGCCCGACGGGTCGATCTAAGGATGGCGCGTCTGGCGCTTCTCTTGGCCGTGGCCGTCTGGCTCATGGCCGGTCCGGCCCTGGCCCAAGACGTGACCATCTCCCTCGGCGACGACACCTCGCTCAGCGCCCGCGCCATCCAACTTTTTATCCTCGTGACGGTCTTGAGCCTCGTCCCAGGCCTCGCGGTGATGATCACGTGCTTTCCGTTCATCGTCACAGTGCTTGCGATCCTTCGCCAGGGCCTTGGGCTCCAGCAATCGCCGCCCAACATGCTGATCGTAAGCCTCGCTTTGTTCCTCACTTACTTTGTAATGGAGCCGGTCTTTGTCGAAGCCTGGACACGGGGCATCGAACCTCTGACCGAAGGCGCGATCGACACGGAGACGGCGTTCTTTGAGACGATGGAGCCCTTTCGCGACTTCATGGTCTCGCGCATCGAGCCCACTACTTTTGCAGCACTTGCTGATCTTCGCCCCGATCCAGCCCCGTTTGGCCGCGACGCGCCCCTATCGGTTCTCATCCCGGCGTTCCTTTTGAGCGAAATCGAGCGGGCCTTTGAGATTGGATTTCTCATCTTCATGCCATTTCTGATCATCGACCTGGTGGTGGCCGCGATCCTCATGTCGATGGGGATGATGATGGTCCCCCCGGCGATCGTGGCTTTGCCGTTCAAGCTGGCCTTTTTCGTCGTTGCCGATGGCTGGGCGTTGGTCTCCGGAGCATTGGTGCGAAGTTACTTTTGAGCCTCTGCCCGCCGCAGTCATGGCGCGTTTTCCGGGCGCTAAAGACTAAAAAGTGGGCACCCACCACTTTGACCAAATGGTGCCAAACCCTGAAACCCTGCCAACGACGCAGGGGCTGCGTCCCGGTTACGCCCGGTTTGGCTTAAAGCCCGAACCGCGCTTCGAGACTTTGGAGCGAATAGCGGGAGGACACGGGGTCAACATCGCGGGAATCGTAGTCCGGATCGGGCAGAACACAGCGCCTGCCGCATAGCTGACGGGCCGAACCATCGCGCCAATCAACAAGCCAAACCCGCCCGCCGGGCGTTGAGATATACCCGAAAACACCCTCGGCCATGTCGCTTTCCACATCCTCAGGGCTCGGAACTTCGGCATCGAACTCTGCACCATGGGCGCCGTGGGTGTGGTAGGATGCGATCACGCGGATATCGCCTGGAAATGGAGCCGTACAAGAATCGGCTTCGCCCCGATGGGGCCCGCTCGCCGCGAAGGTTCCATTGGCGTCGAAGCCGAAATAACCGCAAAACTCCCGGTTATTTGTAAAACTGGGGTTCTGCAGCCCGTCGAGAAAGCCAATCGCCCGCTCGGTGAAATCTGCGCTCGGTGGCGGCGCTTCGACCCGTCCGCTGTCGCATGCGGCCAGTGCCCCGATCGCCAATAAAGCGATCCATCGCCAGGCCCATTGTCGTTTGACGGCCATGCAATACCCCTCTTGCGCGGCGGCCATAAGTGACCGCGTCCCCAAATGCGGTGCAATTGTCAGGGTTTAAGGCCGCTCGAGCAAGGCCTTCGCACCCCTGACCCGGCGTCAGAGGGTCGCGGCCAGGTGGTGAAACGCGTGCCAAAACCGATTTCCCCAACGGGCTCGGCCCGCTAGAGTGTGGCCCGCGCAGAACGCGCGTCGGCAAGGTGGAATGGCGAGTTATCCCGAATCGCAAAGCCGGAGGCTGCTCCGGCGGCTCCGCGAGACCATGGCGGAAGACAGTGCCGGCCAGGCCCGCCTGGACCGGATCGTCAACCTTATCGCCACCTCGATGTGGACGGCGGTTTGCTCGATTTATCTCTTCCGTGACGCCGAAACGCTGGAGCTTTGCGCCACCGAGGGGCTGAACCCCGAAGCGGTCCACAAAACCCGGATGCGGATCGGCGAAGGCCTCGTGGGCCGCGTTGCCCGCTCGGGTCAACCAATCAACACCGCCGACGCACCGTCGACCGACGGGTTCCGTTACATGCCCGAGACCGGCGAGGAGGTGTTTTCCTCTTTTCTTGGGGTGCCGATCCAGCGCTTAGGCGAGACGCTGGGCGTCCTCGTGGTGCAGTCAAAGACCCAACGCGAATACACGCCGGACGAGATCTATGCCCTCGAAGTGGTTGCCATGGTCCTCGCGGAAATGGCCGAGCTCGGCGCCTTCGTGGGGGACGGGGCGGCCATGTCGGCTCGCCATACCCATCCGGTGCTCTTCCGGGGCGGCGTGGCCCAAGAAGGCGCGGCAGGGGGCCATGTCTGGCTCCATGAACCCCGGGTCGTGGTCACCAATCCGATTGCCGAAGACCCCGAGGTTGAGGTTGAGCGGCTCCAGACAGCGGTCGCGACCCTTCGAGGCTCGGTCGATGAGATGCTTGCAAGTGCTGGCGCCACCGATGCGGACCAAAGGGAAGTCCTCGAAGCCTACCGGATGTTTGCCCGGTCCGAATCCTGGATTGCCCGGATGGAAGCCGACATCGCTTCGGGTCTCTCGGCGGAAGCTGCCGTCGAGAAAGAGCAATCGGCCGCCCGGGCGCGGATGGCCCAGATCCCCGACCCGTACCTCCGCGAACGGCTGCACGATCTCGATGATCTCTCGAACCGGCTTCTCCGCACGCTGAGCGGCCAAGGCCAGGATACCGGAGCCGAGATTTCGGAAGATGCTATTCTCGTGGCGCGCACTATCGGGCCCGGAGAGCTTCTTGATTATGGCCGGACCGGGCTCAAAGGTATCGTCCTCGAACAAGGCTCGGTCGGCAGCCATGCCGCGATTGTGGCCCGGGCTTGGGCGATCCCCCTCGTGATCCATGCCGAAGGGATCACCACGGAGGCGCTGAACGGCGATCCGATCTTCGTCGACGGCGACCAGGGCATCGCCCATCTGAGGCCCGACGAGACCGTGGCCCGGGCCTTTCGCGACAAGATGGCCATGCAAGCCGAGCAGCAGGAGCGCTTTTCCGGCCTCCGCGACAAGCCGGCGGAGGCCAAATGCGGGACCCGGATTGCGCTCTTGATGAATGCCGGGCTCATCGCCGAATTGCCGTCGCTTGCCACGTCAGGCGCAGAGGGCGTGGGTCTTTTCCGGACCGAGCTTCAGTTCTTGGCCCGGAACAAAGTTCCGAAGCGGGGTGACCTGGCGTTGAGCTATGCCCGCGTCATCGAAGCCGCGGCCGGCAAACGGGTGGTTTTTCGAACCCTTGATATCGGCTCCGACAAGGTGCTCCCGTATATGAAGCCCCAGGACGAGCCCAACCCCGCCCTCGGGTGGCGCGCGATCCGGGTCGGCCTCGACAAACCCGGCGTCATGCGGATGCAGCTCCAAGCGCTGATCCGTGCCGCGGGAACGGGGCCCCTTACGGTGATGTTCCCGTTCATCGCCCAATTCGAGGAATTCAAGGCGGGCCGCCAAGCGGTACTCGACGAGCTCGACCGGGAACGGCGCTTGGGTCACGCCGTACCCGAGACCGTCGAGATCGGAGCGATGCTCGAAACCCCGTCGCTCGCCTTCGCGCCCCGGCAGTTCTACGAATTGGCTGATTTCGTCTCAATCGGCGGGAACGATCTCAAGCAGTTCTTCTTCGCCGCTGACCGGGAAAACGAGCGCGTCAGGCGGCGCTACGACACGCTGAATGTCTCGTTTTTGACCTTCATCGAGCAGATCGTCCGGCGCTGCGAGGAGACCGACACACCGCTTTCGTTCTGCGGCGAGGATGCGGGGCGCCCGGTGGAGGCCCTCTGCTTTGCGGCCATGGGGCTTCGCACGTTGTCGATGCGGCCGGCCTCGATCGGTCCGGTCAAAGCGATGATCCGCCGGGTCGATCTTACCGAAGCGAAAGCCGTGATAGATGAGACCCGGGGGTCAGGGGTGCAATCGGTACGGGGTGCAGTGATGGAATGGCTCGCCACCCAACCGCGATAGATCGCCGTCTGGATCGGCCGCGGCATTTCGGAAAATAGATATGTAAGATCAATCGTCTGACTTGCCATATTGAAGTCGACTGACCCGGCACATGTCCAGAGGACTGGCCAGAAGTGAGAGATGGGTCCCTAAGCTCCCAGCAAGCAGGCCCCGCGCCTTGGTGCTTAGTTTCCACACATGGCGTCGATAACGTTCTGGCCCGGACAATGTCTGAGAGTGATTGGGCGGGCCATAAGGCTCAATAGGTCCGGATCAGACCTACAAGCTTGCCTTGGACTTTCACCTGGTCATCCCGGAAGAGCCGGGTCTCATAGGCTGCGTTTGCAGCTTCCAGGGCAATCGTCGCCCCTTTCCGGCGGAACCGCTTCAGCGTTGCTTCATGGCCTTCGACGAGAGCAACCACGATGTCGCCGTTCTCGGCCGTGTTGCCTTCGCGGATCACCACCACATCGCCGTCATTGATGCCGGCGTCGATCATGGAATCACCCTTCACTTCAAGGGCATAGTGGTGCCCCTTCGTGCCAAGCATTGAGGACGGCACCGACACGTCATTGTTCTTATCGCTGATCGCCTCAATTGGGACACCGGCCGCTATCCGCCCCATTAGCGGCACATCCGTCACCCCAGCGTTCAGCGGGATCGCATTGGCGGGCCGTCCCGGACGGTCGCCTTCGATGACCTGGGGCACGAAACCTTTGCCCACACTCTCCGGCATCTTGACGATTTCAATGGCGCGCGCCCGGTGGGCCAGGCGGCGGATAAAGCCCCGCTCTTCAAGGGCCGTGATCAACCGGTGGATCCCGGATTTGGACCGCAGATCCAACGCGACTTTCATTTCGTCAAAGGATGGCGGCACGCCGTCCCGTTGGACACGCTTATGGATAAAGTCCAGAAGTTCCAGCTGCTTCCGCGTCAACATAGACGTGCTCTCCTGCCACGGGTGGTGCGGAAATCCCGCACTCGTTCGCTTATGTTCTATATGCGTTCTTGTTTTGTGTCAAACCAGTGAGGTCCAGGCGCCAAACCATTCAAAAGTCGACGAGTTCCACCCGGTCGCCGGCTGCCTTTGCAGGATCGTACGGCGGACGCACAATCAGGGCGTCGGCCCTGGCCAAGACGCTCAAGAGCGAGGAATCCTGATTGGGCAGGGGTTTGATGCCCTCTGTGGTGGCTTCGGCCCGCATATAGTGTTCCCTCGGCCCGTTCTCGGGCAAAGCTTCTGCGAGGTGGCCCGGGCGGCGAGGCGCAGGGGCGGAGGGGAGACCGGACAGCGCTGCGAGGGCCGGAAGGACGAAGATCCGCGCCGAAATTAAGGCTGAGACCGGGTTGCCTGGAAGCCCGATCATCAGCGCCTTGCCGAGTTGACCGGCCATAACCGGCTTTCCCGGCCGCACCGCCACTTTGTGGAACGCCTTCTGAAATCCCGCCCGTTCGGCCGCCCCGGCCACCAGATCATGGTCGCCCACCGAAGCCCCGCCGATCGTCAGGATGAGATCAGCCCCTTGGGCCAGCTCGAAACCCTGGGCGAGGGCCGCTTCGCAGTCTTCGGCATTGGGAAGGATCCAGGCCTTGCCTCCCGCCTCCTCGACCATTGCCGCCAGGGCCGGCCCATTGGAGGCGATGATCTGGTCGGGGCGGGGCGTTTCACCGAGTTGGACCAGCTCGTCGCCGGTCGACAGGATGGCCACGTCGGGCCTTTGAAACACGTCGACCTCGGCCCGGTTCATCGCCGCGAGGAGACCAATATCGGCAGGGCCCAGGCGACGCGGCGCCTCCAAGGTGAACCCCACATCAAAATCCCCGCCCTTGGGGCGGATGTTCCGGCCGCTCGAGCGGTTTTCGCCAAGGACGATTTCACTTCCGTTTCGCGTGACATCTTCTTGTATCAAAACGGTTTCAACGTCTTCGGGCACTGGGGCGCCGGTAAAGATCCGCACAGCCTGGCCTGCCGCCAAATGGCCCGGCCAAGCACGCCCGGCCGCCGCTTCGCCGACCACTTGGTAGCGCGCACCGGCGGACGGATCAGCATCCGCCACGCCGTAGCCGTCCATGGCCGAAGCGTCGAAAGGCGGTTGCGCGCGCGTGGCACTCACCGTTTCGGCCAGAACACGGCCAGCGGCGTTCCGAAGCGCGACACGTTCGGTCTGGGCGGGCTGGACAAGGGCAAAAATTCTGTCGAGCGCGGTTTCAACCGATATCACAAGGGAGCCTCGTAACGACCTGATTTGCCACCCTCTTTGAAGATCAGGCGGATGTCTTCGATAACCATACCCTTCTCGGCAGATTTGAGCATGTCATAGATTGTGAGTGCGGCCACGGAGACCGCGGTCAGCGCTTCCATTTCGACCCCGGTCCGTCCGGTGGTTTTGACAGTGGCCTCGATCCGGATCCCGGGCCGGGCATGATCGATACTCAAATCCAGCGACACCTTGGCAAGGCTCAAAGGGTGACAAAGTGGGATGAGGTCGGCGGTCTTCTTCGCACCCATAATCCCCGCCAACCGTGCCACGCCCAAGACATCGCCCTTTTTGGCCTCGCCTTTAGACGCAAGATCAAGGGTTTCAGGGCTCATCTTCACCCAAGCTTCGGCAATTGCCACCCGGTCGGTCTCGGACTTTTCTGAGATATCGACCATTTGGGGGTCGCCCTTTTGGTCGAAATGGGAGAGCATCAGGCGGCTCCGTCGAGGGCCGGGGCTGCGGGGTCGGCCAGAAGGGCTGCGGTGGCAGCGGCGACGTCGCTTTCCCGCATGAGGCTTTCGCCGATTAAGAAGCAGCGGGCACCGTGGCCGGCGAGGTCTTTGAGGTCATCCGGCGTTGACAACCCGCTTTCGGCGACGAGGATCCGGTCCTCCGGCACCAGCGCGGCGAGGGTGCGCGTTGTCTCAAGTGTGGTTTCGAACGTATTGAGATTGCGATTGTTTATCCCGAGAAGGGAGCTTTTCAGGGATAGAGCCCGTTCCAATTCGGCCCGGTCATGGACCTCCACGAGGACGTCCATGTCCCAGGCGAGGGCCGCCTCTTCAAGTTCTTGCGCTTGCCCGTCAGAAACCGCGGCCATGATGATCAGTATCGCATCGGCCCCCCAGGACCGGGCTTCGCTCACCTGGTAGGGATCGTAGAGAAAGTCTTTCCGTAGCACCGGAAGATCCGTAGCGGCCCGAGCATCTATTAGGTAATCCGGCGCCCCTTGAAAGGAGGGCATGTCGGTCAGAACCGACAAGCATGTGGCACCACCTTCGGCATAGGCGCGGGCCAGGGCGGGGGGATCGAAATCGGCGCGGATCACGCCTTTGGAGGGGCTGGCTTTCTTGATCTCGGCAATCAGACCGTAGCCAGAGCCACTTGCTGTTTTGAGTGCGGCCGCAAATCCCCGTGGTGCCTCGGCGGCCTTGGCGGCGGCCTCCAGGGCGGCGAGGGGACGGGCAGCTTTGGCCCGTGTGATCTCGTCGAGCTTATAGGCTTTGATCTTGTCGAGGATGCTGGCCATGGGGTCTGCCTAGCCCGGGTCGGGGCGGAAGAAAAGTCTCCCGCCGGCGCGCGGCGCCGATTTCCGGTCCGGAAATCGGCCCGGGAAACGCTCGCGTTTTCCGTCTCAAGCGGAGGTGATGTGTGCCAGGGCTTCGACTTTGGCTTTTGCTTTACCGCTGTCGATGCTTTCGGCGGCAAGATTGACGCCGACCTTAAGATCGCTCGCTTTGCCGGCAATCCCGAGGGCAGCGGCCGCATTCAAAAGGACCGCGTCGCGATAGGCCGACGGCGCGCCGTCCAGAAGCGCGCGCAGAGCGTCCGCGTTCTCGGCTGGGGTCCCGCCTCTGATTGCCTCGAACGGATGGGTCGGAAGACCCGCCTCTTCGGGGTGGATCTCGCGGTCGACCACCTGGCCGTTATCGAGCACAGCGACGTCCGTAACTCCGGTGATCGTGATCTCATCGGTCCCGTCCGATCCGTGGACGACCCAGGCCCGATCGGTGCCGAGGGCCGCCAGGGTTTCGGCCATCGGGCGGAGAAGCGCTCGGTCAAAGGCCCCCGTCAATTGCCGTTTCACGCCCGCCGGATTGGTCAAAGGCCCGAGAATATTGAAAATTGTGCGCGTTCCGAGTTCGGCCCGCACCGGCATCACATGTTTGATCGCCGGATGGTGCATCGGCGCCATCATAAACCCGATACCGGCCTCCACGAGGGCCCGTTCGACAATCTCGGGCCCGATCATTACCTCTACCCCAAGCTCGCCCAGTGCATCGGCCGCCCCGGATTTTGACGAAAGGTTCCGGTTGCCGTGCTTGGCCACCGGAACACCCGTGCCGGCGACGACGATGGCGGTCGCCGTCGAGATGTTGAGGGTGCCTTTCCCGTCACCGCCTGTGCCAACGATATCAATGGCACCGCTCGGCGCCCGCACGGGCACGCATTTCGCCCGCATCACCGCGGCGGCGGCGGCATATTCTTCCACGGTCTCCCCGCGGGTCCGGAGAGCCATCAAGAACCCGCCGATCTGAGCCGGTGTCGCCTCGCCTTCAAAGAGTATGCCAAACGCGGTTTCTGCCTCTTCTCGGCTCAAAGGCCGTTCGGCGGCAGCGGCGATCAAGGGCCTTAACGCGTTGCTCACGCGGGCACCGGGAGCCGGTCGAGGAAGGTTTTGAGCATGGCGTGGCCGTGCTCGGACGCAATCGATTCGGGGTGAAATTGCACGCCTTCTGAAGGGAAAGCCCTGTGCCGGAGCCCCATGATCGTCCCATCTTCGAGCCAGGCGGTCACGTCGAGGTCGGCCGGAAGGTTCTCCCGTTCTACCACCAGGGAATGATAGCGGGTGGCCGACAGGGGTGAGGGGAGATCCTGGAAGACACCTGAGCCGCCGTGGAGAATGCGACCGGGTTTGCCGTGGACGATCTCGCCCGCTCCGACCACCTTGCCTCCGAAGGCCTCGCCGATCGCCTGGTGGCCGAGACACACGCCGAGAAGCGGGATTTTGGCTTCCGCGGCGGCCCTCACCAGGGGCACGCAGATGCCGGCCCGAGCGGGGTCGCAAGGTCCCGGCGAGAGGACAATGCCCCGGGGACGCAATCCAAGCGCATCGGCCACGCTCAATTCGTCGTTTCGGCGGACCAGCGTCTCCGAGCCGAGCTCGCCCAGAAAATGCACCAGATTGAAGGTAAAACTGTCGTAATTGTCGATAAGCAGCAGCATGTTGCCCGGTTTCAGAAAAAGGTGGGACCGCAGCCCACGGTGGCGTATACTTCTCTGCGAGGTTCGGGCGATCGTCAATATTCGGTTAAACCGAACCCGGGACGAGGCAGAAGCCCTGGCGAGAATGCTAGGATGTGAAATCTGAGCGGAGGTCCACCTTGGCGGGCGGTATGTTTAGCAGGCGACAGCGGGAAAGTCTGAAATCAACCGTGTGGGGCGGCGCCTGGGGCGTTGTCGTGGGGGGCGCGATCATCGCGGTCTCGAGCCAGTTGGCCGCACGGCACGAGCTTTTGCTGCCCCAACCCGAAGCGCGGGCGGTTGAAACGCCCGCTGGCACAGAATTCGACCAGGCCCGACCGGAAACCGATCCGGCCGTGCCGGGCGAGGAAACCGTGCCCGCGGCCGACATCGCCGCCGTGACCCCGTCGACGCCGGCGACCCAAGACATGTCGCCCTTGCTCGACACCCAACCGGCCGCGGCGCCCGAACCGGTCTATGCCGGACCCGTTTCGCCCGACCGGCCCGAAGTGCCCGCCCAAGCCGGGATCCGCTTGACCGACCGTCTGGGGCTGAGGCCAGAGGTCAGCGGAGCGCCCGAAGCTGCCGCTCCCTTGCCGCCGGGTATCGAGCGGCCCGTCGCTGTCTCCCGCGACGTACCAGCGCCTCCGGTCCGCGAGCCGGCCCAGAAAACGGCGTCCAACGCCCCCAATCCCGCGCCCGACGCGGAGCGCGAGAATGGCCTAGGCGGAGAGCCGCAAAATGCCGCTTTGGCCGGATCCGGCTATTCGGGCCTTGCCGATACAACCGCGCCGGCTGACCAGGATCTTGCGGTTAATCAGCCCGTCGGCGAGGGCATGGCGAGCGACAGCGTAGCTGAGACGACAGAAGCCGATGACCTAGCCGCCGAAGAGGCCTCGCCTCCCATGGAGACGGCCGACGGCACAGTCGCGGAGCAAGAAACCGCGCCAGAGATCGAGACTGCCGCCAAACCCGAAGAGACGCCGATGCCCCAGGTGGTGGAACTCGCACCTGCGCCCGTCGCACCCGCCATCGCCGGCGACACGGAGACCGCCCTAAATGACGGTGTCGCGCAAATTCCGAACGGTGAAGCCCCAAGCGACGCCGCGCCCGCACCGGCCCCGCAATTGACCCAAAGCATAGCCGGGGCTCCGGCGGCCGACATCTCAAGCGAGGCCGAAGCGGGAATTACCCTGGCCGAAGCGGACACGGCACTTCCATCCCTTTCGGTCCCAAGGGCACCTAGTGGCGAGACGGGGCGCCCGCTCGCCCCACGTCTCACCGATGTTGCCACGGTCCCGGAATTGCCGGCATCCGGGCCAGGGCCTTCCGACGTTGCCACCGAAGAGCCCCGGCGGATTGGATTGGAAGAGCCTGAGCCAGAGGAAAGCTTCGAGATCGCCCAGGCCCCCACGGCCGATGCGGCCCTTCCAGGCGTTCCCGCCGCGCAGATTGGTCAACGGAGCCAAGATTTGCCGGGCCAAGCCAGCGGGGCGGCGCCCGCAATGGCAAAGGCGGCCCTCGTTGAAAACCGCCGGAGCTTTGATGCGGCCACCGAAGGCGCCCGCCTCGCAGTGATACTTGTCCATGAAAGTGCGGCCCCCCCGGATCCGGCCGAGATCGGAGATCTTCCGGGCGAGGTGAGCTTTGCCGTTGATGCCGGTTCAGCCAATGCGGCGGCCATCGCATCGGCCTACCGCACCCAGGGCCGCGAAGTGGTTATGATCCCGTCGATCCCCGTTGGCGCCCGGGCCCAAGATGTGGAGGTCGCGCTCCAGGCCAATCTTCAAAAT
Organism: Pseudomonadota bacterium; assembly: GCA_039198225.1. Classification (GTDB taxonomy): domain Bacteria; phylum Pseudomonadota; class Alphaproteobacteria; order Rhodobacterales; family Rhodobacteraceae; genus JASJAR01. The sequence continues at coordinate 66,676 of JBCCTQ010000012.1, forward strand.
GTCGACGCCGCGGTGGCGGTGATCGATGTGGACGGGCGGTTCCAAAACGACCGCGAGGCCGTCGGCCAGGTGGTGGCCGTTCTTGTCGATACGGGCCATGGGCTTGTCACGGCCCAGCAGGGGCTTGACACAGCCGGACGGATCGCCGGCCGATTTGGCGTGCCAGCAGCGCTTATATTTGGCGATCTCGGCGACGCCGGAGACGCGCGGGCCGTGGGTCGAGCCCTCGACCGGATCGCATTTCGCGCCCGCCAGGAAGAGGGGATTATCCTTCTCGGCCGGGCCGATAGCGCAGCCTATGAGGGGATCGAGACCTGGATGGGAAGCCGCCAGGCCGAGGGTCTGACGTTGGCGCCGGTCTCTGCGGTCATTGCGCCGGATGTCGGTGCGGATATGGGCGCGATGGAGGGCGAAGCGGCCGCTGAAGCTCCCACCACCGAACGGCGGTTGCCCCAGGTGCGCGCCGTCCCTGACAGCCGGTCGAACTAGGCCATCGGCCTTTCGATCCCCTAGGGCCGCCAGGCGAGGAAATTCCCGATCATCCGGAGCCCTGTTGCCTGGCTTTTTTCGGGGTGAAACTGGGTGCCCACCACGGGCCCGTCGCCGACAATTGCCGTGACCTTGCCGCCATAATCGGCATGGGCCAACTCGTCGCCCGACCGGTCGCATTCGAACCGATAGGAATGGACAAAATAGGCGTGATCGCCCGTTTTTACCCCGTCGAGCACCGGGTGGGCGCGGTCGACCACCAAATCATTCCACCCCATATGGGGGATTTTGAGCCCGGGCGCGGCTGGGATGCGGCGCACACGGCCGGGGATCCAGCCGAGCCCAGGCGTGTCATCGAATTCCTCACCAAGGCTGGCCAGAAGCTGCATGCCGACGCAGATCCCAAAGAACGGCACCGCCCGGTTCCGGACCGCCTCTGTCAGCGCTTCGGAAAGCCCGTCGGCACCGTTGAGCGCGGCCATGCACGCTGGAAATGCCCCGTCGCCCGGCAAGACGATGCGCTCGGCCCGGGCCACGTCTTCTACTTTGTCAGAGACGACGACAGGCCCGGCACCTCGCTCGGCTGCCATTTTCTGAAACGCCTTCTCGGCCGAGTGAAGGTTCCCCGGCGTGGCACTCACAATCACGCACACCATGGGCTTAGAGCGTTCCCTTGGTCGAGGGGACGGCGCCCGCGCGCCTCGGATCGGGGTCGACCGCATCCCGGAGCGCCCGCGCCACCGCTTTGAAGCTCGCTTCGGCGATATGGTGGCTGTTGATCCCGCGGATCCCGTCGACATGGAGTGTGATCCCGCCATGGGTCGAGAGCGCCTGGAAAAACTCGCGCACAAGCTCGGTGTCGAACGTGCCGATTTTCGCAGCCGTCATGTCGACATGCCAGGCCAGATAGGGCCGGCCTGAAAGATCAAGGGCGGCGCGCACCAGCGTGTCATCCATTGGCAAATGGCAGGCGCCATACCGGCGGATCCCCCGCTTGTCGCCCAGGGCTTGGGTGAGCGCTTGACCCAAGGCAATGCCGGTATCTTCCACCGTGTGGTGGTCGTCGATATGCGTGTCGCCTTCGGCCCGGAGCGTAATGTCGATCAGGCTGTGGCGAGAGAGCTGGTCGAGCATATGGTCAAAAAAGCCGATGCCGGTGGCGAGATCGGCCTTGCCGGTCCCGTCAAGGTCGAGGGCGACGTCAATTTTGGTCTCGGCGGTCCGCCGTGTGAGCTTTGCCTGGCGCATCTTCGTCTCCTGGGGCGCGAAGGGCTCTATAGGGGGCGGCGGCGCAGGTTCCAACCGGGGCCTAGGGCGAACGGGGCCGTTTGCGGCTTTTCCGCCGCGCGCGGCGGCCTCGGGGGCGTCACTCGGTGCGGGTGACTTTCGACAAGGTGCTCGGCCGGTCGGGATCATAACCAAGGGCGAGGGCCACGCTATGGATGACCGGATAGAGCGCATACAGCAAAAGCGCTGCTTTTGCAGGCGGGGTGAGGTCGGCGCCCTCCAACTCGGCAGCTCCGATCCGAAAGACCCGCGCGCCCTCGGCCTGGAACCGCGCTTCTGCGGCGTCGAGGCTGGCATGGCTCGGCCCATGGTCGAGGTCGAGGACGAGGACCATCATCGGTCGGATCGAGAGTTGGAGTGGCCCGTGGAGGACTTCGGAGGCCGAATAGGCTTCGGCATGAAGGGCGGCGGTCTCTTTGAGTTTGAGCGCGATCTCTTGGGCAAGACCGTAGCCTTCCTGGCGTCCGAGAACATAGATGTGCTCGGCGTCTTGGAGGGCGCCGACCAATGTGTCAGACCCCGGTAAGGGGGCCAGGGGCGCCTCAAAGTGCCGGATGGCGGCGTCCCGCTCGGCATGGGCGTCAGGATCGAGCGCGGTGAGGAGGGCGAGACCGGCACCAATGGCCCCGAGGACCGTTTTCGTCGCAGGGACCGCGCGTTCTTCTCCGGCTCCGATGGGCAAAACCACGTCAGCGGCTTGGCCCACAGGGCTTTGGGGCGCATTGGTGATCGCCACCGATCGACCTCCGCCTTTAACACAGGCCACCAGGTCATCGCTCCGTCCGGATTGGGAGACGGCCAAGGCCAAGGCGTTTTCCATGGCGAGCCCTCCGCCGAGGGAAAAGACCGAGGGAGGCAGGCTTGTGACGGGGATCTTGAGGCGGCGCATATAGGCATAGGCCAAGATCAGCGCGGCCGCATCCGAAGATCCTCGGGCAAAGGTATAGATTGCTTGGGGCCGGTCCATGGGCGCCAAGGACTGGGCCGCGGCGCGGGCAAAGACCGTGGCCCCTTCGGCCATCTCGCGGGCCATGTATTGGCCGGGGCCGGTCATGGGACGGGCCTGCCGTGGGACATCCGCGCCCGGATCAGGCAAGTGCACCGCAAAAGAACCGCTTCGTTCATGTCACCCCGCTCCGTTTTGAGCCGCATTGGGCGTTTGGCCTAGCGATTGCCCCCATCGACGAACCGCGCCGCATCGGCTGCGGCGGCCCGGATGGCTTTGGCCTTGTTCACCGTTTCCTGGAATTCCGCTTCCGGGTCGCTGTCCCAGACCACGCCACCACCAGCCTGGATGTAAAGCCCGCCGTCTTTGATGAGCGCGGTGCGAAGCGCGATGCACATGTCCATGTCTCCGCGCGCCGAGAAATACCCCACGCCGCCGCCGTAGACCCCTCGCTTTTCGGGTTCGAGCTCGTCGATGATCTCCATCGCCCGGACCTTGGGCGCGCCGGAGACTGTGCCTGCGGGAAGGCCCGCAAGAAGGGCCGATAGGGCGTCTTCGTCGTCCGAAAGCTCGCCCACTACGTTCGAAACGATATGCATCACGTGAGAGTAATGCTCGACGACGAATTCCTCGGTTGGCTTTACCGTGCCGATCTTGGCCACGCGCCCCACATCGTTTCGCCCGAGATCGAGAAGCATGAGATGCTCGGCGCATTCCTTCTCGTCGCCCAGAAGGTCGGCCTCGAAGGCCCGGTCTTCTTCCGTGGTGGCGCCCCGGGGCCGGGTGCCCGCGATGGGCCGGATAGTGACCTCGCCGTCCATCACGCGCACCAGAATTTCGGGGCTCGCACCCACCACCTGAAACCCACCGAAATCGAAAAAGAACATGAAGGGCGACGGGTTCGTCCGCCGGAGCGAGCGGTAAAGCGAAAAGGGCGGCAGCGGAAAGTCCTGGCGCCAGCGCTGGGAGGGGACGACTTGGAAGATATCGCCCGCCCGGATGTAATCGCGCGCCGTCTCGATGGCGGCGAGGTAATCCTCCTTTGCGAAATTCGAGACCGGTTGGGCGTCTTCAGCGGCCCCGCCAAGCATCCGCCCGGTGCCGGGAAGCGGTCGGTCAAGATCGCGGATCGCATCCATCACCCGTTCGGCGGCCTGGGCGTAGGCAGCTTTCGCCGAAAGCCCCGAACCCGTCCAGGCCGGCGCGATCACGATGACTTCGCCTTTGACCCCGTCGAGCACCGCGACCACCGAGGGTCTGAGCATCACCGCATCGGGAATGCCGATCGGGTCTGGGTTGATGTGGGGTAGGCGCTCGACCAGGCGGATCATGTCGTAGCCGAGATAGCCAAAAAGCCCGGCCGAGGCGGCGGGGAGATCGGCCGGGAGGTCGATCCGGCTTTCGGCGATCAGTGCCCTCAGCGTGTCAAGCGGGCTGCCGACCAGGGGCTCGAAACTGTCACGGTCAAACCGAGCCTGGCGGTTGATCCGCGATGTCTCGCCCCGGCACTCCCAAACGAGGTCCGGTTTGAACCCAATGATCGAGTAGCGCCCCCGCACTTCGCCGCCGGTGACGCTTTCAAGGAGGAACGCGTCGCGCTGGCCCCCGGCGAGTTTCAGCATCAAAGACACCGGCGTGTCGAGATCAGCGGCGAGGCGCGCAAAGACCACTTGGTTCTCGCCTGCCTCATAGCCCCCTGCAAAGGCGGCATATTCGGGGAGGATCTCGGCCATCAGGGGATTTGGGCGTGGACGGCGTTGAGCATGCCCTGGTCGATCCGCACCCCAGCCTCGGACCGCGCCGCTTCCATGAAACCAACGAGGAGATCTTGGCCCAAGGATTGGCTGATCTGACCGGCGAGGATCCCGCGGATTGCAACTGAATTGGCGTCGTCTTCGCCAGGAGGTGCCACTTCTTCGAGCCGGGCGATGACCGCTTGGCCAGGTCCTTCGATCACGCGGACCTCACCCGGTTCCATGGCAAAAATCGCATCGATAAAGCCCTCGGGCGCGCCGTCGATAAAGTCAGATCGCGTGAGGCCCCGGTCCCAGTTGAGTGGTATGTCGATCCCAGCCATTTCTCGGCCCGCTTCGATTTCGGCCGCCAGCGCGCGCGCTTCGGCGCCAAGGCGCGTGATGAGTTCGGTCTCGCGCCAGGCGGCTTCCACCTCGTCCCGGACCTCGTCCAAGGGTTGGAGGCGGGGCGGGACGGTCTCGTCAAGGCGAAGCGCTGCGAGCCCGCCATCGTCAAGCTCGATGAGTTCGGGAAAATCGTCTTGGGTCACCTGGGCAGCGGCGGTGCGTATCTCGTCATAGGCGGCAAGGCCTTCGGTGATGCCGGGCCGCCAATCAAGGGTGGAAAGCGTCATGGCTGTCTCATCGGCCAATTCTTCGAGCGTTGCCCCCCCGGCCAAAAGATCGTCCGCCGGTTCGATCTCGTCGAGGATGGCGGCGCGGGCCTCGTCGGTGGCGAGAACTTCGCGGATATTGTCCCGCGCCTCTTCAAAGCTGATCGAAACCACATCGAGGATCGCGTTGATGCGAAAAAGGGCGGGTCCGAGCGAAGTCTCCGCCGGGCCGACGATGCCCGGGCCGTCGGCGGCGAAAACGATCTCGCCCGCCGCGTCGAGCCCGGCTTCGGTGACCTCTCCGAAATCCACATCCGCCATGGTAAGCCCCCGCTCTTCGACCAGGGCTTCGAACGTGGTGTTGCCGTCTTCGACGGCTGCCTTGGCGGCTTCGGCGGCGGCCGTGTCGGGAAAGACCAGGCGTTCGACCAGGCGGCGTTCGGGCGTGTCGAAGGCCGCGCGGCGGCTCTCATAGGCGGCGCGGATATCGTCTTCGGCGATCTCAATCGTCTCGAGCATCGTCTGTGGCGTGAGGCTCGCTATGGTGAGAACCTTGGTCTCGCCCAGGGTAAACGCCTCTTCATTGGCCCCGTGATAGGCGATGAGATCGCTTTCAGAGGGTTCGGGCAGGGGCTCGGACAGATTGTCTTCGGTGAGAGCTGCCCAGGTCACGTCGCGGCCTTCGAGCATGAAGGTCAAAACCGTGTCGATATAGGCGTCCGGTGGGGCGATTCCGCCAACGATGGCGGATTGGACGATCTGGCGGCTGAGATCGGTCCGGAGGGTTTCTTCGAATTCGCGGGTGTTCAGCCCGTTCTGGCGGAGCGTGAATTGGTAGGCGGCACGGTCAAACCCGCCATCGATGCCGACAAATGCAGGGTTGGTTTGGACCGCTTCACCGATCCGGTCATCGCCCACCGAGATCCCGGCTTGGGTGGCCTGGTCTTCGAGTGCCGCGTCGCCGGTGAGCCGTGAGAGCACCACCTGGTCGAGGCCGAACGCCTGGGCCTCGCGAAAGCTGATCCCCCGACCGGCTTGGGCTTGGAGCTGGCTGAGTTCGCCCTGGATGGCGCGGCTGTAATCGTTGGCCGTCACTTCTGCGCTGCCAACCCGTGCGATCGCCGAGCCCGAGCCTCCGAACCCGCCGATCCCGGTTCCCGCGAGGGCAAGGATCAGGAGCCCCAGAAGGATCCAAACCAGAGTGTTTGACACTTTGCGTTGGGCCATGGCGTCACCGGATGTCTTTGAACGTTGGGCCTTCTATCGGGGCCTGTGATGGCTCGCAAGGCTCAGCCGAGGGCGGCGAGGCGCCCAAAGAGCGTTTCGAGGCCGTCGGCGTCGATATTGGCGAAGGCAAAGCGAAGCTCTCGGGCGCCCGCCGCGTCTTTTTCGGGCCGAAACATCGTGCCGGGCAAGGCCAGGACATGGGCTTTGTCGACCAAAAGACGGGCGAGATCGGGCGAGGGAATGTCGAACGGGTGTTCGACATAGGCAAAATAGGCCCCCGCGCCGAGGCAGCGCCACCCTCGGAGGCGGTTGAGCCCGGTGACCATGGCCCGTTTCCGCGCAACGATGTCGCGGCGTTCGCCTTGGAGCCAGGGCCCGAGATGGGTGAGCCCCCAAAGTGCTGCTTTCTGGCCAAGCTGGGGCGGACAGATCGTGACCGTGTCGAGGAACTTTTCAACCTCGGCGAGCCGGCGGGGAGACGTCAGGAGCGCGCCCACCCGGTGTCCGGTGAGGCGGTAGGCCTTGGAGAAAGAATAAAGCGAGATCAGCGTTCTGTCCCAATCGGGATCGGAAAAGAGCCTATGGGGTGCGCCGTCGGCGGAGTGAAAATCGCGGTAGGTCTCGTCGAGGATGAGAGCGATGCCGGCCTCGTGTGCCAGGGCGTAGGCCTTCTGGAGATAATCTGCCGGGTATTCCACGCCGCCCGGATTATTCGGGCTGACAAGAACGAGGGCCCGGGTCTTTTCATTGAGGAGCGTGGCGGCAATCTCGAGATCGGGGAGGAGGGCGGCGTCGGTGGCCAGGGGCTGGGCGCGGATCCCGGCCATGTCGAGCCACATCTTATGGTTAAAATACCAGGGCACCGGCAGAAGGACCTCGTCGCCCGGTCCGGCAAGGCTCGCGATGGCGGCCGCGAAGGCTTCGTTGCAGCCCGCGGTGATCGCGAGTTGGGTCGGGCCCACCGGCGTTTGGTATTGGTCCGAATAATGGGCCGCGAGGGCGTCTCGTAGGTCCGGAAGCCCTAAAACGGGGCCGTATAGGTGGACGCTGGGGTCGCCCAGCACCATCTCGGCCATGGCCTGACGTAAGGGTTCGGGCGGGGGATCGGTGGGGGCGGCCTGGGAGAGGTTGAGGAGCGGTTTTTCGGCGGGAAAGCTCTTGCCCTCGACCCATCGCCTGGCCTCCATCACCGGCGGCGCCGAGGCGGCCTTTATATGGGGATTGAAAGGGATCACCGGCGAGCGGCTCTCAAATTGCCGGGCTTCGCCCGACGCCATGTTTTGTTTGCCGCCACCGAGCCCAATCTAAGAGCCATCTTGCCAAGCTCAGTCGCGGCCGCGATAGGGTTCGACATATTGGAGCGCCATGTCCCACGGAAAAAAGATCCAAGTGTCTTGGCTCACCTCGGTGATGAATGTGTCGACCTGGGACCGGCCTTGGGGTTTGGCATAGACCGTGGCCACATGGGCATTGGGCATCTCGGCCCGCACCGCTTCGAGGGTTTTGCCCGTGTCGACGAGATCGTCCACCACGAGGACCCCGGTGCCGTCGCCCACTAAGTCGGGATTGGGACCTTTGAGGATTTTTGGCGCCGATTGGGTTTGATGGTCGTAGGATTTGATGCTGATCGTGTCGACAGTGCGGATATCAAGTTCGCGGGCCACGATCATTGCCGGGGCCATCCCGCCGCGGGTGATGGCCACCACCCCTTTCCAAGCCCCGCCTTCGAGGGGACCCTGTTTGTCGAGCCGCCATGCCAGCGCCCGGGCGTCCCGGTGGATCTGATCCCAGGAGACGTGAAACCCTTTTTCGTGGGGCAAACGGTCGTTCATCTCAATCTCTCCCGGGTTCAGGTGAGGGCAATCTGGATCCCCAACGCCCCAAGGATGGCGCCGAAGATCCGGTCAATCATGGTTTTTGCCCGTGAATAGGCGGCGCGGGGTTTAGGCAGCGAGAACGCCCGTGCAACGAGGATATACCAGAGCGTCTCGTCGACAAAGATCACCGCCATCACAAGCGCCAATGCGCCCAGGGGCGCGTCGGGCGGGACAAAGCCCACGAAGACCGCCCCAAAGAAAACGGCCGGTTTGGGATTGGCGAGTTGGACGGAGACGCCCCGGATGATGGCGGTCAGGAGGCTATCGGCAGCGGCCGGGTCTCTATCGTCGAGTTGGGGCAGAGGGTCTTTTGCGTGGCGCCACGTCTGAACGGCGATCCAAACGAGAAAGAGCCCGCCCGCAACCTTTAGGCCAAGAAAAAGCGCCGGGACGAGTTGGAAAAGAAGTGCCAAGCCGGCAAGGGCGGCCGTCGCCCAGATGACCGCGCCGAGGCCAAACCCGATGGCGAGCCCTACCGCCGGTCGGAAGCCGCGGGAGGCGGCAGTTTTGACTGAGACGACAAAGGACGGGCCGGGCGATATGGCCGCCAATAGGTGGATCGCTGCGATCGTTAGAAAGACGCCGAGGCTCATGTGGACCGGTCGAAGAGGAGGCGGAGCCCGAGCGCTCCGAGGAGCGCGGCCATGGCGCGGTCTAGGGGCGCTTTGGCCCTGAGTAGGAGCCCTGAAAGGCCCGACCGTGCCACCGCGAGCGACAAGAGCCCGTAGGCCAGGGTCTCGAAGACGAAGTGATTGAGCCCAACGAGAAGGCGCATCTCCGGACTGAGATCGGGCGGGAAGATCACCACGAGGACCGCGCCCGCGAAGAGAACCGATTTCGGGTTGGCGAGGTTCACCAATATCCCGCTTCGGATCGCGCGGCTCGGATCCTTCATGGGAGCGCTAACCGGGGCGCTGGCATCGCGCCAGGTCTGGTAGGCGATCCAGAGGAGATAGAGCGCGCCGAGGATTTTGAGGAGCCCAAAGCTCCACGGAAAGAGGCGGAAGACGATGTCGAGCCCGAAAAGAGCCGCGAGCGTCCAGCCCGTGGCGGCCAGGGCGAGACCGAGCCCTGTGAGGGCTCCGTAGCGGGCACCGCCTTGGAGGCTCGCCCGGATCGCCAGGAGCATGGCTGGGCCCGGCGAGAGCCACGCGGCCAAAAGGGCGAGATTGAAGGCGAGAAGGGCAGTGAGATCCACCCCTAGCTCCGCGTCAGATCGGGCGCGTCGGGGTTTTTCATCCCAACGATGTGATAGCCCGCATCCACATGGACCGTTTCACCGGTGACCCCAGACCCAAGATCGGAGAGGAGATAGAGCGCTGAGCCACCGATATCTTCAATGGTCACGTTGCGGCGCATGGGCGCGTGGAGCTCATTCCATTTCAGAATGTAACGAAAATCACCAATGCCCGAAGCTGCGAGCGTTTTGATCGTGCCGGCCGAGATCGCGTTGACGCGGATCCCGTCGGGGCCAAAATCCTCGGCGAGATAGCGAACGCTGGCTTCGAGCGCGGCTTTGGCAACACCCATCACATTATAGTGGGGCATCACTTTTTCGGCCCCGTAATACGTGAGCGTCAGCATCGAGCCGCCTGGACCCATCAACGCACCGGCCCGCTGGGCGACGGCCGTGAACGAGTAGACCGAGATGTCCATCGACATGAGAAAGTTCTCCCGCGACGTGTCGACATAGCGGCCGCGGAGCTCGTTTTTGTCGGAGAAACCGATGGCGTGGACAAGAAAATCTAGACCGCCCCAGCGGTCCTTGATGGCGTCAAAAAGCCCGTCGACCGACGCGCTGTCACCGACGTCGCACGGGAGCACGAAGTCCGATCCGAGTTCGGCGGCCAAAGGATCGACGCGCTTTTTCAAAGCCTCTCCCTGGTAGGAAAAGGCAAGCTCTGCGCCCTGGGCGGCCACGGCTTGGGCGATGCCCCAGGCAATGGATTTGTCATTGGCCAGGCCCATGATGAGGCCACGCTTTCCAGACATGATGCCCCCAGACATCTGCTTGCTTTGGGGCTCACTTTGGGGCTTGGTCATCGGCTCGGTCATGGGCTCATCACAGGTGTTTCGGACGCGCATCGCTGGCTCGGTGGGGGCACTTTCTCATTGGGCGCCGACCGCCACCTACAGGATGCTGTAACGGCCGGACTTACGCCAATAGGGCAGGTGCATCAAGGCTGGCTCCGTGGTTGCATTTCCGGGTTGCGCGGGTCCGCCCGACAGGCTAGCGCGGCGCTCCAAGGAGGAACGAGGCCATGGTGCGGGACGGGATATTTGCGGGCGACGATCCGTTCGAGCTGACCAGAACCTGGCTTGCGGTGGCGTCTGAGCAAGAAATCGCCGATGCCAATGCGATGGCGCTTGCGACGGTGGACAAGGACGGGTTGCCCAATGTCCGCGTGGTCCTCTTGAAAGCCGTCGAGGCGGACGCGTTTGTCTTCTACACCAATTATCAGAGCGCCAAAGGCCAGGAGCTGATCGCCAGCAGACGCGCGGCTTTCAATATCCACTGGAAGAGTATTGGACGCCAAATCAGGGCTCGGGGATTGGTCGAGAAAGAAGACGGCAAAGTGGCCGATGAGTACTACCGGAGCCGTGCCCTGCAAAGCCGGATCGGGGCCTGGGCGTCGCGTCAATCGGAACCTCTCGCGTCGCGATCTGACCTCGAAGCGGAAGTCAAAGCGGCCGAAGCCGAACATGGCGATGACCCCCGCCGGCCGCCGTTTTGGGGCGGATTTCGCCTGCGCCCCTTGGAGATGGAATTCTGGTCCGACGGCGCGTTCCGGCTCCATGACCGGTTCCGTTGGCAGCGAGCGGATTTCGGCGCGGAATGGCAGATCGAGCGGCTCAATCCGTAAAATCCATCTCTTGCGCGCTAGAAATGTACTATTCCGTTTAATAGCGCTTGCGTCGAACGGGTCAGATGGCACAAATTAACCAAAAATCTGCCCCTAAGGGCAATGGGGATGAGAAACGGTGAACTTCGACTCCGACGATGAACTCGTCACGGTTACAGGCACAGTAAAATGGTTCGATCCGGGCAAGGGCTTTGGGTTCGTGGTCGCCGATACCGGCGGGCCTGACATTCTGCTTCATGCCAATGTTCTGAGAAATTTCGGTCAGTCTTCGGTCGCCGATGCGGCTGGGATCGAAGTGACCGTGCAGCAGACCCAGCGCGGCATCCAGGCGGTGGAGGTCCTCCGGATTGATCCGCCGAACCCGGTGGTCGGCGGCGAAGCGATCACCGATATTGAGGAAGATGTCGACCTATCGGTGCCGCTTGAACCGGCCCGCGTCAAATGGTTCGACAAGGCCAAGGGCTTTGGCTTTGCCAATGTGTTTGGTCGGCCCGAAGACGTTTTTCTCCATGTGGAAGTGTTGCGGCGCTCGGGCCTGGCGGAGCTTCAGCCCGGCGAAGCGGTCTCCTTGCGGGTGGTCGAAGGCAAACGGGGCCGGATGGCCACTCAGGTCACCAGTTGGGAAGCCGCGCTCCAGCCCTACTCGGACGAATGATCTTTCGCGCCGCTTGTTTCGCGCTCCTAGCGGGAGCCGGGCCTGCCTTTGCGGCCTGTAGTGAAGGCCGGATCGAAATTCGCGGTGATTTCGGCCAGGCGGGCTTCAATGTGGAAGTGGCCGATGACGATGCCGAGCGCTCGGTCGGTTTGATGAACCGGGAAACCCTCGCGACCTCAGCGGGAATGCTCTTTGTGTACGAGACCCCGCGGCGGGCGGCTTTTTGGATGCGGAACACGCTTATCCCCCTCGACATGATTTTTGCCGATGAAACCGGGCGCGTCCTTCGCATTCATGAAAATGCCGTTCCCTTGGATGAAACGGTGATCGATGGCGGCGAAGACATCCAGTTTGTCCTCGAGATCAATGGGGGTCTTGCAGGGGCCATGGGCATAGAGCCGGGCTCTGAGTTCCGGCACCCCTCGATCCCAGACGGGCAGGCGGCCTGGCCGTGCGAGGACGCAAGCTAGGCGCGCGGCGCGCCCAATTAAGCCGTTCTAGCTTATTCCGATGCCCCTGGCACGGGCGGTGCCAAGGCCGGGCCACGCCCCGTCGGGTCAGGCTGGAGCACGGGCTCGGCCTCAGAAAAAACAGGCTCCGGCGCCTCCTTAATGGGCGGGGCTTCCTTGGGTTCCGTGCGGGTCTCCGACCGGGCCGCCGCGGGTCCTTCATCGCTCGACCGATCGGTACCTGGACCGCGTTCTGGCGCTGGCGCGGCGCCGCGTTCGGGCTTGGCTGCGTCCAGAGCTTCGGTCTGGGGCTCGGCCTGGACCGCCCGATCTTCAAGACGGCCCGCCTGTTGGGCTTCGGTCAGGGCCTTTTCTAGAATTGAGATCTTAAAGGCAGGCGGCGGGCCGGCCGGTGCATCCCGACCGGCCTCGGGCGCCGAAGCGGCAATCGATGACGCCGCCAGGCGCGTCGGCTCTTCGAGCCGCGCCGGCGCTTTCTCCGGCGACCGAGGCAGGTCCGCCGGCGTTCGCTGGGCCGCGACGGCTTGGACCGGCGCATCTACCGCTTGGGCGGTTTCCGGGTTGGCGGCCTGTTTGGCTTCGCTTGCCGCCGCCGAGACCGGAGCCCCGGAGGCCGCATTGGACCCGCCGTATTGAGGTTGCTGGGGAAGGTCATTCCCGTCGCCGCTGAGCCGGAGCGGCTGGGCTGCGCCCGTTGGGCCTAGGGGGTTCATGCTCTTCTTCCTCAAGAAGCGCCCCCAAATTCTTCATATGACAAAGAATTCCTAGGAAGGCGTTAATGCGCGCCGATAGAACGCGTCGAGGAAGTCGCGCGCTCCGTCAAACCGGGCCGTCTCATCGCCCGGTACCAGCGCTTCGACCTGGGACGCGAAATCGGCATAATGCTGGGTGGTGGCCCAGATCGAGAAAATCAGATGGTGTGGCTCGACCGGTGCAAGGCGTCCATCCGCGATCCAACGCTCGAAGAGCCCCGCTTGGTCATCGACCAAAACCTTCAACCGCCCGGCGATGGTTGCTGAAATATGCGGCATTCCTTGGAGTATCTCGTTGGCGAATAGCCGACTCTCCCGGGGCATGGTCCGCGACATGTCGAGCTTTCGAAGGACATAGGCCAAGATCTCCTCGACCGGATCACCGCCTGGATCAATGGCAGAAAGCGGGGCCAGCCACGCATCGAGCAGCGTGTCGATGAGGGCGAGGTAAATGGCTTCTTTCGACGGGAAATAGTAAAGAAGATTGGGCTTTGAGAGCCCGGCCGCTTCGGCGATGGCGTCCAGCGTGGCCCCTTTGAAGCCCTCGGCCGCGAAGACGTCGAGCGCTCCTTTGAGGATGGCGTCCTGGTTTTTGGCCTGGATCCGCGTCTTTGGTTTGTCTGCCGTCATCACTCCGCCGTTCTGGTCTTGCCCTGGGCCCACCTCAGGTCGGCGCCAAATCGGCCCGTCTTGACTGCCCTACCTGCTCTGCTAGCGTCGGATTGACCGTTTGGTCAAACCCTTAGCACCTGCCTGTGACGGCTCGTCCGGCGCCCTCTGGCGTTCGCACGGGATATGGGCGGACCGGCCAGAAGGATATGCGATGCCAGCCCCCGGTGAAAACCTCCGCATCAACGGCGAACGGCTTTGGGACAGTTTAATGGAGATGGCCAAGATCGGCCCCGGCGTGGCGGGCGGCAATAACCGCCAAACCCTGACGGATGAGGATGCTGAAGGCCGGAAGCTCTTCCAGTCCTGGTGCGATGCGGCGGGTCTGACAACGGGCGTCGATGAGATGGGCACGATGTTTGCCCGCCGCGACGGCACCGACCCTGATGCGTTGCCGGTCTATGTGGGAAGTCACCTCGACACCCAGCCCACGGGCGGGAAATACGACGGCGTTCTGGGCGTGCTCGGCGGCCTTGAGATCATCCGGTCGCTCAACGATCTCGATATCAAGACTAAACACCCCATTGTCGTCACCAATTGGACCAACGAAGAAGGCACGCGCTTTGCTCCTGCCATGTTGGCCTCGGGAGTATTCGCCGGGATCCATACCCAAGACTGGGCCTATGGGCGCGAGGACGCGGAAGGCAAGACCTTCGGCGACGAGTTGGTCCGGATCGGCTGGAAAGGCGACGAGACGGTCGGTGCGCGCAAGATGCACGCCTTCTTCGAGCTCCACATTGAGCAGGGCCCGATCCTCGAAGTGGAAGGCAAGGACATCGGCGTCGTCACCCATGGCCAGGGTCTCTCTTGGACCCAAGTCACGATCACCGGGAAAGACGCCCATACGGGTTCGACGCCCATGCCGATGCGCAAAAACGCCGGGCTCGCCATGGCGCGGATCCTCACGTTGGTCGACGAAATCGCCCTCTCCCATGCGCCGGATGCGGTGGGGGCAGCGGGCCATATCGACGTCTATCCTAATTCGAGGAACGTTATCCCTGGGAAGACCGTGTTCACGGTCGATTTCCGTTCGCCCCAGCTCGATGTGATTGAGGATATGGAGCAGCGCCTGAGGCTCGGGGCGAAGTCGATCTGCGCGGAAATGGGCCTCGACGTCGAATTCGAAAAAGTTGGCGGATTTGACCCGGTGACCTTCGATGAGGCTTGCGTCACAGCCGTTCGCGACGCCGCCGAGCGCCTCGGCTATTCCCACCGCAACATCATCTCGGGCGCTGGGCACGACGCGTGCTGGATCAACCGCGTGGCGCCGTCTGCCATGGTCATGTGTCCCTGTGTTGACGGGCTCTCCCACAATGAGGCCGAGGAAATCAGCCCCGAATGGGCGCGCGCCGGAACGGATGTCTTGTTTCACGCGGTGGTCGAGACAGCGGAGATCGTGGAGTGAGAGAGGTGTCGGCAACCCGGAGGTCATCGCTCCCTTGACCCCCACCGCTGCCGTCCTCCTGGCGGGCATTCTCATCGCCGCCGCAATCCTCTTCGGAGGCCGATACGACTTCCGCACCATTGGCGATGACATCATCCGCCTCGACCGGTTGACCGGGCGCATCACCCATTGCGCGTCGCGTCCCTCGGGGCTTCTCTCTAACGCCCTTACTTTCCAATGTACCGACGAATGAGGCTCCCATGACCACCGCCATCAAAAACGGCACCGTCGTCACCGCCGATCTGACTTACAAAGCCGATATCTTGATCGACGGCGGCAAGATCATCGAGATCGGTGAGGGGCTGTCCGGCGATGAGACCCTCGACGCCACCGGCTGCTATATTATGCCCGGCGGGATCGACCCCCATACCCATCTCGAAATGCCGTTCATGGGGACCTATTCGTCGGATGATTTTGAATCCGGCACCCGGGCGGCGCTGTCGGGTGGGACGACCATGGTGGTTGACTTTGCGCTGCCATCCCCGGGCCAGGGCCTTCTCGACGCGATCCAGATGTGGGACAACAAATCGACCCGGGCCAATTGCGATTATTCCTTCCACATGGCGATCACCTGGTGGGGCGAGCAAGTCTTCAACGAGATGGAGACGGTGGTCAAAGAGAAGGGCATCAATACGTTCAAGCATTTCATGGCCTATAAGGGTGCGCTCATGGTGCAGGACGATGAGATGTATGCTTCCTTCCAGCGCTGTGCGGAATTGGGGGCGATCCCATTGGTCCATGCCGAAAACGGGGACGTGGTGGCGGATCTCTCGGCGAAACTTCTCGCCGAAGGCAATAATGGCCCCGAGGCCCATGCCTATTCCCGCCCGTCCCAGGTCGAAGGCGAAGCGACAAACCGGGCGATCATGATTGCCGATATGGCGGGCGTTCCGTTGTATGTCGTTCACACATCGTCGGAGGATGCCCACGAAGCGATCCGGCGCGCGCGCCAGCAGGGCAAACGGGTCTGGGGCGAGCCCTTGATCCAGCACCTGACGCTTGATGACCGCGAATATGCCAACCCCGATTGGGACCATGCCGCGCGCCGGGTCATGTCGCCGCCCTTCCGGGACAAAAAACACCAGGACAGTCTTTGGGCCGGGCTCCAATCGGGAAGCCTCAGCGTGGTCGCCACCGACCATTGCGCCTTCACGACCGAGCAAAAACGCTACGGTGTGGGCGACTTTACGAAAATCCCCAACGGGACCGGGGGCCTCGAAGACCGGATGCCCATGCTCTGGACCTACGGGGTGGGCACCGGACGGCTGACGCCCGAGGAATTTGTCGCGGTCACCTCGACGAACATCGCCAAGATCCTCAACATCTATCCGAAGAAAGGGGCGGTGCTCGTGGGCGCCGATGCCGACCTTGTCGTGTGGGATCCGGAGAAAGAAAGGACCATCGCCGCATCCGCCCAGCAATCGGCCATCGATTACAACGTCTTTGAAGGCAAACACGTCAAAGGCCTGCCCCGGTTCACGCTCACCCGGGGCAAGGTTGCAGTCCATGACGGCGAGATCCGCACAGAGGAAGGCCACGGCGAATTCGTCAAACGCACGCCCGACCAGCCGGTGACAAAGGCCCTCTCAACCTGGAAAGAACTCACAGCACCCCGCAAGGTCGAACGCAACGGCATCCCGGCGAGCGGGGTGTGATCCTGGCGCCTCGGGAGTTCGTCGAATGACCAAAACGGCCCTCATCACCGCCGGGGGGTCGGGCATGGGCGCGGGCGCGGCCCGGCAATTGGCCGCAGACGGGTTCGAGGTGGGGATCCTGTCGTCCTCAGGCAAAGGCGAAGCGCTGGCCGAAGAGTTGGGGGGCATTGGGGTCACCGGGTCGAACCTCGTCACGGAGGATCTTCAGACGCTTGTCGACAAGGCCATGGCAGCCTGGGGCCGGATCGATGTTTTGGTCAACTCGGCGGGGCACGGTCCCAAAGGCGCGGTGCTCGAGATCTCGGATGACGACTGGCATACGGGCATGGAGGTTTACCTCCTAAATGTGATCCGACCGACCCGGATGGTGGCCCCAATCATGGTGGACCAGGGCGGTGGGACGATCCTCAATATCTCCACCTTCGCGGTCTTCGAGCCCGAGCCCGCCTTTCCCACATCGGGCGTGTTTCGCGCCGGGCTTGCGGCCTTCACCAAGCTCTTCGCCGATGCCCATGCGAAAAAAAACGTGCGCATGAATAACATCCTGCCGGGCTTCATCGACAGCCTCCCGGAAAAGGATGTCTTCAAAGCCCGGATCCCCATGGGTCGTTACGGCACGGTTGATGAGATCTCGGCGACGGTATCGTTTCTCGCCTCGGATGGGGCGGGTTATATCACGGGCCAAAACCTTCGGGTAGATGGCGGGTTCACCCGGTCAGTATGACGGAATGGCCCGCGATAAAGCCGCCCGAGGCGATCTTGGAGACGGCACTTTATGTGGCTGATCTCGACGAGGCGGCGAGGTTTTACGGCGATCTGATAGGGCTTGAAGAGGTGACCCGCGCGCCGGGGCGCCATCTATTCTATGGTTGCGGGCCGGGCATGCTCCTCCTTTTTGTGGCCGAGGCCACCGAGGTCCCGGGCGGGCCGCTGCCCGTACCGCCCCATGGGGCACGCGGCGAGGGCCATGTGTGCTTTCGGGTGCCGCCCGAAGATCTCGACGGCTGGGCAGCGCATTTCGAAGGCCAAAACATCGAGATCGAAGCGGATTTTCGTTGGCCAAGCGGGGCGCGGTCGATCTATGTGCGCGACCCCGACCGGAACTCAGTCGAGGTCTCCGAGCCAAAGCTCTGGGGGCGGCCACTATGAAGGCGCCGGTGGTGACGGCTGAGGGGCTCACGCTCACCTTCGAGACAAGCGACGGGCCGGTCCATGCCCTTCAAGGTGTTGATCTTGATATCGAAAAAGGGGAGTTCGTGTCCTTTATCGGGCCCTCGGGCTGCGGGAAGACGACGTTTCTCCGCTGTGTGGCCGCCTTGGAGGCCCCCACCGATGGCCGGCTGAGTGTCAACGGGATGAGCCCGGACAATGCTAGAAAAGCAAGAGCTTACGGTTATGTCTTCCAGGCGGCGGGGCTCTATCCCTGGCGGACCATTGGCGGGAACATTCGCCTTCCCCTGGAGATCATGGGTTATCCGAAATCCGACCAAGAAACCCGTGTGAAAAAAACCCTCGAACTCGTTGATCTCGAAGGGTTTGAGAAGAAATTTCCCTGGCAGCTTTCGGGCGGGATGCAGCAGCGGGCGTCGATTGCCCGGGCGCTTGCTTTCGATGCCGAGATCCTCCTGATGGACGAGCCCTTCGGGGCGCTCGACGAGATTGTCCGCGACCGGCTGAACGAAGAATTGCTCGCCCTCTGGGCCCGCACCGAGAAGACCACGCTCTTTGTGACCCATTCGATCCCTGAAGCGGTATACCTTTCGACCAAGATCGTCGTGATGTCGCCCCGGCCCGGGCGGATTACCGACGTCATCGAAAGTCCCCTTCCGGCGGAAAGACCCCTCGAGATCCGCGATAGCCCGGCATTCTTAGAGGTGGCCCAGCGGGTGCGCGAAGGGCTTCGGGCCGGTCATGGGGACGGGATTTGAGGTGGTTACGGGGGACGTTCTTTTCCGGGCCCGACGCCGAGATGTTGCCGTGACTGGAGGCCCAATCCGGCCCGGACGCCCGGAGGATGCCCTGGCATGTGCCACGATCCTAAACGAGTGGATCGACAGCCGGGAGTGGATGCCTCGGGTTCATACGTCCAAGGAGGTCGAGGCCTTTTACCGTGACTTCGTGTTCGAGACCCGCGCGGTTTGGGTGATTGGAGACCCCGTGGCGGGGTTTATGGCGATGGATGAGGCGGCTGGGCAGGTGACAGCGCTTTATGTCCGCATGCCGGGGCAAGGCTTGGGCAAAGCGCTCCTTGACTACGCAAAGTCCGGCCGCGCGCGCCTTGAGCTCTGGACGTTCGAGGCCAATAGGGGCGCGCGCCGGTTTTACCGCCGGGAAGGCTTCAAGGAAATTCGCCGTACAGACGGCGACAATGAAGAAGGCCTGCCGGACGTCCTCCTTGAATGGCGGGCCTCCTGATGCGGAACGCGCTCCCGGTCGTTACCGTCCTCGCCGCCCTTCTTGGCGTCTGGTTCTTGGCCGTGGCACCGATGAATGTCCGCCTGGCCCTCGACCAGGCCGAACGTGGCGGGGAGAGCGTTACCCCAGCCACGCCAAGGGCGCGCCAGGAAGTCGGGGTCTGGCGGTTGATGGCGGATAATCCGGGTTTTGTGGGCACGGGTTACGCGCTTGACCGGCCCCGGCTGCCGACGCCAGGCCAGGTATTGGGCGAACTTTACAAGACCACCATCGACGAGGAACTCAACGGGCGGCGGGGGATTGTCCGCTCGGGGAGCCTGTCGAACCGCTCGCTCATTTATCACGGGCTCATCACGCTTCAATCGACGCTCTTTGGCTTCGCACTCGGCACGGCTTTGGGTCTTCTTGGCGCCATTGGCATCGTCTATTCGCGCACATTAGAACTCAGCCTCATGCCCTGGGCGATCATTTCGCAAACCGTGCCCATCGTCGCACTCGCGCCGATGATCATCGTGCTTTCCTCCCAGGTCGGGATCGAAGGGCGGGGCGTGCCGAAGGCGATCATATCGGCCTATCTCTGCTTCTTCCCGGTGCTTGTGGGCATGGTCAAAGGTCTCCGCGCGCCGGGGCGAGACCAGCTCGATCTTCTGCGCACCTACAATGCCAGCGGGGCGACGACGTTCTGGAAACTCCGCCTGCCGGCCTCGCTGCCTTATCTTTTCACCTCACTCAAAGTGGGGATCGCCGCAGCACTCGTGGGGACCATCGTGGGCGAGCTTCCGACCGGGGCAATCTCGGGTCTCGGGGCGCGGATCCTCATCGGCGACCAGTTCGGCAACCCGATGGCGATCTGGGCGGCCCTTTTTGCCGCCGCCATCCTCGCGGGTCTTTTGGTGACCGGGCTTGGCCTCATCCAGAACACGCTCGGACGGCGGATGGGGGTCGGGCGATGACGCTTTTTCTCGCCATCGCGATCTGGCTTGGGCTCTGGGCGGTCAATGCCGGGCTTGCCCGGTCGCCTTGGCACCGGACGCCTTGGGTCCGGGTCTCCGTCCCGGTCCTTTTCGGGACCGCGATCCTCATCCTGTGGCAAGGGCTCGTGATCGGGCTCGAGGTCTCGCCGGTGATCCTTCCGGCGCCCACCGCCATCGGTGCTCGTTTCGCAGCTGAAACCGCCATGCTCTGGGAAGACTTTCGCCAGACCGTCCTCAAAGGCGCGGCCTCGGGGCTTTTGATCGGTGCGGCGGCGGCCTTTGGGACCGCGATCCTCATCGACCGATCGCGGTTTCTGACCCGGGGGCTCTTGCCCATCGGCAATTTCGTCGCCGCCCTGCCCATCGTCGGGATCGCGCCGATCCTCGTCTCTTGGTTCGGGTTTGACTGGCAGTCGAAGGCGGCGGTCGTGGTGGTGATGGTGTTTTTCCCGATGCTCGTGAACTCCGTCCAGGGACTCCAGGAAGCCAGCGTGATGCAGCGGGATCTCATGCGGACTTACGCGGCGGGCTATTGGCAGACGCTCGTCAAACTTCGCCTCCCGGCCGCGCTCCCGTTCATCTTCAACGGGCTTAAAATTTCGACAACGCTTGCACTTATCGGTGCAATCGTGGCGGAGTATTTCGGGTCACCGACGCGGGGGATGGGGTTTCGGATCTCGACCGGGGTTGGCACATTGTCAATCGACTTGGTTTGGGCTGAGATCGCCGTTGCTGCTTTGACGGGGTCGGTGGCCTATGGGCTGGTGTCCTATCTCGAGCGCCGCCTCACCTTCTGGCACCCGTCACAACGACAAGATTAACGACTGAACCACCAATAGGGGATGAAAAGAATGCAAAGATTAACTGGAGCGATTGCGGCCCTCGGGCTGATGGCGGGACCCGCCTTGGCCGGGAGCCATCTCGAAGCGGTGACGCTGCAATTGAAATGGGTGACCCAGGCACAATTCGCCGGGTATTACGTCGCCCTCGAGCAAGGGTATTACGAAGAGGAAGGCCTCGACGTGAAGGTCCTCGCGGGCGGGCCAGATATCGCACCGACCCAGGTGATCGCCGGGGGCGGGGCAGATGTGGTCGTCGAATGGATGCCGGCGGCGCTGGCTGCACGCGAAAAAGGCCTGCCCCTCGTCAACATCGCCCAGCCTTTCAAATCATCGGGCTTGATGCTGACCTGTTGGAAGGATGCAGGGATCGAAAGCCCGGCCGATCTCAAGAACCGCACCCTTGGGGTTTGGTTCTTCGGCAATGAGTTCCCGTTCCTCTCTTGGATGAGCCAGCTCGGCATCGACACGGACGGGAAGGACGAGAACGGGGTCGATGTGTTGAAGCAGGGCTTTAACGTCGACCCCCTGATCCAGCGCCAGGCCGATTGCATCTCGACCATGACCTACAACGAATATTGGCAGGTCATCGATGCGGGCGTGACGCCGGAGGAACTGGTGACGTTCAAATACGAGGAGCAGGGGGTCGCGACGCTGGAAGACGGGCTCTACGTTCTTGAGGAGAACCTCGCCGATGCCGAGTTCGCCGCGAAGATGGAGCGCTTCGTGCGGGCCTCGATGAAAGGCTGGAAATGGGCCGAAGAGAACCCCGATGAGGCCGCGCTTATCGTTCTTGATTTCGACGAGACCGGTGCTCAAACGGAAGCCCACCAAAAGCGGATGATGGGCGAGATCGCCAAGCTCACCGCCGGTTCGAACGGCTCGCTCGATCCGGCCGACTATGATCGGACCGTGGCCACGCTTTTGGCCGGTGGATCCGATCCGGTGATCACAGCCGAGCCCGACGGTGCCTGGACCAGTGCCATCACCGATGCGGCGCTGAACTGAGTTTAAAAATACCTAAAAAGGCCCCGTTGTGGCGGGGCCTTTTTTTGTTCGGTGAGCGGTTTTCGGATTGCCTCAAGCGGCGCGCCAGAAACTCTGCCGGACCCCTAAATCAATGAGGTGGTCGAACCCCCGATGGGCCAGGAGTTCGGCCACGTCCTGGGAGGCGTCCCGGATTTGGTGCCGCCGCCCGGTTTTTGTCTTCAACATTTTGGCAGCAACGAAAATCGCCCCTGTCCCCGCCTGGGCGGCCGACGTCACCTGGCCGAGATCGAGCATAACGGGCCCCGGGCCGAGCGAACCGAGCCCCACCACCGCGTCGTAGATCGAACCGGCGCCCCGCGCGTCGAGGCATCCGTAGAGCCTTACCGAAACGTGGGTTCCGGCATTCTCGATGCTAATCTCCATGGCCTTTCGCCTTCGTCTTGTTCTCGATCCGGGCAATGTCGCTGGAGACCGCGCGCTGTTGGGCGGTGCGGCGCGTCCCGGCCGTGCGGAGACCGTTCGGCGTAAGATCGGAACGGCTGAGCCCAATATCCGACAATTGGTGATCAGGCAGCGCGTTCAGTTCATGGAGCGACTGGGGTATGCTTTTGGTGCGGGAATATCGGAGAACGTCCTGGGCCGTGTCGCGGGCCCAAGCGCTGAGTTCGGTCCAAAGTGTTTTGGTGAACAGGCGGCCTTTTTTGCCAACGAAAACCATTGTGTCGTCCTCTTCGGTATAAAAATGTCCAAGTCCCGCTGCGAAATCGTGGGAACGCGCGTGGCGTGTCTCCAGGGGTCCCCAATCGGCGTTATGCCTTGCGGGTCAGGCCAGTGGCGAGGACCATGGGACTTGAGTAGCGAAGCGCGCGCTCGTCAAAAATAAATAATTTTGCCGAACGCGTTACAAATTTGTATATCCCTTGGCGTTGAGCAGGCGGGGAAAACGCGATGCTGAATTGGAACGATTACCGTTACCTTCTCGCGGTCGAGATGACAGGCAGCTTGGCGGCCGCAGCTCGGCGGCTCGGGGTGTCGCAGCCCACAGTGGGCAGACGCCTCACGGTGCTATCAGACGATCTCGGGGTGGCTTTGGTGGACATGTTCTCGGATGGGGCGCGGCTTTCCGAAGCGGGACGGCGCGTCTGCGAACAGGCGCGGGTACTCGAACAGCAGGCCGCGCTGGTGGAACTGGCCGCCCGAGAGGCCCAAGGCAAGGACGCGACCCGCATCCGCCTCGCCGCTTCCGAAGGCCTGGCCCATGTGGTGCTGGTGGGGATGCTGGCGGAGTTTCAGGCGATCTACCCTCACATCCACGTGGATTTGATCTCCGGGACCCGGTTGTCCGATCTTCGCCACAGCGAAGCGGATATGGCCGTCCGTCTCGGCGACCCGTCAGATGAAAACCTCGTTGGCCGGGCAGTAGGACAAATCGAATACGGCCTTTATGCCCATGGGAGATATCTCGATCGGGGGGATCCCATCCGGTCGCCGGACGATCTCAACCGCCATGCGATTATCGAGAGCATCGGAGAGATCTTTAACCTTCCCCAGGCCAGAATGCTCCGCTCGATGGCGCCCCGCGCACGCGTGGCGTTTTCCTCGAACAGCAGTTTGAACCAGATCGATGCCATGCAGGCGGGCTTTGGGATTTTGTCGCTTCCGAATTACCGGGCCAGGGGCATGGACGGGGTACGCCGGATCCTCCCCAATGCGTTCGGCGTCGTAAACGACGTGTGGTTGCTCTATCGGCCGAGCGCCAAGGATCAAGCGGGGCTACGGGCCCTCACCGACTTCTTTTCCGACAGGCTTCCCAAACGGCTGCGCGCTGTTCAGGCGCCAGGGGAGGGCGCTTGATCGAAAGTGCGCCCTAGGCGCAGGCGACGGGGTTTGGCCCTAAAGCCTGGGGGCCCGCACCGTTACGGGGCCGGTTGCCAAGAAATTTATCTCAAAATTCCCTTCTTTGGCACCGCACCCGTCCTATCTGCGCATCATCCAACACGGACCGGGAGATCCACATGACACGTTTCAAATTATCGCGCCGGACGGCGCTCGCTGCGGGTGCCGCTGTGCCTTTGGCCGCCGGACTTGGCGGAGGTGCGGGCGGAGCGCGGGCCGCTGGCCATGGGGGGCCGAAGAACGCCATACAGAACACGTTCGGCTTGGGGGAGTTCCAAGTCTCCACGCTCTTAGCCGGCACACGGGCCGTGGAAGACATCCAGACAATCTTTGGGATGAATGTCTCGGCGGAGGAATTCGCCGAAGTGAGCGAGGAAAACTTCATCCCCGCCGACAAGTCGCAGTTCTTCTTCACGCCGACGGTGGTTCAAACCGGTGCCGAGACAGTGCTTTTCGATGCCGGGCTTTCAGCGGCGGGCACCGGGGCGGCCCTGGCCGATGCCGGAGTGGCGCCTGAGGATGTCGATATCGTCGTCATCACCCATATGCACGGCGACCATATCGGCGGCCTCACCGATGATTCCGGCGCGCCGACCTATCCCAATGCCCGCTACGTCACCGGCCAGGTCGAGTTCGACCATTGGGCCGGGGCCGGGAATGAGAATTTCGACGCCAAAGTCCGCCCATTGGCAGAGAGGATGACCTTTATCGGCGACGGCGACAGCGTGGTCTCCGGTGTCACGGGTATGGCGGCCTTCGGCCATACGCCGGGGCATATGGTTTATCTCGTCGAATCCGGCGGGAGCGGGGTCTTGCTGATGGCGGACACGGCGAACCACTATGTCTGGTCGGTTGCCTATCCCGAATGGGAAGTTCGGTTTGATATGGACAAAGAAGCGGCCGCCGCAACGCGCAAAAAAGTGCTTGGTATGGTCGCGGCTGACCGCATTCCCCTGATCGGCTATCACATGCCGTTCCCGGGCATCGGCTATATCGAGTCGGTGAGCGATGGGCGGTTCCGGTACAGCCCAGCGACCTATCAATTGATGCTCTGAGCGGGAGGGCGGGCTCCCGCCGGGGCTCGCCATTCGTTTGATCGGCGTTGACTTTAGGCCGGAACTCCCCTAGGCGAGCCGCGCTACGTCACCCTCTATCGACCTCCTTTCTCCACCCGGCGACTGGCATCGATTTAATCCTGACGCCGCCGAGTTGCCGCATATCGTGGGCAACGCAACACAAAGGAGTACACGGGAATGGCCTCTGGCACCGTGAAATGGTTCAATACAACCAAAGGGTTCGGCTTTATCGCGCCGGATGAAGGCGGGAAGGACGTTTTCGTCCATATTTCCGCGTTGGAGCGCGCCGGTCTTCGCGACCTCGCGGACAACCAAAAAGTGACTTACGACATTGAAGCGGGCCGTGACGGCCGCGAAAGTGCCACCAATATCGCTTTGGCCTAAGGGCTCTTGACGAACTCTCCGGGCGCCACGGGGCGCCCGGACATGCTGATCCTGCCCGAGATTTGCAATCGGGCTCCCCCGAAAACCTGAGAAGAAGGGTACCTCCCGACCGCAGTCTGGGAGCGCGTACCTTTGCGGTGGCGCCGGGTCCTTAGGCGCCGACGGAAGTTGGAAATCCGGAGTTGGACCAAGCCGGTTCACGAATTGTCAACCCGGTTCGCCGGGTAAGACCGGCACTTCCCAGGATTTTCGGGCGAATATGTGTCATATATGTGACGCTCCGGATTTGTCGGAGATGCTCAATTTATAGGTAGTATGGTTTTAACAGGTGCCGGGCTATGTGGATAACGTGGGGGATATCCACAGGCCGGTGGGGACCGGCCCAACATAAGAGGCTAAAATGTCCTTCTTTGTGACCAAGTTCTTTGAGTTCGAGTCTCGTCCGGCGAAACGCCGGTCCTTCCTCAATGTAGCAGGGTGGCGCGCCTGGTGGCGCAAGGCGCTCTAGCTCAAGGATCGTAAATAGAAATCTGCCGGTGCTTGGCGCGCCGGAGCCCGCTCCATTCCGGAGTGGCATTCACCTGGCGCCGATGCGCGTTTCCTAGCTTCGACACTCCCTCCAACTGGCCACCGGTGGCGTCGCGCTCTCAACCGGCACGTCTTGTGGATAACTTTCGCCCAGAATTTGGTCGGTTCAGGAAAAAACCGCGCCGAATGGCAGCGAGGTCGCATAATTTCTGGTTTTCTGTGACTTCGATCACAGAAGTGGCGCATAATTTATGGCAAATATGGGGCATATCGTTTCTGGGGGCTGCCAGTAACCAATCCAGTGAGCCGACGCGACACGAGTAGTGTTGGGACGAGTACCCGTTGGGGGCGTCGGCGGGTGGGACAGAGCCATTTCCTTGGATGCGATAGGTCGAGCCCTGTTTCGGCCCGGCCCATCCCCTCGGGCGTTTGAGTTAAGCGCCCGTCCCTCGTGTCGGTCGCCGGTCCCCAATCCGGCGGCCGTTTCTTTTTGAGATGGCCGAATGCGCCCGTGCATGTCGGGCGCACTCGGCGCTGTCTCCGGTGGCATTTTTCGCGTGAAGTCTTTGGAACTTCGTACCGCCAGCCCAACGCGGTTGCTTGCAACAAGGGGGCAGCGGATATTCAGCGCCCCGATTGGTCGGATCTGATTATGCAGTCATTCGGCTGTCAATTGGGCGATGGCACCGGTCCAGTCTTCTAGGTGATAGATGTGCGAAATCAGGCCTTCGCTCACCGTTACGATATCGATCGACATGATCTCAAAACTCTTGCCCGTGGGGGTTTCGACCCCGAAGAACGGGCCAATCGGTGTCCCACTCGCGGTGCCCCGCACAACATATCGCCCGTCTTCAAGCGCAATGACTTCGTTCGGCGTCCAAACAAGATCGGGCACAACCTCTCCAAGATAGGCGACCGTGTTGAGCATGCCTTGCGCGCCAGGACCGCCCGGCGGCGTCGGCACCGAGACGATTTCAGGTGAGAAGAGTTCGTAATAGCGGGCCTTGGTGGTCTCCGCGGGAGCAGTGAGGATATCGGAATAGAACGCGCGCACCGTCGCCACATCATCGGCGGTTGCAGCGCTGACCATCGTACCGACCGCGAGTGCAGCTGAAATCAGCGTATTTTTCATAGGTTATGCTCCTTGCTCCAGAGTTTTGGAGCCTTTGCTTGAGTTTTAGCGTACCTACTGGTACGAATAACAAGCCGGACCGTCAATAATAAAATACCAGGCAGTACGTAAATATGGATGAAACCCCCAAACCTAAACGTGGCCGTCCCCAGAAACTGGACGGTGAGAAGACATTGGATGTCGCGATGCGGGCCTATTGGAAGGACGATCCAGCAGACATTTCGATCAATGCGATCTGTGCCTTGGCTGAGGTATCCAAACCGGCTTTGTATCGTGCATTCGGGGGCGAAGACGGTCTGATGCGCGCGGTGCTCGACCGATATGCTGAGCTGGTTTTAGTTGATATCTTCGAGATTTTGGCCCGCGGTGCCCCGCTCAAAGACACGCTGGACGCATTGGTTCACTTCACCAGCGAAGACGCGAAAATGGCAACCGGCTGCGTCTTCTACAAGATGCGTGCGGGCAAGCATCGCCTTGGACCGCAGACCCGCGAACGGGTCGAAGAAATTGATGCCGGTGCGGTGAATGCGTTCGCGTCCTATTTGGAGGCGCGGCGGAACGCTGGGGATTGGAACAGCGAATTGCCCGCATCAAAAGCCGGGCGGTATCTCGTCGAGCAAATTGGGCTGGCCTTTGCGCAGCGCGCCGCGGGGGAGGACCCGGCGCAGGTCAAAGACACTCTCGAGATGGCCCTCCTGGCATTGGAGCGGAAGTGATCGGTATGGGTGGAGACGTTGCCGTTTTGGGCTATTCCCGCGAATTGCCAAATCCACCAATGCCCGATCCCCGGTCCTGGTTCCGGCGTGACAAGCGGGCAATTTGCCCGCCTCCCTTTAGCGGTTCATGCGGTTCTCGATCAGATCGTCCACCACTTCGGGCTCGGCGAGGGTCGACGTGTCGCCCAAAGCGCCGAAATCGTCTTCGGCGATTTTGCGAAGGATCCGCCGCATGATCTTGCCTGACCGGGTCTTCGGCAGCCCCGGCGCCCATTGGATCAGATCCGGTTTGGCGATGGGGCCAATGTCTTTGCGCACCCAGGCTTCGAGCTCTTTTCGAAGGTCCTCGGTAGGCTCGACGCCATTCATCAGCGTCACATAGGCATAGATCCCCTGGCCTTTGATCTCATGGGGGTAGCCCACCACCGCCGCTTCGGCGACGTTTTCGTGGGCGACAAGGGAGGATTCCACTTCCGCCGTGCCCATACGGTGGCCTGAGACGTTGATCACGTCATCCACCCGACCGGTGATCCAGTAATAGCCATCCTTGTCGCGCCGACAGCCATCGCCGGAGAAATAGTAGTTCTTGTAATCGGCGAAATAGGTCTTCTCGAACCGCTCATGGTCGCCCCAAACGGTGCGCATTTGCGCGGGCCAGGAGGCCTTTAGACATAGAACGCCTTCGGCTTCGGTCTCGTCTATCTCAGCGCCCGTTTGGGGGTCGAGGATGACCGGTTGCACTCCGAAAAACGGGAGCGTTGCCGAGCCCGGTTTGGTGGCAATCGCGCCGGGGAGGGGGGTCAGAAGGTGCCCGCCGGTCTCGGTTTGCCACCATGTATCGACGATGGGCGCTTTGCCCTTGCCCACATGGGTATTGTACCAGTTCCAGGCTTCAGGGTTGATCGGCTCACCCACGGTGCCGAGGAGTTTCAGTGACGACAGATCGTACTTTGTGACCCAGTCCGGCCCTTTGCCCATGAGCGCGCGGATCGCGGTCGGGGCGGTATAAAATTGCGCCACCTTATGTTTTTCGCAGACCGCCCAAAACCGGCCCGCATCGGGGTAGGTTGGGACGCCTTCGAACATGAGCGTTGTCGCACCGTTCGCCAGGGGTCCGTAGACAATGTAGCTATGGCCCGTGACCCAGCCCACATCGGCCGTGCACCAGAAAATATCGCCGTCATGGTAATCGAAGACGTATTCGTGGGTCATCGACGCATAGACGATGTACCCCCCGGTCGTGTGGACAACGCCTTTGGGTTTTCCGGTGGAGCCTGAGGTGTAAAGGATGAAGAGCGGGTCTTCAGCGCCCACTTCTTCCGCCGGGCACTCATCGGAAACATCGGCTGTGACGTCGTGGAGCCAGTGGTCGCGCTTGTCGACCCAGGCCACCTGCTGGCCGGTGCGTTTGACAACCAAGACCGCCGGGTCTTCGGCAGAATGGACGAGAGCCTGGTTGACGTTGTCTTTGAGGTTGGTCACGCGCCCGCCGCGCGGCGCACCATCGGCAGTGATGACGAGTTTGGCGTTGCAGCCATCGACCCGGTTGGCCAAGGCGTCGGGTGAAAAGCCTGCGAACACGATCGAATGGATCGCTCCGATCCGGGCGCAGGCGAGCATGGCATAGGCCGCTTCGGGGATCATCGGGAGGTAGATGATGACCCGGTCGCCTTTGCCGATGCCGAGCTTTTTCAATCCGTTGGCGAAGCGGCAAACCTCGCGGTGAAGCTCGGCGTAGGTGATATGTTGGGCCGCTTCGGCTGGATCGTCGGGCTCCCAGATGATCGCGGTTTGGTCGGCGCGGGTCGCGAGATGGCGGTCCACGCAATTGGCGGCGACGTTGAGAGTGCCGTCCTCGAACCATTTGATCGAGACATTGCCCGGCGCGTAGGAGACGTTTTCAACCTTGGTGTAGGGCTTGATCCAATCGATGCGCTTGCCGTGCTCGGCCCAAAACGCGTTCGGGTCGGCGATGGAGGCGGCATACATCTCGTCATAGGTGGCGCGGTCGATCTTGGCGGACTTCGCAAAGTCCTCTGATGGCGGATAAATATTGTCGCCGTCGTCCAACATGGCGCGGTCCCTCCCTTTTTGGTGTCCCCGCCCCGGACCTGATCCGGGGCCACTGGCGTTGAGGTCCCGGGTCAAGCCCGGGACGGGGCGTCTTAGATGGTTTAGATGGCCAGATATTCCGCCCGCAAGTCTTCGTTGTCGAGGACCTCTTGGGCGGTCCCGTCGTAGACCACGCGGCCGGTATCGAGGATGACGGCGCGGTCGGCGAGTTTCAGCGCCGCGACGGCGTTTTGCTCGACGAGGATCGTGGTGATCCCTTGGTCGCGGATGACCCCGAGCGTGTGGGCGATCTCTTGGACGATCACTGGGGCGAGGCCTTCGTAGGGTTCATCAAGGAGCAAGACCTTGATGTCGCGCGCCAGCGCCCGGCCGATGGCGAGCATCTGCTGTTCGCCGCCCGAGAGCGTCACACCGTCCTGCTTTCTCCTTTCGCCGAGGCGGGGGAAAAGCTCGTAGATCCGTTCGAAAGACCAGCCTTCGGGCGGTGCGATCTGGGCCAGTTTGAGGTTTTCCTCCACCGTGAGCCCTTGGATGATCCGCCGATCTTCCGGCACCAGCGCGATCCCGTTTTGGGCGGCCTCGTGGGAGGCCATTTTGTGCAAGGGCTTATGGTCGAGCCAGATCTCGCCGTGGCGGAGTTCGGGATTGTCCATCCTGGCGATGGTGCGCAGCGTCGAGGTTTTGCCCGCCCCGTTCCGGCCCAAAAGTGCGACGATTTCGCCTTCATGGACGTTAAAGCTCACATCCTGGACGATATAGCTCTCGCCGTAAAAGCTCTCGATATTCCAGACCGAGAGATAGGCGGGCGCGGTCGCTGCGTAATTGGCGTTCCGGTCAATCGGGCGGCCCTGGTGGTCCTTTTGGTGTTCGTCGAGCATGGTTGGATCCCCGTTCAGGCCGCGGCCGCTTCGCCGAGATAGGCTTCTTTTACCTTCGGATTGCCACGGATGTTCTCCGGCGTGTCTTCGACCAAGGGCGTGCCTTGGGCGAGAACGGTGATGCGTTCTGCGAGGCTGAAGACCACATGCATGTCGTGCTCGATGATGCACATAGTGATGTCGCGCTGGTCGCGGATCTCTTTCAGCAATTCGATCGTGTTGTTGGTATCGGCGCGCGCCATCCCCGCGGTGGGCTCGTCGAGCAGCAGTAGCTTCGGCTCCTGGACCAAGCACATGGCCATTTCGAGCCGGCGTTTGTCGCCCCGGCTCATGGCTGCGGCGTGCATTTCGCGTTTGTCGATCATGTTCATTTCTTCGAGCGTGTGTTCGGCCCGGGCAATGAGGTCTTTCTCATTGGGGATGGTCTCAAAGGCATGCATCCGGAAGGCGCCGTCGCGCTTGGCGAAAACCGGGATCAGCATGTTTTCCATCACCGTGAGATCACCGAAGATTTCGGGCGTCTGGAACACCCGGCTGATCCCCATTTGGTTGATCTCATGGGGTTTGCGGCCGAGGACCGAATTGCCGTCGAACATGACCGAGCCAGTATCGGGGATGAGCTTGCCGACGAGGCAATTCAGCAGTGTCGACTTCCCAGCGCCGTTGGGGCCGATGATCGCGTGGACCGAGTTTTCGGCAACGGACAGGTTCACGTCAGAGAGTGCCGCAAGCCCGCCGAAGTTTTTGCCGACGCCTTTGACTTCGAGAATTCCCATAGCTCCGCCCTCCTATTCGGCCGGTGTTTTAGCTGCGACCGCGTCCTCGGCGCTGGGCTTTTTCCGCCCGATGCCAAAGAGGCGTCCGATCCGCTGGCCCAACTCGACGAGCCCGCCGGGGAGGAAGATGACCACGGCCATGAAGATCAGCCCGAGGGTCAGGTGCCAGCCCTTGCCGATGAAAGGGTGGATGATGGTGACCATGAAGTCTTCGAGCCCACTTGGCAGGAACGCGAACCATTGATGGAGGATCTGGTCGTTAATCTTCGACAGGATGTTCTCCATGTACTTGATGAGCCCCGCACCGAGGACCGGCCCGATGAGCGTGCCAACGCCGCCGAGGATCGCCATCAGGACAACTTCACCGGACGCGGTCCAGAACATGCGCTCGGGGCCCACTTGGGTGTCCATCGCGACCATGAGCCCGCCGGCGAGCCCGGCATACATGCCCGAGATCACGAACGCAGCAAGCGTGTAGGGCTTCGAATTGAGGCCCGTATAGTTCATCCGCTGCTGGTTCGATTTGACCGCTCGGAGCATCATCCCGAAGGGCGAGCGGAAGATCCTGATCGAGACGTAAAAGGCCAGGAGCATCACCGCGGCGGCCACGTAGTAGCCCGCGTTGAAGGTGAAAAGCCAACCGGCCAATTCCATCTCGTGGCTCGAGCGCATGTCGAGGCCGAAGAGGTTGGCCCGCCCGATCTCGCCCGGGTCAAGGTTCGACAAGAGCGGACGGTCGGTGGATTTGATCTGAAGCCCGGTCTCGCCGCCGGTGATCGGCGTGAGCACCGAATAGGCCAGGGCATAGGACATCTGCGCGAAGGCAAGTGTGAGGATCGAGAAGTAGATCCCCGAGCGGCGAAGCGAGATGTAACCCACGACCAATGAGAACAGCCCGGCCACGATCATGGCGAGGATGATCGCTGGGATCACGTTGAAGGTGACAAGCTTCATCGTCCAGATCGCGGCGTAGCTCCCCACGCCGAGGAAGGCCGCGTGCCCGAAGGAAAGGTACCCGGTCAGCCCGAAGAGGATGTTAAACCCGATCGCGAAGATCCCAAAAATGATGAACCGCTGCATGAGATCCGGATAGCCCGCATTGAACTGGGCGAGATCGGACGTCTCCGGGAAAGGGTTCAGGATGAAGGGCGCCAAGATCACCAAAAGTGTGACGATGGCGAGGACGAGGGTGTCTTTCTTGCCGAGGCCAAACATGGCTTATTCCTCCATCACGCCGCGGCGGCCCATGAGGCCCCGGGGTCGGGTCAGTAGAATGATGATGGCCACCAAGTAGATGATGATCTGGTTGATGCCTGGGATGATGTCGATCACGGTGGCCATGGAGGCAAAGCTCTCAAGGACCCCGAGAAGGAAGCCGGCCAAGACCGCACCTGGGAGAGAGCCCATCCCGCCCACGACGACCACCACGAAGGAGAGGACCAGGAAGTCCATCCCCATATGATAATTGGGCGCTACAATGGGCGCGTACATCACCCCCGCAAATCCAGCCACGCAGGCCGCCAGCGCGAACATGAGCGTGAACCGCTTGTCAATGTTGATGCCCAAAAGCCCGACGGTTTCCCGGTCGGCCATGCCAGCCCGGACGACCATGCCGAAGGTGGTGAATTGGAGGAAGGCGAAGACGCCCGCGATGATCGACATGGCGAAGACGAAGTAGATCAGGCGCCAATAGGGGTAGATGATCGTGTTGGGATCGAACCCGATGAGTGCGCCGAAATCGAACGATCCGGTGAATGTCGGCGGAGCGGCGGTGGGGATCGGGTTGGCCCCGTAGAAAGCTTTGATGATCTCCTGAAGGACGATGGCAAGCCCGAAGGTGACCAGGATTTGGTCGGCATGGGGTCGCTTGTAGAAGTGCTTGATCAGGCCCCGCTCCATGGCAAAGCCAACGAGGATCATGATCGGTATGGAAAACAGGATCGCGAGGGGAACCGACCAATTGATAATCGCCTGGCCCGTCGCCTCGCCGAACCAACCGTAGACGTAGGGCACGTCGACTTTCAGAGGGTTGCCGAGGAAGTCGACCCGGCTCTCGTCGACCACCTGATGCGACAAGGACAGGATCCGTTGCAGGGTGACCGCGCAGAACGCCCCGATCATAAAGAGCGCGCCATGGGCGAAGTTCACAACACCGAGCGTGCCGAAAATCAGCGTGAGGCCAAGGGCGATCAGCGCATAGGCTGAGCCTTTGTCGAGGCCGTTCAGGATTTGGAGAACTATCGCGTCCATGTGCCCACCTTTCGGTTCGAAACCTAGGGGCAGGGCGGGGTGACCCCGCCCTACGCCGTTACATTGCGGCGGGACCTATGGCGCGCGCCGCAAGTGTCGAGGGAGGGCGGGGATTCCCCGCCCCACCGTTGCTTAAGCGCCCGGGTTGCAGGTGCCCAATTCGCCGCCAAAGATCGAGGCGTCGTAGGTGACCTGGCTGACCGGGGTGACCTCGACCACTTCGAGAAGGTCGAATTCCGAGGTCGGGTTTTCCTTCCCGCGCACCACGAGCACGTCCTTGAAGCACTGGTGGTCTTCGGCGCGGTAAAGTGTCGGTCCATTGCCCATGCCGTCGAATTCGAACCCTGCAAGGGCTTCGCCGACCGCGCATGGGTTGAACGAGCCCGCCCGGTTGACCGCATCCGCATAAAGAAGCGCTTGGACGTAGCAGGTATGGGCCGCCTGGCTCGGCGGGAAGCCGTACTTCTCGCCGAAGGACTTGACGAATGCGGCCGAGGCCGGATCCGGCGCCACTTCGGTGCCGTCGGGCGTGGTGAAGCCTTGGGCCAACGACCAATGCCAGTTCGTCGAACCAAAGATGCCCTTCACGTTCTCGCCCGCACCACGTGCCATCAGGCGCGAGTAAAGCGGGACGATGATCTCGAAGTTCTTGCCGTTGGCTTGGGCGTCGCGGAGGCCGAACTGAACGGCGTTGGTGAGCGAGTTCACCATGTTGCCGCCGTAGTGGTTCAGCACCAAAACGTCCGCGCCGGACTGAAGGACAGGTGCGATATAGGACGAGAAGTCGGTCTGCGTGAGTGGTGTTTTTACCGCGTTAACGGTTTCCCAGCCGATATCCTCGGTCGAGGTCCGAACGGCCTCTTCGGTCGTGTAGCCCCAGTTGTAGTCCGCCGTCAGGTGATAGGCCTTCCGGTCATTGCCGTAGGCATTGGCAAGCACGGGAGCAAGGGCTGCGCCGGAC